>DASTXB010000032.1:0-163532 GCA_035765695.1 Nocardioides sp. | reverse complement strand
GCCGCGGCCAGGCTGCGCTCCAGCTCCGGGATCTCGCCGTAGCGCAGCTCGGCGGCGCGCTGGAGGTCCGCCTCGCGCTCGGCGCGCTCGGCCTCGCGGTGCGCCTGCTCGAGACGCTCCTTGATCTGCTGCACGCCCTGGATGGCGTCCTTCTCGGCCTGCCACTGCGCCTTCATGCCGTTGGCCTTCTCGCGCAGCTCGGCGAGCTCGCGGTCCAGCGCCTCCAGGCGCTCGGCCGACGCCTCGTCGCGCTCGGCCTCCAGCGACGTGCGCTCGATCTCCAGCTGCATGACACGCCGCTCGACCTCGTCGATCTCCTCCGGGAGGGAGTCGATCTCGATGCGAAGCCGCGAGCCGGCCTCGTCGACGAGGTCGATGGCCTTGTCGGGCAGGAAGCGGTCGGAGATGTAGCGGTGGCTCAGCGTCACTGCCGCCACCAGGGCGCCGTCGTGGATCTTCACGCCGTGGAAGACCTCGAGCCGCTCCCGGAGCCCACGCAGGATCGAGAGAGCGTCCTCTTCGCTGGGCTCGTCGACGAGGACCGGCTGGAACCGGCGCTCGAGAGCTGCGTCCTTCTCGATGTGCGTGCGGTACTCGTCGAGGGTGGTCGCGCCGATCATGTGCAGCTCGCCGCGGGCGAGGAGGGGCTTGAGCATGTTGCCGGCGTCCATCGCTCCCTCGGCGGCGCCGGCACCGACGACGGTGTGCAGCTCGTCGACGAACAACAGGATGTGGCCCTCGGCGCTCTGCACCTCGTTGAGCACGGCCTTCAACCGCTCCTCGAACTCGCCGCGGTACTTGGCTCCGGCGATGAGGGCACCCATGTCCAGGGCGAAGACCGTCTTGTCCCGCAGGCCCTCCGGCACGTCGCCGTCAGCGATCCGCTGGGCGAGACCCTCGACGATCGCGGTCTTGCCGACCCCGGGCTCGCCGATCAGCACCGGGTTGTTCTTGCTCTTGCGCGACAGGATCTGGATGGTCCGGCGGATCTCCGAGTCCCGGCCGATGACCGGCTCGAGCTTGCCGGCCGTCGCGGCCGCGACGAGGTCGCGGCCGTACTTCCCGAGCGCCTCGTAGGTCCCCTCGGGCGTCGCCGACGTCACCCGCTGGTGACCGCGCACTTCGGTCAGTGCGGCCAGGAAGCTGTCCCGGGTCAGCCCCTGGGCGTGGAGGAGCCGCCCGGCCGCCGAGCCCGAGCCCTCCTCCACCAGGGCGATGACGAGGTGCTCCACCGACACGTACTCGTCCTTGAGCCGGCGGGCCTCGCCGTCGGCCGTGTCGAGCAGCCGCGCGAGCCGCTGGGTGATCTGCACCTGTCCAGGTGTCACGCCGGGCCCGCTGACCCGTGGGCGGCGGCCGAGCTCGGCCTCCAGATCCTCGCGCAGCCGGTCCGGGTCGGCTCCCGCCCGGGCGAGCAGGGGCGCGACCAAGCCCTCTGCCTGGTCGAGCAGGGCCAGCAGCAGGTGCTCCCCGTCCACCTCGACGTGGCCGAAGCGCAACGCCTTGGTCTGGGCGTCGTGCAGAGCCTCCTGCGACTTCTGGGTCAGTCTGTTCATATCCATGGAGCGCCTCCTCGTCGTGAGATTCGCCGCTGTGCCTTCTCCAGCTCCGCGATCCGGTCGAGCAGCTCGACGACCAACCCGATGGCGGAGTAGCCGAGGTTCAGGCTCATCCGCAATCGCTGGATCCGGGCCATCTCCCTGACCTGGGAGGGGTCGAACCACAACTGCCCTTCCGCGTCGCGGGTGACCTCCAGCAGCCCGACGGCGACCAGGCGGCGCACCAGCTCGGGATGTACGCCGGTCACCTGCGCATAGCTGTCGAGGCTGAGGCGGTAGGGCCGAGCGAGGGCGAAGTGCGTGATCGCGGTCATCGTCGGCTCCTCGGGTCGAAGCTGGACGTCTTCCCGAGCTCCTCGAAGAGCCGCTGCTCCTCGTCGGTGAGGGTCCCGGGCACGCCGATCTGCAACTCGGCGTAGAAGTTGCCCGGCTTGCCGCGCCTGTTGGGAAGCCCGCGGCCCTTGAGCCGCAACCGCCGGTGGCTGGACGAGCCGGCCGGGACCTTCACGGTGGCGGCGCCTCCGGGGGTGTCGACGGAGACGGACGCGCCCAGGGCGGCCTCCCAGGGAGCGATCGGCAGGAGCGTGTACAGGTCGCGACCGTCGACCCGGTAGCGCGGGTGCTCGGCGATCCGGACCACCAGGTAGAGGTCTCCGGAGGCCGCGGAGCCGCTGCCCGGGCCGCCCTGGCCGCGCAGCCGGATCCGCTGACCGTCCACCACGCCCGCTGGGATGGTGACGTCGAGCGCGCGGGGGCCGTCGGGGCCACTGATCGTGAGGCTGCGTTCGGTGCCGCGGTACGCCTCCTCGACGGACACCTCCACCTCGGCCTCGTGGTCGGAGCCCGCGACCGGACCTGGTCCCCAGCCACCTCGCCCGCGGCGGCCGAAGATTCCCCCGAGCAGGTCCTCGATGTCGACGTCGTCACCGAACTCCCCCGGTCCGAAACCCCTCGAGGAGCCCGCCGCCCCCGACCAGCGGCCGCGCGCGCCGGCACCGGCGCCGGCGTACGTCCGGGCCTGGCGCCAGGCGGCGGGATCGGTGTCGGGAGGGACGCGTCGGAAGTCCTCGCCGAAGGCGTCGTAGCGGCGCCGTAGCTCAGGATCCGACAGCACGTCGTAGGCCTCGGCGATGTCCTTGAACCGCTCCTCGGCCTCGGAGTCCTTGTTGACGTCCGGGTGGTTCTGCCGCGCCAGCCTGCGGTAGGCCCGTTGGATGTCGGCCGGGTCGGCATCACGGGAGACGCCGAGGACCTCGTAGAAGTCTCGGGCCATCAGGATGCCCTGGTGGCCACCACGACCGCCGCCGGCCGCAGGACCTTGTCATCGGGCCCGTAGCCGGGACGCACGACCTGAGCGACGGTGCCCGGCACCAATCCCTCGTCGGAGACGGTGCCGACCGCCTCGTGCAGGGCCGGGTCGAAGGCCCGGCCGGTGTCGTTGCGACGCGGGTATCCGAGGTCGGCCAGGACCCCGACCGCCTGCGCGAGCACGGCTCGCACGCCCTCGACCACGGAGCCGGCGTCGGACGACGCGTGCTCGAGTGCCCGTTCCAGGTTGTCCAGGACCGGCAGCCACCTGGCTGCCACGGCCGCGCGTTCCTGCTCGCGGCCTCGAACCACGTCTCGCGCGCAACGCTTGCGGAGGTTGTCGAGCTCGGCGGCCGTACGCCGCCACGCATCCTCCAGCTCCGCGACCTGACCCGCCCGGTCGACGTGCTGCGGCGGGTCGTCCACGCGTCCTGGAGCCTGGTTCGCCGGGGCCTCGCTCGCCCCTGCGTCGGTCGTGGGAGCTTCGTCCGCTCGGGCCTCGGTCGTCGGTGCATCATGGTCGGACATGGCGGTCAGTGAGCGGTGAACTCGGCGTCGATGACGTCCTCGTCATCGCTGTCCGACACGTCATCGGAGTCGCTTGCCGTCCCCGTCGAAGATCCGGCGCCACCTCGAGAGGTGGTGCTCAGCGCCTGGCTCATCTGGTGCAGCTCCCCGGTGAGGGCACGGAGACGCTCGACGGGTTCGTCCCCCTCGACCGCCTGCCGGGCCTCCTCGACCAGCATCTCGGCACGGGCGCGGTCGTGCTCGGGCACGGACGCGCCTGCCTCCTCGAGGGTCTTGCGGACCCGGTAGGCCACGGAGTCGAGCTCGTTGCGAGCGTCGACCCGTTCGCGCAGGGCGGCGTCCTCACCGCGGTGGGTCTCCGCGTCCTTGATCATCCGGTCCACCTCCTCCTGGTTGAGGGTGGAGGTCTCGCTGATGGTCACCTGCTGCTCGGCGCCGGTGTCCTTGTCGCGCGCCGAGACGTGCAGGATGCCGTTGGCGTCGATGTCGAAGGTCACCTCGATCTGGGGCACCCCGCGAGGCGCGGGACGGATGTCCTCCAGGCGGAACCGGGCCAGCACGCGGTTGTCGGCTGCTCTCTCCCGCTCACCCTGGAGGACGACGACGTCGACGGCCGACTGGTTGTCCTCCGCGGTGCTGAAGATCTCGGTCCGCCGAGCCGGGATGGTGGTGTTGCGCTCGATGACCTTGGTCATCACCCCGCCCATCGTCTCCAGCCCGAGCGACAGAGGCGTGACGTCGAGGAGCAGCACGTCCTTGACGTCACCCTTGATGATCGCCGCCTGGACGGCCGCGCCGATGGCGACGACCTCGTCGGGGTTGACGGTCATGTTGGGGTCCTTGCCCCCGGTGAGGCGGCGGACCAGTGCCTGCACGGCCGGGATCCGGGTCGAGCCGCCCACGAGGATGACCTCGTCGATGTCGTCGGCGGTGACCTTCGCGTCCTCCATGGCCTGCTTGACCGGCCCGAGGCAGCGCTCGACCAGGTCGGCGGTGAGCTGCTCGAACGTCGACCGCATCAGGTTGACGTTGAGGTGCTTGGGCCCGGAGGCGTCGGCGGTGACGAACGGGAGGTTGACCGCGGTCTGGGTCACGGCCGAAAGCTCTACCTTGGCCTTCTCCGCAGCCTCGAACAGACGTTGCAGGGCTTGGGAGTCGTCGCGGAGATCGATACCGTTGGACTTCTTGAACTCGTCGGCCAGGTGGTCGACGAGGCGCCGGTCGAAGTCGTCGCCTCCCAGATGCGTGTCCCCGGCCGTCGACCGGACCTCGACCACGCCCTCTCCGACCGTCAGGATGCTCACGTCGAACGTGCCGCCGCCAAGGTCGAAGACCAGCACGGTCTCGTTCTCGAGCTTGTCCATCCCGTAGGCGAGCGCGGCGGCCGTCGGCTCGTTGATGATCCGGAGGACTTCGAGTCCGGCGATCTTGCCGGCGTCCTTGGTGGCCTGTCGCTGCGCGTCGTTGAAGTGCGCCGGGACGGTGATGACCGCCTCGGTGACCCGCTCGCCGAGGAACTTCCCGGCGTCATCGACCAGCTTCCGAAGCACCTGCGCCGAGATCTCCTCCGGCGCGTAGAGCTTGCCATTGACCTCGAATCGCGCCGCGCCGTCGGCACCCGCGACCACGTCGAACGAGACGGCCGACAACTCACTGCTGACCTCGTCGTACTTGCGACCGATGAAGCGCTTCGCGGAGTAGATCGTCCCCTTGGGGTTCAGGATCGCCTGGCGTCGGGCCATCTGGCCGACCAGTCGCTCGCCGTTCTCCAGGAAGGCGACCACCGAGGGCGTCGTCCGGTTGCCCTCCGCGTTGGGGATGACCTGCGACTGGCCATCTTCCATGGCCGCGATCACCGAGTTCGTCGTTCCCAGGTCGATGCCGACTGCCCTGCCCATGACCACTCCATTCGCCGGAAGCTCTTGTCCCCAGCCATGCTTCTCAGACGCGCAGGTCACCCGCATCCCGTGAACGGGTGCTCTTGAGGGGCCGGATCGGCCTGGGCTCAGCCACGGGCCACGGCGCTGCGTCGTCGGCCGCCGTCAGCTCAAAGCACGCGGTGGTGCCTGGCTCATCCATCACGATCGACCGCGCTTCGGTGAGGAAGTCTGCGACCGCATCCCGTGAACGGGTGCTCGTGACCGGCCGGATCGGCGTGGGCTAGGCCGTGGGGTCGTGGTGCTGCACTGCCAGCACCGTCAGCTCGACCCGCGAGTGGATGCCGAGCTTGACGTAGACGTGCTTGAGGTGGGCGTCCACGGTGTGCCGCGAGAGGGAGAGCTCCTCGGCGATGGTCCGGTTGGTCATGCCCCGAGCCAGGCACGAGACGACACGCAATTCGGCGTCGGTGAGCAACGCCCACCCGTGGTCGGCTCCCTCCTCGCCGTCGGTACCCACCTTGACCAGGGGATACCTGGTCGTCACGGGGACACCGGCAGCGGACGGTGGCTGCGTCGGGTGCACGTACTGGGGGTTGTCGATCACGGTGCGGTCCAGCAGAACCTTGGGGTGGGTGCGGAGCACCTCGACGAGCATGTCGGGCCCGAACTTCTGCAGGTCGTAGAGGCACATCAGGATGGCGGGCATCCGCTCGACGGCGTCGTTGAGGGCCGACTCGTAGACGTACAGGTCGGCCCAGCCGGCGGGCTTGGGCAGCACCCACGACATCTCACCGGCGGCCCGAAGAAGGTCGAAGTCGTCCTCGATCGCCGCGTCTATGCTCGCGGAGAGGAAGCTCAGCATGTCGTCGACGTTGAACTGCCCCGAGCGGAGGTAGACATCGGATGCCCGTTCGACGTCGAGCTGTGCCGACCGTCGGGTGTACCCCGGGCCGGGCTGACCCACCGCGAGGTCCCGGACCAGCGCCGGATCCACATCGTCGATCAGGCACAGGCACTTGTCGCCGTGCCGCAGCCCCTCCTCGAGGAAGGGGAACAGCAACCGGTCTCGCTGGGCCGGGCCCGAGTACAGCGCGCAGAAGTGCGTTCCTGAGCTGACAGCTCCGACCCCGGGGATCCCGAGGCTCAGACCGTTCATGGCGGGCACCGTTCACCGAATCCGAGACTCCATGATCGACACTACGCTCATTCGGTGCAGGTGAGCACCCGAACCCCTCGCGTCCGGGCTCGACGAGTGCGGGGCAGCCGATCCTCCCGGCCGCCGCTCACCGGATGGGGAACCGCAGCGACGCACACAGGCCCTGCGGGCGGTTTGCAGACAGCTGAAGTGCTCCGCCGTGCGCTGAGGCGATGGTGTGCGCGATCGCCAGCCCGAGCCCCCGGCCGGTGACGTCCTGCTGGGGATGGGTGCCGCGCTCGAACGGCTGGATGAGGCGGTCCCGTTCGGAGTCGTCGATGCCTGGTCCGTTGTCGGAGACGGTGACGTCGACGGCGACGCCGTCGTCGCAACGCGTGTGCAGCCGAACCACTGAACCAGCCGGCGCGTAGCTCGCGGCGTTCTTCAACAGCTCGGACACCGCACGGCGGACCTCGGCGAAGTCCAGCACCACGGGCAGCGTGGTGGGCTGATCGAGACGCAGATCGACATGGTTCTCGTCGAACAGCGGAGTGAGGGCGCCCGCCACGTGCTGCACGACGAGCGGGAGGTCGCCGTAGGTCTTGGTGAGCTGGGTGTGGCGGTCGAGGTCCACGAGGGCCGAGATGGTCGAGAGGAGGGTTCCGAGCTGGCCGGCGGCGCGGAGCACGGCGTCGACGGCTCGCTGCGCCTCCAGTGTGATACCGGCTCGCCGGTCGTCGAGCATCTCTGCGTAGCCGAGCAGGTTCGTCACGGGCGTGCGCAGCTGATGGTTGATGGTCTCCAGGAGCCGCTCGCGAAGCTCGGACTGTCGCACTTGGGCGGCCCGTTCACCGGTGACGTCTTGGACGAGCACGATGGCCCCGGAGAGACGTCCGTCGGGCCCGATCAGCGGCGACGCGTTGCAGCGCAGGTAGAGCAGGCATCCGGTTGCCGACCGCGACGTGATGAGGGCGTCTCGCACGACCTCACCCCGGCGTGCCCGCACCAGCGGAACGTCCTCGGTCGGCAAGGACGCGCAGCCGTCTGGGGTGAACAGCCGGAAGCGAGTGCTGATCTCGTCCTCGGGCATCGGCTCGAAGGGCAGCTCGAACAGCTCCTGCATGCCTGGGCTGAGGAGTGCGATCCGTCCGGCTGCGTCGCTCGCGGCGACGAGCAGCCCGGTCTGCGCCAACAGGGTCGACGACCTCAACTGTTCGAGTTCCGAGACAGCCATCTGCTCCTCCGAGAACTGGGAACCGGCTTCTGCGGCGCCTTGCGACCTGTCGGGGCCAGGCGCAAGGCGCCACGCCCCCATAGTGAGGCTCACCAACCTCGACCAGGGGCCCCTCGCGGGCGTCCTGCGCGATCTGGCTACAAGACAGCGCTACGCGGCTAGTGACGGTCCCCGGCGTCCGGGCGGCCTTGGGCGGGTCTCTAGCATGGCTCCGGGCGAGCGCCAGGTCCGCACCATCGACGGTGTGGGCAGCGGGAGGACCGGCGGGCTGCCGATCAGGTGCACGATCCACTCTCATTGCCGTGGCTCATGAGATCGCAGGGAGAAGGACCATGGGTGCCGCAGCCCTCGGGGGGCTAGCCGGGACGAGATCCAGCCGATGCTGACGCCGTACACGCGGCGTACGACCGACGACCGCGAGGAGGCCGAGCGGGTCATCGCCGACCTCTACCTTCCGAACCGGCTCGACCTCTCCGAGGACTCGACACCGCTGGGCATGGAGGTGACCGGCCTGCGCCTGGGAGCGCTCACCGCTGGTCGATTGACCTTCGGGCGCCCCGTGCGCCTGCGAACCGCCGAAGCTGCGAACTTTCACGTGAACATCCCGCTTCACGGGCGCGCGGCGTCGAGCAACGGGTCCGGCGAACCGGTGAGCACATCGCCCGGCGAAGGTCTGGTCTTCTCTCCCGGAGCGCCGGCCGAGATCTCATGGTCGAAGGACTGTGAGCAGCTGTGTCTGATGATTCCACGGGCACGTCTGGAGGCGGAGCTCGAGAAGATGCTCGGCAGGTCCCTCGGCGGCCGATTGGTCTTCGACTTCGCCACCGACCTGTCGCGTCCGGTGGGGCAGCGCCTGCGGACCGTGCTGAACCTGCTCGTGGACGAACTCGACCAGCCGACCGATCTGAGCCGCAACCCTCTCGTGGCCAGACACGTCGAGGGACTCGTGCTCGACGGCCTCCTGCTCAGTCAGCCGCACAATCACAGCGACGCCGCGACCCGGGCCGGGCCTCCGGCGCACCGCTCCGCGATCAGGCGTGCGGTCGAGCTGATGGAGGAAAGCCCGTCCGAGCCGTGGACGACGGTTCGGCTGGCAGCCGAAGTGCACCTGAGTCCACGGGCGCTGCAGGCGGGGTTCCGCCGGGACCTCGCCACCCCGCCGATGGCCTACCTGCGCGAGGTTCGGCTGCGCCGGGCGCACGAGACGTTGAGCGCGGCCGACCGCGACACCACCACGGTGCGCGCCGTCGCCACCGGCCTCGGCATGTTGCACCCAAGTCGCTTCGCCGCTGCCTACCGCGAGGCCTTCGGCGAAACACCCTCGGACACCCTCAACCGCCCGTCCTCCGAAGCAGTGTCGAGCTGACGTCCGCCGGCCCGACCACCCCGGCCGGCATGGGGAGCCCTCGGGCCGCGAGGTACTCGTGGAGAAGCGAATGGGGCGAGCACACGGCCGTCACGCTGGTCGGCTCCGTACGTCCGGCACGACGGGCCGGCCCATGACACTCACCACGCCCTGCCGTCCGGGAGGCTCGGCCGGTGCGGCTGGGACAGGTGCAGGACCTCGTACCGGTCGCCCGCGGCTTCGCACGGGGGTTCGGCGTTCCAGAGGGCGAAGCGCACCAGCTGCCAGGTGAACGGGTCGATCCCGACACCGATGACGTTGAGGGCGGGCTGGCTGGCGAGGGCCGCCGACTGGTCGAGCAGTCGGTCCACGACCCCTTCGAGGGCATCGTCCGGATCCACGGCGACGATGTCACGTGTAGCCGCGATCGGCAGCCGCGAAGGACTGGCTCCGTCGAAGACGCCGATCGTCCGCCAGGTCCGCACCGTCGGACGTCCGAAGTCGGCGCGAATCCCCTCGAAGGGTGGGCCGAAGAGGAACCGGTTCATTCCCGCCTGACCGGCCCACAGGTAGAAGGGCGCGTACTGGTTGACGGGCGCGTCGTGCCGGCCCCGTTCTCGCACCAGGTACGCCTTGAGGCCCAGGTCGGGGAAGTCGTCGGTCCGGGATCCGCGGGTGGCGACCCGGTGTCGGATGATGCCCATGTCGTAGTCGGCGGGCAGGGTGATCTCGTACTGCATGAGCTGCATGACCGCTCCTCGTGGTCGTGATGGTGACGGGCGCGGGTGGCCGAGCGGGTTGCCTCGTCAGCTGGACGCCGGCTTGCGGTCCCACGGGGTCACCGCACAGAACAGGTTGCCTTCGGGGTCGGCGTAGACGCGCCAACGGCCGGCAGGGTCGACCCACCGCGGCTGTGCGCCGAGCGCGGCCAGGCGTTCCAGGTCGGCGGGACCGTCGAGGGCCACGTCGAGGTGGACTCGGCCGCCTGGTGGCGAGAGCTCCTCGGCCGGGCTCACCCACACGTGCCAGGAGTCACGGGCCCCGAGCAGGACCGCCTCGGTGGCGCCGAGCGTCCCGTGGTCGATCGCGGCTGCGTCGGAGGGGTCGATGGGAAGACCGAGCAGCTCCGACCAGAAGGGGGCCAGCTCGGCCGGTCGTCGAGCGTGGATGGTGATCGCCTCGAGATGTGGCACAGGGATCTCTTCTCAGTGATGGGACTGCGTGAACGTGGTGCGGGGACGCCGGCACGTCATGCACTTCCGCGCAGGACAGCGGCGAGCGGTCCCCGGGTCGGAGTGAACTGCATGACCTCGTAGGAAGCGGCACCGGCGCGGAAGAACGGGTCGGTGCCGACGACATCGAGCACCGCCTCGCGCGATTCGGCTCGGGCCAGGATGAGCCCGCCCGAGCGCGGCACCTGCGGCCCGGAGGCCAGGAACCGTCCCTCGGCGTACTGCTGGTCGAGCCAGGCCCGGTGCGCGTCGAGGAGTTCGTCGATCCGTGCCAGCGGGGCGGTGTAGGTCAGCACCACCACGAAGACGCCAGGCAACGGGTTGAGCGGACCCTGGTTCATCGGTCGTCGCTCCACAGCCGCTCTGCCAGGTCGCGGTCGAGCGCGGGCCGGGCCGGCCGGGCGACGAGCGGTGTGCGGCTCAGCCGGGGAGCCGGGGCCGGGCGCAGGTGCCCGTCGACCTCGATCAGCCCTGACCGCGCGCCGATGTGCGGGTCGGCGATGACCTCGTCCAGCGTGTTCACCGGGGTGACGCAGGCGTCGACGTCCTCGAACACCTTCACCCACTCGGCCTGGTCGCGCTCGGCGAAGCGGGCGGCGATCGCCGCCTTGTCGGAAGCCCAGGTGGATCGGTCCCACTGCCGCGTCGCGAGCTCGGGATCGAGCTCGAGCGTCTCGAGGAGGCGTGCGTAGAACTGGCGCTCGATGCTGCCCACGGCGAGGTACCGGCCATCGCGAGCCTCGTACACGTCGTAGAACGGCGAGCCGGTGTCGATGTCGTTGGTGCCTGGTTCGTCGCGCCAGCGTCCTGCCGCGCGTCGCTTCCAGATCCCGGTCATCAGCAGGCTGGACCCGTCGACCATCGCGGCGTCGACGACCTGCCCCTGTCCGGACCGCTGCCGGTCGATGACGGCCAGCAGCAGGCCGAAGGCGAGCAGGAGGCCGCCGCCGCCGTAGTCGCCGACCAGGTTCAGGGGTGGGACGGGGCGTTCGCCGCGTCTGGCGATGGAGCCGAGGACGCCGTTGGCCGCGAGGTAGTTGATGTCGTGCCCGGCTTCGTCGGCGCGGGGACCGTCCTGTCCCCAGCCGGTCATCCGTCCGTACACCAGACCCGGGTTGCGGGGGTGGAGCTCCTCGGGCCCGAGCCCGAGCCGCTCCATCACCCCTGGCCTGAAGCCTTCGATCAGCACGTCGGCGCGCTCGGCCAGTCGGAGCGCCACTTCACGGTCCGTGGGGTCCTTGAGGTCGAGGGTGAGCGTCGCCCGGTCCTCCTGGCGCCTGGCCGGGGGGCGGTCGACGCGGATCACCTCGGCGCCGGCCTCTTCCAGCAGCGAGGCGGCGAACGGGGCCGCGCCGAGCCCGGCGAACTCCAGCACCCTCAGACCGTGAAGTGCCGTGGTCACGCCATCGCCGCCTCGTCGCTGGCGGGTTCGGCGCCTCGCGCGTCGACGGTCACCGGAGCGGAGGTCATCGCGAACAGCGACCTGGTGAACGTCTCGGGCAGCCGGGCGACGAGGACGATGGTGACCACCAAGGCGATCCCCATCAGGTAGTAGGCAGCCACCATCGGGTTGCCGGTGTGCTCGACCAGGGCGGTTGCGATCAGGGGGGCGCTGCCGGCGATGGGGCCGACTCCGAGCCCGTAACCGATGGCGGCTCCGGTGGATCGGTTGTGGGGTGGGAAGAGCTCGACGAGGGTGATCGAGCCCATCACGTTCAGGGCGGCCTGCGGGATGGCGAAGATCGCCAGGCCCAGCAACGCCGCGCCGGTGTCGCCGGAGGTGACGAGCTTGAAGATCGGCACCGCCAGGAGCAGGTGGCCGATGCAGCCGGCCAGGTAGATCGGCCGACGGCCGATGTTGTCGGAGATCCAGCCGGCTACTGGGCAGAGGACTGCGTAGATGAGCAGGGCGACCGCGCTGACGGCGAGGATGGTGGGCCGGGTCAACGACCCCGCCAATGACAGCGCGTTCACGAAGTAGGTGGCGAAGTAGTACAGCCCGACGCCC
Source organism: Nocardioides sp. (assembly GCA_035765695.1). Lineage (GTDB taxonomy): Bacteria > Actinomycetota > Actinomycetes > Propionibacteriales > Nocardioidaceae > Nocardioides. The sequence goes on along the minus strand of DASTXB010000032.1, from coordinate 151,303 downwards.
ATGATGCTCGAGCAGAAGAACGCCAGGACCATGTTGGCCTTCTGGGTCCTGAAGGCGCTCGCGAGCGGTGCGCTGTGCTGGGACTCGGTCTTGGCCATCTCCCGGTAGACCGGGGTCTCGTTGAGCTTCAGGCGCATGTACAGCCCGACCACGCCCAGCGGTGCGGCGAGCAGGAAGGGAATCCGCCAACCCCAGCTCTGCATCGCCTCGCTGCCGAACAGGTCCTCCAGACCGAGCACCAGGAGATTGCCGCAGATGATCGCCAGTGCGGCCGAGACCGACACCAGGCTGACCCAGGTCGCGCGTCGGTTCCCGGGAGCGTACTCGGCGAGGAAGGCCGATGCGCTCGTCCACTCTCCGCCCGCAGACAGGCCCTGGATGCCGCGCAGGAGGACCAGCAGGACCGGCGCCCACACACCGATGGCGGCGTAGGAAGGCAGGATGCCGATGCAGGTGGTGGCCAGGCTGATGCCGGTCACCGCGATCGCCAACGCGGCGCGGCGTCCGTAGCGGTCGCCGATGGCGCCCAGGATGGCGCCGCCGATGGGCCGGAAGAAGAACGCGATCCCGAAGACTCCCAGCGAGGACAGCAGCGAGACAGCCGGGTCCTGCGAGGGGAAGAACGCCGCGCCGAGCGTGACCGCGACCGAGCCGTAGACGGCGAAGTCGAACCACTCCGTGAAGTTGCCGATCACGGTGGCGGCCAGGATGCTGCGCGGCATCCGCGTCTGAGCCGCGCGCGCGGCGGGTGAGGTCACCATTCGAAGTCACTTCCGTCCGTCCAGCTGAAGTGTGAGGTACGCATCGGTCGGTTCGCTTTCTCTGGGGGGCCATCGTGCTCTGATCTTGTATCAAAGATCACATATCGGAAATTAGTGCTGGTTGGCGGACGAAGGCAAGAGCTTCAGGCGAGGTCTCGCAGCTTTTTACCTACGGTCGGCGGCCAGGCCCGGGACCTGCCCTCCGCGGGGCACCGCGGACCTGGCAGGGCCCCTCGCCCGCCGGTGGGCACCACGTCGGGCGACGGCCAGGGGTCAGCGCCAGATCGGCAATGGCAGGCCCGGGTGGGGCGCCGGGAGGGTGATCACCGTTCCACCCTTGGCGATGGTGACCACGAGCGTGCCGAGCTCCGGTCCGGCGAAGCACAGGCTGGTCACCAACACGCCGATGCCGAACTCGATGCGCTCGACCTGCCGGCCGCTGGTGTCGAAGACCGTGAGGTCGTCGCCCGTCGCTCCGGCCACCCACAGCCAGCCCCGGCTGTCCAGCGCGATGCCGTCGGGGCGACCGTGCGAGGGCGTCGCGGTCCAGCCGTCCGGTTCCAGCCGGCCGTCGACGAGCCGGTGGCGGGTGACCACCCCGGCGGCGGTCTGGGCCAGGTACACCCGCGAGGGGTCCTCGCCGAAGGCGATCCCGTTGGGGAACTGGTATCCGTCACCGACGGTTCGGAACTCGCGGGTCCGGGGGTCGAAGGTGCGCACGGCGCCCGGGGCTGCCGGTCCGACGATGTTGTGGTCGGCGGGATCGGTGAACCACAGGGTGCCGTCGGGTCCCCACACGCAGTCGCTGGGGTAGTCGAGCTCCGGCGTCGCGAAGGCCGAGAGGACGCCGTACCGGTGGGTCTGGATGGAGGGAGCTGCCGGCACCGTCGAGCGGGACCGCATGGCGGTGCCGCCGTTCTGGGTGACCAGCACCAGGCCGTCCGGTCCGAGGGCGAGGCCGTTGGGCCCTCCCCCGGTCTCGAACTCCACGCTGGCCGGGGAGCCGTCCAGCGGCAGGCGGACCGCGGTGCCGCGCGAGACGCTGGCGACCAGGACGTGCCGGTCGTCGAGGACCATGGGCCCCTCGGTGAACCCGATCCCGGAGGCCAGCACGGTGGCGGACTCGGGCAGGGCCAGGTGGGCTTCGGTGGTGCTGCTCATGCCGGTGCGGTCGCCTCGTGCGCAGGGGCGAGCTCGGCCTGGGCCTCGTGCACCAGCATCGGGCGCGGGATCTTGCCCGACGGCAGCTTCGGCAGGTCGGCGTCGCTGCGGTAGATGAAGTGGCGCGGGATCTTGTAGGACGCGGCGCGGCCTCGCAGGTGGTTGACGATGAACTCAGGGGTGGTGACGGCGGCGTCCGCCTCGATGAAGGCCACCACCCGCTCGCCGTCGGCCGGGTCCGGGATCGCGCACACGTGGGCCTGGGCGATGCCCGGCACCTCGTCGAGCAGTGCCTCGACCTCCTGGGGGGCCACGTTGATGCCGCCGGGCTTCATGGTGTCCACGGCTCGGGAGTGGTAGACCAGCCGGCCGGTGTCGTCGACGCACGCCTGGTCGCCGGTGCGGAAGAACCCGTCGTCGGTGAAGGAGGCGCGGGTCCTGTCGTCGTCGTCGAAGTAGCCGCTGGTGACACGACCGCGCAACTGCAGGTCGCCGACCTGCCCCGGGGGCAGCGGTGCGCCGGTGGCGGGATCGACGATGCGCAGGTGGTTGCCGGGCAGCGGGAAGCCCTGGCTGGCCAGGACGGTCTCGCGGGGGTCGTCGTGCCGGGTCAGCGCGAAGAGCCCGTAGGTCTCGGTCATGCCGTAGACGCTGCAGCCGTGGCCGACGCCGAGCTCGTCGATCGCCAGCCGGCGGTCCTCGACCGAGAAGCCGATCATGCCCTTGCGCAGCGCGATGCGGGTCTTGTCGAAGCCCGGGACCGCCAGGAGCTTGCGGGTGAGGTTGCCGAAGCCGTAGTACACCGTGCACTGCTGCTCCTCGAGCAGCTTCACCGCCTCGTTGGGCTCGAACGCCTCCTGGAGCACGACCCGGGCGCCGTGGGTCAGCGCGCCGAACAGCCCCTGCATGGCCGAGACCCCGTAGAAGAGCGGGGTCGCGATCCAGGCGCGATCCTCGGAGCTGATGCCTTGACGGTCACCGATCCACCAGGCGTTCTCGATGAGGTCGCCCTGGTGGAGCTTGACGGCCTTCGGCTTCGACGTGCTCCCGGAGGTGAACAGCAGGTACATGAGGTCGTCGGGCCGGTTGAGCGCCTCGCGAGCGGCGAGGTCCTCGTCGGCGACCGAAGCACCCGCGTCCAGGAACGCGGGCAGCGATGTGGCGCCGGGGAGCCCGCCGTGCAGCGAGATCACGTCCAGCAGCGCGGGCAGCTGCGCGGCGTGCAGTCGGTGGTGGGGTTGGGTGGGTCGCCCCGCGAGCTCGGGGAGGACCTGGGTCCAGGCGGCGCGGAAGTCCTGCTTGCGCAGCGTGTCGATCGTGAACAGCAGCACCGAGGGGGCGTGCCCGGCGGTGTACTGCAGCTCCGGCGCGGTGTGCCAGGTGTTGAGGGGGGCCAGGAACGCACCGACACGTGCCGCCGCGAAGGCCAGCGTCACGAAGTGGGGGTGGTTGCCGGTCAGGATCGAGACGGCGTGGCCGCGCTGCACCCCGGCCGCCATCAGCGCCTTCGCCCAGGTATCGACATCGGCGTCGAGCTCGGCGAACGTGCGGTGTCGGCCCTCGAAGGTCTCCACAACCCGGTCGGGGTGGGCGTGCGCGAGCTCGCGGATCAGGGCGCCGGCGGTGCGGGCCCTGGGCATGTCCGGGGTCGCTGTCTGTTCGAGGTCGAGGGAGGGGGCGGTCATGATGCTGTCCCTTCTGCCATCTCAGGCTGTCCAATTGTGCGCCCACCGCAGACTGCGATGACCTGTCCGGTGACGAAGGTCTGCGGGTGGGCCAGTTCGGTGGCGAGACGGGCCACGTCGTCGGGGTCGCCGGCCCGACGCAGCGGCGTGGCGTCGACGGATCGGCGCACCACCTTCGGAGGCAGGCCGGCCGACATGGGGGTCTGCACGTAGCCGGGTGCGATGGCGTTGACCCGGATGCCCGCGGGGCCGAGCTCGAGCGCCAGGGATCGGGTGACGCCGACCAGGGCTCCCTTGGTCATCGAGTACGAAGCCGACCCGAAGATGCCGAGCCAGGCCCGCGAGGCGATGTTGATGATGCTGCCCCCGCCGATGGCCGTCATCGGGTCGATGACCTGGCGGGCGAGCGAGAGGGGGCCGAGGAGGTTCACGGACAGGGTGGGAAGCAGCGTCTGGTCGGTCAGGTCACCGATGCGAGCGTCGCGCAGGATCCCCGCGCAGTTGACCAGCACGTCGATGCGTCCGTGCCGGTCGAGCACGCCGGTGACCAGGTCGGTACGCGAGTGCGGGTCGGCGACGTCCAGCTGACAGGCGTCTGCGTGGCCCCCGGCGCTGGTGATGCCGGCCCGCGTGGCGGCGGCACCGGCGAGGTCGAGGTCGGCGGCCACCACGAGGTTGCCGGCGGTGGCGAGGCGCGCGGCGATGGCGGCGCCGATGGCTCCCCCGGCCCCGGTGACGATGGCGACGGGGGCGTTCACGGTCGGATCCTTCCGCAGTCGAGGCCATCGGCCAGGTAGATCTCCTGGCCGGTGACCCCGGGCATGGACATGAGGGCGGTGGCCTGCGTGGCGAGCGATGCCACGACGCCGGGCACGTGCTGGTCGACCAGCACGGTGTTGACGCGGATTCGTTGCCGTTTGAGCTCGATAGCCAAGGTCCGCGCGAGGCTGAGCATGCCCCCGCAGAAGGCGCCGGCCACCGAGGCGCCGGCCTGCCCGAGGGTGGCCGCGGCGGGGAGGACGATGGTGATGCTCCCGCTGTCCCGCCCGGACCGGTCGGTCTCGGCACTGCCTCCGTCCCGATCTGACCCGGTGGATCGAGGAGCGATCGCGGCGTCGATGCGCGAGGCGATGCCCTGGAGTGCGTAGATGCTGTCCCTCAGGGCCCTCGCGAGGTCGGAGTCCAGCTGCTCGTCGGAGGCGGCCGCGAGTCGCAGGGGCCCCGGTACCGGCGGGAGCAACAGGTAGTGGCTTCGGACCGGGAGCGGCTCTCGGTGGTCGACGACGGCGTCGACGCCGAACACGCGGGCCAGGTCCGAGGCCAGGCGTCCCGTCCCGAGGACCGCAGGTCCCGGCCCTACGGTCAGGTCGGCTTCGGCAGGTCGCAGCGCGGTCATGACTGCATCACCAGGGTCGTCACGGAGCCTCCGTCGGTGCCGCTGACGGTGCCGCCCTTGCAGTAGGCGAGCCCGGTTCGCGCGCCGTCGACCTGGCGGCCGCCGGCGGTGCCTCGAAGCTGCCAGGTGAGCTCGCACGCCTGGGCGACGCCGGTGGCGCCGACCGGATGGCCTCGGGAGAGCAGTCCCCCGCTGGCGTTGACGGGCAGCTTGCCGCCGATGGCGGTGTGGCCCTGCTCGGTCCAGCGGGCGCCCTCACCGACCGGCACCAGGCCGAGCCCTTCGAGCCGGACGATCTCGGCGATGGTGAAGCAGTCGTGCATCTCGACGACGTCGACGTCGGTGGGGCTGATGCCGGTCAGCTGCCAGGCTGCCTCGCCGGCGCGGCGGGACACGTCCTCGTCGTTCAGCGCGCGGGAGCCGTCCTGGACGCCGCCGCTGACCAGGCCGCAGCCCAGGATCCGCGGCGTCGTGCCGGTCAGTCCGAGCCGCTTGAGGCCGGCCGGGGTGCACATGATGAGCGCTGCGGCGCCGTCGGAGATCGGGCTGCAGTCGAGCAGCCCGAGCGGGTCGGCGATGGTGCGTGCCGTCAGCACCTGCTCGAGGCTGACCGGCCGCTGGTACTGGGCGAAGGGGTTGTGGACGGAATGAGCGTGGTTCTTCACCGCGACGGCAGCGATGGCGTCGCGGGTGACGCCGTGGTCGTGCATGTACCGGCGAGCGCTCATGGCGTGCCCGGCGGCCATGACGAGGCCGACGGCGGCGTCGAGGTCGCTGGGGTCGGGACGGACTCCTCCGGCGACCCGGTCGGTCATCTTCTCCACGCCGATGACGAGCACGACGTCGTGCAGGCCCGCGGCGAGGGCAACCCAGGCCTCCCGGATCGCGGTCGCGCCGGAGGCGCAGTAGTTCTCGTGGTTGGAGACCGGTAGCCCGTCGAGGCCGAGCTGCACGGCGATGCGCTGACCGGCGACGGGCCCCCCGAAGACGTGACCGACGTAGAGCGCGTCGATGTGGCGCAGCTCGGCGCCGGCGTCGCCGATGGCAGCTCGGGCGGCGCCGACCGCGAGCCGTTCGAGGGTCACGTCGGCCGGGTACTTGCCGAACCGGACCATGCCGGCTCCGGCGACGTGTGCGGGGGCAAGAGTCATCGGGTTCTCCTGGCGGTGAGCGAGGGCGGGAGTCTCACTGGTGGGCACGGCGGACCACCTCGAACTCGAATCCCACGGCGGGCGTTGCGTCCGCGGCGACGAAGGTGGCGGGGCGGCACCGGACCGGGTCCCCGATTCGCGGCTGCTGGTCACCGGCCGCGATGCGGGCCAGCACTCGGCAACCCTCGATGAGGTCGACCCAGCCGAGCAGGTAAGGGACCTCGACGCCGGGCGGAGCCTGGTGGACCTCGGAGAAGGTGTGCAGCGTTCCGCTGCCGGTCAGCGCGACGGTGGAGACGTCGGTGCAGTGGCAGGTCGGGCACAGGTCGCGGGCCGGGAACGTGATGTGTCCGTCGGCGCAGCGGGTGCCCAGCAGGGCGAACGGTTCGGCTGAGACCACGTCCGACCGGAAGGGTCGGGGTGTGTCTGCCACCGCAGGGGCCGCGAGTGAGCGGTCGGGCATGGGGGGTCCTTTCGATGACGAGGGTGGTCTCAGGCCAGGCCGGCTCGGGCGATCAGCTGGTTGGCGATGACGTTGCGCTGGATCTCGTTGGTCCCCTCGCCGACGATCATCAGCGGGGCGTCGCGGAAGTAGCGTTCGACGTCGAACTCGGTGGAGTAGCCGTATCCGCCGTGGATGCGTACGGCGTTGAGGGCGATCTCCATGGCGGTCTCGGACGCGAAGAGCTTCGCCATGCCAGCCTCCATGTCGACGCGCTCGCCGGCCTCGTAGCGCTCGGCGGCGTAGAGGACCAGCTGCTTGGCTGCGGTGAGCTTCGTGGCCATGTCCGCGAGGTAGTTGCCCACCGACTGGTGCCGCCAGATGGGTCTGCCGAACGACTCCCGCTCGGTGGCGTAGCGGATGGAGTCGTCCAGCGCGGCCTGGGCCACCCCGACAGCTCGGGAGGCGACCTGCAGGCGACCGGTCTCCAGGCCCTTCATCATCTGGGCGAAACCGCGGCCCTCGGTGCTGCCGAGGAGGGCGGAGTGCGGGGCCCGGTAGTCGTCGAAGGCCAGCTCGCAGCTCTCGACTCCCTTGTAGCCGAGCTTGGGCAGGTCCTTGCTGACCACCAGCCCCGGCCCGTGCTCGACGAGGAGGATGGAGACGCCGGCGTGGCGTGGTTCGGCCTGGGGGTCGGTCTTGCACAGCAGCGCGATCAGCCCGGAGCGTCGTGAGTTCGTGATCCAGGTCTTGGTGCCGTTGACGACGTAGCCCTCCTCGGTCGCCCGCGCGGTCGTGGTCATGGCTTGGAGGTCCGACCCGCCACCGGGCTCGGTGAGCGCCATGGTCGCGCGCAGCTCGCCGGTCGCCATGCGGGGCAGGTACTGGGCCTTCTGGTCGTCGGTGCCGAACGTGGTGATGAGCTTGGCGACCACGGTGTGGCCACCCATCGCCCCGGCCAGCGACATCCAGCCGCGGGCGAGCTCGGCGGTGATCAGGGTGTAGCAGGGCATGCTCACGGGAGTGCCGCCGAGATCCTCGGGGATCGCCAGGCCGAAGATGCCGAGGTTCTTCATCTGCTCGATGAGCTTCGCGGGGTACTCGTTGGCGTGCTCGAGCTCGTTCACCACCGGGCGGACCTCGCGGTCGACGAAGTCGCGGACGACCGCGAGCATCTCGAGCTCGTCGTCGGAAATGGCGACCATGCTGTGCTCCTGCTGTTCTCGGGGGCTGGAAATCGGGTGGGACGGACTGGGTGTGGGACGGACTGGGTGCTCTCAGGGGGTGAGGACGAGACGGCCGGTGACGGCGCCTGACTCGACCCGCCGATGCGCATCGCTGGCCTCGGCGAGGGGACGGACCTCCTCGATGACCGGCACCACGAGGCCGCGGCTGACCAGTTCGAGGGCATCGACGGCCTGGTGCCGGGTGGTGCTGATGGCGGAGAGCAGGTCGATGCCCCGCAAGAACAGCTGCGCCGGGTTCAGGCTCACGAAGTCGCCGGTCAGCTGACCCACCAGAACCCACCGCCCGGCCCGGGCCAGACTCCTGCGCACCGAGTGGAAGACCGGTGAGCCGACGTTGTCGATCGCGACGTCGACGCCGTGGCCGTCGGTGTGGTCGAGGATCCGGGCGGCGAAGTCCGCTCCCGGATCGACCAGGAGGACCTCCGCGCCCAGCTTCTCCAGCAGCGCGACCTTGCCGGGCGTGGTCGTGGTGGCAAGGACCCGGGCGCCGCAGGCCGCAGCGACCTGGATGCCGTGGATGCCCAGGCCGCCACCGGCGCCGGTGACCAGCACCGTCTCCCCGGCACGGACCCGGGCGACGTCGCGGATCGCGTTGAGCTCGCTGCCCACCGTGCACGCCACGACGCACGCCTCCACCGGGCTCAGGTTCCCCGGGATGGGCAGGAGGTTGTCCTCCTCGACGAGGACGAGCTCGGCATAGCCACCGTTGAGGCCGACGTCGCCGAGGAACTCCGACGACGGGCAGAGCGTCTCCCGTCCGGTGCGGCACCAGCGGCACGCTCCGCACACGCGACGTCGTTGGGTGGAGACCACGAGCTCCCCCGGCTTACGGGTCGCCACCGCGGGTCCGACCTCGACGATCTCGCCGGCGATCTCGTGGCCGCAGATGACGGGGAGCTCGATGCCCCGCTTCAAGGTGCCGCGGCGGGTGGCGACGTCGTGCGAGCACACCCCGCACGCCAGCACCCGCACCAGGCACTCGGCGCCCCGGGGCGAGGGATCGGGGACGGCCACGAGCTCCAGGACCTCGGGTCCGCCCACGGTGGTGACGACAGCAGCTCTCATCTGGACTCTCCTTTGATCTTTGATACATTATCAATATGACGCAGGAATGCAAGAGCCCGGACCCCGTCGCGCTGGACGCGCTGCGTGAACGGCTCGCCGCGTGGACCCCGCCGGCGGTTGAGACCCGGTCCGGCATCGAGCGCGGACCGGCCGAGCGGTTCGCCGCGATGCTGGACGTCAGCCTGGGCGACCAGGGGTCGCTTCCGCCGCTGTGGGTGTGGTTCTACTTCCCCGAGGCGTGGCCTCAGTCGAACATCGGACCGGACGGGCATCCGGTGACCGCACCGTTCTACCCGCCCCTCTCACCGCGGGTGCGCATGTTCGCGGGCGGCCGGGTACGGGTGCCTCGCGAGATGGCCTTCCACGAGACCGTGACCAGGCGATCCGAGGTCACCGGCGTCGAGGTCAAGCCCGGCCGCACCGGCCCGTTGGTGTTCGTGACGGTGCGCCACCGGTACCTCGACGCCGGCGGCACCGTCGCGCTCGAGGAAGAGCAGGACCACGTCTACCGGACTGCACCGCCCGACCGGCACGACTCCTCCCCCACGGCACCATCGGACGCCACCGACACCGCCACGGCGCCGAATCGCGCCGTCCGTTACGACCGGGCCCGCGGCCGGCTGGACTTCCGCCCGGACCCGGTGCAGCTGTTCCTCTTCAGCGCGATCACGCACAACGCCCACCGGATCCACTACGACTTGCCCTACGCCACCGGCACCGAAGGGTTCCCCGGCCTCGTGGTGCACGGCCCGCTCCTGGCGCTGCTGATGCTGGAGCTCGGGCGGCGGGCCGACGAGAAGCCCTTCACCGGATCGTTCGACTACCGGTTGCGTCGGCCCGCGTTCGCGGGCCAAGACCTGGTCGTCTCCCGATCGTCCGACGAGGTCACGGTCACCCGGCACGGCGACCCGGCCCCCGTGGCTACCGCCCGCCTCACCACGCAGGAGGCACCTCATGTCTGACCGGGGAACAACGGTGACCGGCCACGGCACCACCCATCTCTACGTCCCGGCCGACCAGCCCGACCTGGTCGACAAGGCGCTCACCCGGGTCTCCGGCTCGATCATCTTCGACCTCGAGGACTCCGTCGCCCCCAGTCGAAGGCCGGGGGCCAGGCAGCACCTGCGAACCGTGCTGGAGCACCGGCACGCCCAGCACGTCTGGGTCCGGGTGAGCACCGGAGCCGAGGGCCGCCTCGACGTCGATGCGCTGCGCGGCTGCCGCCACCTCGACGGCGTCTGGATCGCCAAGGCCGAGGACCCCCCAGAGATCGTCGCCCTCGTCGCCGAGCTGCCCGGGACCGTGCGCGTCGGCCTGGTCATCGAGTCCGCGCGAGCCCTCCTCGCCCTGCCGGCCCTCGCCGCCCTGCCTCGGGTCTCGGTGCTGCAGCTGGGCGAGGCGGACCTGACCGCCGACCTGCGTGCGGCACCTCACGAGGACCGACTGCTCGACCCGATCCGCGCCGGCGTGGTCACGTGCAGCGCGGCGTTCAAGCTCGACAGGCCGGTCGCGCCGGTCGAGATCCGAGCGTCCGACCTGGACGGGTTCCGGGACAGCTCCCGGGCACTGCGGCGCATGGGGTTCGGTGGCCGAGCCTGCATCACCCCGATGCAGGTGCAGGCCGCCACCGCGATCTTCCGTCCGTCAGCCGAGGAGCTGGAAGCGGCTCGGGTCGCCGTCGACACCTTCGACCAGGCAGCTCGGGAGGGCTCTGGCGTCTACCGCGGCACCGACGGCGCCATGGTCGACGCCGCCACCGTCCGGTCCGCCCGCCAGCTCCTCGCCGACGGGGACGCCGTCGACACGCTGCACCTGTCTTCTTCCCGTCACCATCACCCCGCAGAGGAGGAACCGCCATGTCGACCACGCAGTGGATCCTGAACCTCGTCCTGATCACCCGGGCGCTCGGCCGGAACGACTACCCAGCCCCTCGCCTGGTACGCGGCGACCGCCCTCGTCATCGCCGTACGGCACCGCCGCCCGGCGCCAGCAACGACGGGAGCCGGGGCATGAGCCCGGTCCCGCCCGAGGTCGCGCACTGCAGACACGCCGCGACGGCCGAGCGGCAGCACGCGTGGGCCGCCTGCTCAGTCCGAGAGCACGTCTCGCTTCTCGAGGATCGTCAGGACATACGCGCCCTCCACCCGCATGTGCTCCCGGTTGGCGGCATCGAGCGCGTCAGCGTCGCCGGCGATCAGCGCGTCCAGGATCTTCGCGTGACCCTCGTTGGCCTCGGGGCTGGCGGTCTGGAGCTCGTAGAGCTCACGCGGGAGGTTGTGAGACATCTGCCGCAGGATCGACTTGATGCGCATGCTGCCGCCGCGTCGGGTCAACAGCGCGTGGAACTCCCAGTTGAGACGGATGGTCTGCTGCTGGTCACCCGCGGTGCACATCTGCTCGTGCCAGGCACGCATCTGAGCAACGTCGTCCTCCGAGACCGAGGTCAGCGCCCGGGCGGCCGCCATGCCCTGGATCATGCCGTAGATGTCGTAGTGGTCCTCGATGTCGCGGCGGCTGATCGGCTGCACATAGGTGCCCCGGTGCGGCTCGGAGGTGACCAGGCCGTCGGTCTCCAGCGCGATCAAGGCCTCGCGGACGGGGAGCCTGCTGACACCCAGGTCGGCGGCGAGATCGTCCTGGGGCACCCGTTGGCCCGCCTTGAGCGCGCCGTTGAAGATCAGCTGCCGGATGTGGTCGGCCACCGCCGCGCTCATCGCCGACCGCGGCACGCGGCCTAGCCCACCGGCGCCGAGCCGGGCCTGCTCACTCTGCATCAGGAACCCCCTTTTGATCAGGAATATCATATCCGACACCGGAGTCGGGGATCCCGACCCCTGGAAGGAACACCGCATGAAGCACACCGACACCGTCGACCGGACCGACACCGAGGCCGGCGAGACCGCACCCCAGGCCCCGGCCATCCGCACGGGCCATGGCCTGGTAGCGCAGGCCCGGGGCACCGCGCACTTCGCCCGGCTGATGGGGCGCCGTCCCGATCAGGCATTGGACGCGGTTCGGGCGGCGTCGCCCCAGATGTACGACTGGCTGGTGGGCGGCCCGTTCGCGGGTCCCCTGTCCGGCTCCGAGCTCACGATGGCGCAGCGCGAGCTCGCCACGGTCGCCGTCCTGGTCGCGCTGGGCGACAGTGAGCGACAGCTCGCCGCTCACGCCGCCGCGGCGTTGCGTCAGGGTGTGACCCCCACCGAACTGCGCGGGATTCCGTTGCACGTCTCGGTCTACGCCGGGTTCCCGCGGGCGCTCAACGCGCTCACCGTGATCGACCGGGTCCTGGCGGAGGCGAGCACGCCGGCGCCGCCCACGCTGCGTCGGATCGGGCTTCGCGACCACGAGACGACGGTGGCCAGGGCCGGGGTCGCCGGGTCACCGGTGGTGCTCGTCCACGCCTTGGGACTGGACTGGCGCATGTGGGAGCCGGTGATGACCCGGCTGGCGGCGGGCCGCGCGGTGTACGCCTACGACCTGCGTGGGCACGGCTCCGCGTCCGAGGCGCCGCACCCCTCGACCATGGACGACCTGGCCGCCGACCTGTTCGACGTCATGGATGCCCTCGGGCTCCAGCGCGCGCACGTCGTGGGTCTCTCGTACGGCGGCGGCGTCGTCCAGACCGCGGCGACGCTGGCCCCCGAACGGTTCGAGTCCATGACCCTGATGGCGACGACCAACGTGGCGTTCGAGGCCTTCGAGGGCCGAGCTCGGTCGATCGAACAGGACGGCATGGCCGCCCAGGTCGCGCCCTCGTTGGTGCGGTGGTTCACCTCTGACGCACTTGCCGTCAACGACTGGGGGGTGCGTTACGCCCGCGACTGCGTGCTGCGCGGCGAGCCGGGGCACGCGGCCGCAGCCTGGCGGTCGTTCGCGACCATCGACGTCGCGGGGAAGCTCGCCGGATTTCGCGCTCCGACGTTCGTGCTGGCCGGCGAGCTCGATGCTTCCACCACCCCGGAGGTCATGTCCCGGATCGCGAACGACATCCCGGGCGCGCGCTACGCCGAGATGCCGGGAACGCCGCACATGCCGACCCTGGAACAACCCGACCTCGTCGTGAATGCTCTCGAGGACTTCTTGACGGGAGGGACCGGTGACGCGCGAGACTGAACGCCAGACCCACCGTCCGCAACAGCTCCCGTTCCCGACATCGTCCCCGGTCTCCGGCCGTCCCGTCCTCGGCAGCGAGTTCGGCGACGCGGCCCTCAGCCGTGCAGCTCCCGGTGCAGACGCTCCATCCTCGAGTCCAGCTCGTTCGCGGTCTCGGCCGCCTCCTTCAGCTCCGCCAGGAGCGCGTCGGGGACCTCGCGGTCGTACTTGTAGTAGATCTTGTGCTCGAGGCTGGCCCAGAAGTCCATCGCGATGCTGCGCAGCTGGATCTCCACCGGCACCCGCACCGGGCCGGACGAGAGGAACACCGGCACGTCGACGATGGCGTGCAGGCTCTTGTACCCGTTGGCCTTCGGCGCCGCGATGTAGTCGGACACCTTCCTGGTGGTGATGTCGTCCTGGGCGGTGAGCAGCTCGAAGATGCGGTAGGCGTCGGCGACGAAGCTGCACGTCACGCGCAACCCCGCGATGTCGGTCACGTTCGCCCGCACGCTCTCCAGGCTGCGCTCGAGGCCTCGGTGCTCGACCTTGCTCCGAATGCTCTCGGGTGACTTCACGCGACTGGAGACGTGCTCGATGGGGTTGTAGTCGTGCATGTACAGGAACTCGTCGCGCAGGATCGAGATCTTGGTCTCGACCTCGCGGAGCCCGAACTCGTACTCCAGGACGAACCACTGGAACTGGACCCCGAGGTCCTTCAACCAGTCCGGCGTCACGACTGCTGCCTCCTTCGTCATCCAGCACCCCGCTCCGATCGCACCCGCTTCGCGTCCTCGCTCCCAGGGCCGAAGGTCCCTCGGGTGGCGCGCAGGCTGGCCACGACGGCGACCGTGAGACAGGTGGCGATGATGCCCAGGGACAGCCAGATGGGCACCTTGTAGAGGTCGAGCAGCAGCATCTTGACCCCGACGAACACCAGGATCGCGGCCAGTCCGGCCTTCAGGTAGACGAACCGGTCGATCAGGTCGGCCAGGAGGAAGTACATCGCCCGCAGGCCCAGGATGGCGAAGGCGTTGCTCGTGAACACCAGGAACGGCTCCTGGGTGACCGCGAAGATGGCCGGGATGGAGTCGACGGCGAAGATCACGTCGGTCGTCTCGACCAGCACCAGGACGGTGAACAGCGGCGTCGCCACCCAGCGGCCGGTCCGGCGGACCCAGAACTTCTGCCCGTGGTACTCGTCCGTGGTCGGGATGCGGGTGCGGACCAGTCGGAGCACGGGGTTGCGCGACGGGTCCAGCTCGTCGTTGCGGTGCCGGAACATCCTCCAGCCGGTGAGGACCAGGAACGCACCGAAGAGGTAGAGGACCCAGGCGAAGCTCTCGATGAGCACCGCACCGCCGGCGATGAAGCCCGCGCGGAGCACGAGCGCTCCCAGCACCCCGTAGAACAGCACCCGGTGCTGGTACTCGCGGGGCACCGCGAAGTAGGTGAAGATCAGCGCGAAGACGAAGACGTTGTCGACGGCCAGCGACTTCTCGATCAGGTAGCCGGCGTAGTACTCACCGCCGGCGCGGGCGCCGTAGGCCCACCAGACCACGCCACCGAAGGCGAGCCCGAGGCCGACCCAGACGGCCGACCAGACGGCCGCCTCCCTGACCGAGACGACGTGAGCGGTGCGGTGCGCGAGCAGGTCCACGGCCAGCATCGCGAGAATGACGGCGAGGACCGCAGCCCACGCCCAGAGAGGGACATCCATGTCGATCGACCTCCAGCGAGTCCCGCCGCAGCGGGGCGTTGGAGGTCTCCCCCGCCGTCAACCGGTGGTTGACGACCGACGCACCGGACCGGGCTGGGCCGGACGTACTGACGATGACGTCGAGCTGAGGTACTCCCCTCACGAACGATTGTCCACGGCCGTTCAAGCCTGCTCGGCGTCCCGCGGCTCCTCCTCGGGCGGGGCGGCGGCGCTCTGGAGCTCGGCGAGCCTGCGGTCGAGCTGCTCGAGGCGCTCGAGGATCTCGCGGCCGATGGCCTCGAGCTCGGCCGTCGGCTCTTCCTCCTCCTCGCGGACGAACAGGGCGGCCAGGGACGCGCTGACCATCGCGAGCAGGAAGAACCCGACCACCATCAGGACGGCCGAGAGCAGCGCGCCCGCGATCGTCTCCGGCGGCTCACCGATGAACCCGACGGTGGTGATCAGGCTGAGCGCCCACCACAGCCCGCGCGGAAACGATCCGACCGTCCGGGTCTCGATCGCCGCGATCGCAGCAGCTGACACGACGACCAGCACGACGGCGGACAGGATCACCGGCAGGAGCCACGCCGCGGTGAAGGACAGCCGGAGGCCACCGATCCGGATCGATCTCACCCTCGGAGGCTACGAGCCCCCTCGGCCCGGTGCGCGCGACCGGGCCCGGCCCGCGCCGAAAGTGGTGAAATGGAGGCACGTTCCTCGCGTCCCGAACGGGAGGGACCGAGCCGGAAGGACCCAGCCGATGGGCACCCTCATCGACAGCGTGGCCGGGCTGCCGGCCTGGTTGCTGCTCCTGCTGGTCTTCGCGCTGCCGGCAGCCGAGGCGGCCCTGTTCATCGGACTCGTGATCCCCGGCGAGACCACGATCATCCTCGGTGGTGTGGCGGCCCACCAGGGCCGGCTGTCCCTGGGCGCCGTGATGCTCGCCGCGGTCGCAGGAGCGGTGCTCGGCGACCAGGTCGGCTTCCTCGTCGGTCGCCGGTACGGCGTCCGCCTGCTCGAGCGGGTGCCGCAGCGGTGGAAGCGCTCGGGGTCGCTGCAGCGCGCCCTGGACCTGCTCGATCGCAGGGGCGCCGTCGCCGTCGCCACGGGCAGATGGGTGGCGGCGCTTCGGGCGCTGGTCCCGGGACTTGCCGGCATGAGCGGACTCGGCCGGGTCCGATTCACGGTCGCCAACGTCCTGGGCGGGACCCTGTGGGCCGTCACCATGGCGTTGCTGGGATACCTGGCCGGAGCCTCGTACCGCGCCCTCGAGCAGCGGCTCGGCGTGGGCAGCGACATCCTGGCCGGCGTGGTGCTGCTCGCCGTCGTCGGATGGCTCTGGTGGGGGCGACGACATCGCCCCCACCCGTCGAACGGCGGGAGCTGAGCGCGGGGCGGCTCAGTAGCCGCTCCCCGGGAGTCGAGGAGCCGGGCGACGTAGGTGGAGACCGGGCCTCAACGGCCGAGGCCGAACGCGCTCAGCAGCGACGGCGCGTCGGCGGCGTTGCCGAGCGGCTCGATCCCGGCCGCCTCGGCGTACGCCCGCGACAGCGAGTAGTGCGTGAGACCGGTGCTCACCACCTCGTGCTCCAGGGTGGGGTGGGCGACGACGGTCAGGACCCGGTTGTCGTGGTGCTCGTCGTCCTCGTCCGCCGTCACGACGACCGCGAGGTGGCCGGAGGCGAAGTCGGGGCCGTCCAGCACCGTCCCGACGTACTGGCGCATCCAGTCGTCCGCCTCGGACAGGGGGCAGTCGTGGGCGTCACTGCAGGTGTCGGGCACGACCATCCCGACGTTCGGCAGGTCCCCGCCCGCGACGTCCTGCTGGAGCTCGGAGAGCGGTACGTCGTGCTCGCGGCACTGCTCCTGCTCGCTGCGGAAGTACGCCCACGGGTTGTGCCGGACGGCGTAGGTGCCGTCGTCGGCCTGCTGACAGGGCGTCGTCATGGCTTCGGCGTAGACGGTGGCGGTCCGACCCGCGTCGAGGGCCCGTCCGAACACGCTCGGCGCGGCGACGGGGTGCTCGGACGGCGGGTCGTCGTCGGTGACGCCGAACATGTCACCCCCGGCCATCGCGAGGTAGTTCGGCAGGGAGGGGTGGGCCAGGGCCCGGTAGTCCGTGGCGTAGCCGTATTGCTGGGCGAGCCCGTTCAACCAGGGCATCTCCTGCTGCATCTGCTCGAGCGCGTGGTTCTCGACGACGAACACCAGCAGCTTGGTCACGTCCGGGCCGGACGTCGGCGCGCCGGAGCTGCCCGGGCTCGGGGGTGCACTCGCCCCGGGAACGGCGCGGGTCGGGGACGGTTCCGAGGACCCGCACCCTGCGAGCGCCACCAGCGCGGCGGCGAGCACGACGGCGACGGCGGTGCGCGCCGACGCGCGGTGCGTGCGGGGCGTGCGGGGGCTGCGTCGATCCATCGCCGTCCTCTCCTCGCGACGGACAGTAGCCAGCCCCCGGTGAGCGGGCTCGACGCGGTCCGTGACGATGGTTCGGCGGACGGACCGCCGGGCAGGATCCCCCGGCGGAGGCGCAGAGCGCTCGGGGCAGGCGTGCGGGAAGGCGGGTGGTGACGTGCGGGTGCTGCGGCGTGGCTGGATCCTCTTCACCGCGTCCGACCCCGGCTTCGCCCGGCTCCGCCTGGCCTCGACGACCCTGGCAGCGCTCGTCATCGCCGTGCTCGCGGTCGCCGGGATCGCGGTGGCGTGGGGGCAGCCGGTCACGGCGGCCGTCGTGGGCGTCGTGGTGACGATGATCGCCTGCCTGGCCGTCACCGACCCCACCACGAGGGACCGCGCGATCAGCACCGCGCTGCTGGTGCCGGGCGTCGCGGTCTCGGCGACCCTGGCCACCACGTTCCGTGGCCACCTCCTGGTCAGCGACGCCGTCTTCGTCCTGGTGATGGTGGGCGCGGTCTACCTGCGGCGACTCGGTCCTCGCGGGCTCGCGGTCGGGATGATGGCCTTCGTCGCCTACTTCCTGGTGCTGTTCGTCCAGGCTCAGCCGGCCCAGCTGCCGGTGATGATCGTGTGCGCCGCCGCCGGCGCGACCGTGGCGTTCCTGGTCCGGACCGCACTCCGGTCGCGCCACCCGGACCGGGACCTGCGCCGCGAGCTCAGTGCCTGGTCGGTGCGGGCCGGCCGGGTGCTGGCGACCCTGGGCGAGGCCGTCGAGGCCGGGCGCTGGGAAGGCCGCACCGGATCCCGGCTGCGCCACCGGATGCTCAGCTGCTCCGGCGCCGCGGCCGCCGCGGAGACCCGCCTGGAGGGAGCGGACGAGCAGCTGTGGCCGGAGGTCGACAACGAGGAGCTGGGCGTCCGCGTCTTCGACGCCCAGCTCGCGCTGGAGCGGGTCGTCTCGCTGTGCGTCGACCGCGTCGACGGTGACGAGCACGCCGATCCGGCAGGGCCGGGCGGACGGGCACTGCCACCGGAGGAGCGCGTCGCGCTCGTCGCCGCCCTCGGGGACCTGCGGGCCCGCCTCGGCACCTCGGTGGCCAGCCGGCGCGCCGCCTCGGGCCGGCCCGACCTCGACCCGATCCTCGCCAGCGCCCTGGACCGCTGCGCGGAGGCCTGGCAGCGGGCGTGGCGGCCCGAGCCCGACCCGGACCAGGACACCTCCAGCGCCCCGGACCCCGGGCCGGACGCGACTGCGGACCACGACGACCACGGCCCGTCCGGAGGCGCGGCCGGTGACGAGGACGACACCGAGGACGACGACTCCGGAACGCCGGGCTGGCGTGACCTCTCCCGGACCGCCCTCCAGGTGGCGGTCGCGGCGGTCGTCGCGATCGCCCTCGGCGAGCTGCTGTCCCCCACCCGGTGGTTCTGGGCGGTGATCGCGGCCTTCGTCGTCTTCACCGGCACCTCGACCCGCGAGGAGACCCTCCGCAAGGGCTGGCTGCGGGTCGTGGGGACCCTCGCAGGCGTCGTGTCCGGTGTCCTCGTCGCGTCCCTCATCGGCGGACGCACGGTGCCGGCGCTGGTGACCGTCGCGGCGTGCATCTTCCTGGGCATCTACCTGCTGAGGATCTCGCTCGCCTGGATGATGTTCTTCATCACCACGATGCTCGGGCTGCTCTACGGCCTGGTGGGGATGTTCAGCGTCGGGCTGCTGGTCACCCGGCTCGAGGAGACCGTGGCCGGGGCCGCGGCCGGCGCGCTCGCGGCGTACGTCGTGCTCCCGCAGCGCGCCCGCCAGGAAGCCGCCCAGGACGTCGTCGACGTCCTGGCGTCCCTCGAGGACCTGCTCGACACCGTCGGCCGCACGCTGACCGGCCGGTCCGACGAGGACGACGACGGTCCCCTGGCCGGCGCGCGGGAGCTGCGTACGACGATGGACACCCTGCGCACGACCGCCGACCCGCTCACCGGGCCGCTCGCGGGGCTGACGAACCGCACCGGACTGCGCCGGGTGGTCATGGTCGTGGGCGCGTGCGAGCACCACGGCCGGGCCCTGGCCCGCGTGGCCGATGCGGCCGCCGGCATGGCGTCGGGCCCACGCCTCGCAGGGCCGGTCTCGGAGGCGGTCTCGGCCGTGGCCGGCACCGTTCGGGCGGTGCGACCCGCCTTCGACGCGGCCGACCAGTCGCTGCTGGTCGACCTGCCCGAGGTGGACGCCGAGCTCGAGGTGCTGCGCCGCCTGTGCGGGGAGCTGCCCGGACCCGAGCACGACCTGCTCCGGTCGGCGTTGCGGCACCTGCGCGCGATCGACGACGCGATGCGGCGGCTGGCCCGTGACCTCGGCGGCGGGTCGCGGCTCTCCCCCGGCTCCGGCCCGGGCCCCGCTCGGGAGTCGGAGCGGACCGCCGTCGCCTGACACCGGGCGGGCCGCGCGCCGTGCCCAATCGGGGCGATGACGGACCGGTCGGCGCGTGGTGCGCTGGGGTGAGGCAGGAGGGCACCGTGTTCGAGCAACCCACCCACATCTACCTGAACCCGGTCGCGCGCGAGAAGACCGAGGAGTTCGAGAGGTTCATCCGCGACGTCGTGGTGCCCGCCCTCGAGGCGCAGCGCCCCGACCTCGTCGACCGCTGGCACGTGCTCAAGCCCGCAGGGCCGGAGGCAGTGGACAGCGGAGTGTGCACGTACGCCTTCGTGTTCGACGGCGGCACCGTCGAGGACGACTGGGAGCTCGGCACCCTGCTGCCCGCCCACTACGGGGAGGCGGAGGCGGACCGGTTGCTGTCGGGCTGGATGGACACGTTCGTGCCGCTGTCCCGCTGGCGGTGGGCCCTGGAACAGGCGGACGCCGAGGCTCCTCAGGTCGGGTGGACGTTCATCTCGGTCCGATGAGCGCACGCTCCGCCGTCGAGCTCGCGCCGGTGACGGTCCGGGCACGCTCGTCGGACGCGTGGCGAGGGCGGGGACGGGCCATGGAGAACCCGCCGATCGCGTTGAGGGTGCGGGCGGCCTGGACGGCGGACTGGTAGCGCCACCGGGTGACGCGGTTGACGCTGCTGGCGGCGGTCTGTGACTGCGGCAAGGGTCTACTCCCAGAAGTGGGGCCGCGTTCGCGGCCGGTGTCGCGGGTGTCTGCCGGGGTCCGGGGCAACGCGATCGACGCTAGGGCGCCGCCACCGACGGGCTCAGGGCCAAAGGTCCCGGGAAGGTCACGAGGTCCTGCCTCGATCGACCCCGATTTCCCCCATGTGGCGGTTGGCCGACGGCCGGCGCGTCCCTACCGTCACCTCACGAGCCGCTCGGCAGGAGGACCGGCATGGTGGAGCAGGCGCTGCTGGGCGAGGCGCTCCTCCGGTTCGCCCGGCTGCTGGTCACCGAGCGCCCGTTCAGTGATGCGCTGCAGGACCTCGTCGACATCGCCACCGCCGTCGTCGGCGTCGACGGCACGGCGATCGCGCTCGAGCGCGGCGGCCGGCTGGTCTTCGCCACCGCATCCTCCGACGCGGTCACTGCACTCGAGCTGATCCAGCAGCGCCAGCAGGCCGGTCCCGGCGTGGAGGCCTTCCGCAGCGGCGAGCCGGTGCTCGCCCCGACCGCCGCCGCGTTCCCCCTCCGCCTCGATGACACCCGCCTGGGCGCGCTCGACCTGTACACGGTCGGTCCGCGGCGCTGGAGCGACGACGAGGTGCGAGCGGGCGAGGTGGTCGCCGCGCTCACGACCGGCTACCTGGCCAGCGCCTCCCGCCTGGACAGCGCCCGGGCGACCGCCGGACAGCTGCAGGACGCCCTCGACAGCCGGGTCGTCATCGAGCAGGCCAAGGGGATCCTGGCGGGCGAGCGCGGGATCTCGGTGGACCGGGCCTTCGAGCTGCTGCGCGAACGGGCGCGGAGCGAGCGCATGCCGCTGCGGGAGGTCGCGCACGCGGTGGTCGACCTGGGTTTCCGTCCATGAGCGTTGTCTGGACCGGCCGAGAGGAGTAGGAATGACCCACAACTGAAGTCGGGCGGGTCCCCGTCGGCGGGGCTCCGCCAACCCGGTCACCGCAGGCAGGGCGATGGGACCCGCTGCGCTGGTCGATGAAGGCAGGGCGATCGGACCCGCTTCACGTCACTCGACAGAACGGTCGTGCCGGGGACCGCGGACACGGTCTCCTGCAACGTGGACACGACCCTGACCACCGGAGTCCTCATGTCCGAGACGGCCGTCCCTGACGTTCCCGACACCGAGTTCCACCTCACCATCCAGTGCGCGCCCGCCTCCGACGGTTGGGGCTTCGTGGGCCGGGTGATGATCGCGGACCACGAGTGCTATCGCACCCTCCGCGCCTACACCGCTCCGAGCGATGCACTCCGCGCCACCCAGGTCCTGGTCGGCGACGCCCTCGGCGCTCTCCTCGCCGGGCAGGAGTGGCGCAGCCTCGGCCAGGACGTCGGGCGCGCTCCCACCCGGCAGGACCTGCGCTTCGGGCTCTCGGCGGGGAGCCGAGCCGTCGGGCAGATCAGGCCCGCCCGTCCCTGAGCCCCACCACGCCGCCTGTGCCAGGGCCGAAGGTCATCCGCCGGAGCGCCTGCCCGCGGACCTAGGACTCTCGACCGCCGCAACGGCTGGTGGGACGGTCGACGGATCGACCCGGGACGGTCCTCGGGGAGCAGGGACGGAGGTCGTTCGCGATGAGCCAGGACCCGCAGCACGCTGCCGCCCACCACCGGATCAACTTCGAGTTCGTCGGGGCGCTGGACGACGCCCCGACGATCGCCGCGGCCGGGCTCGCGCGAGTCGCCCGGCTGCTGCTCGCGCACGCCGACCAGCACACCGGGCAGCTCGCGACCGTGCGGATCTCCCTGTCGGGGCCGCGCTTGAGCCTGTCGCTGCGCGACCCCGAGTGCTCGCCCGCCTGCCTGGAGCGCACTGTCGCGCTGGCCGAGCTCGAGGCGCGGGACGTCGCCGGGCCGCGGCGTACCCACCTCGTCGCGGGCCGGGACCGGAGCGGCGGCCTCAGCCTGGACTGGGTGCTCGAGCCGTCGCGGAGCCACCCACGGTCCGTGCTGCGCCGGTGGCACGTCGCCAGCTGACAGCGGTCCGCGGCCGAGGCCCGGCGCGTCGGGACCTTTTCCCCTGACGCGGCCATCCCGGCCGGCCTGCAATGGAGGCGACCGAAGGAGAGTGGACATGGGTGATGCCTTGCGGGTGAGCCTCGCGACCACGGTGGCCATGGTCCTGGTCCTGGTCGTGGCCGGGGCCGTGCTGTCGTTCGTCGCCTTCCCCTACCGGGGTCGCACCCTGCCGTGGAGGAAGCACGCCGGTGGCCAGGGGAACCCCGGTCACTGAGCGGTCGCCGTCGACCGCCGAGCTCGGCCACACCGTCGGCGCGGTCGTGGTCGACCGCCGGGGAGCATCGATGCCCGGTGTCCGTCCGCGCTTGCGCCGGCTCAGGGACCTGGGCGTCCGGGTCCTGGTCGGACGCCCGCTCCCCGCGGCACTGGAGCAGCTCGACCGATCGGGCATCGCCGGCGAGCTGGTCCTCGTCATCGGCGACGAGCCTCCGGACACCGCCCGCGCGCTCCTGGACGAGCAGATCGCGCGCGTGCTGGCTCGTCGGGTCCCCGGCATCTGTGTGGACCCGCGCTGGGCGATCGTCGAGCACGGCGTCGACCCCGCTCGGCACCGGGTCACCGAGAGCCTGTTCACCGTCGTGTCGGGCGGCATCGGGATCCGCGGCTCGGTCGAGGAGGCGCCCGACTTCGGCGACCCGTTGGTCCTCGCGACCGGCATCTACGTCGGCACCGGGCCCGACGACGGGCTGCTGCCCGGCCCCGACGTCATCGACGTCGACCTCACGCCCCCGGTGATCGCGGACCGTCGGATCCTCGACCTGCGGACCGGCACGCTGCACCGCACCGAGGTCGGCGCGGACCGTCCCGTCCGCTCGATGCGATTCGCGAGCATCGCCCAGCCGGGCCTGCTCGCGGTCCGGGTCGAGGCCGCGGACGACCGGATCGGTCCGTGCCTGCCGACCGGCGGCGAGGGCTGGGAGACGGTCGGCACGGCATACGGAGGGATCGGCGCCCTGGCCCAC
Source organism: Nocardioides sp. (assembly GCA_035765695.1). Classification (GTDB taxonomy): domain Bacteria; phylum Actinomycetota; class Actinomycetes; order Propionibacteriales; family Nocardioidaceae; genus Nocardioides. Next base: position 128,124 of record DASTXB010000032.1, on the reverse strand, counting down.
GAGGAGACGCACCAGGACTCCGGCATCCGGTCCGTCGAGCGCCTCGTGGCCGTCGACAGCTGTCGGAGCAGCCCACCGGGCCCCCGGATCGCGCGCCGGCGGCTGGACCGGGCGACGTCCACGGGCTTCGACCACCTCCTGGCCCAGCAGCGCGCCGCGTGGGCGCGTCGGTGGGAACGGGTGACCGTCACCGTCCCCGACGACCCCGAGACCGAGCTCGGGCTGCGGTTCGCCCTCTTCCATCTCTGGCAGCTCACCGACGACCACGACGAGCTCGCCGTCGGAGCACGCGGGCTGACCGGGAACGGCTACGCCGGGCACGTGTTCTGGGACGCGGACGTCTTCGTCCTCCCGGCACTGGTGACGATCGACCCGCGCGCCGCAGCGGCCATGGTCGCCTACCGCGTGCACCGGCTGCCGACCGCACGTGCCCGCGCACGGGCAGAGGGCCGCGAGGGCGCGCGGTTCCCCTGGGAGTCGGCGTACGACGGCCGCGACGTCACCCCGGACGAGGGCTACGTCGGCGGTGAGGAGGTCCCGATCCTGACGGGCACCCTCGAGGAGCACATCACCGCCGACGTCGCGTGGGCCGCGGTCCACCACGCCGCCTGGACCCGCCCGAGCGGCCGCCTCACCGGCGCCGAGTCGACGCTGGTGCGCGAGACCGCGGCGTACTGGGCGTCCCGGCTCGCCCTCGACCCGGACGGCTCGGCCCACATCCGGGACGTCATCGGCCCGGACGAGTACCACGAGCGCGTCGACGACAACGCGTTCACCAACGCCATGGCCCGCTGGAACCTCAGGACCGCGGCGCGCCAGTGGCGGGTCGGCGCCGCGACCCGCCGGGAGTGGCTCCGGCTGGCCGACGCCCTCGTGGACGGGTACGACGCCGACGCCGGGATCCACGAGCAGTTCGCCGGCTACTCGGGCCTCGAGCCGCTGCTCGTCCGGGACCTCGCCGAACCGCCGGTGGCGGCCGACGTCCTCGCCGGACGTGCCCGCGTCGCGCGCTCGCAGGTCATCAAGCAGCCCGACGTCCTGATGATCCACCACCTGCTCCCCGGCGAGGCCGCCCCGGGCTCGCTCGCGCGCGACCTCGCCTTCTACGCGCCCCGGACCGCCCACGGATCCTCGCTCTCGCCCGCGGCGATGGCGCTCCTCCACGCCCGAGCCGGGCAGGCGGACGCGGCGTTGGAGCTGCTCCGGATCAGTCTGCGCATCGACCTGGACGACCTGGGCGGTACGACGTCGGCCGGGGTCCACGTCGGGGCGTGCGGGGGCGCCTGGCAGACGATCGTCCGCGGCTTCCTCGGCGCCGCCGTGAGGTCCGGCCGGCTCGAGCTGGATCCCGTGCTGCCGAGTGCCTGGGGCTCGCTGGAGGTCCGCTTCCGTTGCCTGGGCCGCGACGTCCGGGTGCGCGCGGACCGGGAGACGGTCGCGGTCGACGCCAGCGGTCCCCTGACCGTGCGACCGCGCGTCGCCGGCGCGGCCAGCTGGTCGACCTCGAGCCGGGTGCGGTTCAGCGGCGGGCCGGGAGCATGACCCACCTCACCGCGGTCCTCGAGGGCACCCGCAACCCTCAGGTCGTCGCCGCGGCCCGCGCGGTCGCGGGCCTGCTCGGCGTCGACACCGAGCAGCTGCAGGTCGGACCCGGGAGCACCGCCGACCGCACCCGACGGGTGCTGGGCGCGCTCGCCGCCGAGGACGTCGTCGCCGCGGCGGTCAGCGCCGGCGCGGCGGTGTGCGAGGGCGTCATCACCCACGTCGCCGTGCCCGTGGTCGTGATCCCCCGGGAGGGCGTGCGGAGCATGCGGGGCATCTCCCGGGTGCTGCTCCCGCTCGACGGGTCGGCCGAGGCCGCACTCGGCGTGGCCGACCTCGCCCGACGCGCGGTGGACACCGACGCCGACGTCACCGCCGTCCACGTCTTCGACGCCTCGACGGTGCCGGCGTTCTGGGACCAGGCCGCCCACTCGTACCGGGCCTGGACCCGCGAGTTCCAGCACCGCTACCTGCCCGAGTCGGTGCATCTCGACCTGCGCCGCGGGCTGCCCGCCGACCAGGTGCTCGCCGCGGCCGAGCGAGCGGGCGTGGACCTGATCGTCCTCGGCTGGAACCAGCGGCTCGACGAGGGCCGGGCGGCCATCGTCCGGCAGGCGTTCACCGGTGGGCGGGTGCCGGTCCTGCTGGTACCCACCGGGGCGAGGACATCTTCCCGGACGTAAGGGACCTTGTCCCCTCTCCCGGCCCGCCGTACCGCCGGACGCTGGAGGCATGAAGATGCACCGCGCCGACCTCGACCTCGCCACCGCGCTGGCGCTCCCCCGGTCCTGCCCGTGCTGCGGGTCGGACGAGCTGCTCACCGAGTCCGACGACGGCGGCGTCGTGCTCGTCTGCTCGATCTGCCGGCGACGGTGGCACCCCGAGCTGGGCACCCTGCTGCCCGCCGGGCAGGAGATCTCAGGGCCATGAGGATCGGCCTGGTCGCGCCGCCGTGGATCCCCGTGCCCCCGCCCGCGTACGGCGGGACGGAGGCGGTCGTCGCGAACCTGGCGCGCGGCCTCTCCGAGCGGGGCCACGACGTCACCCTCTTCACCCTGGGCGACTCCACGTGCCCCGTGCGCCGCCGGCACGTGTTCGAGCACCCGGTCGAGCCGTTCGGCCAGACCGTCCCGGAGGCCGCTCACGTCCTGGCGGCGTACGACGCACTGCGTGGGGTCGACATCATCCACGACCACACGATCCTGGGGGCGTTGGTGGCAGCGAGGTCGAGGCTCGACACCCCCCCGGTCGTGGTGACCAACCACGGCCTGTTCACCGCCCTGACCCGCCCGGTCTTCCGCGAGATCGGCCGGACGGCGTACGTCGTGGCCATCTCCGCGGACCAGGCCGGCCGGGCCGGCGGTGTCCCGATCTCCGCGGTCATCCACCACGGCATCGACCTCGACACGTACCGGTGCGGCCCCGGGGGCGGCGAGCACCTCGTCTTCGTGGGCCGCATGTCGGCGGACAAGGGTGTCGCGGAGGCCCTGCGCATCGCGCACGCCGCCGGGCGGCCCCTGCGCGTCGTCTCCAAGATGCGCGACGCCGAGGAGCGCGCGTACTTCGAGTCCTGCGTCCGCCCCCTGCTCGACACCGACGACGAGCATCTCGACGAGCTGGGGGTGGAGGAGCGAGCGGCACTGGTCGGCCGTGCGTACGGCCTGCTGAACCCGATCTCGTGGCCCGAGCCGTTCGGGCTCGTGATGGCCGAGTCGCTGGCATCCGGCACACCGGTGGTCGCCCGGCGCGCGGGCGCCGCGCCCGAGATCGTCACCCACGGGCACACGGGCTTCCTGTTCCGTCGGGAGCCCGAGGCCGTGGCCGCCGTCGCGCGGCTGTCGGAGATCGACCGGCAGGTCTGCCGGGCCGAGGCGGAGCGGCGGTTCTCGCTGGCCCGGATGGCCGCGGACCACGAGCGTCTGTACGAACGGATCCTGGACGGACGCGACCGGGCGACCGTCACCCCCCTCTCCCGGGCCGCCGGCGCCCGGGCCGGTCGATGACCGCCCCCTGGCTGTACGCCGGAGCACCGGACCCTCGGGCCGACGGCGAAGTGGTGCTGATGGAGGGGACCACGTTCTGCATCAGCGACGCCAGCGGTGACATCGGCGACCAGCGGGCCTCCGGCCTGTTCGTCCGGGACACCCGGGTCCTCAGCCGCTGGGCGCTCAGGCTCCGCGGGCACCGCATGGATCCGCTCCGGATCCACCAGGAGGCGCCGTACGCCGGCACGTTCGTGCTGTTCGCAGCGGCCCGGCCGGGCGACACCGACGTCGTCGTCACCCGCGAGCGCTTCGTCGGCGACGGGCTCCGCGAGGAGATCACCGTTCGGAACGCGGGCGCCGCCACGACCCACGTGCTGCTGGACCTCGCCGTCGGCGCCGACTTCGCCGACCTGTTCGAGGTCAAGGAGGGCCGGGAGCACGAGGACCAGGACCTCCGCACCAGGGCCGGGCCGTCGGTGCTGGACCTGAGCCGGGAGCGTGGCGGCGACGAGTACGCCGTCTGCGTGGAGCCCGCGCCGGGCGCCCGGATCGACCAGGAGGGACTGCACTGGCGGTTCGACCTCGGCGGGCACGGGACGTGGCGCGCCACGGTGCTGGTGGTGCCGCGGCTGCGGGGTCAGCCGCTCACCCCGCTCCACCCGCCGGGGGAGCCGGCCGAGCGGGCCGAGCCGGCACGCAGGCACCGCCAGTTCCGCTCCAGCGCGCCCCGGCTCGCGACCGCCGACCCCGACCTGGCCGAGGTCCTCGCCCAGAGCATCGACGACCTGGCCGTCCTGCGGATCTTCGACCCCGACCACCCCGACCTGCCCGTCATCGCCGCCGGGGCGCCGTGGTTCATGGCGCTGTTCGGGCGGGACTCGCTGATCACCTCGACGATGCTCCTGCCGGTCGACTCCAGCCTGGCCCTCGGGACCCTGACCACGCTGGCCGCCCACGCCGGCACCACCGTCGACCCGGTCACCGAGGAGCAGCCCGGCCGCATCCCGCACGAGGTCCGCTTCGGACCGGCGGGCACGCTCGCCCTCGGCGGCCGCAACGTCTACTACGGCAGCGCCGACGCCACCCCCCTGTTCCTGGTGGCGCTGGGCGAGCTGCTCCGGTGGCAGCCCGACCTCGTCGGCCCGGACCTCGTGGCAGCGGCCGACCGGGCGCTCGCGTGGATGGAGGCGGACGGGGACGTGGACGGCGACGGCTTCATCGAGTACCACCGCGCCACCGAGCGGGGGCTGGTCAACCAGGGCTGGAAGGACTCCTGGGACGGCATCAACCACGCCGACGGCACCATCGCCGAGTCGCCGATCGCACTCGCCGAGGTCCAGGCCTACGCCTACGCCGCCTACCGGGCGCGCGCCGAGATCGCCGACACGCTGCCGGGCACCGGAGCCGCGTCGCGGTGGCACGAACGCGCCGAGCGGCTGCGCGCGTCGTTCAACGAGGCGTTCTGGCTGCCGGAGCGGGGCTGGTACGCGGTCGGGCTGGACCGGGACAAGCGCCCCATCGACGCGCTCACCTCCAACAACGGCCACTGCCTGTGGGCCGGGATCGCCGACGACGACAAGGCGGCCGAGGTCGCCCGCCACCTGCTCTCCCCCGCCATGTTCAGCGGCTGGGGCATCCGAACCCTCGCGTCCGGCATGGGCGCCTACAACCCGATGAGCTACCACAACGGGTCCGTGTGGCCCCACGACACCGCGATCTGCGTCGCCGGGCTGTCGCGGTACGGGTACGCCGCCGAGGCCGGCGAGGTCGCCCTCGGTCTGCTCGACGCGGCGGCGTCGTTCCAGGGCCGGGTGCCCGAGCTCTTCGCCGGGTTCACCCGCGCGGACATCCCGGTCCCGGTCCCGTACCCCGCCGCCTGCTCCCCGCAGGCGTGGGCGGCCGCCGCCCCGGTCCACCTGCTCCGCACGCTCCTCCGGCTCGAGCCCACGGCCGACGGCCTCGCATGCGTGCCGGCCGTGCCCGACCGGCTGCTGCCCCTCCAGCTCCACCACGTCCCCTGCCGCGGCCAGCGGTACGACGTCGAGGTCGACCACCACGGCAACTCGTCCGTGGTGTCCCGCAGCGGGTAGAGCCGGGGCCTTGGCTTGGGGGTCGGGCGCGCGGGGTTGGGCGCGCGGGGTTGGGCGCGCGGGGTGGGTCGGGGCGGCGGGGGGCGGGTCGGGGCGTTCAATTGTGCTGTCCGGCACCGGTTACCGGCGGGTAGCCCGTGCCGGACAGCACAATTGAACGGAGACGGCACCACGCGAGCCCACCCGCGCCGAGCCGGGTCCACCGCCTCAGGACAGCACCGTCGCCGGCCCCGGGACGGCGGCGCTGTTCACGACGTCGAGCTGGCGGAGCGTGTAGCGCTGGAGCCGCGCCAGCGACCCCACGTCGAGCGCTTCGCAGACCCAGTCCCAGTGCAGCGAGCACCAGGAGCCGGGCTGCAGGTCGCGGTGGTGCGGGCCGACGGTCGCAGCCTCGTCGACCGGGTCGCCGAGCACCAGGCGTCGGCCGTCCCAGACCAGCGGGCAGGAGCAGACCACGGCGACGCCACCGTCGACCGACCGCACGCGTCCCCACCGGACGCGACACCGGTCGAGCACCCGGAGCGGCTCGTCCAGCCGGCCCTCGCGGAGCAGGCCGAGCCACGGGTAGACCCCGAAGACCTGGAAGGAGTGGTGCGGCACCGCCCCGGCCCCCACCGGCGCCACGAGACCCGACCACCTCCGGGCGGCACGGGGGCGGAACCGGTCCTCGAGCGAGTCGCCCAGCAGGCGAGGCCCGACGCGGTCCAGCAGCGCGTTGCCGATCCAGTACGCCTCCACCACCCGGTCGTCGAGCGGGTCGTCGATCCCGTTCGCCGCGGCGATCAGCTCGAGGTACGGCCAGGCGCCCTCGAACCCTCGCAGCAGCCGGCGCAGGTCGCCGTCACCGGCGCCGGCGACGACCTGCTCCAGCAGCTGTGCCGAGGCGTCCGGCCCGCAGTACCCGAGCTCGTTGGGCGGGTAGGCGTAACGGGCGAACCGCAGCGGACCACTCCCCACGCTCCTCATGTCACGGCGCCGGGAGGGGTTCGGGCCGGGCCCGCCAGGAGGCCCAGAGGGCAAGCGCACCGCCGGCGAGGAGCACGGCGAGCCAGTCCAGCTGCGGCCGCAGCGGTACGCCGTCGGCGACGTTGCCCAACACTGCGGTGACCGGGGCGGCGAGCACCAGGACGGCGGTGACGTCGACGGCCAGCGCGCGCTGCAGGGCCGCGAACCAGGTGGCGACGTACCCCGCGAGCAGGACGCCCGTGAGCAGCACCCACCCGGCCTGGGTCGCCGTCATCCCGGTGAGCAGCCCGAGGTCGCCGCGGACCGCCACCCATCCCACCAGGACGACGGAGCCGAGGACCATCCGGGCGACCCCGACCGTCCAGGACGACACGCCGGCGAGCAGCCACTTCGCAACCACGACCTCGACCGCCCACAGCAGCGTGGCGGCCAGGATCATCGCCTCGGCGCTCCCGAACCCGCTCACCCCGCCGACCAGCCCGACCTGCCCGACGACGAGCAGGGCGATCGCGAGCAGGTGCACCACGCCGAGCCGCTCGCCCAGGAACACCACCGCCAGCGCGGCCACCCACACCAGCAGGGTCTTGTGCAGGAACGCCGCCTGCGCCGAGTCGGCGCGTGCGAGCCCCTCGAAGAAGAGCACGAACGGCACGCTCCCGCCGACGAGCCCGACCGCGAGCAGGCCGGCCCACTGGCCGCGCGAGCGCGGGCGGGTCAGCCGCGCGCCGGCCGGCGATCCCAGCCCGAGCACGGCGAGCAGCACCAGCGCGGCCACGACGTTCTTGGCGGTCGTGTACGCCGTGGCGTCGCCGAAGGCACGGACGCCGTCGGCGTTGACGAACACGGAGACACCGCTGATCGCCGCCGTCACCAGCGCGAGCAGCACGCCGGCGCGCCGGGTCCGGGTCATCGGGTTCATCGGGGCTCCTCCTCGGTGGTGGTGCGGATCCGGACGGCCTCGCGCCGCTCCTCCTCGGTGAGCCGGGCGAGCGCGAACCCGGAGTGGACCTGGAGCCAGTCGCCCGGCGAGACGGGCCCGTCGAGCGTGAGCAGGGAGACGGTGACGACCCGGGCGCCGACACGGGCGCGCACCGTCCGCTCGTCGACGTGGTCGACCACCTCGGCGAGCTCACCGAGGCACATGACCCAGCTCCTCGCAGACGCGAGCGGCGGCCGTGGGCACCGCAGCAGCCACCGCTTCGGACAGGGGGGCGCCGTGGTCGAAGCGCTCGGCCTCGACGCCCACGACCACCAGCCGGCCCGGCAGCCGCCCGAGAGCGCGCGCGAGATCGACGACCTCGGCCAACCCGATCGCATGGGTGCCGCCGTACGCACTGCGCGCCCACGCCCCCGGCTCGCCGCCGCCGATCTCGAACCGGTGGACGGCGCCGGGGGCCGCACCGGAGCGGATCGCGTCCACGATGACGACCGGGCTGCGGCCGGCCCACACGTCGAGCAGCCCGGTCGGGTCCTCGTGGACGACGACCGTGACGCCCGAGAGCCGCCGTGCGACGGCCGCGGCGACTGCCGCTCCGACCGCGTCGTCACCGCGGTCCAGAGCGCCCAGGCCGATCACCAACGGGCCGCTCATGACCGCTCCACGGTCAGGTCGAGGAAGTGCGTCGCGCACGAGATGCACGGGTCGTAGTTGCGGATCGCGTGCTCGCAGCGGTGCTGGAGCGCGTGCTCGTCGAGGTCGGACCACGCCCCGACCATGGACCGCAGGTCGGCCTCGATCCCGGCCTGGTTCTGCGAGGTCGGCGGCACGATCTGTGCGTCCCGGATGATCCCGGTGTCGTCGAGCACGTAGCGGTGGAACAGGACCCCGCGAGGCGCCTCGCTGGCGCCGTACCCCTCCCCCGCACGGGGCGGCACGGGCACGCTCGCCGGACCGTCCCCCGTCCAGGCATCGACGATCCGCAGCGCCTCGCGGCAGGCCTCGACCAGCTCCACCGCACGGACGACGATCGAGCGGAACGGGTTGCGGCACGTGTCTCCGAGGCCGGCCTCGCGGGCGGCCTGCCGCGCGACCGGCGAGAGCCGGTCCGCGTTCAGGGTGTAGCGCGCGAGCGGCCCCACGGCGTACGGCCCGCGCTCGCCGCCGTCGAGCCGGGCGTGCAGCGCGTGCGAGTGCGGGACCTGGACCTCCTCGATCCGCGCGGCGAACTCCCGCACGGCGAACGAGGCACCGCTCGTGGTCACGGGGCTGCCCGCCTCGATGGGGTACCCGGCCTCCGCCCGGAGCGCGAGGTACTCGTACGGCTGCTCGAAGTCGGGGAACTCGAAGCCGGCGACCAGCCGCACGGTCTCCGCCGCGTCGTCGAGCGCCCGCTCGAGGTCGGGCCGGAGCCCGCGCAGCTCCGCTGCGGTCGGGAACCGGTAGAAGCCGCCGACGCGCACGTTGACCGGGTGCACCGAGCGGCCGCCGACGACCTCCATCAGCCGGTTCCCGGCCTTCTTCAGCCGCAGCCCGCGCTCGACCACGGCGGGATGGTCGGCCGCCATGTCGACGGCGCCGTCGTACCCGAGGAAGTCCGGCGCGTGGAGCAGGTACACGTGCAGCGCGTGGCTCTCGATCCACTCCCCGCAGTACAGCAGCCGCCGCAGCGACCGGATCTCGTCCGTGACGGTCACGCCGCACGCGTCCTCGATCGCCCAGCACGAGCTCGTCTGGTACGCGACCGGGCAGATGCCGCAGATCCGGGCGGTGATGTCCGGGGGCTCGGTGTACGACCGGCCCCGGAGGAAGGCCTCGTAGAAGCGCGGCGGCTCGTAGATCCGCAGCTGCACGTCGGAGACCTGGCCGTCGCGGTAGGCGATGTGCATCGCGCCCTCGCCCTCCACCCGGGCCAGGGTCCCGACGTGCAGGACGTGGCCGCCGTCCTTGTTGCTGTGGGTCATCGGCCGGCCTCCTCGTGGCGCTCGCTCTCGCGCAGGAAGGCGTCCGACGCCGCGTTGAACGTGCGGAACACCCGCACGACCTCCCCCTCTCTCATCCCGAGCGCTCCGAGCCGGGTGGCGATCGACGCGGTGTTCGGCGTGTCCTGCGGGCCGAAGCAGCCGTAGCACCCCCGCGAGAACGTCGGGCAGAGCGCGCCGCACCCGGCCTGCGTCACCGGCCCGAGGCACGGCGTCCCGTGCGCGACGGTGACGCACACGTTGCCGCGCCGCTTGCACTCGACGCAGACGCTGTGGGTCGGGACCCGCGGGACCCGGCCCTGGAGCTCGGCGGCCAGCACCTCGAGCAGCTGGTGCCGGTCCACCGGGCAGCCGCGCAGCTCGAGGTCGACCGGCACGTGCGCGGCGATCGGCGTGGAGCGGTCCAGGGTCGCGACGTACTCCGGGTGCGCGTAGACGACCGAGCGGAACTCGTCGACGTCGGCGAAGTTGCGCAGGGCCTGGATGCCGCCCGCGGTCGCGCAGGCGCCGATGGTGACCAGGTGCCGCGACACCTCCCGCACGCGCTGGATCCGCTCGAGGTCGTCCGGGGTGGTGATCGAGCCCTCGACGAGGGACACGTCGTAGGGGCCGTCCACGACGCCGCGGGTGGCCTCGGGGAAGTACGCGATCTCGACCTCCCCGGCCAGCGGGATCAGCTCGTCCTCGCAGTTGAGCAGCGTGAGCTGGCAGCCGTCGCAGGACGCGAACTTCCACACGGCCAGCTTGGGGCGCGCCGCGGTCACAGCTCGGCCCTCGCCATCAGCGGCTCCAACCGGTCGTAGCCCAACACCGGGCCGTCCACGCAGCAGAAGAGCTCCCGGAGCTGGCAGTGCCCGCACAGCCCGATCCCGCACTCCATGTTGCGCTCCATCGACAGGCGCACCCGCTCGGGGGCCATCCCGCGGTCCACCAGCGCGCGGGCCGCGTGGCGCATCATCACCTCGGGCCCGCACACGAGGGCGAGCGTGTTGCGCGCGTCGAACTCGGCCCGCTCGACGAGCTGGGTGACCAGGCCGACCCGGCCGCGCCAGGCGTGCGAGCCGTTGTCGACGATCACCTGGACGTCGATGTCGTGCTGTTCCGCCCACCGGTGGTGCTCCGCGGCGTACAGGATCTCCTCGGGGTTGCGGGCTCCGTAGAGCAGGAGCACGCGTCCGAACTGCTCGCGCGCCGCGGCCGCCCCCAGGATCGCGGGTCGCAGCGGCGCCAGCCCGATCCCGCCCGCCACGACCACGAGGTCGCCGCCACGGCCCCTCTGGACGTCCCAGCCGGTGCCGAACGCGCCACGGACGCCGAGCACGGCACCGGGCGGCGAGGAGGCGAGCGCGTGCGAGACCGCACCGACGTCGCGGATGGTGTGCTGCAGGACCTCGGGCCGCGCCGGGTCGCCGCTGATCGAGATCGGCACCTCCCCCACGCCGAAGGCGAGCAGCATCGTGAACTGGCCCGGGGCGAAGCCGAGCGGCTCGCCGTCGAGGGCCGCCATCTCCAAGGTGTGGGTGTCATGGGTGTCACGCCGGGTGCTCGTCACGGCGAACCGGCGGGGCAGCATCTCGGTGGCGCTCACGTGTCGCTCCCGTAGAGGTCCAGGAGGCGGACGCGCGCCGAGTGGAGGCGAGCGGACATCACCTGCACCACCCGCTGCAGCAGCGCGTAGCCCAGGGTGACGTCCTGCTCGCACTTGCCGCGCAGGCACGCCCCGTCGAAGGCGATCGCGCTGGTGCTCTCGGTGGCGCGGGCGTCGAAGGTCCAGCGGTACGGCGCGATCAGCCACGACCACCCGACCACGTCGCCGTCGTGGCAGGTGTCGAGCACGACGGCGCCCACCGGCGTCCGCGTCTGGATCGAGACCCGGCCGTGCCGCAGGACGAAGAAGGTGTCGGCCGGATCGCCCTCGTGGAACAGGAAGTCGTCCGGCCGGAAGTGCACGTTGACGGCGCACCCGGCGGCCAGCTCGAGCGCCGCCGGGTCGAGCCCCGCGAAGAACGGGTGCTCGGGCAGGTACTCCGCGATGGCCTTCATCCTCGGTCCTCTCCTGCCGCGGCGCGGCGCAGGGCCGCGGCCTCCTCGGTGATGTCGATCGCCGCGGGGCACCAGGTGACGCAGCGGCCGCACCCGACGCACCCCGACATGCCGAACTGGTCGATCCAGGAGCCGAGCTTGTGCGTCATCCACTGGCGGTAGCGGGACCTCGTAGACTCGCGGACGTTGCCGCCGTGGAGGTGGGAGAAGTCGGCGTTGAAGCACGAGTCCCACACCCGTGAGCGCTCCGACTCGTCGCCGCTCAGGTCGGTGAGGTCGGTGACCGTCGTGCAGAAGCAGGTCGGGCAGACCGCCGTGCAGTTGCCGCACGCCAGGCAGCGCTGCGCGACGTCGTCCCACACCGGGCTGTCCACGCTCGCGTAGAGGAGGTCCTTGAGCCCCGCCGTGTCGAGCGAGCGTCCCATCCGGCCCGCCGCCCGGTCGGCGACCCGGTCCGCTCGCTCGACGTCCTCTGCCTCCGCCGACACGGCGCCGATCTCGTCGACGACCTCGAGGCCCCGGTCAGTGCCCACCTCGACGAGGAACCGGTGGCCCGCGCCGTCGATGCCGTCGAGCAGCTCGGTGAGCGCGAGGTCGTACGGCGCCCCGTGCCCCTGCCGGGGCCGGGGTCCGGTGTCCATGGAGGCGCAGAAGCAGGTGCCTCCCGGGTCGCCGCACGTCACCGCGACCACGAACGCGTCCTCACGCCGCGCGGCGTACGCGCCGTCCCGGTGGACCCGGTCGCGCAGGACGACGTCATGGATCCCCACGGCGTGGAGGTCGCAGGAGCGCACCCCCAGCAGGGCGTACGGCCCGTCGGCGGCCGGGTCGGCGGGTTCGGTGTCGAAGCCCTCGGCGGTACGGCGGCCGCGCCAGAACAGCTCCTCGGCCGGGAAGAACACCGGTTTGGCCGACTGGGCACCGGAGGCGAACCCGAACACCGCGTCGTCGTCGCGGCGGCGCAACCGGTAGTGCGCCGCGTCCTGGTCGTCCCCCCACCCGACCGGCAGGTCCGCGACCCGTCGGACGCGGGCGTTGACGACGGCCCCGTCGCGCACCGTGGGTCCGAGCACCGTGAACCCCCGGCGGTCGAGCGCGTCGATCAGCGCCTGCAGGCCGTCGAGGTGGATCAGCCGGGTCGTCACATCGAGCCTCCCGTGCCGGCGTGGCTCCTCCCCGCAGTGTCGTCCGCGACGGCGGTGCGCGCCAAGGGACCTTCGGCACCAGGTACGAACCGGGACCAGGCCGCCACGACGAGCGCCGGGACGGCCGCGACGGCGGCGACCAGCGCGGCCCGCTGCCAGGTGACCGGCGCCGTGTCGAGGAGGTCCCGCAGTGGCGCCCAGGCGACCGCGGCGACAAGCAGCAGCGCGGCGGCGGTGACGGCGGCCTCGAGCCCGCGGTCCCGCCAGCCGGCACCGGCTCGCGGCGCGCGCAGCGCGAGCGCCAGCCACAGCTGCGCCAGGCCCAGGCAGAGGAAGACCGAGGTCTGCTGCTGCCCCGTCGCCCCGACCGAGAGGGCCACGCCCAACGAGACGGCTGTGATCATGACGGCGCTGGAGCCGATCTGCCGCACGAGACCGCCGAGGACCGAGCGCTCCGGCGACGGGGACGGCCGAGCCATGTCCGCCGGGTCCGCCGGCTCCCCGCCGAACGCCACGCCCGGGAGCCCGTGGGTGACCATGTTGATCCAGAGGATCTGTCCCGGCGTCAGCGGGAGCGGGATCCCGAGGAACGGCCCGAGCAGCAGCACCAGGACCTCGGCGAGGCCGCCCGCCAGGCCGAAGCGCAGGAAGCGGCGGATGTTCGTGTAGATCCGCCGGCCCTCCTCGACCGCAGCGACCACGGTGCGCAGGTCGTCGTCGCCGAGCACGAGGTCCGCGGCCTGGCGCGCGACCTCGGTCCCGCGGCCCCCCATGGCGATGCCGATGTCGGCGTTGCGGAGCGCCGGGGCGTCGTTCACGCCGTCGCCGGTCATCGCGACGACCGCCCCGAGGTCCTGCCACGCGGCGACGATGTCGACCTTCTCCTCCGGCCGGGTGCGCGCATAGACGCCCACCCGGGCGACGTCCGCGGCGTGCCCGCCGAGGGCCAGCTCCGGTGCGTCGTCGGTGATCGTGAGCTCGTCGGCGATCGAGCGCGCCGTCGACGGGTGGTCGCCGGTGATCATGACGACGCGGATCCCGGCGTCCCGGCAGGCGACGACGACGTCGCGGGCCGAGGCACGGGGCGGGTCGACGAGGGCCACCAGGCCGCGCAGGGTCAGCCCGCCGGGGGACGCCAGGTCGGGCGTGGGGCCGTCGGGCACGGAGTCCGCCGCGGCAAGGACCCGATAGCCCTGCTCGGCGAGCCGGTGCGCCTCGGCCCGGCCGGCCTCGGCGGCGCCGGTGTCGGCGACGAGCGGCAGCACGGACTCCGGTGCGCCCTTGCACACCAGCAGCCGGCCGCCCGGCCCGCGGTGCAGCGTGGTCATCCGCTTGGTCTCGCTCTCGAACGGCACCTCCCCGACCCGGGGCCAGCGGTCGCGCGCGTCCAGGGCGGCCGGGTCGGCCTCGACGGCCGCGGCGAGCAGGGCGACCTCCATCGGATCTCCGGCGACGTCGCCGGCGTCGTTGCAGAGCACCAGGTCGCGATCCAGCGCGGCCCGGTCGCCACCCGGCGGGATCCACCTCTCCCGCACCGTCATCCGTCCCTCCGTGAGGGTGCCGGTCTTGTCCGACGCCAGCACCGTGACCGATCCGAGGGTCTCCACCGCCGGGAGCCGGCGCACCAGTGCGTGGCGCCGCGACATCCGGTACGCGCCGAGCGCCAGGGCGACGGTGACGACCGCGGGCAGGGACTCGGGGATCGCCGCGACCGCGAGGCTGACGGCGAGCACCAGGGTGTGCGCGACGTCCTCGCCCCGCAGCACGCCCAGCAGGAACACCACGAACGCGAGCGCGAGCGTCGCGACGACCAGCTGCCCGGAGAGCCGGGACAGCCGCTGCTGCAGGGGGGTGGGCCGGACGCCGGCCGCCGCGACCGAGGCCGCGATGGCACCCAGCGCACTGTGCGAGCCGGTCCGGACGGCGGTACCGTGCGCGCGGCCGCGGGTCACGACCGTCCCCGCGAACAGCTGCTCGCCCACCTGCCGGGTCACCGGCACCGACTCCCCCGTCATCGTGGACTCGTCCACCTGCAGGCCGGCCGCGAGCTCCAGGTCGAGGTCCGCCGGCACCACGTCGCCGGCCTCGAGGCGCACCACGTCGCCGGGGACGACGTCGGCGGCCGCCACGCGGACGGGGTGGCCGTCGCGCACGACCACCGCGTGCGGGGCGGCCAGCTGCTCGAGGGCGTCGAGGGCGTTGGCCGCCCGCACCTCCTGCACCACGCCGATCGTCGTGTTGAGGGTCACGACCGCGAGGATGATCGCCCCGTCGGCGATGTCGCCCACCCCGGCGACGACGACGAACGCCCCGAGCAGCATCAGGATCATCGGGTCGCGCAGCTGGTCGAGCACCCGCCTGGTCGCGCTGCGCCGGGGCGGTCGGGGCGCGACGTTGGGGCCGAGCTCGGCCAGGAGCCGAACCGCCTCCGCCGACCCCAGTCCGATGTTCATCAGTCCAGCGCTGCGAACGCCTGGTAGACCATGAACGCCGGCCACACCAGGCCCTCCGGCACGGCCAGGACGTGCCACCAGAAGCCGTCGGCCTGCTGCCAGAACCAGACCCAGGCGCCGAAGATCCCCAAGCCGTAGAGCGCGCCGCTCCCGGCGGCGGCTCCAGATCCGCTGTCGCCCATGTCTCGGCCCTCCTCCCCCTCGATCCCAGCGCGAAGCGCCGGACGCTGCCACGGCCGAACGTCCCGGACGCCCCGGGACCGACGGCCGTTCCGGTGCGCCGTGCGCGACCCCACGATCGGAGGAGACCCACACCGGAGGGAGAGCGGCATGCACACGCGCACCTGGCACATGCACATCGACCTGTTCGAGCAGGAGAACAGCACCCGCGCCGAGGCCGTGCTCCGCACCGACGCGGGCACCGAGCTCCGGCACGTCGGCGTGGCGCGCCGCCGCCCGAGCGACCAGGACGTCCCGGAGATCGGCGACGAGCTCGCCACCTGCCGGGCCCTCTCGGGCCTCGTGCACGACCTGCTCGACGCGACCGTCGCGGACATCGAGGCCAACGACCCCACCGGCGGCGACGCCGTCGTCGACGTCGGCTGAGGAGGGGTCATGTCCGTGCGCGCGCTGGTCCTGGACTTCGGCCGGATCGGCAGGGCCGACGTCCCCCTGGTCGGCGGCAAGAACGCCTCGCTCGGCGAGATGTACCAGCACCTCGCCGAGGCCGGGGTCCGCGTGCCCGGTGGCTTCGCGATCACCGCCGAGGCCTATCGGCAGGTGCTCGACGCGGCCGGCGCCGTGCCCGCGCTCGAGGAGGTGTTCGCCGACCTCGACCCCGAGGACGTCACCCAGCTCGCGGAGCGGGCCGCCCGGGCCCGGCAGATCGTGTACGACGCCGGGCTGCCCGCGGACCTGACCGCGGAGATCCGGACGGCCTACCGCGCGCTCCGGGAGCGGTACGGAGACGACCTGCGGCTGGCGGTCCGCAGCAGCGCGACCGCGGAGGACCTGCCCGAGGCGAGCTTCGCCGGGCAGCACGAGACCTTCCTCGACATCGCCGGCGAGGCCGAGCTGCTCGACGCCGTCCGCCGGTGCTTCGCCAGCGTCTTCACCGACCGCGGCGTGCACTACCGGCACCGGCAGGGCTTCGGCCAGCTCGACGTCGCGCTCTCCGTGGGCGTGATGAAGATGGTGCGCTCCGACCGGGCCGCCTCCGGCGTCATCTTCACGCTGGACACCGAGTCCGGGTTCCGCGACGTCGTGTTCGTGACCGGCTCCTACGGGCTCGGCGAGTACGTCGTCCAGGGCTCGGTCGACCCCGACGAGTTCTACGTCCACAAGCCGACCTACGACGCCGGCTACCGGGCCGTGCTGCGGCGGCGGCTCGGGCAGAAGGCGATCCGGCTGGTCACCGCCGGCGAGTCCGGCACCAGCGACGAGTCGGTGCCCGAGGCCGATCGACGCCGCTTCTGCCTCACCGACGCCGAGGTGCTCGAGCTGGCCGGCGCGGCGATCGCCATCGAGCGGCACTACGGCCAGCCGATGGACATCGAGTGGGCCAAGGACGGCGACGACGGCCTCCTCTACATCGTCCAGGCGCGCCCGGAGACCGCGACCTCGCAGGCACCGGTCACCACTCTCCGGCGCTACGTGGTCGACGGGCACGGCGAGTCCCTCGTCGACGGTCGCGCCGTGGGCGAGCACATCGCCATCGGCCCGGCGCGCGTCGTCACGGACGCCAGCAGGCTGGCCGAGTTCCGGCCGGGCGAGGTGCTCGTGTCCGAGACGACGACGCCCGACTGGGAGCCGGTCATGAAGACCGCGGCCGCGGTCGTCACCGACCGTGGTGGCCGCACCTGCCACGCGGCCATCGTCGCGCGCGAGCTCGGGCTGCCGGCCGTGGTCGGCACCGATGCGGGCACGACCGTGATCCGGGACGGCGACCTGGTCTCCGTCTCCTGTGCGGAGGGCGAGACCGGTCACGTGTACCGCGGCGAGGCCGCCTTCCACGTCGACGAGATCGACCTCAGCGGGATGAAGCGCCCGCGCACGCGGATCATGGTGAACCTCGGCAACCCCGCGCTCGCCTTCCACACCGCGCTGCTGCCGAACGACGGCGTGGGCCTGGCGCGGATGGAGTTCATCATCAGCGAGTCGGTCAAGGCGCACCCGCTGGCGCTGCTGCACCCCGACCGCATCGAGGACGCCGACGAGCGCGCCGAGGTCGCCGAGCTCGTGTCCGGGCACGCCGACGGCGCGGCGTACTTCGTCGAGCGGCTCTCGGAGGGCGTCGGCACCATCGCCGCGGCGTTCCACCCCAAGCCCGTCGTGGTGCGCATGTCGGACTTCAAGACCAACGAGTACGCCGGCCTCCTCGGCGGCGCCGCCTTCGAGCCGCACGAGGAGAACCCGATGCTCGGCTTCCGCGGGGCGTCGCGCTACGCGCACCCGGCGTACGAGGAGGGCTTCGCGCTCGAGTGCCGCGCCATGCGCCGGGTCCGCGAGGAGATGGGCCTGACCAACGTCATCCTGATGCTGCCGTTCGTACGACGGCTCGAGGAGGCCGACCTCGTCCTGGCGCGGATGGCCGAGCTCGGGCTGGAGCGTGGCCGCGACGGCCTGGAGATCTACGCGATGTGCGAGATCCCGAACAACGTCGTGCTCGTCGACGAGTTCGCCACCCGCTTCGACGGGTTCTCGATCGGCTCCAACGACCTGACCCAGCTGACGCTGGGGGTGGACCGGGACAGCGGGATCGTGGCGTTCGACTACGACGAGCGCGACCCCGGCGTGAAGCGGATGATCCAGCTGGCCGTCGAGGGCTGTCGGCGGCACGGCATCCACTCCGGCATCTGCGGCCAGGCGCCGTCGGACTACCCCGACATGGCCGAGTTCCTCGTCGAGATCGGGATCGACTCGATGAGCCTCAACCCCGACAGCATCCTGCGCACCACCCGCGCGGTCCTCGACCTCGAGGAACGCCTGGAGCAGGCGTGGTGACCCCGGTGACCAGCACGAGGAGGCCCCGATGAAGGCGCTGACGTTCGAGGGACCCGGCCGCCGGGTCTGGCACGAGATGCCCGACCCGGTCGTGTCCCGCAGCGAGGACGCCCTCGTCCGCGTCGACGCGGTGACGATCTGCGGCACGGACCTGCACATCCTCCAGGGCGACGTGCCCGAGGTGAAGCCCGGTCGGGTGCTCGGGCACGAGGCGGTCGGCACCGTGCAGGAGGTCGGTCCGGCTGTCGTCGGCTTCGCTCCCGGCGACCGGGTGCTGATCTCATGCATCGCCGGCTGCGGTCGGTGCCGGTACTGCCGGGAGAACCACGACGGCCAGTGCACCTCAGGTGGCGGCTGGACGCTCGGCCACCTCATCGACGGCACGCAGGCCGAGCTGGTGCGGGTGCCCTACGCCGATCGCGGTCTGCACCACCTGCCCGACACCGTCTCCGACGAGCAGGCCCTGCTGCTGGCCGACATCCTGCCGACGGCGTACGAGGTCGGCGTCCTCAACGGCCGGGTCACGCCCGGGTCGTCGGTCGCCGTCGTGGGCGCGGGCCCGATCGGCCTGGCCGCCGTCCTCACCGCACGCCTGCTCAGTCCCTCGCGCATCGTCGTGGTGGACCCGGCCGCCGAGCGACGGGCGGCGGCGCTGCGCCTGGGCGCGGACGAGGTCGTGGCCGATGCCGCGGAGGCGCTCGAGACAGCGCGGGATGTCGACACCGCGATCGAGGCCGTGGGCGTCCCGGAGACCTTCGAGCTCTGTACCGAGCTCGTGCGCGCCGGCGGCGTCGTCGCCAACGTCGGCGTGCACGGGGCCCCCGCCACCCTGCACCTGGAGTCGCTGTGGGCCCGGAACGTCACGATCACGACGGGCCTGGTCGACACGTACTCGACGCCGACGCTGCTCCAGATGGTCGCGAGCGGCCAGCTGGACACGGAGGGTCTGGTGACGCACCGGTTCGGCCTGGACGAGATCCAGGACGCCTACGACGTGTTCTCGCGACCGCAGGACAGCGGCGCGCTCAAGGTAGCGATGTTCAACCAGTGAGCCCCGACCTGACTCCCCTGCACGTGCACGACGTCATGAGCCGCGACGTCGTGACGGTCCGGCCCGAGGCCACGATCGGGGCGGCGATCGACCGGGTGATGCGGCGCGGGCACACCCACCTCGTCGTCGTCGACGGCGACGGAGGCCTGCTCGACGTCATCTCCGCGCACCTGCTCACGACCGCGCTGATGACCCGGCTGATCGACCGTCGGCAGCCGCTCGTCGAGGTCCTTGCCGAGCCCGTCGTGGTCCGTGCCGACGCACAGCTGGCCGAGGCGGCGGGCCTGATGATGGAGATGTCGGTCGACGCGCTCGGGGTGATCGACGGTGCGGAGTCCCTGGTGGGCCTGCTGACCTGGGCCGACATCGGCCGGTCGGTGGTGGCCGTCCCTGCTGCCGGAGAGGGGGCTCGGGCAGAACGGCGGGACCTCGGATGACCTTCGGCCCTGCACCCGCCCCGCACCCGCCACGACGCTGGGAGGAGCAGCGAGAGCTCCAGCAGGCGAGGAGGCCACCATGGCAGTGCGCGTCGGGATCAACGGCATGGGAAGGATCGGCCGGGCCTTCGTGAGGCTCGCCGAGGAGATCGACGAGCTCGAGGTCGTGGCCGTCAACGATGTCGCCGCGCCCGCGACGATCGCGGCGCTGCTGCGCCGCGACAGCACGTTCGGACCGTTCCGCGGCGACGTCGCGCTCGACGGACCGTGGCTGTTCGTCAACGGCCGCAAGGTCGCCGTCACCGCCGAGCGCGATCCGGCGAGCCTGCCCTGGGAGGAGCACGCGGTGCAGGTCGTCGTCGAGTCGACGGGCAAGTTCCGCACCCGCGAGGCGGCCGCCGCCCACCTGGATGCCGGTGCCCACCGCGTCGTGCTCTCCGCACCGGGCAAGGGCGTCGACGCGACGATCGTGATGGGCGTCAACGACGAGACCTACGACCCCGACCGCCACCGGATCGTGTCCAACGCCTCGTGCACGACCAACTGCGTGGCACCCATGGTCAGGGTGCTCCACGACGCCTTCGGCGTGCGGTACGGGTTCATGTCGACCGTGCACGCCTACACCGGCGACCAGAACCTCCTCGACGGCCCGCACAAGGACGCCCGTCGCGCTCGCGCCGCGGCCGTCAACATCGTGCCGACCACGACCGGCGCGGCCAAGGCGGTCGGCGAGGTCCTGCCCGAGCTGGCCGGCCGCCTCGACGGGGTCGCCCTGCGCGTCCCGGTCGTGGACGGGTCGCTCGTCGATCTCGCGGTGCTGCTCGACCGCAACGTGAGCGCCGACGAGATCAACGGGGCGTTCGAGGCCGCGGCCGCGGACGGGCCGCTGGCCGGCCGCCTGCGCTACGAGACCGAGCCGCTCGTCTCGTGCGACGTCATCGGCGACCCGGCGTCGTGCGTGTTCGACGCGGCGCTCACCCAGGCGCGGGGCAGCTTCGCCAAGGTCTTCGGCTGGTACGACAACGAGTGGGGCTACACCGCCCGGCTCGCCGACCTGACGAAGCTGGTCGGATCCGGTCGGTGACGCCGTGTTCAACGTGCGCTTCCACGGCCGGGGCGGCCAGGGGGTCGTGACCGCGGCCGAGATGCTCTCGGTCGCCGCCTTCGACAGCGGCCGTCACGCGCAGGCGTTCCCGACGTTCGGCTCGGAGCGCACCGGCGCCCCGGTCACGTCGTTCTGCCGCATCGACGACGCGCCGATCCGCTTCCACGAGCCGATCGACACCCCGCACGCCGTGGTCATCCAGGATCCGACCCTGCTCCCCGTGGTCCCGGTGCTGCAGGGCGTCACGCCCGCGACGTACGTCCTGGTGAACACCTCGCGCACCCCGGCGGAGCTCGGGCTCGACGAGGTCCGCCGGGTGACGACGGTGCCGGCGACCGAGCTCGCCCGGCAGGTGCTGGGACGTCCGCTGCCCAACACGGCGCTGCTCGGAGCGCTCGCCGGGCTGACCGGCGTGGTGTCCCTGGACGCCCTGGTCGACGCGATCCGGCAGCGGTTCACCGGCACGGTCGCCGACGCCAATGTCGAGATCGCCGTCCGCGCACACGCCGGGGTGGTGACGCATGCGTGAGCAGCTCGAGGGCTCGCAGGCAGTGGCCCGCTCGGTGGCCCTGTGCCGGCCGCAGGTGATCGCGGCGTACCCGATCTCGCCGCAGACCCACGTGGTGGAGGCGCTCTCCGACCTGGTCCGGTCGGGCGAGCTGGCGCCCTGCGAGTACCTCACCGTGGAGTCGGAGTTCGGCGCCATGTCCGCCTGCATCGGGGCCTCGGCCGTCGGCGCTCGCGCGTACACGGCGAGCGCCAGCCAGGGCCTGCTCTACATGGCGGAGGCGGTCTTCAACGCCTCCGGGCTCGGCCTCCCGATCGTCATGACCGTGACGAACCGGGCGATCGGGGCGCCCATCAACATCTGGAACGACCAGTCCGACTCGATGGCGCTGCGCGACGCAGGGTGGATCCAGTTGCACGCCGCGTCGGTCCAGGAGGCCGCCGACCTGCACCTGCAGGCGTTCGTCCTCGCGGAGCGGCTCTCACTCCCGGTGATGGTCTGCATGGACGGCTTCGTGCTCACCCACGCCACCGAGGAGGTCGACGTCCCGGAGCAGGCGCAGGTCGACGCGTTCGTGCCGCCGTACCGCCCCCGCCAGGTGCTGGACCCGGCGGACCCCGTGACGATCGGCGCGATGGTCGGCCCGGAGGCGTTCACCGAGGTGCGCCACCTGCTCGACCTGCGTCTGCAGCAGGCCCTCAGCGAGGTGCCGCGGGTCGCCGAGGCGTTCGCCGCGCAGTTCGGGCGCCGGTCCGGCGGCCTGGTCCGCGGCTACCGCACCGAGGACGCCGAGACCGTGCTCGTCACGCTCGGCTCGGTGGCGGGCGCCGCCGAGGAGGCCGTGGACCAGCTCCGCGCGGAGGGCGTGGCCGCCGGCGTGGTGACGCTCTCCTGCTTCCGCCCCTGGCCGGCGGCGGCGCTGCGGGACGCGCTCGGAGCTGCCCACCGGGTCGTCGTGCTGGAGCGAGCGTTCAGCCCCGGCCGGGGCAGCATCGTCGGCCAGGACGTGCGGGTCACGCTCCTGGACCGGGCGGTGCCGGTGGTCGAGGTCGTCGGCGGGCTCGGCGGGCGGCCGGTGCTGCGCGCGCAGGTGCAGCGCCTCGTCGACGACGTCCACCGGGGCGCCCTCGGGCCGGGCGGACTCCACTTCCTCGACCTCGACCAGGCACTCCTGGCGCGGGCCAGGACCGGCTGAGGAGGCCGACGTGCAGGAGACCAGGCTCTACCAGATCGGCACCTTCGCGGCCGGCAACCGGCTGCTCGACCCCGCCGACAACTCCGTGCAGTCGCATGCCGACCGTGCCAACGCCATCACCTGCGGGCACCGCGCCTGCCGAGGCTGCGGCGAGGCGCTCGGCGCCCGGTTCGTCCTGGACGCGGCGATCGGCGCGACGGGCGGCGACCTCGTCACCGTCAACGCCACGGGGTGCCTCGAGGTGTTCTCGACGCCGTACCCCGAGTCGTCGTGGCAGGTGCCGTGGCTGCACTCGCTGTTCGGGAACGCCCCGGCTGTCGCCGCGGGCGCTGCGGCGGGCCTGCGGGCACGCGGCCGCGGCACGCGGGTCGTCGGCCAGGCCGGTGACGGGGGCACCGTCGACATCGGGTTCGCCTGCCTGTCGGGCATGTTCGAGCGCAACGACGACGTCCTGTTCGTCTGCTACGACAACCAGGGCTACATGAACACCGGCGTCCAGCGGTCCGGCGCGACCCCGCCGGCCGCCCGCACCGCGACCACCTCGGCGCTGGGCGACACCCCGGGCAACCCCTTCGGGATGGGGAAGTCGGCGCCGCTGATCGCGATGGCGCACGAGATCCCGTACGTCGCCACCGCGACCGTCGCCGACCTGCGCGACCTGGAGCGCAAGGTCACCCGCGCCATGGGGATGCACGGCGCGCGTTACCTGCACGTCCTGGTCCCCTGCCCGCTGGGCTGGGCCGCCGAGCCGCACGACACGGTGCGGCTCGCCCGGCTGGCCACCGAGTCGGGACTGTTCCCGCTCTTCGAGGCCGAGCACGGCGACGTGACCGCGTCGACGCCGATCCGGCACCGGGTGCCCGTCGACGAGTACCTGCGACTCCAGGGTCGCTACGCGCACCTGTTCGGGGACTCCCCCCGGCCCGACCTGGTCGCCCGGATCCAGGCCGGGGCGGACCGCAACATCGCCAGGTTCGGGCTGCTGCCCGACGGGACCTGAGGATCGAGGAGGATCAGAGATGGAGCACCCGTTCGGCATCACCCTCGACGTCGGCAGCAGCCGTGCCAACCACACCGGCAGCTGGCGGACCGAGCGCCCCGTCTACGTGACCCTCCCGCCGCCGTGCGCGGGCGCCTGCCCTGCCGGCGAGGACGTCCGCGAGTGGCTGCGCGACGCCGAGGACGGCGGTCCCGGCTACGAGCGCGCGTGGCGGCGGATCATGGAGACCAACCCCTTCCCGGCCGTGATGGGGCGGATCTGCTACCACCCGTGCGAGACGTCCTGCAACCGCGCGACCCTGGACGAGGCGGTCGGCATCAACTCCGTCGAGCGGTTCCTCGGCGACGAGGCGATCCGCGCCGGCTGGACCGTGGACGTCCAGGTCGCGCCCACCGGCCACCGCGTCCTCGTCGTCGGCTCGGGACCGGCCGGCCTGTCCGCGGCGTACCACCTCGTCCGCCTGGGGCACGCGGTCACCGTCGTGGAGGCGGCGCCGAGGCCCGGCGGCATGATGCGGTACGGCATCCCGGCGTACCGCCTGCCCCGCGACGTGCTGGACGCCGAGATCGACCGGCTGCTCGCGCTCGGCGTCGACCTCCAGGTGGACACCTCCGTGACCGACCTCGAGCAGCTCGTCTCCGAGGGCGGGTACGACGCGACGTTCCTCGCCGTCGGCGCCCAGCTCGGCCGCCGGACCTACCTGCCCGCCGGATCCGCCGCGCGCGTGGTCGACGCCGTCGAGCTGCTGCACGGGATCGAGGAGGGCGAGCGGCCGCTGCTCGGCCGGCGGGTCGCGGTGTACGGCGGCGGGAACACCGCCATGGATGCGGCCCGGACCGCGCGCCGGCTCGGCGCCGAGGACGCGGTGGTCGTCTACCGCCGGACCCGCGACCGGATGCCGGCGCACCCCAGCGAGGTCAGCGAGGCCGAGGCCGAGGGCATCCGGTTCACCTGGCTCTCGACGATCACCGACGTCGACGCGGACGGGCTGACGCTGGAGAAGATGGAGCTCGACGACTCCGGGTTCCCCCAGCCCACCGGCGAGATCGAGCGGCTCGCGGCCGACTCCCTGGTCCTGGCGCTCGGGCAGGAGGCCGACCTGGCGTTCCTGGAGAACGTGCCCGGCCTGGAGCTCCGCGACGGCGTGCTCGCCGTGGACGAGAACCTGATGACGGGTCGTGCCGGGCTGTTCGCCGGGGGCGACGTGGTGCCGGACAACCGCTCGGCGACGGTCGCGATCGGCCACGGGCGGCGGGTGGCCGGCGCGATCGACGCGTGGTTGCGCGGCGCCTCGACGTCGGCGGTCTCCGGGCCCGAGGAGGCGGCGTACGACCGGCTGCACACGTGGTACTACACCGACGCGCCCCGCGCCCACCGGCCGGTGCTGGAGGCCGCGCGCCGGGCGTCGACCTTCGACGAGGTGGTGCAGGGGCTCGACACCGAGACCGCCTTGTACGAAGCGCGCCGCTGCCTGTCGTGCGGCACGTGCTTCTCCTGCGACAACTGCTTCGGCATGTGCCCGGACAACGCGGTGATCAAGACCGGCGACGCGGACACGCCATACGTCATCGACCTGGACTACTGCAAGGGCTGCGGCATCTGCGCCGCCGAGTGTCCCGCCGGCGCGATCTCGATGGTGCCGGAAGACATCTGACCCGGTCGGCGGTCGCCGCGGCGGACCCACCGACGTCGAGCACGGACGCCTCCTCTGCCCCCGCCACCACGTCGGGTTCCACCGACGGACCCAGGCCGATCCCGAATACCTCCTCTGGATGACGACAAGACTCCCCTGCCTTGATTGGTTGGGGTCACTCTGTCGAGCGCGCCCGCGAAGAGGTAGTGGTCATGAAGCGTCTCTGTCTCGCACTCCTACTCATCGTCTCGGTGCTGGCCGGCACCCAGTCGCCCGCCGCGGCGATCATCAACGGCGACCCCGACGGCAACCAGCACCCCTACGTGGGCCTGATCGTGAACGACGAGCTGGCCTGCTCGGCCTCGGCCATCAGCCCGCGCGTCCTGGTGACGGCGGCGCACTGCATCGCCGACGGCCCGGACGAGTTCTGGGTGAGCTTCCAGCCGACGACCCAGCTCGCCTCCGACGGCTGGCCGGACCTCACCGCACCGGGGCTCGTGCACGGGACCGGACAGATCATCACCGACTACTGCGAGGCCTGCGGACCAGGACTCATCGGCTTCGCCAGCCCGGACGTCGGGGTGGTCGTCCTCGACACGCCGGTCACCCTGCCCAGGTACGCCCAGCTGCCGTCCGTGGGACTGGTCGACCATCTGCGGACGCGACAGCCGGTGACCAAGGTGGGGTACGGCGTGAACCAGTTCCTGCACGGTGATGGACCGCCCCTGCCCACCACGGACTTCGTGCGCCGCACCTCCCCCGCAGAGCTCCTCCCCACCAACAGGTCCATCGCCGACTGGTTCGTGCGCGCCCAGTCGATCGGCACGCCGGGGCAGTCCCAGGCCTGCTACGGCGACTCCGGTGGCCCGCTGCTTCTCGGCGACACGATCCTGGGCGTGAACTCGTTCGGCAACGGACAGTGCTCGGTCGCCAACTACTACAGCCGCATCGACCGCACTGACGTGCTCTCGCTCATCCCTCAGGCCTAGCTCGAGAGACATCGCCGGCAGCCCGGCACGGCGCATCCGAGACTCCCGGGCGCCGCGGGTCGAGTCGGTGACGTGCCAGGACTGCCGCTGCTACCCCCGCCGCGGTGCGGAGTCGAGGACCAGCGCAGGGCACTCGGCCTCGTGCAGGACCGCACGCACGACCGACCCGAGGTGGCTGCCCCACGGCACCGAGGCGCGGTGCCGGCCGAGGACGATCAGGCCGGCGGAGCGGGTCTCCTCGACCAGGACGTCGGCGGGCCGGCCGTGGACGACGACCAGCTCGGCGGTGACGTCGGGGCGCTTGTCGAGGGTGGGCGCGAGCTCGCGGGTGAGGTCGGCGCGCACCTCGTCCTGGTGCAGGTCGAGCGCGGGCCCGGCGAAGGCGATCTCGTCGTACAGCTCGCTGAAGTACCACGCGTGCACGATGCGCAGCCGCGCGCCGCGGACGGCCGCCTCGTCGAGCGCGACCGAGAGCAGCTGCGGCGACGTCAGGACGTCGTCGACGGCGACGACCACGCGCGCCTCGCGGCCCGGGTCGGGCTCCCAGCCCGGGGGCACCACCACGACGGGCGCGGGGGCGTGCCCGGCGACGTTGCCGACGATGGCGAGGGTGCGCAGGTGCCCGCGGGCGCGCGGGCGGCGTTGGACGACGACCCGGCGGGCCGTCTCCGAGGCGTCGACCAGGGCGTGCGCGGCAGCGCCGTAGAGCAGCAGGCTCTCGACCGGGACGTCCTCACCGAGCGCGTGCTCCAGCCGGCCGACGACGTCGTCGAGGACCTTCGTGCCGACCACGCGCAGCGTGTCGCCGTCGACCTGCAGCGGCGGCGGCACGCGAGCGCTCTGGATCGGCAGGATCGCGTGGACGACCCGGACGACTCCCCCGTGGCGGGCGGCCTCCGCGACGACGAACGCCTCGGCGGGAGCCAGGTCGTCCGCACCGACGCCGAGGATCACGACGCCCGCATCGCGCGCGTTCATGCGTCGTACTCGGGCGGGTACGTCGGACCGGCGTGCTCGACCTCCGCGCCCATCGGCGGGAACACCAGCGTGTCGTGGGTCGAGTCCTCCCACCGCACCCAGTACGGCGGGTGCCCGTCCTCATGGGTCCCCGAGACCACCTCGGCCTCGCGCACGGTCCCCTCGTCCTCGCGCACGATGATCCGGTCACCCTTGAACGCGTACATGTTCCTGCTCCTCCGTGGTGTTGTGCTCGGTCCTGGTCCGCGCGCTCGGCCCTGCGGTCATCAGCTCGACCACCGCGGCGCGGTCGAGCTGGTCCACCGGGCGGACCGTGGCCAACCGGCCGAGGTACAGCACGGCGATGCGGTCGGCGACGCGGAAGACGTCGTTGAGGTTGTGCGAGATCATGAGGACCGCGATCCCCTGGTCCGCGAGGCTGCGCACGAGTTTCAGGACCACCTCGGTCTGCGCCACGCCGAGCGCGGCGGTCGGCTCGTCCATGATCACCAGGCGGGTCTGGCGCAGCACGGCCCGCGCGATCGCCACGGACTGGCGCTGGCCACCGGAGAGCGACCCGACCTTCTGCCGCACCGATCCCAGGGTCGTCACCGAGAGGTCGCGCAGCACCTCGGCGGCTTGGAGCTCCATGGCGTCGTCGTCGAGGCCCATCCACCGGTGCAGCTCGCGTCCGAGGAACATGTTCTGGACGACATCGAGGTTGTCGCAGAGCGCGAGGTCCTGGTAGACGGTCTCGATGCCGAGGGCCGCGGCGGCGCTGGGACGGTTCAGCTCGACGGGCACGCCGTCCCACAGGATCCGCCCGCGGTCCGGCGGGTAGATCCCCGAGATGCACTTGATGAGCACGGTCTTGCCCGCCCCGTTGTCGCCCGTCAACGCCGTCACCTGTCCGGCCGGGACCGTCAGGGACACGTCCCGCAACGCCTCGACCTGACCGAAGCTCTTGTCGAGGTGCTGGACCTCGAGCAGGGGCGGCGGCACCGCGACCGCGGCGATCGCCGGCTCCGTCATCGCCTGCCCCTAGTGGTCCTGCGGCTCGCGCCAGCCGGCGCGCACCAGCACGGCGTCGAAGGCCTCGGGATCCCGTCGCTCGATCTCGTCGAGCAGCCGCTCGCGCTCCTGGACCAGGGAGAGCACGGCGTCGACCTCGCCGCGCCGCTCGCGCAGCTCGCGCAGCTGACGGCTGGTCCGCACCCACCGACGCTCCAGGTCGCCGGTCCCGAGCCGCTGGACGGTGTCGGGGCTCGTCGCCGGCCGGCGCTGCCGCAGCTCACGGGCCAGCAGCTCCACCAGCGGCGGGCAGAGGCCGCCGACGACCAGCAGCACGAACAGCGCCCACGGTCCCAGCAGGGACGGCAGCCCGAGCATGAGCACGGCGCCGACACCGAACCAGACCGCGAGCGCGCCCATGGACCGCCACCGCTGCTCCCGCTCCTCGACCCAGGCGAAGCCGACGATCGCGCCGGTCACGGCCATCCCGGCCGCGGTGCCCAGCACGGCGACCCAGCCGATGCTCGACCCGCCCACGACCAGCGCCAGGGCGGCGAGCACCACCACGGTCGCCCGCCACACGCTCCGGTATGCCCTCATGTCTTCACGGTCCCCCCGGACCGCCCCCGCGGGCAGGGCCGATGGACTCGGCAGGCCGGGACCTCCGTCCGGGGCGTCGGGCCCCCCGCGGTGGGACCGTGGAGACCATGACGTCCGGTGGTCCCGGGCTGCTGCAGCCGCTCCCCCGCGTCCTCGCCGATCTCGGTACGACGCCGGAGGGACTCACCTCGGACGAGGCGGCCGCGCGGCTCGCACAGGTCGGACCGAACGAGCTGGTCGCCCACGGCGGTCCGTCGTTCCTGGCCGCACTCATCCGCCAGCTCGTCCATCCGCTGGCGCTGCTCCTCTGGCTGGCCGCGGGCCTCGCCCTGCTCACCGGCACCGTCGTCCTGGGCGTGGCGATCCTCCTGGTCATCGCGCTCAACGCGGCGTTCGCGCTGATCCAGGAGCGTCACGCCGAGCACGCCGTCGCCGCCCTGAGCGCCTACCTGCCGCCGCACGCAGTCGTGCTGCGCGACGGCCGGCGCGCGGACGTCGAGGCGCGCACGATCGTCCCGGGTGACGTCGTCCAGGTGGCGGAGGGCGACGCGATCTGCGCGGACGCCAAGCTCGTGTCGGGGGCCGTCGAGATCGACCTGTCCGCCGTCACCGGGGAGTCCGTGCCGGTCGTGCGCGCGGCCGGGGCGAGCACCACGTCCGGGACCGCGACGACCCGCATCGTCGATGCACCCGACGTGCTCCTGTCCGGGACCGCGTGCACGTCCGGCGAGGCACTGGCCGTGGTCGTCGAGACCGGCATGGGCACCGAGCTCGGCCGCATCGCGCTGCTGAGCGGCCGCACCACCCAGGAGCCCAGCCCGCTCGAGCTGCAGGTACGCCGGGTCGCGTGGCTGATCGCGGCGGTCGCGGTCGGGGTCGGGCTGGCGTTCCTCCCGCTCGGGATGATCGCGGGCCTGAGCCTGAGCGACGCGGCGGTCTTCGCGATCGGCCTGCTGGTCGCCAACGTGCCCGAGGGGCTCCTGCCGACCATCACGCTCGCGCTGGCGGTCGGCGTCGCCGACCTCGCCCGGCGCGGCGGCCTGGTCAAGCGGCTCAGTGCCGTGGAGACGCTCGGGTCGACCGATGTGATCTGCACCGACAAGACCGGGACGCTGACCCAGAACCGGATGCAGCTGCACAGCAGCTGGGACGCGACCGCGCGGCACTCCCCCGAGCCGACCGTCCGCTCCGCGCTGGCCCACGTGCTCGGCTCGTGCACGTCCGCCGACCTGGCCTCCGGGATCGGCGACCCCACCGAGCTCGCCCTGCTGCGCGCGATCGAGCACCTGGACAGCGCGGCGCCGCGGGTGGAGCGCCGCGAGGCGACGTACCACTTCGACCCGCGGCTGCGGCTGATGTCGGTGATCGTGCCCGCCCCGGACGGCACCGACCTGATCCTGACCAAGGGAGCGCCCGAAGCGGTGCTCGACCGGTCGACGTCCGTGCTGCTCCCCGACGGCACCGCCCGCCCCCTGGAGCCCGACGCCCGGCGCGCCCTCGAGACGCGGCTCGGCGACCTCGCCGGTCGGGGGCTGCGCCTGATCGCCTGCGCCTGGCGCGACATCCCGCCGCCCGGGGGGCTGCCCGAGCGCGCCGAGGTCGAGCGGGACCTGGTGCTGCTCGGGTTCGTGGCCCTCTCCGACCCGGTCCGCGACGCGGTGCCGGACGCCGTGACCCGGGCGCACGCGGCCGGGATCACCGTCCACGTGATCAGCGGCGACAACGGCGCCACGGCCGCGGCGATCGCCGCGTCCGCCGGGATCGGCGGCCACGCGCGCCCGCACGTCGTCACCGGCACCGAGCTCGAGGGCTGGGACGACGCGCGGCTCGGGGCGCTCCTCGACGGCGGCGCGGAGGTCGTCTTCGCCCGGAGCTCGCCGGAGGACAAGCTGCGGATCGCCGGCCGGCTCCAGGAGTCCGGGCACGTGGTCGCGATGACCGGCGACGGCGTGAACGACGCCCCCGCGCTGCGCAAGGCCGACATCGGCGTCGCGATGGGCCGCAGCGGCACCGACGTCGCGCGCGAAGCCGCGACCATGGTGCTCACCGACGACAACTTCGCGACGATCATCAGCGCCGTCGAGGCCGGGCGCCGGGTCTACGACAACGTCCGCAAGTTCATCCTCTACATCTTCGCCCACGCGGTGCCGGAGGTCGTGCCGTTCCTGCTCTACGCGCTGTCCGGAGGGGCGATCCCGCTCGGGCTCACCGTCGTGCAGATCCTGATGATCGACCTCGGCACCGAGACGCTGCCGGCCCTGGCCCTCGGCCGGGAGTCCGCCGAGCCGGGGCTGATGGCGCGGCCGCCCCGGAGCCGCCGGGAGGGCATCATCACGGGCCGGATGTTGTTCCGCGCCTGGGCGATCCTGGGGCTGACGTCCGCCGTGCTGGTGGTGCTCGGCTTCCTCTGGGTGCTGCTGTCCACCGGCTGGCAGCCGGGCGACGCGACGGGGTCCGGCAGTGCACTGCACGAGACGTACCTGCGGGCGACGACGATGACGTTCGCGGGCATCGTCGCGTGCCAGGTCGGCACGGCGCTGGCCGCGCGCACCGATCGCGTGTCCCTGCTGCGTGTCGGCGTGCTGACCAACCGTCTGTTGGTCGTGGGCATCGCCTTCGAGCTCGCGGTGACGGCCGTCGCGATCTACGTGCCGCTCGCCCAGGACGTGCTCGGCACGCGCCCGCTGCACGCGTCCGAGCTCGCGGTGCTCGCGTGCTTCCCGGTCGTCGTGTGGACGGCCGACGAGCTCTACCGCGCGCTGTTGCGGCGCCGGCAGGGCACAGCCCCCGCGGATCGTCCCGCGGGGGCCGCGCCCTCACCACTCAGCGGTGGATTCACTCCACCGGCAGCTCCCGGTGCGTGACCGGGATCTTCGTCGACACCGCCGCAACTCGCGCCGGCATCGTGACGGTGAGGACGCCGTGCTCGTACTGAGCGCTGACGTCAGCTGCCGTGGTGCCCGGAGGGAGCCCGATGAGGCGCTCGAACCGGCCGTACCGGATCTCCGTGTGGTATTCGTCGTGCTCCTCCTCGCGGCGCTGGCCGCTCAGGTGGAGCGTGGTGCCCTCGACCGTGAGATCGATGTCCTTCTGCGGGTCCACCCCGGGGATGTCCGCCCGGAGGATCCGCTTGTCACCCTCGATCCACTCCTCCACCCGGACCTCGGGCTCCGAGCTGGCACCGGCGTTGAGCCAGGCCATCAGCTCACCGACCAGGGACTGGCCGTTGTGCCGCTGCACGCTGCTCTCCATGTCGAGCTCCTTCCTGCGTCCCTGCCTCGATTCCTGCCCCCAGCAGACCGCCGCCGGAGCAGGGACCCCAGGGGAAAAGGTCACGGAACGGCGCCGCCGGAGGTCACGGTGGTCACCGGGACCGGCCGTCCCGCAACCGGCGCGGCACCCCCTCATCGAGCACCGGGCCGGGAGCCAGCCGCACCTTGGCATCGACGACCGTGCACCCGTCGGGAGCGACCAGCACGGGGTTGAGGTCGAGCTCGGCGATCTCCGGCACGTCCACGGCCAGCCTGCCGAGCTGCACGAGCAGCGCCACGAGGGCGTCGACGTCGGCGGCGGCCGAGCCGCGGTGGCCGGTGAGCAGGGCGGCGATCCGCAGCGACCGCACCGCGCGTGCCGCGTCGCGAGCACCCACCGGCGGGACCAGGAAGACGCGGTCGTCCCAGACGTCGGTGTCGACCCCACCCGCGGCCACCATCGCCAGCGGCCCCACCGCGGGGTCGCGGACCAGGCCGAGGGCGACCTCGGTGCCGGCGACCACCGGCTGCACCAGCACCGGTACGCCGACGGCCACCTCGCTCTCGAACTCCGCGACGACCGCGCGGACCGCGTCGTCGCCGGCCACGCCGACGCGCACCAGCCCGCGTTCGGTCCGGTGCACCACGTCGCCCGCGGCGACCTTCAGTGCCACGGGGTGTCCGACCCGGCGGGCGGCTCCGACCACCGCCTCCGCGCCCCGGGCGACCTGGCCGACCGGCGCCAGGCCGTGACCGGCCAGCAGCGTGGCGACCTCGTCGGTGTCGAGCCAGCCGCCTTCGGGGCGGCCTGCCAGCGCGGCGAGCGCACGGGCGCGCGCCTGCTCGCCGCTGCCCGGGTCCACCGGCACGTCGGGCTCGGGCGGCTCGCGCCGCCACGCGGCGTACCGGCCCGCCCGCCCGACCGCCCGCAGGGCCGCCTCGGCGGAGCCCAGGCGGGTGATGCCGGGCAGCCCGGGCGGACTCGGCACGCCGTACGACACGAGGACGACGGGGCGGTCGGGGTGTCGGCGGCGTACGTCGGGCAGACGCGCGAGGACCGCGCCCGCATCGCCGACCGCCGTCCGGACGTACAGCACCAGCAGCGCGTCGACCTCCGCGCTGCCGAGCAGCAGGTCGGCCAGCGCCGCGAAGTCGGCGGGCTCGACCGCGGCCCCCGCGTCGATGGGGTTGCCGGTGCCGGCGGTGCCCGACACGTGCCTGGCCAGGCGGCGCCGCAGGCGCGCCGAGAGCTCCGGGACGACCAGGCCCTCGGCCTCCGCGACGTCGGCGGCGAGCACGCCCAGTCCCCCGGCGTTGGTGAGCACGGCGACCCGACCACCGGCCGGGAGGGGCTGCTCGGCGAGGACGAGGGCGGTCTCGGCGAGGTCCTCGGCGCCATCGCAGGCGATCACGCCCGCCTGGGCGAACAGCGCGCGGACGCCGACCGCGGGCGTGGCCGCGGCGGCCGTGTGCGAGGCGCCGGCGCGGCGTCCGCCCGCCGAGCGGCCCCCCACCACCGCCAGCAGCGGCTTGACCTCGCTGAACCCGCGCGCGACCCGGGCGAACTTGCGGGCGTTGCCGAAGGACTCCAGGTAGAGCGCGGCGGCCGTGACCCGGTCGTCCTCCTGCCAGGCGGCGAGGAGGTCGTTGCCGGAGACGTCCAGCTTGTTGCCGAGCGACACCAGTGCCAGCACCCCCAGGCCGAGCCGCCGGGCGGCGTCCTCGACGAGGATCCCGACGCCGCCGGACTGCGAGGCGACGGCGAGGCCGCCGGGCGGCGGCACCACGCCGCTGAACGTCGCGTCCAGGCGTACGTCGGGGTGGTTGCTGAGCAGCCCGAGGCAGTTGGGCCCGACCATGCGGATGCTGTGGCGGCGGGCGATCCGGAGCATCTCGTCCTCGAGGCCCGCGCCCCGCGGACCCAGCTCGGCGAACCCCGACGACAGCACCGCGATCGCGCGGACGCCGACCGCCGCCGCGTCCTCGACGACGCCGACGACGGCGACGGCGGGCACGGCGACCACGAGGAGGTCGACGGGCTCGGGCAGGTCGCGCACCGTCGCGATCTCGGTGCCCCGCCGGACGACCCACACCCGCCCGGTGAACCCGCCCGCCCGGATGGACGAGAGCACCGCGGCACCGGCCCCGGTCCCGTCGCGGCGCGCCCCGACGACCGCGACCGAGCGCGGGTAGAGCAGCGGTCGCAGCGACGATGCCTCCGCGCGCCGTTCGCGCTCGTCCGCGGAGCGCAGCGCGCTCGCGGAGACGCCGGTGTCGAGCTCGACGTGCACGGACCCCGCCTCGGTGTGCCGCACGACCGCGAACCCGGCGTCGGTGAGCACGTCGAGCATCGGCCGGTTCTCGCTGAGCACCTCGGCCACGAACCGGTGCACGCCCCGCTCGCGTCCGGCCGCGGCCAGGTGCTCCAGGAGCAGGCTGCCCAGCCCGAGACCGTGACAGGCGTCGTCGACCAGGAAGGAGACCTCGCTCGTGGTCGGGTCGATCGGCTCCGCGGTCGCGACGGCCACGAGCCGGCCGTCGCACTCGGCCACCAGCACGAGCACGTCCGGCGACCGGACCAGGTGCTCGACGTACGTGCCGGCGACGGCCCGGCTGACGCTGAAGAACCGCAGCCGCAGGCTGTCCGGGCCCACCCGGTCGTGCAGGTCGGCCAGCGCCTGGGCGTCGGCCTCCCGGGCCGGACGGATCGAGGCCACGGACCCGTCGCGCAGCAGCACGTCGGCCGGCCTCCCGGCCGAGACGATCACGGCGCGCCGATCCGCAGGACCGCGGACCCGCTGAACCGGTCGGCCGCGAGATCGGCGAGCGCCCGGTCGGCGTCCTCGAAGGCGTACGTCGTGGTGTGCGCGCGCACGCCGAGCCGAGCGGCGAGCCCGAGGAGCTCCTCGCCGTCGCGCCGGGTGTTGGAGGTGACCGTGCGCAGGTCCCGCTCGAGGAAGAGGTGCCGCTCGTAGTCCAGCGGCGGCACCTCGGACATGTGGATGCCGGCCAGCGCCAGGGTGCCGCCGCGCCCCAGTGCCTCGAGGGCGACCGGGACGAGGCGGCCGGCGGGCGCGAACACGATCGCGGAGTCCAGCGGGTCGGGTGGCCGCTCCTCCGTCGTACCGACCCAGGCGGCGCCGAGCTCGCGCGCGAGCTCCCGCGCGCTCTCGCCGCGGGTCATGACGTAGACCTCCGCGCCCTGGGCCAGCGCCACCTGCGCGGTGATGTGGGCGCTGGAGCCGAAGCCGTAGAGGCCGAGCCGCCCGCCGGGCGGCAGCTGGGAGCGCACGAGTGAGCGGTAGCCGATGATGCCGGCGCAGAGCAGTGGCGCCATGGCGACGGCGTCCACGGCGTCCACGGCGTCGACGGCGTCCACGGCGTCGACGCCGTCGGCCAGTCGGTACGCGAACGCCTCCGGCACGACGGCCTGCTCGGCGAACCCGCCGTCGGCGTCCCAGCCGGTGTACGTCGACGCGGGGCAGAGGTTCTCGCGTCCGCTGCGGCACCACCTGCAGACCCCGCAGGTCCCGCGCAGCCAGGCGACCCCGACCCGGTCCCCGACCCGGAACCGGCTCGTCCCGGGCCCGAGCCGCGACACCCGGCCGACCACCTGGTGCCCCGGGACGACGCGGGCGTGGCGCGGCGGCAGATCACCCTCGGCGAGGTGGAGGTCGGTGCGGCAGACCCCGCAGACCTCGACGTCGAGGAGCACCTCTCCCGTCAACGGGTCGGGGACCGCCCGCTCGACCAGCCGCAACGGCGCCGACGTGACCGGGCCGGGCTCGTCGACGACCCAGCACTGCATCGACCGCGTTGCCATCACGACCCTCCCGACACCACCCCGAGCGTCGCACCGACCAGCCGGACGAGCAACGCCCCGATGATCCGGCCGCTGACCCAGCCGACCGCCACGAGCACGGCAAGGGACAGGAGGACGGTGAGCACCCGGTTCCGCTCGAGGAGGGGTGCCTGGCTCATGTCTCGACGCTCCCGCCGCCCGCGGCCGGTCCACAGGGCCGAAGGTCATCCGGTCCGCCGGACCATGCGCCCTGCCGCACCGGCCGGGTCCGGACGACAGTCGGAGCATGACCAGCCCGATGCTGTCCTTCCTCGGCGCCGCGGGCACGGTGACCGGCAGCCGGTTCTCGGTCGCGACCGAGAGTGGGCTGTCGCTGGTCGACGCCGGGCTCTACCAGGGCCTGGCCGAGCTGCGCCGCCGCAACTGGGCGACGTCCGAGCCGGACCCGCACGCCGTCGAGGCCGTGGTCGTCACCCATGCCCACCTCGACCACTGCGGCTACCTGCCCCGCCTCGTGCGCGACGGTTTCGGCGGCCCGATCCGCTGCACGCAGGAGACAGCCGAGCTGGTCGAGATCGTGCTGCGCGACAGCGCGCACCTGCAGGAGGAGGACGCGCGCCTGGCCAACGAGGGCGGCTGGTCCAAGCACCGTCCGGCGCTCCCGCTCTACGACCTCGAGGACGTCGAGAAGACGCTGCCGCTGATCTCCCCCGTCGACTTCGACACCTGGTTCGGGCTCACCCCGGGGACGACCGCCTCGTTGAGCCCGGCCGGGCACATCCTGGGCTCCTCGTGCGCCCTCCTCGACGTCGACGGGCGGCGGGTCGTCTTCAGCGGCGACCTCGGGCGCGGCAGCCACCCGCTGCTCCGCCCGCCGGGCCGGCGCCCGGACGCGGACGTGGTCGTCGTGGAGTCGACGTACGGCGACCGCCGGCACCCGCCCGCGGACCCGGAGCTGCTCGCGGGCGCGATCCGCCGCACCGTCGGCCGGGGCGGCTCGGTGCTGATCCCGGCGTTCGCCGTCGACCGCACCGAGCTCGTCCTCATCGAGCTGCACCGGCTGATGGCGGCCGGGACGATCCCCCGGGTGCCGGTGCACCTGGACAGCCCGATGGCGCTGGCCGCGCTCGCGGTGTACCGCCGCGCGTTCGACACCCACTCCCCCGAGCTGCGGGCGGGCGCACCCGACCTGCGGACGGCGCTCGACGAGCTGCGGCTGCGCGCGGTCGCGGACGCCGCCGGGTCGATGCGGCTGAACCGGCCCGCCGAGCCGTGCATCATCGTCTCCGCCTCCGGGATGGCGACCGGCGGGCGCGTGGTGCACCACCTCGCGCACCAGCTGCCCGACCGGCGCAACTGCGTGGTCCTCACCGGCTACCAGGCCGCCGGCACCCGGGGACGGCAGCTGCTCGAGGGGGCCCGCCAGCTCAAGATGCACGGGCGCTACGTCCCGGTCCGCGCCGAGATCGTCGACGTGCCGACGTTCTCGGTCCACGCCGACGCCGACGAGCTGCTCGCGTGGTTGTCGTCGGCGCGCGAGCCGGAGGTCGTGTACGTCGTGCACGGCGAGCCCCACTCGTCCGCGGCACTGGCGCGGCGGATCGACGAGGAGCTGGGCTGGTGCGCCGTGGTCCCGCGGCTCGGTGAGCACGTCCGTCTCGACTGACCGCACCGGAGGTGTGCCATGAACGACCCGACCGAGCTGCTGCAGGAGCCCGTCGTGCCGGGCGGCACCATCGTGGTCGGCGTCGACACCCACGACACGTGGCAGGACGCCGCCGACTGGGCCGCCGACCAGGCCGTCCTCGACGGCCGCGGGGTCACGCTCGTGCACGTCGCGGACACCACCGAGGAGATCTGGCACGACCCGGCCGGCCACGACACGCGGATCGGTCTCGCCGAGGCCGTCTCGGCCCCGCAGCAGGTGCTCGAGCAGGCAAGGACACGCGTCGTCGCCCGGGCGCCCCACCTGGCGGTGCACACGGTGCTGCGCGGGGGCGGGGTGCGCGACGCCCTCCGGACCGTCGCGCAGGACGCCCACCTGCTCGTCCTCGGTGCCCGCCGGCACCGGACCCTGTGGTCCCGCCTGGCCGGCACGGTCGGCGCCGGCGTCGTACGACGCCCGCCCTGCCCCGCGGTGGTCGTGCACCCCACCAACCCCGTGCTCGTGCACCGGGGCGTGCTCGCCGCCGTGGACGACACCGCACGGTCGGACGCCGTGCTGCGCTTCGCCTTCCGGCAGGCCTCGCAGCGCGGGCTGCCGCTGACCGTCCTGCACGTGGCCCCCGAGCCGACGTACGGGCCGCCCGCGGACGACCCGGAGGAGGCGCGGTACCTCGCGGAGGTCGTGGCCGGGCTGCGCGAGGTCTGGCCCGACGTGCCCGCGCAGACCGTGATCGGCCGGGGCGACCCGAGCGCCGGGATCCTCGACGCCGGCCGCCGGATGAACCTCGTCGTGCTGGGCGCGCACGAGGGGCGGTCGCTCGCGGACCTGCTGCTCGGCTCGGTCGTGTCACCCGTCGTCGAGCGGGCGGACTGCCCGGTGGCGGTCGTGCCGCCGGCGCTCGGCTAGCTGGCGCGTTCCATGCTCGCGTCGTAGCGGCCGACGCGGGCCGCGCCGTTGAACGCGGCACGCTCGAGCAGGACCTGCTGGGCGCGCGCGACGTTCGCCTCGTCGCCCCGCCAGGCCTTCAGCACCGGCGCCTGCAGGGCCCGGCCGTAGGAGAAGCTCAGCTCCCAGGGCTGCGGGACGTGCCGGTTGAGCGCGTCGAGTCGCGAGGTCGCCTGCTCGTCGGTCTGGCCGCCGGAGAGGAAGACGATCCCGGGCACGGCCGCGGGGACGGTCTCCCGCAGCACCTCGAGGGTGCGCACGGCGATGACGTCGTCGCTGGCGTGCTCGGCGCACTCCGCGCCGGGCAGCACCATGTTCGGCTTGAGCAGCGTGCCCTCCAGGCGCACCCGGTGGCGACCGAGCTGGTCGTAGACGCTGCGCAGCACGGTGGTGGTGACCTGGGCGCAGCGCTCCAGCGAGTGCGAGCCGTCCATGAGCACCTCGGGCTCGACGATCGGGGTGAGGCCGGCCTCCTGGGCCAGGGCGGCGTACCGCGCCAGCCCGTAGGCGTTGGCCTGGATGCAGGTGGCCGTGGGGCGTCCTCGACCGATCCGGATGACGGCCCGCCACTTCGCGAACCGTGCTCCCAGCTCGACGTACTCGGCGAACCGCTCACGCAGCCCGTCGAGGCCCTGGGTCACGAGCTCGTCGGGGAACCCCGCCAAGGCGGTCGTGCCGGCGTCGACCTTGATGCCCGGCAGGATGCCGGCGTCGAGGAGCAGCCGTGGGAACGGCGTGCCGTCGGTGGCGTGCTGGCGGATGGTCTCGTCGAAGAGGATCACGCCGCTGATGTGCTGGGACAGGCCGGGCGTCGTGAACAGCAGCTCGCGGTAGCGGCGCCGCAGCGGCTCGGTGGACTCCAGGCCGATCGTCGCGAGGCGCTTGGCGATCGTCGGGCTGCTCTCGTCGGCGGCCAGGATCCCCTTGCCCGGCGCGACCAGGGCGTGGGCCGTGCGGACGATCGAGGGTGCCATCACTCCTCCTCGGAGCCGGTCCGGTCGACCACCATCACGGGGCCCTCGGCGTGGCGCAGGACGGCGCGGGTGATCGGGCCGAGGTGTGTGCCGTGGGGGCCGGGTTCGGGGCGCCGGCTGAGCACGACGACCGACGACCGCCGGGTGGCGTCGACCAGGGCGTCGACGGGGCGCACCCAGCGCACGACGCGGCTGGTGGGTGTGCCGAGGTCGCCCATCTTCTCCAGCGCCTGCTGGAGCTCCAGGTCGGCCTCCGCGGTCCACTGCTCGCGCGTGTGGTTGACGAAGAACGTGTCCTGGTAGGCCTCCGCGAGCCACATCGCGTGGAGGATGCGCAGCTCGCGTCCGGTCGCGGCGGCGTACGCCGCCGCGGACTCGACCTGGCCGGCGGCGTCGATCGGGTGGTCGACGCCGACCGTGACCGGCAGCGGCGTCGCCGCGGGCGACCAGCCGTGCGGGACCACGACGATCGGCGCCCGCGCGTGCGCGGCGACCCGGGTCGACACCGACATCGTCAGCAGCCGCTCGAGCCGGTCCGGCTCGCGCCGCTCCATCACGACGAGGTCGCGCTCGGCGGCCCGGTCGACCAGCGTGGCGGCCACCGGCCCGGACAGGATCTCGGTGCTCACCGGCACGGCGCCGTCCAGGCGCGCCCGCAGCCGGTCGGCGCCGTCGGTCAGCACCGCTCGCCCGACCCGCAGCAGGCTGGAGTCGAGGGACTGCATCTGGTCGGCGGTGGTGGGCACCGTGACGAGCGAGTGCACCACGTGCACCAGCTCGACCCCGGTGTCGCGCTGCCGCGCCTCGGCCGCCGCGAACTCCAGCGTGCCGTCGCGTACTCCGTCGGGACCGACGGCCACGACGACCCCGAACTCACTCTCACCCATGGCTGGCCCTCACTTCCTGATCTGTCCGCCGGTCTCGAGGACGAGGTCCGGCATCTCCGGCACCGCCGAGGGCGGCACGACCATGACCGGGCACTCCGCGCCGCGCAGCACCGCCCGCGCCGTACCTCCCAGGTGGGCGGCGGCGGGCACGCCGTGCGCTCGGCGGACGACGACGACCAGGTCGGCCTGGCGGGACGTCTCGACGAGCGCGTGCGCGGCGTGGTCGTGGACGACCCGGATCTCGACGGCCACGTGCGGGAAGGCCTCGCGCCAGTCGTGCAGGAGCGCCTCCATCTCCACGACACCCTCCTTCTCGCACTGCTCGAGGGCGATCCGCGACTCGATGATGTCGTCGTAGGCGCTGGGCAGCTTCCAGGCGTGGACGACCACGACCTTCGCCCCGCGTGCGTCGGCCACCGCGAAGGCGTGACCGAGCAGGTCGTCGGCGTGGGCGCCCGTCTTGACGCCGACCACCACCACGCCGCGCTCGGTCGCGTCGTCCTCGTGCCAGCCGGCCGGGACCTCGACCACCGGGACGGCGGCACGAGAGGCGGTGCGGGTCGCGGTGTCTCCGTCGACGAGGCGGTAGAGCACCGGGCGGTCGTCGCGACCGACGACCAGCATGCTCGCGCCCTCGGCGGCCTTGATGAGCTCGGTGGCGCGGCTCCCGTGGTGCAGCCAGCCCTGGACGTCGAGGTCGGGCGCGAGCTCGCGCACGGTGTCCTCGACACCGGTCAGGACCTGGGTGCCGGTGTCGGTCAGGTCGCCGGGCGTGACGGGCATGAACGGCGAGATCGGCACGTAGTCGGGGACGACGTGCACGAGCTTCAGCGAGCCTCCCGTGCGCCGTACCTCCTCGACCGCGAAGCGCAGGGCACCACGGTTGGGAGTGGTGCCGTCGACGCCGACGACCACCGGGGCGGTGATGCCGTTCATGGTCTCCTCCTCTGCCGGTGACGGGCGCAGGTCCGTCACCTCCATGCTCTGCCGGGGGGCCCGGTCCCTGTAGGGACCAAGGACCCGGCCGGGCGGGGCCTCAAGGCGGTTCGTCCGGCCGCCGCGCCATCGGAGGCTGGAGGCGACCAGAGGAGGTCACGCGATGATCGACACCCCGGCCGACCGGCCGTGCGCACTGGTGGTCTACGAGTCCATGTTCGGCTGCACCGAGGCCGTGACCCGGGCCATCGTCGAGGGGCTGGAGGACGGCGGGCTGGACACCGTGGTGGAGGAGGCCCGCCACGCGGGCCTGCCCCGGGACCGCCACTTCGACCTGCTCGTCGTCGGGGCACCGACGCACGCGTTCTCCCTGAGCCGCCCGAGCACCCGGCAGGACGCGGTGCGCCAGGGCGCCCGCCCGGAGCTCGCCGAGGCCGGCCTGCGCGAATGGATCATGGACATCGGCCCCGAGGACGGGCAGGAGCGGCCGGCGGTGGCGTTCGACACCCGGGTGACCCGGGTCCGGCACCTGCCGAAGGCGGCCTCGACCCGCGCCAGCCACCTGCTGACCCGACGTGGCTTCCGGGTCATCGAGCGGCCGGCGCCGTTCTTCGTCCAGGACCTCAAGGGTCCCCTCGTGGAGGGCGAGCGGGAGCGCGCCCGTGCCTGGGGCCGCCGGGTCGCCTTGCGGTACCTGCACGAGAACGGGGCTCCCGGCGCGGCGGCGGGCTAGGCGGGCCGAGGCCGCGGCGGGGTGTCACGCCCGCGCTCAGCCGGCCGGCACCCACCACACCACGGTGGTGCCCTCGCCCTCCTCCGAGCTGACGGTGCAGCGCCCGCCGTGCCGCTCGGCGCGGTGCCGCATGCTGGCGAGCCCGCTCTCTGCGACGTCCGGGGGCAGGCCGTCGCCGTCGTCGACGACCGTCAGGCGGACGCCGTCGGTGACGTCGAGCTCGACGACGCCCGAGCTGGCCTGGGCGTGCCGGGCGGCGTTCGACAGCGCCTCGCTGAGCACGGCCAGGACGTCGGGGGCCACCTCGGGCCCGATGAGGGACCGGACCGGGCCGCGGAAGCTCAGGCGGGGGCGGAACTTCAGGGTGCTGGTGGCGCGCTCGACGATCTGGGTGACGGCGTACTGGATGTCGGTGTCCTCCTCCCCGGAGCCGAGCGCGAAGATCGTCCGGCGGATGTCGCGGATGGTGCCGTCGAGCTCGTCGACGGCCTCCTCCACCCGGGCCACGGTCTCCGGCGTCTCGACGGTGCGGGAGATCCCCTGCAGGCTCAGGCCGATCGCGAAGAGCCGCTGGATGACCAGGTCGTGGAGGTCCCGCCCGATCCGCTCGTGGTCCTCGAGGATCGCCAGCCGCTGCTGGTCCTGCCGGGCGCGGCTGACCTCCAGCGCCAGCGCCGCCTGCTCGGCGAAGCGGGTGGGGAGGTCGGGGTCGACCAGGTCGAACGCGGCCGCCCGCGAGCGCAGCCAGCCCAGGGACAGCACGCCGCTCACGCCGTCGGTGGTGCGCAGCGGCACGATGATCAACGGGCCGATCGGCGGCCAGCCGAGCAGATCGGCGACGTTGACGGCCCGCGGCTCGGCGCCCAGGTCCTCGATCGCGACCGCGACCCCGCTGGCGACCACCTGGGCGGACAGGGACCGGCTGAGGTCGAGCCCCGCGAGCTGCTCCGGACGCGCCGGCATCCCCGAGACGACCCGGACGGCCAGGGTTTCGGGCCTCGATCCCACGACGACCCACGCGCTGTCCGCGCCCGCGAGCTCCCGGGCGCGGTCCGCCACCAGCTGGAGCGGCTCGTCGCCGGAGCCAGGGTCGAGGAGCTGAGTGGTGACCTCGGTCGTCGCCGCCAGCCAGCGGACCTGCCGGGCCGCCTCCTCGTGCAGGCGGGCGTTCTCGATCGCCACCCCGGCCGCCGCCGCGAGCGCGGTGACGATCCGCTCGTCCTCGTCGGTGAAGCCGCCCCCGTCGTCCTGCTTCTCGGTGAGGTAGAGGTTCCCGAACACCTTCTCGCCGATCCGGACCGGCACCCCGAGGAACGAGCCCATCGGTGGGTGGTGCGGGGGGAAGCCGACCGACGACGGGTGCTCGGTGATGTGCCGCAGCCGCACCGCCTCGGGCCGCTCGATCAGGTGCCCGAGCAGGCCCAGGCCCCGGGGCAGGTCCCCGATGCGTTCCCGCTCCTCGGCGGTGAGGCCGTGGGTCACGAACGTCTGGAGCCGCCGGTCCGAGCCGTCGCCGATCACGCCGAGGGCGACGTAGCGGGCGCCGGCGAGGTCCGCCGCCACCTCGACGATCCGGGTCAGCAGTTCGTCGAGGGTGAGGTCCGCGGCCATGCCCACGACCGCGTCGAGGAGGAGCTGCCACCGAGCGCGCTCCTCCTGCGCGTCGTGCACCCGCGACATCATCTCGTGCAGCAGGTCGTCGAACCCGATCCTGCGCAGGTTCGAGGAGGCGTCGTCCGGCCGTCCCATGCTCTTCCTCCTCCGCGCGGGACCGTCGGCTTCGAGCCTAGTGCCTCAGATCCATTTCTCCCCGTGCTGACGGGTCGCGATGATCGCCGCCTGCGTGCGGCTCTCGACCCCGAGCTTCGCCAACAGGGCGGACACGTAGTTCTTGACCGTCTTCTCCGCCAGCGAGAGGCGCGTCGCGATCTGGCGGTTCGTCAGCCCCTCGCCGATGAGGTCCAGGATCTGGTGCTCCTTGGGCGTCAGCTGGTCGGTGACCGGGTCGCGGGGCGGGCCGCTGCGCAGCCGCTCGAGGACCTGGGCGGTCACTGCCGGGTCCAGCATCGACTGGCCCGCGGCCACCCGGCGCACGGTCTCGACGAAGTCCTCGCTACGCACCTGCTTGAGCAGGTAGCCCGACGCACCCGCCATGATCGCGGCGAATAGCGCGTCGTCGTCGTCGTACGACGTCAGGATCAGCGCGCGGATGCTGGGGTCCACCGACCGGATCGTGCGGCAGACGTCGATGCCCGACCCGTCCGGCAGCCGGCCGTCGAGGATCGCGACGTCCGGGCGGAGCGCCGGGATCCGGCGGGCCGCCTCCTGGGCCATGCCCGACTCGCCGACGACCACGATGTCGCCCGCGCTCTCCAGCAGGTCGCGGATCCCCCGGCGCACAAGCTCGTGGTCGTCGAGCAGGTAGACCCGGATCGGGCCCTGCTCGTCGCCGGCTCGTCCGGGGGACTCCGTCATGTACCCACGGTACGACCCCCGACCCGGACCGGTCTCGGTCGATGGCCCCCCGGTCCGGGGACTTTTGTCCCTGTGACCGCCGCCGCGGCGAGGTGACGCTGTCCGTGACGGCGGACCGCCGTCGCGCACGATGGAGGGGACGATCTCGATGCTGGTGCAGGACGTGATGACCGTGGACCCGGTCACGGTGAACCGGCGTACCTCGGTGAAGGAGGCGCTGGCGCTGCTCGCGCGGCGCCGGGTGACCGCCCTGCCGGTGCTGGAGCCGTCCGGGCGCCTGTACGGCATCGTCAGCGAGGCGGACCT
Source organism: Nocardioides sp. (assembly GCA_035765695.1). Taxonomy (GTDB): domain Bacteria; phylum Actinomycetota; class Actinomycetes; order Propionibacteriales; family Nocardioidaceae; genus Nocardioides. The sequence goes on along the minus strand of DASTXB010000032.1, from coordinate 83,517 downwards.
GATCGGCGAGACCGTGGCGCGCGACCCGCGCGCCCAGGAGCGGCCGATCGAGATCGAGCCGCTGTACCCGCCCCATGCGGTCGAGGAGGTCTGCACCCGCTCGGTCGTCTCCGTCCGGCGCGACGACGACGTGGCGGCGGCCGTGGAGCTCATGACCTCGACCGGGGCGAAGAGCCTGCCCGTGCTCGACGACGACCAGCGTCTCGTCGGGATCGTCAGCCGCAGCGACGTGGTCGCCGCGCTCGCCCGCTCCGACGACGTGATCGCCGCCGACATCGACGCCGTCTTCGAGTCGCTCGGGCACGGCGACTGGCTGGTCGACGTCCAGGACGGCGCCGTCGAGATCGCCGGGCCCGATGGTGTCGCCGAGCGCTCGCTCGCCCACGTCGTCGCCCACACCGTCCTCGGCGTCATCGACGTCCGGGTGAGCAGCTGAGCCGCGCTGATGAAGAGCGAGCAGGTGCAGGCGCCCGCCCGGCGACGCTCCGACCGCCAGCGGCCGCCGGCCCGGCAGGTCGTCGACTTCGCGCGTCGCGCGCCCAGCATCCACAACACCCAGCCGTGGCTCTGGCGGGCCCGCGGGAGCCGTCTCGAGCTGTACGCCGACCGCACCCGCCAGCTGCCGGTCACCGACCCGGACGGGCGCAACCTGCTGATCAGCTGCGGCGCCGCCCTCGAGTACGCCCGGGTGGCCGCGGCCGCCCTCGGCTGGCCGGCGGACACCGAGCCCGGTGACCCGCGGCTGACCGACCACCTCGCGACCCTGCGGCTCCGGCCGGGCCGCAGCACGCCCGCCGACCGGGACGCCTACGACGTGCTCCGTCACCGCTACACCGACCGCCGCCGCTTCACGTCGTGGCCGATCCCGACCGAGCGGCTGGATCGGCTCACGCGGACGGGCGACGTCCCCGGCATGTCGGTCGTCCCGGTGACGACGTCCGCAGGCCGGATCCGCGTGGAGCTCGTTGCCCGCGAGGCGCACACGCTGGAGCAGACGCTGCCGGGGTACGGCGAGGAGCAGCGCTCCTGGATCGAGCGCGGCTCGATGGACGGCGTCCCGGCCGCCGTCCTCCCCACGGACCAGCACCGCGACCGCCGGCCCTCCCGCTACGACGGGAACGGCCCCGGGTCGTCCGACGACATCCGGTCGACCGACGGCGTGCTGGTGCTGTGCTCGACCGAGGACGGTCCGGAAGCCTGGCTGCGCACCGGGGAGCTGCTGTGCCGGGTCTGGGTGAGGGCGAGCCAGGAGGGCTTGTCCGTGGTCCCGTTGAGCCAGCCGGTCGAGATCGACCGGACCCGCGAGACCCTGCAGGAGATCCTGGGCGGCGGCCTGTGCCCCCAGCTGGTGGTCCGCGTGGGCTGGCAGGAGATCGCGCGCAGCCAGCTGCCGCCGACCCCGCGCCGTCCGCTGTCGGAGGTCCTGCTGCACTGATCCCCGGGCGCTGCCGGCCACCGGGCCCTTGGTCCCGCCCCGGGCGGTCGAGGGACCGTGGCCGCCCGGGTCCGCGCGGACGATCGTGAAAGCATGAGCACGGTCACCAGGCGCACGGTCGTGGTCGGGATCGACGGGTCCGAGGGATCCGACGCCGCGCTGGCCTGGGCCGCCCGGCACGCGCAGCTCGCCGGCGCCGACCTGGCACTCGTGCACGCCGTCGCCATCCCCAGCATGGCGGGGATCGGCTGGACGGTGGACGCGAACCTCGAGGCCGGACGCCTCCTGCGCGCCCTCGAGGTCGAGGGCGAGAAGCTCGTGGCGCGGGCGCGCCGCGCGATGGCCGAGCGGCACCCGCAGCTGACCGTGCGCACCGAGGTCGTCGCGGGCGACCCGCGTCAGGTGCTGCTGGACCGGGCGTCCGAGGCGGACCTGCTGGCCGTCGGGTCGCACGGGCGCGGACCGGTCCGCAGCCTGCTCGTCGGCTCGGTCGGCGCGGCGCTCGCGCGGCACGCGAGCACGCCCACCGTGGTGGTCCGCGGAGCGACGGCCGGCACCGCCGGCGTCGTCGCCGGCGTGGAGACCGCGGCCTCGGCGGAGCCGCTCCTGCGCTTCGCGTTCGAGTACGCCGACCTGCACGGGCTGCCGGTCATCGCCCTCAGCTCCGTGCCGTCGGGGATCGCGGGGGCCATCCCCGCCCACCTCGCCGAGCCGGACACCGAGGACGTCGTCACGACGCGGGCGATGCTGGCGGACGCCACCGGGCCCGCCGCCGCGCGTCACCCCGACGTGCGCGTGCACCTGGAGGTCGCCCGCGGGCACCCCACCGAGTGCCTGCTGGAGCACGCCGACGGCGCGAGCCTGGTCGTCGTGGGCACCTCCCGCCACCACGTCGGCAACAACGCCGTCGCCGCGGTCGAGCACGCGACCTGCCCCGTCGCCGTCGTCCCCCTCCACGAGCCGGAGCACGAGCCGGAGCACGAGCCGGGGCACGAGCCGGAGCACCTCGAGAGGTCGTGGCCGCCGTGACGCTCGCGCCGCACCCGCCGCGTCCGGGGACGCCCGCCGCCGGTCACCCTCGTCGTACCGCCGGCCACGTGGCCGCGCTGGTCCTCGGCGTGCTCGTCCTGCTGCTCGGGTGGGGCACGCTCATCACCGGCGGACTCACCCTCACCGCGAACGCGATGGTCCGGGACGGCAGCGGCTACGTGATGAGCGACGCGGCCGGCTGGTCCTCACCGGGCTACGCCGTGCAGTCGGAGGGGGTCGAGGTCACCAGCGGTCCGCTCGGGTTCGGCCTCCCGCACCGCCTGCTGGGGCGGTTCCGCGCCACCGCGGTCCCCACGGGCGGGGACGGGGTCTTCGTCGGGGTCGCGTCGTCCCAGGACGTCGCGCGGTACCTGCGCGACGTCGCCCGGACCACGGTCCGCGACCCGTTCAGCGACACCACGACGAGCAGGTTCGTCGACGGGGGCTCCCCGCGCGTCGCACCGACCGACGCCGGCTTCTGGGTCGCGTCCGCCTCCGGCGCCGGGCCGCAGGAGATCACGTGGGACCCGCGGCCGGGCAGCTGGCGGCTGGTCGTGATGAACGCCGAGGGCACCACCCCGGTCGCCGCCGACGTCGCCGTCGGCGCCGAGGCACCGGGGCTGCGGAGGCTCGGCTGGGGGCTCGTCGCCGGCGGGCTGCTGCTCCTCGGCGCCGCCGGCGCCGTCGTGCTGGTGAGCCTGGGCCGGACCTGACAGGAGGATCGATGACCACCGACCAGCGCCCGATCCTCGTCGTCGTCCCGGACGACGATGCGGGTGCGATCCTGCGGTACGCCGCGTGGGAGGCCCTCGTGCACGGATGTCCGCTCGAGCTGGTGCACGCGTACCGGCCCGCGGACGAGGCCCGCGCGGAGCACCGGGTCGCGGACGCGGTGGACGAGGCGGGGCTGCTGGCCGGACCGGGCGTCCCGGTCACAGGCCACGCGGTATCCGGCACGCCGGCGTCGTCGGTCGTCTCGACCGGGGCGGGAGCGGGCCTGGTCGTCGTTCCCCGGCGGGACGCGCCGGCGCTGGTGAACGCGCTCGAGGGCGAGGGGTTCACCATCGCGTCGGTGCCGCCGGGCTGGACGGTCCGCCCGGACGACCAGCGGCCGGTCCTGCTCGGCGTGGCCGACCCGGCGGGTGCGCCGGCGCTGGTCGCGCGCGGTCTGGAGATCGCCCGGGTCCACGAGGCCCCCCTGCGGGTGCTCTACTCCTGGCACGCGCGGGATTCGTACGAGGCCGAGCTCCTCGACGAGGCGCGGGAGGCGCGGGCGCTCGTGCTCGCGCGGGGGCCCGAGGCGCGGACGCTCTGCCGTGTCCTCCCGGAGAGCCCCTGCCCGGTCGTCCTGCTGCCATGAGACCGGGGACCCCGCGCCGGCTGCTGCAGCTCGGGGTCCTGGCGGTCGTCCTCGTGGCGACCACGCTCCTGCTCTCGTGGGGCTCGGCCCCCCGCGTGCCGCGCGGGCACAACGCGCTCCAGCTCTCGGAGTGCGTCGTGGTCGAGCCGGTCGACACCGTCGCCGACCTCAACCGCTTCGTGCGCCGGACGCCGGGTGTCCCCGGGATGCGCGGCGCGGACGTCGGCATCGACCTGCTGCTCGCCGACGGGCGACGGCTGTGGTTCTTCGCCGACACGCTCCAGTCCGACCCGGACCTGACGCGGTTCGTGCACAACTCCGCGCTGCTGACCGACGGCGACTGCGTGCGCGCGGTGAGCGGACCGGGCCGGAGCGCGGTCATCCCGGACCGGTTCGACGGCGTCGGTTACTGGCCGATGTCCGGCTTCACGATCGAGCGCCCACGGCGGACGACCGTGGTGGTGCTCAGCCAACGGGTGCGCGCCGTCGGACCGGGCTCGTTCGGCTTCGAGATCCTCGGTCCGTCGGTCGCGGTGATCGGCGTGCCCCACGGACGCCGGCCCCAGCTGCGCCGGATCACCGACCTCGGGCCCGACCTCGCCGCCGCGGACCGTCCCACCTGGGGAGCCGCGCTCGCACGGGTCGGACACCGCGTCTACCTCTACGGCACCTCCACCCGGCCGATCAGCGGCGTGCACGGGTTCGCCCTGCACGTCGCCCGCACGCGGGTCGCCGACATCGCGGACGCGCGTGGGTGGCACTACTGGGACGGCACCGGATGGAACGGCGATCCCGCGCGGGCCACCCCCGTCGTCGGGGAGCTCGGCGGGGTCTCGCAGACGCTCAGCGTGTTCCCCGCCGAGGGGCGCTGGTGGATCCTCAGCAAGCAGGACGAGTTCCTGGGGACCTCGCTCGCGGTGTGGCCGGCCGACCACCCGTGGGGACCGTTCGAGCCGCCGATCGCGCTGCTCGACATCCCCTGCAACCCGAGCACCGGGGAGCTGCGCTACCTGGCCCTCGCCCACCCCGACCTGCTGCCCCGGCCGGGCACCATGGTGGTCTCCTGGAGCCGCAACAACCCCGACGTGTTCGAGGTCTGCCAGCACCCGGGCCTCTACCGGCCCCGCTTCGACCGCGTTCGGCTGCCCGCGGACTGAGGGCTCCCCTACCGTGTCCTCCATGCGTGCCGCGGTCGTCGTACCGGGCTGGGTCCGCCGCTACCAGCGGGAGTGGCTGCGCTGGGACCTGCTCGCCGGCGTCACGGTGACGGCGTACCTGGTGCCGCAGGTGATGGCGTACGCCGAGGTCGCGGGCCTGCCGCCCGCCACCGGGCTGTGGGCCGCCGTCGGCGCGATGGTGGGCTACGCCCTGATCGGCTCGTCGCACGTGCTGTCGGTCGGGCCGGAGTCGACGACGGCCCTCATGACGGCCACCGCCCTCGCCTCGGCCCCGGCGGTGGCCGCCGACCCGGCCGTGTTCGCCGCGACCCTCGCCATCCTCGTCGCGGTCGTGTGCGTGCTCGGGCGGGTCGCCCATCTCGGGGCGCTGGCGAGCCTGCTCTCCCGGCCGGTGCTGGTCGGCTACATGGCCGGGATCGCGGGGATCATGGTCGTCTCGCAGCTCGGGAAGCTGCTGGGCATCGCGGTGTCCGCCGACGGCTTCTTCCCCGAGCTCGCCTTCCTGGTCCGCCACCTCGGGGACCTCCACGTGCCGTCGGCCGTCCTCGGGCTCGCGACGCTGCTCGCGATGCTGGCCGGGGCCCTGCTGTGGCGGCACGGCCCGGTGGTGCTGCTCGCCGTGCTCGGGGGCACGTTGGTGGCGTGGCTGCTCGACCTCGGTGACCACGGGGTGCAGCTGGTCGGCCACGTGCCGGCCACCCTGCCCGGCCTGGCGGTCCCTGACCTCGACGCCGACGCCCTGCGCGACCTGTGGGTCCCGGCCCTCGGCGTGGCGTTCGTCGGCTTCACCGACAACGTGCTGACCGCCCGTGCGTTCGCGGGCCGCGACGCCCCGCAGGTCGACGCGGAGCGCGAGCTGCTGGCGCTCGGCGCCGCCAACGTCGGCTCCTCGCTGATGCACGGCTTCCCGGTGAGCAGCAGCGGCAGCCGGACCGCGATCGCGGACGGCGTGGGGGCCCGGTCCCAGCTCGCGGCGCTGGTGACCGTGGCCGCCACGCTGCTGGTCGTGCTGGTCGCGAGCCCGGTGCTCGAGGCGATCCCGCTCCCCGTCCTCGGGGCGGTCGTCGTCTACGCCGCCATCCGGCTGGTCGAGGTCTCCGAGCTCGTCCGGTTCGCGCGGTTCCGCACCAGCGAGCTGGTGCTCGCCGTCGCCACCACGGTCGGCGTCCTCGTGTTCGGCGTCCTGCTCGGCATCCTGGTCGCGATCGGCCTCTCGGTCTCCGACCTGCTGCGCCGGGTCGCTCGCCCGCACGACGCCGTCGAGGGCCTGGTGCCGGGCGTCGCAGGCATGCACGACGTCGACGACTACCCCAGCGCCCAACGGGTGCCGGGACTGCTGGTGTACCGCTACGACTCGCCGCTGTTCTTCGCCAACGCGGACGACTTCCGCCGCCGCGTGCTGGCCGCGGTCGACCACAGCCCCGACCCGGTGCAGTGGGTGCTGCTGAACACCGAGGCGGTCGTCGAGGTCGACATCACCGCCACCGACGTGCTCGAGGACGTGCGCCGCCGGCTGGCCGACCGCGGCATCGTCCTCGCGCTGGCACGGCTCAAGCAGGACCTCCGCGACGTGCTGGCGCCGACCGGCCTGCTCGACCGGATCGGCGAGGAGCACCTGTTCGTCACCCTGCCGACCGCGGTCGAGGCGTTCCGTGCCTGGCAGGCAGGCGCCGGCGGCACGGGCGGCTGAGGCAGGTCCCCACGCCGCCGGGCCCTAGGGCCCTACTCCACCAGGTGAGCCGGGCGGACGCTGGTGCTGACGAGAGCGGACCGCAGGAGGTCGAGATGGACACCAGCACGCACAAGATCGTCGTCGGCGTGGCCGGTCGGGCGGACAGCGAGGCCGCGGTCCGGTACGCGGTCGACGAGTCCCGGCGGCGCCGGCTCCCGGTCCACCTGGTGCACGTGCTGCACCCGTTCCTGAGCGGCGCGAACGCCGACGCGATCGCGGTGACCCGCCAGCCCGTGCTCCAGGACGCGCAGCGGATGCTCGCCGAGGTTGCCGAGGACGTGCGCCACGAGCTCGGCGACGAGCCGGCCGTCAGCACCCAGCTGATCGTCGGGCACCCCGCGCCCGCGCTCGTGGAGGCGAGCTCCGGCGGCGCCGAGATCGTGCTCCAGCCCGAGCGGATGGGCGCCGACCGGCGCCACGTGCCGACGTACTCCGTGACCAGCGCGGTCATCGTCCGGTCGCGGCTCCCGGTGGTGGCGGTGCCGGCCGCGTGGCGGGCCCTCGACCGGACCGCCGGCGTCGTGACGGTCGGCGTGGACGACGTCGGGACGACCGCGAACCTGCTGCAGGCGGCCTTCGAGGAGGCCCAGGCCCGCGGGGCCACGCTGCGGGTCGTGCACACGTGGCGGTACAGCGACGCGTACGACGACGTCGTGTTCTCCGGCGAGCGCAAGGCCGCGCACTCGGCCGAGCTGGCCCGGCGAGTGCGCGCGGACCTCGAGCCGCTGACGGCCAAGTTCACCGGCGTCGCACTCGACGTGTCGGTGCAGCACGGCCGGCCGGCCGACGCGCTGGTCGAGGCGTCCCGCCGCTCGGACCTCGTGGTCGTCGGGCGGCACCGCACCGGCCACCGGGTGGCGACCCACCACCTCGGCTCGGTCGTCCGCGCCGTCGTCCGCGAGTCGCGGTCCGCGGTGCTCGTGGTCGACCCGGTCGACGCCGCGTGGGTGGCCGAGGACGCGCGCCCGACGTAGCGCCGGGTTGGCACCTCCCGTCCCGGGGTAGCGTCGGGGCGAGTGGACCGGTGGGGGTGCCAGATGTCGCAGGAGGACCCGGCTCCGGCAGGGCGCGGTCGTCGCGCCCTCCGGATCGCGCGGACCGTCGCGCTGGCCGCACTCCTCGCCACGGTCCCGTTCGCCACCGCGCTGGTCGCGATCGGCCACGCGCCGCCGGCGCACGTGCAGATCGCCGGGCAGCAGGTGTCGGTGCGGCCGGTGCTCGGCCAGGACACCAGCCGGCTGTTCCAGGGCGCGCTGGTGCGACCGCAGCACCAGCGGCTCGCCGGCAAGCCGGTCGGCGTGAACATCGACGCGGACTGGAACCGCCTGGTCCCGAGCGACAAGCCGACCCGCCGGTACCTCGCCGGCCTGTGGGAGAACCCCCGCCCGGCGATCCACCTGATCGGCGTCACCGCCCGCCAGCACCTGCTCATCTGGGGCTTCGGCGGCTTCCTCGCGGGCGTCCTCGCGGTCGGCGCCGTCGTCGGGCTGTCCTGGCAGCGGCGGCGGCGCCTGGCGTCGTACTCCCCCGAGCAGGCGGCCCTCGTGAGCCGTCACAACCGCCGCCTCCGCGTGACGCTCGTGGCCGCGGGCGTCGTGGTGGCGCTGGCCCTCGACGCCGTCGCCGCGACGGTGTGGATGCACGACGACCACCGCACGCCGGTCGCCAGCCCGGTCTTCCGCGGCACACCGCTGGAGGGGACGCAGGTGACCGGCCTCGTGGCCGACGTGCTGCCGTTCCTGTCGGTGCTGCGCCCGCGGTCGCAGTTCTACGAGGACGTCTCGGCGAACCTGAAGGACGCCCTGGCCGCCCAGCCCGAGCTGGCCGGGGGCGAGGACGACGTGGTGTTCGTCCTCGCCGACGACTTCGAGGACGTCAACGGGATGGCCCGGCAGGTGGGGCTGACGGCGCGGCTGCTCGACGCGGACTTCGTCGCGCTGACCGGGGACCTCACCTTCGCCGGCAAGCGGCTCGAGCTCTACGTCCTCGACACGCTCGACTACTACGCCGAGGACCGGCCGATCCACCTCGCCCCGGGCCTGCACGACACCCGGACCATCGTCGCGGCCGCCGAGGAGCGCGGCTGGGAGGTCGGCGACGGCACCACGCAGGACGTCGCGGGCCTGCGCCTCCTCGCCGCGGCGGACCCCCGGATCTCGACCGTCGGCAACTTCGGGAGCGACGACGTGCTCCGCGACCCGGCCGTCGACGTGGACGAGTTCGTCAGCAGGACCATCGACCGGGCGTGCACGGATCGTCCCGACTTCGTGCTCGTCCACGACCACCTGCTCGGGCGCCGCATCGCCGAGAGCGGCTGCGTCGGCACCGCGGTGCTGGACGGGCGGTCGTTCGACTTCCTCGGCCCGCAGCAGGTCCAGACCGCGACCGACGTGGCGGCCACCGAGTTCACCCTCGGCAGCGCCGGCGGACACGTGAGCACGAAGCCGAACCCGGGCATCATCACGAGTCCGGCCCGCTTCGCGATCATGTACGTCGACCCCGACACCAGGGGCACCCGGTACGCCGTGGTCACGGTGACGCCCGACGCCAGCGTGACCGTCACGCCGCCGGTCGCGCTCAACACGCCGAAGGAACTGGCGGCGCCTGCGACGTCGGGTGCACGGCCGTGCTCAGGTGCCGCGCGGTGTTGACGAGGCCGACCAGGCTGAACGCCTGCGGCGTGTTGCCCAGGTGCACCCGGCGCACCGGGTCGTACTCCTCGCTCAGCATCCCGACGTCGTTGCGGACGTCGAGCATCCGGCGGAACACGTCCACCGCCTCGTCGGTGCGCCCGATGCCGCTCAGGGCGTCCGCGAGCCAGAAGCTGCACGCGACGAAGGCGCCCTCGCCGCCCGACAGGCCGTCGTCGACCTCGTCCGAGTCCTGGCGGTAGCGCCAGACGAACCCGTCCCGGCTCAGCTCGCGGCGCACCGCCTCGACAGTGCCCCGCACGCGAGGGTCGTCCCAGGGCAGGAACCCCGTGCGCGGGATCAGCAGCAGCGCCGCGTCGAGGTCCGTCGACCCGTAGCTCTGGGTGAACGTGCCGCGGTCCGCGTCGAACCCGCGCTCGCACACGTCGCGGTGGATCCGGTCACGCAGGCGGCGCCACTGGTCGGCCGGCCCGTCGAGGCCGTGCTGCTCGACCGAGCGCACCGCGCGGTCGACCCCGGTCCACGCCATCACCTTCGAGTGGACGAACTCGCGGGGCTTCCCCCGCATCTCCCACAGGCCGCTGTCGGCCTCCTGCCAGTTGCCCTCGAGCCAGTCGAGCAGCCGTCGCTGGAGGTCCCAGGCGTCCTCCACCACCTGCAGGCCCGACTCCCGGGCCAGGTGCAGCGCGTCGAGCACCTCGCCGTACACGTCCAACTGGAGCTGGCCGGCCGCGGCGTTGCCGATGCGCACCGGGCGCGACCCGGCGTAGCCGGGCAGGTGGTCGAGCTCTGTCTCCGTGACCCGGCGCCGCCCGTCGACGCCGTACATGATCTGCAGGTCCGCTGGGTCGCCGGCGACCGCGCGGACCAGCCACTCCCGCCAGGCGCGTGCCTCGTCGTGGAAGCCCGCGGAGAGCAGCGACTGGAGGGTGAACGTCGAGTCGCGCAGCCAGGAGTAGCGGTAGTCCCAGTTGCGCTGCCCACCGAGGTCCTCGGGGAGCGAGGTCGTCGCGGCGGCGACGATCCCGCCGGTGGGGGCGTACGTGAGCGCCTTGAGGAGCACGAGCGAGCGCCGCACCTGGGACTCCCAGCGGCCGCGATAGCCGCAGTCGCGCATCCAGTCGCTCCACGCGGACTCCGTGTCGGCCAGCAGGTGGTCCGGGTCCGGCTCCGGCGGCGGGGCGTCGTCGAGGTCGTGGTGGCGGAGCACGAACGAGGCGCGCTCCCCCGCTCCGACCGTCACCTGCGCGCGGACGCCGTCCGCCGAGCGCTCCAGCGGCACCGGCGACCACAGCACCAGGCCGTCCTCCGACGAGCGGAACGACGCGCGCCGGCCGTCCAGCTCGACGACAGATCGGTCCTCGGCGTACCCGAACGCGGCCCGCAGGTCCGACTCCACCGTGACGCGTCCGGTGACACCGACGACGGTGCGCACCAGGCACGGTGCTCCGGTGCGCCGGGGCATGAGGTCGATGACGTCGACCGTCCCGTCCGACGTGCGCCACCGCGTCTCGAGCACCAGGGTGTCGGGGCGGTACCGGCGCGAGCTGCACACCTCGGCGCCCTGCGGTCGCACCGACCAGCGACCGGCGCCGGGCCCGCCGATCAGCGCGGCGAAGACCGACGGCGAGTCGAACACCGGCAGGCAGAGCCAGTCGACCGAGCCGTCGCGGCCGACGAGCGCGGCCGTGTGGAGGTCACCGAGGAGGGCGTAGTCCTCGATCCGGCTGCCGGTCATCGCGCAGAGCTCCGGGCGTCGGCCACGGCGAGCGCCGACGCGACCCCGGCGCTCAGCAGCGCAGGTCGTGCGGCGCCGGGCCAGCGCCGGGCCGCGGCGAGCATCGAGACGGCGTGGACCACGTCGATCCCGACGCCCAGATGGGCGGCGTGGCCGGGGCGCAGCCGATCCGACACCGCCGCCTGGGCGAGCCAGCGGGCGCCGAGCAGCCGGGCGGCGCGGCGTACGGCCACGCGGTGGTCGTCCGCGAGCCGCGCGACCGGCGCGGGCCACACCAGCGCGGTGACCCCGGCTGCGGACCTGACGACGTCGACGCCGCGCATCACGAGCGGCGGGCCGTGGCGGCGGCCAGGCCGGCGACCCCGGTGGCGACAGCGGCCGTCGCGAGCTCGCGCCGGTGCGTCGAGAGCCACAGCTGCGGCGAGTGGGACCACGCCTCGTCGTCGAACCGGCCGTGCGCGCCGAAGTCGTGCCCGTCCTCACCATCCGCCGGCTCCCACAGGTTCACCGCCTGGTCCGCTGGCCGGGGCTCGGACGTCTGCTGGGAGGCGACGCCGGTGCGCGCGAGGTAGCGGTCGAGGAGCCCGGCGGCCACGCGGTTGGCGAGGATGGTGACCACGGTCGAGGCACCCACCCAGTACTCCCGCTTGCGCGGGTGGTCGGCGGCGTACAGGACCCCGCGAGCCGCGACCTCGGGCTGGTAGACCGGCGCCACCGGCCGCGCCCGGTGGGGCAGCCGGGACAACACCCACGAGAACTGCGGGGTGTTCACGCCGGGCATCTGGACGATCGTCACGTGCACGTTGCTGCCCTCGTTCATCAGCTCGGTGCGCAGCGACGAGTGGAAGCCGCGCAGCGCGTGCTTCGCGCCGCAGTACGCCGACTGCAGCGGGATGCCGCGGTACGCGAGTGCCGACCCGACCTGGACGATCGTGCCCCGGTCCCGCGCCCGCATGTGGCGCAGCGCCGACCGGGTGCCGTTCACGAACCCGAGGTACGTCGTCTCGGTGACCCGGCGGAACTCGTCGGGCTCGATGTCGACGAACCGTGCGAACACCGAGGTGAACGCGACGTTCACCCAGACGTCGACGGGGCCCAGCTCCCGCTCGACCCGCTCGGCGGCGCGGTCCACGGCCGCCGGGTCCGCCATGTCGACCGGCACCGTCAGCGCGCGCACGCCGTGCGCGCGCACCTCCTCCGCAGCGTGCTCGAGCCCACGCTCGCCCCGGGCCAGCAGCGCCACGTGGTCGCCCTGCGCGGCGAACGCCCGCGCCGTCGCCCGGCCGATGCCGCCGCTCGCCCCGGTCACCACCACCACACGCCCCCGGCTGCGTCCACCACGCATCAATCAGCCCTCCTTCGATCGTCAATTACTTGCGTATCCGCAAGTACCCATCGGGCGGCTCGGCAAACTCGTCGAGCCTCGATCGGCTGGCCGCTCGCATGACGTCCCCCTGGGCGACGTGCGGCGGGCGCCGGGCCTCCCGGCGCCCAGAAACCAGGTGCCGAGTGGTCACATACCGCATGTCGAAGCGCTCCCGGCACGCGGTTGGTGACCAATCCGCAGACCGCCGCGCGGCACATGATCCGGACCAGAGGCGGCGCAGCGAGGTCCTCGACGGCGGGAGCCGGTCGGTCCAGGACGGCCGCGGGCCGCAGGAGGGCGCCGGTCAGCGCACCCAGGTCAGGAGCGCGCCACCGTCGTCGTGGTCCTGGGACGTCTGCGGCACGGCGTCGAGGAACGCACCGAGGCCCTTCGTCAGCGCGCGCCGGTCGGCGGGGCGCAGGTGACCGGCGACCTCCGCGAGGACCGCTCGACGCGCGTCGAGCAGGGAGTCGACCAGGCGCCGGCCCTTCGGCGTCAGCGTCACCGCCACGGTACGGCGGTCGCTGGGGTCGGCCTCCCGGCGCACCAGGCCGGCCGCGACGAGCCGGTCGCACGTGCGGGTCGCGTTCGAGGGGTTGACCCCCAGCGCCGCCGCGATCGGAGTCAGGTTCATCGGGCCCTGCCCGTGCAGCATCACGAGGACGCGCAGCTGCGGCACCGTGACGGACTGGTGGACGTCCGCCAGCGTCCGCGCGACGATCGCGGTCATCAACCGCGAGGTGGCCATCAGCAGCTCGACGGCCTCGTCGAGCTCCCCGTCGGACGGATTCGGCTGCGTGCTCACGCGCGAAGCCTAGGCGGTCGCCCCCACGGCCGAGCCGGATCAGCCCAGGACGTTGGACGGACCATCGGAGCCCACCCGTCGGCGGCGCGAGAACGTCGCGAGGTCGAGCACGTTGCCGGTGCGGGGCGCGCGCCAGGTCAGCGGCTCGGCGTCGTGGGGGTGGCCGGCCTCGACCGAGGCGATCAGGTGTGCCATCAGCTGGCCGACGACGGGCGCGTTCTTGAACTGGTTGCCGCTGGTCCCCATCGCGACGTAGACGCCCGGGAGCGCGGTGCGGTCGTAGATCGGGGTCCAGTCGGGCGTGGCGTCGTACACCCCGGTGATGCCCTGCGGCCGCGACGGTACGGCGAGCCCGGGCACCCGACGTGCCGCCCGGAGCGTCTGTGCCTCGAAGACGGCCCGGGTGGGGCGCGGGTCGGCATCCTCCGGCCGGTCCAGCCAGTGCAGCGGGTCGCACGCGGGCTCGAGGCCGCCGACGACCAGCTGCCCCTCACCCTGCGGTCGCAGGTAGACGCCGAGGTCCGGATCGGCCACGGTGACGACCGGGCCCGACGCCGCCAGCTGGTGGACCTCCTGGCGCAGCGGGCGCGAGGTGAACGCGAAGTCCGCGTCCGCGCCGAGCAGCGCGGCGAGCCGGCTCGACCAGGGCCCGGCCGCGTTGACGACGACGTCGGCGTCCAGCCTGTCGCCGGTGGCCGTACGGACCCGCCACCGCCGCGGACCGTCCCCGTCGATGCCCACCACCTCGCGCCGGACCAGGAAGGACGCGCCGTGGTGGCGCGCGGCCGCGGCCAGGTTCGCGGCAGCGAGCCGCGGGTCGTCGACGTACCCGGCGTCCGGGGTGTACGAGCCACCGAGACGGCCGCGGGCGTCCTCGAAGAACGCCGGGTCGTCGACCGGCACGGGCGGCCCGTAGCGCCCGGTGTCCAGCTCGGGCACCCGGCGACCCACCTCGTCGGGGTCCCACATCTCCCACGGGACGCCCGCCTCGTCGAGGTGCGGCGGCGTCCCGTCGCCGAGCACCAGCATCCCGGTGCGGTGGAACGTCGCGAGCCCGTCCGGGTCGGGGTGACCGAGGTGCCCGGCCCAGTCCGCCCAGAGCTGCCGGGCCTCCCACGCGGCGGCGACCGCCGTGAACGTCGAGTAGTGGAACCGGACGATCGCGCTCGACGCGCTCGTCGAGCCGAACCCGACCCCGGTGCCCTTGTCGAGGACGACCACCTCGTGACCGGCGCGCGCGAGCTCCAGAGCGATCGCCGACCCGATGACGCCGGCGCCGATCACGACTGTGTCGAGCCTCATGCGCGCAGCCTAGGGCCGCCAGGTATGAGAACCGCTCGATCGGGGAACTGTCGCGGCCATGGAAGAGACCCCCATCTGCGCCTCCGTCGAGCGCGACCTCGACCTCTCGGTCGACGAGCTCATCACTTCGACGGCGCCGGCGACCGCCGCACCCGACACCGCGACGCAGGCACCGGCCTGACCATCGCGCGGGACCACGACCGCGGCGGGGGACGATCCTCGGTCACCCGGTCCCACGGGCCACGTCGTCGGGCACGACCGCGACGACCACGATCATCAGCAGGCCCAGGCCGAGGAGCTCGCGGAACGTGCCCTCGGCCTCGTAGGCCACGAAGAACTCGCTGCCGATGATGAACGCGCACCAGACGCCGAGGTTCCACGCGAGCGCCTGGTACGCCTCCACAGCCCCGGCACCGCCACCGCGGTACCGGAGGAGGGCTCGCGCGAACAGCAACGCGCCCGCACCCTCGACCAGCGATGCGCCCGCGACGGCGAGCTCGTCGAACCACCCCGGCCACGAGTACACGTCGACGACCGAGGCGACGTACCCCGTGTTGCTCGAGTTGAGGAACGTCCAGTCACCGCCGGTCGCCTCGGACAGCAGGTTCACCAGGTTCGTCAGGGCCACGAGGCCGAGGTACGCCGCGCCGAACGCGAGCACGAGCTGCTTGAGGCGCAGGCCGGGGAGAGTCGTCACGCCCCGAGTCTGGTGCAGCCGACCGCTCCGATCGAGCCCGACGAGCCGCTCAGCACGCCGCCGCAGGTGACGGTCGGCGAGTGGGCCGGCCCGGTCCCCGAGCGCAGCGTCGCCTCCCTGCGCCCCCGACCTCAGGTGGTCCGGCGGCAAAACTCAAGAAATGCGCAAGAAGTGGCATCATCTGGGCACATGGGGAGCATGGTGAACGATTCGGGGGTCGAACGGCGAGCCCTCGTCGTCGAGGACGACGAGGACATCCGGGCGCTCATCGAGTTCACCCTGCAGACCCAGGGCTTCGTCGTCACGGCCGTCGACTCCGGTCTGGCGGGCGTCGAGGCGGTCCGGGAGGGCAACCCCGACCTGGTCACGCTCGACCTGGGCCTGCCCGGGATCGACGGGATCGAGGCCTGCCGCCGGATCCGGGAGATCAGCGACGCGTACGTCGTCATGATCACGGCGCGCGACGACGAGATCGACCGCCTGCTCGGCCTCGAGACCGGCGCCGACGACTTCATCTCGAAGCCGTTCAGCGCCAGGGAGCTCAAGGCGCGCGTCAACGCGATGTTCCGCCGTCCGCGCACGGCCAGTGCCCAGCCCGCCGCTCCCCTCCCCGAGGACGACCACGAGGTGCTCGTGCACGGCGCCCTCAGGGTCGACGTCGACGGGCGGAGGGCGTTCCGCGGTGGCGTCGAGCTCGAGCTCACGCGCACCGAGTTCGACCTGCTCACCGAGCTGATGCGCACGCCCGCGCGGGTGTGGACCCGCGAGGCGCTGCTGAGGTCGGTGTGGGGCACCGAGTGGGCCTCGGACACCCACCTCGTGGAGGTGCACGTCGGCAACCTGCGCCGCAAGCTCGGCGAGGAGAAGAACGGGCCGCGCTTCATCCGCACGGTGCGTGGTGTCGGCTACCGGATGGAGCTGGCCGAGTAGCGCCGGTCTCCTCAGTCGTCGGGCGTGCCGTCGAGGAACGCGTCGAGCGCGTGGTGGGCGCGCCGGACCGCGGCGGCGAGCTCCGGCCCGCGCAGCACCGCCTGGTTGACGTCGCCGAGGCGCAGCACCCGCTCGATCCGCTCCGCGATCTGCGCCAGCTCCCGGGCGCCGACCGTGGCCGAGGCGACCTTGAGGCTGAGCACGGCGTCCAGGGCGTCGTCGGTCTCGCGCTCGGCGAGGGCCACCGCGATCCGGCGTACCCGCTCGGGCAGCAGGGCGCGGTAGCGCGTGACCAGGACGAGCGCGAACGCACGGTCGTCCGGGTGCCCGGTGAGGCTGCTGACGGCGGTGGCGTCGAAGACGACGGGCGGCTCGACCATCTCGGCGATCACTCCTCCTCCGCCCTGCCCCGGATCGTGCCCAGGCCGAGCAGGACCAGGCCGGCCAGGCCGGTCAGGCCGACCCGGAAGACGCCGTGCTGGAGCGCCGGGGCGCGCAGTGCGCGGACGACGGAGGCGAAGATCCTGACGGCGGCCTTGCGGGTTCCGAGACGCATTGCCGGATCCCTTCTGGTGAGGGACCAGCGCGCTGGGTTCCGGCTGGTCGGTTCCTTGATGACCAGAACTCTGCCGGGCCAGCTTCAAGCCTCGCCGTGGTGAAGGCCCGAGGTTTCCTCAAGGCCTGGTCAACGATCGTCAGCCGCCCACGACCTCGCGCCACCAGCCCGCGACGACAGCGGGGTCGAACTCCAGGGTCGGTGCCGTGACGGCGATCTCGGTGGTCACGAACCCGGGGATCGCGCCGTCCCACCAGGGGGCGCACGGGACGACCCGCTCGCGCTCGATGAGGCCCAGGAGACGCTCGTTGACGGCGTCGGCGGTGCCCGCGGCGTGCACGAGGAACGTGTTGGTGTGCGGCGGGTCCGGGTCGACCACGAACCCGGCCTCGACCAGCGACGCCGCGAAGGAGCGCGCCCACGCGACGTACTCCCCCATCCGCGGCAGCAGGTCACGCAGCCCCGCCAGGGCACCGACGGCGTACGGCGTCAGGCGGTACAGCGTGCCGCCCATCCGGCGCCGCCAGAGCCGCAGCTCGTCGGCGATGTCCGCGGAGCCGGCGACCGCCGCCCCGGCCAGGCCACCGAGGCCCTTGTAGAAGGACACGTAGACCGAGTCCGCGAGCGCGGCGATCTCCGCGAGCGGGCGGTCGTAGAACGGCTGCGACTCCCAGATGCGGGCGCCGTCCACGTGCAGCGGGACCCCCAGCTCGCGCGCGGCCTCCGACAGCGCGACCAGCTCGTCCCAGGCCGGCAGCCGGCAGCCCGCGTCGCGCAGGGGCAGCTCGACCAGCGCCGCCCCGAGCCCCGCCGGCAGGCCGCACAGGTCGGCCGCGGTGGCGGTACGCCGGCCGACGGTCAGCGGCTCGAACCGGAAGTCGTGGAGCAGGCGTGGCCCGTCGTCCTCGTGCACCAGCAGGTGGGAGCGGTCCGGGATCGCCACCCGGCGGGAGCCGCTCCGGTCGCACCACACCCGCAGCGCCGCCTGCTGTCCCATCACGCCGCTCGGGAAGAGCACCGCCGCGGGCTTGCCCAGCAGGTCCGCGACCTCGGCCTCGACGCGGGCGACCGCCCCGCGCTCGCCGTACTGGTCCCACTCGTCCACACCGAGCTCCTCCGCCGCCGCGGCGAGGGCCGCGAGCGCCTCGGCCGGTGACCGACGCGGGGTCGGCATGACGGTGCGCGGGCAGGCACGGACGGCGGCGCGGAGCCGCTCCTCGAGATCGGTCACCGGCACACCCTAGGTGCTCCCACGGGTCAGTTGAGGATGCGCATCGACGACGGCACGCCACCGCCCCGGTGCACCTCCTCGACCAGCTCCTGGAGCGCGGTGAGCGCGACGTTCTGCGACATCGGACCGTACGACACGCGCGCCACGCCGAGCTCCTCGAGCCGCGCGAGCGACGGGACACCCGGGATGCCGATCATGGTGAGCTTCTGCCGCCCCCACGCGTCGACGATCGCGCCGACCTGCTGCTCGTCGAGGCGGGCCGGCACGAACACCACCGGCGCGCCGGCGTCGAGGTAGGCGCGGCCGCGCTCGATCGCCTCGGCCAGGTTGTCGGCCGGGTCCTTGTCGCGGCCGAGGTGGAAGGCGTCGGTGCGGGCGTTGAGCACGAAGTCGACGCCCTCCTGCTCGGCGACCTTCATGATCTTCTCGACGTTGCGCGCCGCCTCGGCCAGGGGCCGCATCTGGTCCTCGATGTTCGCACCGACCACTCCGGTGCCGATGGCCCGGCGGATCGTCTCGGCCGGGTCGCCGTACCCGCCCTCGAGGTCGGCGGTCACCGGCAGGTCGGTGGAGGTCACGATCCGGCCGACCATGTCGAGCATCAGGTCGAGCGGGATGTTCTCGCCGTCCTCGTAGCCGAACGTCGCGGCGATCGAGTGACTGGCGGTGGCGAGGGCCGTGGTGCCCTCGACGGCGGAGACGGTCCGCGCGCTGATCACGTCCCAGACGTTGACGACGGTGAGCAGCTCCGGGGCGCGGTGGAGGTCCAGGAGGGTGGTGGCCTTCGCGGCGGTGTCGGTCATGACGGTCAGCGTAGGAGCCCGCTCAGAACCAGCCCAGCGCCCGCAGCTGCTCCTCGCCGATGCCGAAGGCGTGACCGACCTCGTGTCCCAGGACCTTGAGCACCCGGGGCGCGACCTCGTCGCGGGTCCGGCACACGGCGAGGATCGGACGGCGGTAGAGCGTGATCACGTCGGGCAACGTGCCCGGCACGCGCCCACCGACGGCCGTGTGCGGGACCCCGCGGAACGTGCCGAGCAGCAGGGTGCCGGGAGCGGCCTCACCGTCCTCCGGCTCCTCGCGCACCACGACGGCGATCTCTGCGACCAAGTGGGCGGCCTCGTCGGGCAGCTGGTCCAGCGCGTCGCGGACGAGCTCGTCGAACTCGTCGGGGCCGATCTCGTCCGGGTGCACCACTACTCCCAAAAGACCCGGTCGACCACGCCGCGCGCGAGGCGGGTGTAGCGCAGCTGGTCGTTGACCATCGCGTCCGACGACCCGGGCGGGTAGCCGAGCACCGCGGCGACGGCCGCCCGCTCCCGGATGTCGCGGGGCAGCTCGTCGCTGGGCTTGCCGCGCACCAGCGTCACCGCGTTGCGCACCCGGCTGACCCGCCGCCACGCCTGCTGGAGCACCGCGGCGTCGTCCTCGTCCACCAGGCCGGCCTCGCGCGCCGCCGCGAGCGCCTCGAGGGTGCGCGGGGTGCGCAGGGCGGGTACGCCGCCGGCGTACCGCATCTGCAGCAGCTGGACGGTCCACTCGATGTCGGCGAGCCCGCCGCGGCCGAGCTTGAGGTGCGTGTGCGGGTCGGCGCCGCGCGGGAGCCGCTCCTCGTCGACGCGCGCCTTGACCCGGCGCACCTCGAGCACGACGTCGTCGGAGACGCCGTCGGCCGGGTAGCGCAGCGGGTCGACCAGCTCGGCGAACCGGCGCCGCAGATCCTCGTCGCCGACGACCGGATCTGCGCGCAGCAGCGCCTGGGCCTCCCACACCTCCGACCACTTGGCGTAGTAGGCCGCGTAGGAGTCCAGGGTGCGCACGAGCGGGCCGTTCTTGCCCTCGGGGCGCAGGTCCGCGTCGACCTCGAGGGCCGGGTCCGGCCCGGCCAGCGCGAGCAGCCGTCGCAGCTCGTTGGCCACCGCCTGGGCGTACGACGCCGCGGCCTGGGCCTCGACGCCCGGCTCGGGGTCGTGCACGAACATCACGTCGGCGTCGCTGCCGTAGGACAGCTCGAACCCGCCGTACCGGCCCATGGCCACGACCGCCATCCGGGTGGGCGCCTCGGCCAGCCCGCGCGTCGCCCGCACCGCGCGGCCGGCGATCGCGAGCGCCGCCTCCAGCGTGGCGTCGGTGAGGCGCGACAGCCCGGCGCCGACGTCCGCGACGTCGGTCAGGCCGAGCAGGTCGCCGGCGGCGATGCGCAGCAGCTCGCGGCGGCGTACGCCGCGGACCGCCAGGACCGCGTCCTCGGGTCGCTCGTGCCGGCCGGCCGACGCGAGCATCTCCTCGGTGAGCGCCTCGGCCGACAGCGGCCGGAGGTCCCCGCCGAGCATCCGCACGCCCTGCGGCTCCCGCTCGAGCAGGTCGGTGGCGTAGCGCGAGGTGGCGAGGATCCGGGCCAGCCGCTCGGCGACCTGGCCCTCGTCGCGCAGCGTGGACAGGTACCACGGCGTGGACCCGAGCGACTCGCTCAGCCGGCGGAACCCGAACAGGCCGGCGTCCGGGTCGGGCGCGTCGGCGAACCAGCCGAGCAGCACCGGCAGCAGGGTGCGCTGGATCTGCGCGGCCCTGCTCATGCCGGAGGTCAGGGCCTCGAGGTGCCGCAGCGCGCCGCGCGGGTCGAGGTAGCCGAGGGCCGCCAGCCGCTTCTCCGCGGCCTCCGGCGAGAGCCGCGCCTCGTCGCCGGGGATCTTCGCGACCGCAGTCAGCAGCGGCCGGTAGAAGAGCTTCTCGTGCAGCCGCCGCACCTCGCGCCGGTGGTGCTGCCAGGTCTTGTCGAGCACGCCGACCGGGTCCTTGAGGAGACCCATGCTCCGGCCGAGCCGGCGCAGCGCGGCCTCGTCCTCGGGGACGACGTGGATGCGCCGCAGCCCGTGCAGCTGCATCCGGTGCTCGAGGGTGCGGAGGAAGGCGTACGCCTCGTGCAGCGCCTCGCCGTCCTCGCGGCCGACGTACCCGCCCCTGGTCAGCTCGTGCAGTGCGCTCAGGGTGGCCGTGGGCCGGACCCGCTCGTCGGCTCGCCCGTGCACGAGCTGGAGCAGCTGCACCGCGAACTCGACGTCGCGCAGACCGCCCTCCCCCAGCTTCAGCTGCCGCTCGGCCTCCTTGGCGGGGATGTGGTCGATCACCCGGCGGCGCATCGCCTGGGTGTCCTCGACGAACCCGTCTCGCTCGGCGGCCGACCAGACGAGCGGCCGGGTCATCTCCACGAACTCGTGCGCCAGCTCCAGGTCGCCGGCGACCGGCCGCGCCTTCAGCAGCGCCTGGAACTCCCAGGTCCGCGCCCAGCGCTCGTAGTAGCCCTGGTGGCTGGCGAGGGTGCGCACCAGTGGTCCGGCCTTGCCCTCGGGGCGCAGCGCCGCGTCGACCGGCCAGATCGTGCCCTCGCGGGTGTGGTCGGAGCAGATGCGCATGAGGTTGCTCGCCAGCTGGGTGGCGACGCGGATCGCGTCGTTCTCGTCGGCGCCGTCGGCCGGGGCATGCACGAAGATCACGTCGACGTCGGAGACGTAGTTGAGCTCGTGGCCGCCGCACTTGCCCATCGCGACGACGCCGAGCCGGGCCTGCCGCGCGTCCGGCACCCGCGCCCGGGCCACCGCGAGGGCGGCGTCGAGGGTGCCGGCCGCCAGGTCGGACAGCTCGGCAGCCACGTCGTCGACGCCGAGGTGGTGGGACAGGTCGCGGGCGGCCAGCCGCAGCAGGAACCGGCGGTACTCCACGCGCAGCGCGTCGACCGCGTCGGCGTCGGGCTCGGTGGCGGTCGGGGCCGGGTCCGCGGGGTCGGCGCCCACCGCCTCGAGCAGTCCGGCCCGCACCGCCCAGGCCGCCGGCCGGGTGGAGCCCAGCCGCGAGTCGGCGAGCTCCCGCCAGTGCTCGGGGTGCCGGACCAGGTGGTCGGACAGGGCCGGGCTCGCCCCCAGCACGCACAGCAGCCGCATCGCGGTGCCCTCGTCCTCGACGAGCGCGTCGAGGAGCTCGCCGGGGTCCGGGACCACGTCCAGGAGGCGGACCAGCCCGGCCACGGCCTCGTCCGGGTCCGCGGTCCGGGCGATCAGCGCGATCAGCGGGTCGGCGGCGTCCCCGAGGCGGCCCAGCGCGGCCAGCGAGGCGTCCGGGGCGAGGAACCCCAGGCGCAGCAGGGTGCCCTTGCCGGTCGCCGCCCGGCTCATCGTCCTGCGTGCTCCAGCACCAGCTCCGCGAACCCGGCCGCCAGCGGCCGCCACGCGTCGTCCAGCTCGGCGCGCGCCGCGTCGATGTCGCGCAGCAGGCCGTCGGTGTCGATGCCACGCGTCTCGTGCGAACCGCGGTCGGACTCCGCCCACGGCCGCAGCACGGGTACGTCGACCTCCGGGTGCAGCTGCACCCCCCACATCAGCGGCGCGTACCGGGCGGCCTGCACCTCGTCACGGCCGGTGACCGCCAGCAGGGTGGCGCCCGGCGGGAGCTCGGCCACGACGTCGTCGTTCCACTGCACGCCGCGCCGGGGTGTGGCCAGCGGCGCGAACAGCCGGTCGTCGCGGGCCGCGTCGGTCCAGCCGACGCCGAGCAGGCCGACCTGCTGGCCGAGGGGGTTGCGGGCCACCGTGCCGCCGAGGGCGGCCGCGATCAGCTGGTGGCCCAGGCAGATGCCGAGCGTGGGCAGCTGCGCCTCCCGCGCCTCGCGGACCAGGTCCTTCACCGGCGCCAGCCACGCGTGCTTGTCGTCGTCATGGGCCCCCATCGGGCCGCCCAGCACCACGAGGCCGGCGTACCCCTCGAGCGCGGGCAGGCCGTCACCGGCGTACGGCCGGCACACGTCCACGCCGACACCGGCCTCGGCGAGCCAGGTGCCGAACCACGCGGGCGGGCACTCGGCGTCGTGCTCGACCACGAGCACGGCCGGCTGCGACACCGCGTCGTTCACCGGTCCTCCCGCTCGGGGGCGACGGAGACGACGAGCAGGCCGATTCCAGCCACCACGGTGATCAGGCCGATCCAGATCGGCATCAGCGGGATGGACAGCACCACGAGCACGATGCCCGTGGCGATGCTCAGCCGGCGGGCCTGCGGCCGGCGCTCCTGGACCGCGCGCAGTGCGACCGACCCGAGCGCGCCGAGCACCACGGCGATGCCGAGCACGATGCTGCCGTAGACCCGATAGTCGCCGACGAGCAGCGGGATCGACAGCAGGACCAGGATGGCGGCCAGGACGAGCTCGACCAGCAGCAGCCGGCGGATCCCGGTGGCGCGGTCGTCGGAGACGGTCTCGTCGGCCATCAGACCACCGGGAGCATGCGGTCGCGCTCGAACGCGGAGACCTGTCCGCGGTACTCCTCCCACTCCTGCCGCTTGTTGCGCAGGAAGTAGTCGAAGACGTGCTCGCCGAGCGTCTCCGCGAGCAGCTCCGAGTGCTCGGCGACCACGATCGCCTCGGACAGGCTCTTCGGCAGCGGCTCGATGCCGAGGCTCTTGCGCTCACGCTCGGTCAGCGCCCACACGTCGTCCTCGGCCTCGCGCGGCAGCTCGTAGTCCTGCTCGATGCCCTTCATCCCGGCGGCCAGCACCACCGCGAACGCCAGGTAGGGGTTGCAGGCGGCGTCGACGGTGCGCAGCTCGATGCGCGTGGACTGGCCCTTGTTGGGCTTGTACATCGGTACGCGGATCATCGCCGAGCGGTTGTTGTGGCCCCAGCAGATGTACGACGGCGCCTCGCCGCCGAACATCAGCCGCTTGTAGCTGTTGACCCACTGGTTGGTGACCACGCTGATCTCGCTGGCGTGGCGCAGGACCCCGGCGATGAACTGCCGGCCGGTCTTGGACAGCTGGTACTCCGCGCCCGCCTCGAAGAACGCGTTGCGGTCGCCCTCGAACAGCGACACGTGCGTGTGCATCCCCGAGCCCGGGTG
This sequence comes from Nocardioides sp., assembly GCA_035765695.1. Classification (GTDB taxonomy): domain Bacteria; phylum Actinomycetota; class Actinomycetes; order Propionibacteriales; family Nocardioidaceae; genus Nocardioides. Next base: position 59,622 of record DASTXB010000032.1, on the reverse strand, counting down.
GGTCGTGAACGGCTTGGGCATGAAGGTCGCCCAGACGCCCTGGCCGAGCGCCACCTCCCGGATCACCGTGCGGAAGGTCATGATGTTGTCGGCGGTGGTCAGCGCGTCGGCGTACCGCAGGTCGATCTCCTGCTGGCCGGGGCCGCCCTCGTGGTGGCTGAACTCCACGGAGATGCCCATCGACTCCAGCATCGTGATCGCCTCGCGGCGGAAGTCCGCGCCGTGCGACTGGGCCGTGTGGTCGAAGTAGCCGCTGCGGTCGACCGGCACGGGGTCGGCGCCGGGGACCGGGCTGTCCTTGAAGAGGTAGAACTCGATCTCCGGGTGCGTGTAGAAGGTGAAGCCCTGGTCTGCGGCCTTCGACAGCGTCCGCTTGAGCACGTGCCGCGGGTCGGCGTACGACGGCGAGCCGTCCGGCATCACGATGTCGCAGAACATCCGCGCGGTGGACGGGCCCTCGCCCCGCCACGGGAGGATCTGGAACGTCGACGGGTCGGGCATGGCGAGCATGTCGGCCTCGTAGACGCGGGCGAAGCCTTCGATCGCCGAGCCGTCGAACCCGATGCCCTCCGAGAAGGCACCCTCGAGCTCGGCCGGCGCCACGGCCACCGACTTCAGGAAGCCCAGGACGTCGGTGAACCACAGCCGGACGAACCGGACGTCGCGCTCCTCGAGAGCGCGGAGCACGAAGTCCTCTTGCTTACCCATGGCCCAGAGCCTATCGGCGCCGGGCCATGGGCCGTGCGGTGTGTCAGGGCTGGGGTCAGCCGTTCCGCTTGCCGCAGATGTTGACGTCCTGCGAGCCCATCACGCCGTCCCAGACCTGGCGCATCGGGGCCATCCAGTCCTGGGTCACCGCGGCGTACGCGATCGAGCCGCGGACCCGGTGCCGGACGCCCTCGACCCAGACCTTGCGGACGGTGAGCGGGATGGTCACCTCGTCGGCGTCGGTGCCGGCCCAGCAGGCCGAGGCCCTCGACTTCGACCGGGCCTCACGGAAGCCCACCTCGTCGCCGGGCTTCTCCCCGCCGTACCGGAACGCCACGGTGGTGACGTAGCCGGTGTGCCCCTCCCACGGGGCGACGACGGTCATCGACAGGCCCTGGGTGTGCTTGGACGGCACCCGCCAGGAGACCGACCCGTCCTCGACGGTCTTCTCGGAGGAGTGCCAGTACTTGATGCCGTACTGCGCCTTCTTGTCCCAGCGCGCCTGCATCAGCTGGAGGTCGCAGCCGTCGCAGCCCGGCACCTCGAAGGTGATGGTGGTCTTGGCGACGGCGACGGCGACGGCGGCGCGGGCCGGGGTGGAGGACGGGGCGGCGTCGGCGGCCGGGGTGCCGGCGGTCGCGACGCCGGCGACACCGGCGACCAGCACGGCCGTGGCGGCCGCGGCGCGGCGGAGGGGGGTCGTGTTCATGCCCGGGAGACGCACGGTCCGGCCGTCCGGTTGCGTCGACGGCAGAGAAATTCTCAGGACGTCGGCACGTTCGCCTCGAGCTCGGCCAGCCAGGCCGCCGGGCTGGCGTCCGACGGCATCCGCCAGTCGCCGCGCGGCGACATGGTGCCGCCGTGGCTGACCTTGGGGCCGTTCGGCAGGGCCGACCGCTTGAACTGGTTGGCGAAGAAGCGCTTGAGGAAGACCTCGAGCCACGTGCGGATCGTCGCCAGGTCGAACTCCACGCGGCGGTCGTCGGGGAAGTTCGGCGGCCACTCCCCCGCGTCCCGGTCCCGCCAGGCGTGCCAGGCCAGGAACGCGATCTTGCTGGGCGGGTAGCCGTAGCGGAGCACGTGGAAGAGCGTGAAGTCCTGCAGCGAGTACGGCCCGACCGACTCCTCCGTGGACTGGGGCAGCTGGTCCTCCCGGGTCGGGATCAGCTCCGGCGTGATCTCCTGCGCCACCACCTCGGTGAGGACGTCGTTGGTCTCCTCGTCGAACTGGTTGCTGCTGACCACCCAGCGGATCAGGTGCTGGATCAGGGTCTTCGGCACGCCGGCGTTGACGTTGTAGTGCGACATCTGGTCGCCCACGCCGTACGTGCACCAGCCGAGCGCGAGCTCGGACAGGTCGCCGGTGCCGAGCACGATGCCCCGCCGGTGGTTGGCGAGCCGGAACAGGTAGTCGGTGCGCAGCCCGGCCTGGACGTTCTCGAACGTGACGTCGTAGACCTCCTCGCCCTCGGCGAACGGGTGGTCCATGTCGGCGAGCATCTGCTGCGCGGCCGGCCGGATGTCGATCTCCTCGAAGGTGATGCCGAGCGACTTGGCCAGCCGGGTGGCGTACGACTTGGTCGTGTCGCCCGTGGCGAAGCCCGGCAGCGTGAAGCCGAGGATCTCGCTGCGGTCACGCCCCAGGCGGTCCATCGCCTTCGCCGCGACGATCAGGGCGTGCGTGGAGTCGAGGCCACCGCTGATGCCGATCACGATCTTCGGCTGGCCGATCGCCCGGAGGCGTTGCTCGAGCCCGGAGACCTGGATGTTGTAGGCCTCGTAGCAGTCCTGGGCGAGCTGCTCCTCGTCGTCGGGGACGAACGGGAACCGGTCGACCTTGCGACGCAGCCCGATGTCGGCCGTCGGCGGGGCGAGCTCGAACTCGACCGCCCGGAACTCCGGCGCGAGCGTGCGACGGTTGTCGTCGAAGGTGCCGGTGCGCAGCCGCTCGAGCCGGGTCCGGTCCAGGTCGAGGTCGGCGACCGCCGAGCGCGGCCCGTCGGGGAACCGCTCGGACTCCGCGAGCAGCTCGCCGTGCTCGTAGATCATCGTCTGCCCGTCCCAGGACAGGTCGGTGCTCGACTCGCCCTGTCCCGCGGCGGCGTACACGTACGCCGCGAGGCAGCGGCTGGACGCGCTGCGGGCCAGCAGGTGCCGGTCGCGGGCCCGGCCGACGGTGATCGGGCTGCCGGAGATGTTCGCGAGCACGGTCGCGCCGGCCAGCGCGGCCTCGGCGCTCGGCGGCACCGGCACCCACATGTCCTCGCACACCTCGACGTGCAGGACGAGCCCGCGCACGTCGGTGGCCTCGAACAGCAGGTCGGGGCCGATGGGCGCCTCCTGCCCGGCGAGCACGATGGTGCCCCGGACCTCATCGCCGGGCGCGAACCAGCGGCGCTCGTAGAACTCGCGGTAGGTCGGCAGGTACGACTTCGGCGCGACGCCCAGGATCCGGCCGCGGTGGATCACCACCGCGCAGTTGAGCACCCGGTTGCCGTGCGCGATCGGCGCCCCCACCACGAGCACCGGCAGCAGGTCCTCCGACGCACGCACGATCTCGTCGACCGCGTCGGTCACCGCGTCGAGCAGCGGGTCCTGCAGGAACAGGTCGTCGACGGCGTACCCGCTCAGGCAGAGCTCGGGGAAGATCGCGACGGCGACGCCGTCCTCGGAGCACGCGCGAGCGCTGTCGAGGACGGCGCGGGCGTTGGTCGCCGGGTCGGCGACCCGGACCGGCACCGTGCACGCTGCGACCCGGGCGAAGCCGTGGGCGTAGGCGGAGTAGAAGTCCACGAGTCGCATGTTCCCACGGGGACGATCTCCACGCCCGGACACGGAGCACTACCGGCGCGCGACCACCGTCCACGCGGTCGCCTCGATCTCGAACGGCCCGTCGGGGAGCAGCTCGGCGCAGTGGGCGCGCAGCCGCTCCCGGGCGGCGTCGTCGAGCTGCTTCACGTGGTCGCCGGCAGGTCCGACGCCGAGCGTGTACGGCTCCCACCACTCCTCGAAGGAGGTGTACGGCACCGCGACCGTGATCGTGCCCTCGACGACGTCCCGCAGGCCGGCCTTGCGCGCCAGCGCGCCCAGGTCGCCCTCGCCGGTGCCGGGCAGCGCGGCCTCGTCGGCGACATCGGGGTCGAGGTCCTTGACCGCCCGCCAGAAGGTGGTGAGCGGCCCGCCGCCGGACGCGTGGTTCCAGACGGTCGCCGCGACCACGCCGCCGACCCGGCCCATCTCGTGCAGCCCACCGACGGGGTCGGTCATGAAGTGCACGACCAGGTTGGCGAGAGCGATGTCGAACGCGCCGTCCGCGAACGGCAGGTCCTCCGCGCGCCCCTCCCGGACGTCGACGCCGGGGCACCGCTGCCGGGCCGCGGCCACGAACGGCGGCGAAGGGTCGACGGCCGCGACCTGCTCCGCGCCGACCCGGTCGACCAGACGGGTCGTCAGGACCCCCGGGCCGCAGCCGACGTCCAGGGCACGCATCCCGGGGCGTACGTCGGCGAGCTCGACGAGCTGGTCGGCCAGCGGCTCGGAGTAGCGCCCCATGAACCGCCCGTAGGCGTCCGCGGCGACATCGAAGGCCACCCGCCGACAGTAGGCCGATGAGTTGCGGCTCGGCAACGGGTCGACACAGGCATGCCCGAGATCAGCACCTGCCTGTGGTTCGACGACAACCTGATGGACGCCGTGGAGTTCTACACCGCGGTGTTCCCCCACTCCGAGGTCCGATCGGTCTCCCACTACGACGACGGCCGCGTCCTGGCCGCGGAGTGGACACTGGACGGCCAGCCGTTCCGCGGCATCAACGGCGGGCCGGTGCACGCCGGGTTCACCGAGACGATCTCGCTGAGCGTCAACTGCGCCGACCAGTCCGAGGTCGACTACTACTGGGACACGCTCGTCGCCGGCGGCGTGCCCGACCAGTGCGCCTGGCTCAAGGACAGGTTCGGGCTGTCCTGGCAGATCGTGCCGGTGCGGCTCTACGAGCTGATCTCCGACCCCGATCCTCGCCGGGCACAGGCGGCGGTCGCGGAGATGATGACCCAGCAGAAGATCGTCATCGCCGACATCGAGGCCGCCGCCGACGCGGTCGGGTGAGCAGCACCACAGCGACCGAGCCACCGGTGCGGGGCTAGCCTGACGAACGGTCCGTGGACTCCACGAGGGAGCTGCGAGATGACAGTCAGGAGCCAGACGATGAGCACCGAGGAGACGCCCCCGTACGCTTCCGGGGTCTCGACCGGCTCGACCGGCACCGCGCCGATCAAGCGGATCCGCACGCACCACCTGCGCGAGATGAAGCAGCGCGGCGAGAGGTTCGCGATGCTCACCGCCTACGAGCAGTACGCCGCGCAGACCTTCGACGAGGCCGGCATCGAGGTGTTGCTGGTCGGGGACAGCGCGTCGAACAACGTGTACGCCAACGAGACGTCCCTGCCGGTGACCGTCGACGAGCTGATCCCGCTGGCCCGCGCCGTGAGTCGCTCCGTACGCCGGGCGCTCGTCGTCGCGGACCTGCCCTTCGGCTCGTACCAGGCCTCGCCCGAGCAGGCGTACCTCACCGCCGTCCGCTTCATGAAGGAGGCGAACGCGCACGCCGTGAAGCTCGAGGGCGGGGTCGAGATGGCGCCGCAGGTCCGCAAGCTGACCGAGGGGGGCATCCCCGTGATGGCGCACATCGGCTTCACCCCGCAGTCCGAGCACAACCTCGGCGGCTACCGGGTCCAGGGCCGCGGCGACGCGGCGAAGAAGGTCGTCGAGGAGGCGATCGCCCTCGAGGAGGCCGGCGCGTTCGCGGTCGTGATGGAGATGGTGCCCGGCGACGTCGCCGCGGAGGTCACCGGCTCGGTCGGCATCCCGACCATCGGCATCGGCGCCGGCGCCGGCTGCGACGGCCAGGTGCTGGTCTGGCAGGACGCCTTCGGCCTGCGCACCGGACGGATGCCGCGCTTCGTGCGTCAGTACGCCGACCTGCACGGCGTCCTGCTCCAGGCGGCGCGCGACTACGCCGCCGACGTCAAGGCCGGCACGTTCCCCGCGGAGGAGCACACGTTCTGAGTCGCCGACGAGACCTATGACATGTGTCATGGGCGACTCGTGACGCACATCGGAGGACGGGACGGCCCGTGACCGCCAGAGTTCTGCCATGACGTCCACCCGTGCCCTCACCCAGGGCTCCACGACGACCGGTGACCAGCCGGTCCCGGCGGTCCAGCTCCGCGGAGTGACGAAGGACTTCGGCTCCGTGCACGCCGTGCGCGGGATCGACCTCGAGCTCCAGCAGGGCGAGATCGTCGCCTTCCTCGGCCCGAACGGCGCCGGCAAGACCACCACCATCGACATGGTCCTCGGCCTGTCGCGCCCCACGTCCGGCACGGCGCTGGTGCTCGGCCACGAGCCGCGCCACGCCGTCGCCCGCGGTCTCGTCTCCGCGGTGATGCAGACCGGCGGCCTGCTCAAGGACCTCACCGTCCGCGAGACCGTGGCGTACACCGCCAGCCTGTTCGCCGAGTCCCGACCCGTCGACGAAGTCCTGGACAACGCCGGCATCACCGGGCTCGCCGACCGCAAGGTCTCGAAGTGCTCCGGTGGCGAGCAGCAGCGCCTGCGGTTCGCGATGGCGCTGCTGTCCGACCCCGCGCTGCTCCTGCTCGACGAGCCGACCACCGGCATGGACGTCGAGGGCCGCCGGACGTTCTGGTCGGCGATCCGCGAGGACGCCGCTCGCGGCCGCACCGTCATGTTCGCGACCCACTACCTCGAGGAGGCGGACGCGTACGCCGACCGCATCGTCCTCATCAGCCAGGGTCGGGTCGTCGCCGACGGCACCGGCGCGCAGATCAAGGCGCTCGCCTCCGGCCGGACGGTCCGGGCCACGCTGCCCGGCGCCGACACCGCCGCGATCGCCGGGCTGCCCGGCGTGACGGGCGTCGAGGTCCGCGGCGACGCGGTGCTCGTGCACACCCGGGACAGCGACGCGGTCGCCCGCCACCTCCTCACCCACACCGACGCCCGCGACCTCGAGATCACCGCCCAGGGACTCGAGGACGCCTTCCTGAGCCTGACCGGAGACGACCCCCGATGACCAGCCCGACGATGACGACGACGATCGACCAGGCGGACCGCCGCGTCCCCGCGCTCGGCGGCTTCAACCGCACGGTGCTGAAGATCGAGCTGCGCCGGATGCTCCGCAACCGGCGGACGCTGTTCTTCACGATGGTGTTCCCGGCCGCGCTGTTCCTCAGCTTCGGCTCCAGCGAGGACTGGAACGAGAGCGTCGGCCACGGCAACGTCGCGGCCTACATCATGGTCTCGATGGCGCTGTACGGCGCCGCTCTGACCGCCGCGTCCGCCGGCACCCAGGTCGCCCTCGAGCGGGCGCTCGGCTGGTCGCGGCAGCTGCGGCTCACGCCGCTCAACCCCGCGGCGTACATCGTGATGAAGGCCCTGCTCGCGCTGGTGCTCGGAGCGGTCGCGATCGCGGTCGTCAACCTCGTCGGCTACCTGCAGGGCAAGCCGGACATGCCGGTCGACGTCTGGGTCGCCTGCGCGCTGCTCACCCTGGTCTGCACGCTGGTGTTCGCGGCGCTCGGCCTGTTCGTCGGCTACCTGGTGCCGGGCGAGAACGCCATGCAGATCCTCGGCCCCGGCCTTGCGCTACTGTCGTTCCTCGGCAACGTGTTCATCCCGATCGACGACGGCACGCTGGTCTACGCCATCGCGCAGTGGACCCCGATGTACGGCGTGGCCGAGATCAGCCGCTACCCGCTGACCGGCGACCTGAGCTGGATCGCGGTGGTCAACGCGTTCCTGTGGCTGACGGTGTTCGTGGGCGGCGCGGCCTGGCGGATGAGCAGGGACACCGCGCGTGTCTGACGAACAGCGGGCCGTGCCGAGCGGGCCGGGGCGACTCGGCCCGCTGTTCGCCGCCGTGTGGCTGTTCTTCCTGATCGACCCGCTGGCCACCGGGTGGCAGCACCGCGACGACGTCGCCGGTGTCGTCGGCATGGTCGCGACGGTCGCGTTCGCGGCCGTCTACATGGCGCTGTGGATCCGGATCCGTGCCGACCGGCACCGGCTGGTCGAGACCCCGCCGCTGCGCTTCACGATCCCCTATCTGGCCGCGCTCGCCGGGCTCGCGGTCGTGATGGTCGTCAGCCTCGGCGAGACCGGCCTCGCGAGCGTCGTGTACGTCGCGGTCGCCTGCGTGATGGTGCTGCCGCTGCGCCTGGCCGCCCCGGTCGTCCTCCTCCTCGTCGTCGGCTCTCTGGCACTCAGCGTGGTGGAGGACTGGGGCAGCCAGGTCGGCCTGGCGTTCGGGGTGATGGCCGCCTCCGTCGCGATCTTCGGCATGCGCACCGTGATGCGCCGCAACATCGAGCTGCTGCGCGCCGAGCAGGAGAACGCCGGCCTCGCGGTCGAGAACGAGCGCACCCGGTTCGCCCGCGACCTGCACGACATCCTCGGGCACTCGCTCACCGTGATCACGGTCAAGGCGGAGCTCGCCCAGCGCCTCCTCGACCAGGACTCCGAGGACGCCGTGAAGCGGGCCCGGGCCGAGATCGCGGACCTCGAGCGGCTCAGTCGCGACGCGCTGTCCGACGTACGCCGCGCGGTCGAGGGCTACCGCGAGCTCACCCTCCCCGGGGAGCTGGCCCGCGCCCGGACCGCACTGGCCGCGGCCGAGATCGAGGCACACCTGCCGAGCTCGACCGACGACGTGCCCAGCGAGCTGCGCGAGCTGTTCGCGTGGACGGTCCGCGAGGGCGTCACGAACGTGATCCGTCACTCCGGCGCCCGGGTCTGCGAGGTGCGCCTCTCCCCCACCAGCGCCGAGGTGCGCGACGACGGTCGCGGCCCGACCGGCACCGGCGGCGGGTCAGGTCTCCACGGCCTGCGCGAGCGCGCGTCGGCCGTGGGCGCCACCGTTGCCACCCGGCACCTCGAGCCCGGCTTCTGCCTCCAGGTGGTGCGCGCCCCATGAACAACCGAGTGATCCGCCTGCTGCTCGCCGACGACCAGGCCCTGGTGCGGGGCGCGCTGTCCGCGCTGCTCGGCCTCGAGCCCGACCTCGAGGTGGTCGCCGAGGTCGGCGCCGGGGACGAGGTCGTGCCCGCAGCGCTCGAGCACCGTCCGGACGTCGCGCTGCTGGACGTCGAGATGCCCGGCCTGGACGGCATCGCCGCGACCGCGGCCCTGCGGCAGGCCGCGCCGGACGTCCGCGTGCTCATCGTGACCACGTTCGGCCGCCCGGGCTACCTGCGGCGCGCGGTGCAGGCCGGCGCGTCGGGGTTCGTCGTCAAGGACACGCCGGCCGCGCAGCTCGCCGACGCCGTACGCCGGGTGCACGCCGGGCTGCGCGTCGTGGACCCGGCCCTGGCCACCGACAGCCTGGTCGCCGGGGACTCCCCGCTCACCGCCCGCGAGACCGAGGTGCTGCGGGCCGCACGCGGCGGCTCGTCGGTCGCGGCGATCGCCGCCCGGCTGTTCCTCTCCGAGGGCACCGTGCGCAACCACCTGTCGTCCGCGATCGGCAAGACCGGCGCCACCAACCGCACGGAGGCCGTGATCACCGCCGAGGGCAACGGCTGGCTCTGACCGCGAGGGGTACGTTGACCGCATGCGCCGGATCGTGCTCGGAAGCCTGGTCGCCCTCGTCGCCGCGCTGCTCGCCCCCGCCGCGCAGGCCCGGACCCCACCGGTCGACCACCACCGCGCGAAGCCGCCGGCCCTCCACGTCACACGGCTCGTCACCGGCCTCGACCATCCCTGGGACGTGCGGCCCATCGGGCACGGCCGGCTGATCTACACCCAGCGCGACCGGGCGACGGTCTCGATCTGGACCGGCACGCGCAAGCGCGTGCTCACAGGCTTCCCGAGCGACACGGTGTGGGTCTCCGGGGAGACCGGGCTGATGGGCCTGGAGACCGATCCCCGGTTCGCGACCAACCACGTCTTCTACACCTGCCAGGGCGGGTTCACGAGCGGCGGCGGCCACGACGTACGCGTCATGCGCTGGACGTTGAACGCCGGGCTCACCCGGGTCACCGGCCGCAAGCACCTGCTGGGCGGCTTCCCGGCGACGAGCGGACGGCACGGCGGCTGCCGGCTGCTGGTGGTCGGCAAGCGGATGTACGTCGGCACCGGCGACGCCGCCACCGGCACCAACCCGGAGAACCGGCGGTCCCTCGGCGGCAAGACGCTCTGCCTGCTGGTCAACGGGAGACCGTGCCCCAGCAACCCGTTCGCCCGCTCGCGCAACCACGACAAGCGCTACGTGCAGACCTGGGGCCACCGCAACGTCCAGGGTCTCGACCGGCGCCGCGACGGCACGCTGTGGTCGGTCGAGCAGGGCACCTACCGCGACGACGAGGTCAACCGGCTGCGCAACGGCGGCGACTACGGCTACAACCCGGTGCCCGGCTACGACGAGAGCGTCCCGATGACCGACCACTCGCTGCCCGGCAAGCAGGTCGGCGCGGTCTGGAGCTCCGGCGACCCGACGCTCGCCACCTCCGGCGGCGGCTGGGTCTACGGCAGGGGCCTCGGCGCCTACGACGGCACGTTCGCCGTCGCCGCGCTCAAGGCCCAGCGGGTGCTGTTCCTGACGATCTCCGCGCAGGGCAGGCTCCGGAATGTCCGGGTGCCGCCTGCGCTGACCAGGTACGGCCGGATCCGCACCGTCGTCGACGGTCCCGGCAACGTCTTCTACGCGACCACCGACAACGGTGGCGGCGACGACGCGATCCTTGCGGTGCGGCCGCGCAGCTGAGCCCGCACGCTTGACCGGACCGGTCATGCTGGGGATCCCGACCAGGAAGCGCCGTGGACACCCAGACGATCGTCAACCTCGCCCTCGTCCTTGCCTTCATCCTCGTGGGAGGCGTGTTCGCCGGGACCGAGCTCGCGCTCGTGTCGCTCCGTGCGGGGCAGATCAGCGCGCTGGAGTCCCGCGGCCCCCGCGGCCGCCGGGTCGCTTCGGTGGCCCGGGACCCGAACCGCTTCCTCGCCGCCGTCCAGATCGGCGTCACGGTGGCCGGGTTCTTCTCGGCGGCGTACGGCGCCTCGACGCTCGCGCCCGACTTCGCGCCGGTGCTGGAGGGGATCGGCCTGGGCGACGAGGCCGCCGAGACCGCGGCGCTGATCCTGCTCACGCTGTTCATCGCCTACCTGTCGCTCGTGCTCGGTGAGCTGGTGCCGAAGCGGCTCGCCCTCCAGCGCGCCCAGGGCGTGGCGCTCGTCGTGGGCGCGCCGCTGGACCGGTTCGCGGTCCTGATGCGGCCCGTCGTCTGGCTGCTCTCGGTCTCCACGAACCTCGTGGTCCGCCTGCTCGGCGGCGACCCGGACGCCGCCTCGGAGCAGCTGAGCGACGAGGAGCTTCGCTTCCTCGTCGACCGGCACGAGGGCCTCGCCGAGGACGAGCGGAAGATCCTCACCGACGTCTTCGACGCCGGGGACCGCTCGCTCAGCGAGGTGATGCGGCCACGCCGCGACGTGGCGTACCTGCCGATCGACGCGACCGTCGCCGAGGCGGTCGACGCCGCGCGCACCCTGCCGTACTCGCGGTTCCCCGTGGTCGGCACCGGGCTGGACGACGTCCGCGGCTACCTGCACGTGCGCGACCTGCTCGGCGCCGACCCACGCACCAGGGTCCGCGCGCTGGTGCGCGGGATCGTGCACCTGCCGGCCACCAACCGGGTCCTGCCGTCGCTGTCCCGGCTGCGCGCCGGCGGCAGCCACATCGCCGTGGTCGTCGACGAGTACGGCGGCACCGACGGCATCGTCACCCTCGAGGACCTGGTCGAGGAGCTCGTGGGCGAGATCCGCGACGAGCACGACGCGGCCGTCGCCGAGGAGACCGCCGGCGTGGTCGACGCGGGCCTGACGATCGAGGCGTTCGCGCAGCGCACCGGCGTGCAGCTCGAGGACGGCCCCTACGAGACCGTGGCCGGGTACGTCGTGCACCGGCTCGGCCGGCTGGCCCGGGCCGGCGACCGGGTCGTGGTGGGCGAGCACGAGCTGGAGGTCCTCGAGGTGGACCGCCACCGCATCACCCGGATCGCGGTGCGAGCCACGCCACGCTGACCCCGCTCAAGGCCGCGCCGCACGGAGCCGATGACCTTCCGTGCTCTCCCGGATCTTCGTCGCCCTGCTCGTCCTGCTCGCCCTGGCCGGCCCGCTCGTGCCGTCCTCCGCGTCCGCCGACTCCCCCGCGGACCGGGCGGAGGAGGCCGTCGTCGCGTCGTTCAACGTCCTCGGCGCCGACCACACCGACGGCCGTCACCCGCGCCGCGGCTTCGACGAGTCGCCGGTCCGGCTGAACCGTGCGATCAAGCTCCTGCGGCGCACCCACGTCGACCTGGTCGGCTTCCAAGAGCTCCAGCGCCCGCAGCACGACCGGTTCCTCGCCAGGGTCGGCGACCGGTGGGGCATCTTCACGGGTGCGACCTGGGACACCGACAACTCCATCGCGTGGCGGCTGGACCGGTTCGAGCTCGTGCAGGGCTGGTCGGTCGCGGTGCCGTACTTCCACGGCAACACCCGGTACATGCCGGTCGTCGAGCTGCGGTCGCTGGCGACCGACCGGCACGTGTTCGTGATGAACACCCACCACGCGGCCGACACCCGCGGCGACGCGTCGGGATGGCGCCGCGAGGCCATCCGGATCGAGCGGAGCACCACGCGCAGGCTGTCCAACGAGCACCACGCGCCGGTGATCATGACCGGCGACATGAACGGCCGCGCCGACTTCTTCTGCCCGTTCACCCGCAACGGCGTCATGCACTCGTTCCTCGGCGGCCGGCACCCCAAGCGCGGCGGCTGCCGGGCCCCCTCGCCGATGGGTGTGGACTGGATCCTCGGCAACCGGCACGTGGCGTTCGACGAGCCGCGCATCGACCGGTCCGCCCTGGTGCAGGCGACGACCGACCACCCGCTGGTGAGCTCCCGGGTCACCCTGCGCTGAGCAGCGCGACCGCGCCGACCCACACCAGCAGCGCCGCCACGGCGACGCCCGGCACCCACCGTGGGTGCAGCGACCACCACGCGCAGGCGACGAGGAACAGCACCACCCACACCACCCCGAGCAGGACGACCACCCACCACGGCGCGAACAGCACGCTCGCGCCGTACAGGAAGAACGCGCACGCCATCCCGGCCATGCCGACGAACGGCCAGGGCGAGACCTCGGCGCGCCCGGCGGGGTCAGTCATTCCAGTTGGGGTCCTCGTCCCACTCCTGGTTGCGCTGGTCGGCCTTCTCGAGCGCGTGCTCGGCCTCCTCGCGCGTGGAGAACGGACCGAGCCGGTCGATCGGAGGGCACATGTCCTCGCCCTGCTCGACCCGGTGGTGCTTCACGCAGAACCAGAAGTCGCTCATGGACCGACCCTAGTCTCCGAGCAGCCGCTCCACCCGCAGCGCGGCGAGGCCGTGGTCGGGGTCGCCGCTCATCGCGGCGGCCAGGCGCAGGTGCGGCAGCGCCTCGGCGTACCGGCTCTGGCGCTCCAGGCAGCGGCCGAGCGCGTGCCGGGACCAGTCGTCGGAGGGGTTCTCCTCGACCAGCCGGGACAGGTCCGCCTCGGCGCGCTGGAGCTGTGCGCGCTGGAGGAAGGCCCAGGCGCGCAGGATGCGCAGGCCGGTGTTCTCGGGCTCCTGCTCGAGGGCGGGCTCGAGCACCTCGAGCGCCTCCCGCGGCGCACGGCGCGCCAGGAGGTCGAACGCGGTGCGGTACGCCGACTCCGGAGCCGCCTGGCCCGGGAACACCACCGGCGGCGCCACGATCTCGAAGTTCTCGTCCACGTCCCGGCAACGCTTCCGCACCCGCCCTGATTCCCGGCGCACCCGGTGGTCGGCCCTGTGGATCCAGGGCTCCTGAGCCCCTTGCACTGTCGGTGCCCGGTGTTTGAGTGGACTCGTGATCGAGACCGACCTCAACCACCAGCCGATCGTCATCGACGACCTCGATGCCGACTGGCTGCTGGCGATGTGCGAGGACGCCGAGATCATGTCCCGCGAGGCCGAGCGCCGCCGCCTGCGCCTGGCCCTGCAGTGGGCGCTGCGACACCCCGCCGACCCCGAGGACGTCGCCAAGGGTCACGTCGAGACCGTCGGCGGCCCGGGCACACCCGACGTGGAGGAGCTCACCACCGAGCCGCTCGCTGCCGCGGACCTGGGCCCGCGTCGAGGCGCTGGAGGTGCCGGGCTGGCGCGCCCGCCGCATCGCATCGGCGACCATCGGGCTCTCGGTCGAGCTCTTCAACGACCCCGTGGCCGGCCCCGGCCACTGGGCCGGCACCTCGATGCTGCAGATCATCGGCGACACCGTCGACCTGACCCACCTCCTCGACCTCGTCGATGCCGAGGCCGCCACCATCGACACCGACGACCCGTTGGGCGTCCGCCAGGCGATGGCGGTCGGCACCCTGATCCGCCGGATGAACGGCGGCCGCCCGCCGCGGTTCAAGCTCTACGTCCACGCCGAGTTCGCCGACCTGCTCGATGACACCGTCGGCGTCGGATCCGTCGAGCGTCTCGGACCACTGACCATGGACCGGATCAGGGACTGGGCCGGCCGCTGCGCGGTCACCGTCCTCCCCGTCCTCCGCGAGGACCGTGCCGACGCCGTCGACCAGCACGACCCACCCGCGTGGATGCGCGAGCTGGTCATCCTGCGCGACGGCCACTGCGTGCACCCTTACTGCCAGACCGACGCACGCGCCTGCGACCTCGACCACATCGTCGAGTACCTCGACCTCGACCGCGGCGGACCGCCCGGCCAGACCCACCCCGGCAATCTCGCCCCACTCTGCCGACGCCACCACCGCGCCAAGACCCGACGACGATGGCGCTACCGCCGCGAACCCGACGACTCCTACCTCTGGACCGGACCCCACGGACGCCAGTACCGCGTCGACACTCACGGCACCACGCCCGTCGCTCCCTGACTCGTCCGCCGGACAGGGCACGATGGCGGGCATGCCGCTGCCCACCCCGACCCTGACCACCGAGCGGCTGCGCCTGCGTCCGGTGGCCGAGAGAGACAGGGACGCCCTGTACGCGCTGCACAGCAATGCCCACGTGCTGCGCTACTGGGACGCACCGCCGTGGACCGACCCCGCGCGTGCCGCCCGCTTCGTCGCGACGTCCCGGCAGCTGGCGGAGGAGGGCACCGGCGCGCGGCTGGCCATCGACCGCGCCGTGGACGGCGAGTTCCTCGGCTGGATCAGCCTGTCCCGGTGGAACCCCGACTTCCGCAGCGCCGCCCTCGGCTACTGCTTGGCCGAGGCGGGGTGGGGCCAGGGCTACGCGACGGAAGCCGCGCGCGCCGTACTGGCGTGGGCGTTCAGCACGCTGGACCTCAACCGGGTCCAGGCCGAGACGGACACCCGCAACGTGGCGTCGGCCCGTGTCCTGGAGAAGCTCGGCTTCCTCCGGGAGGGGACGCTGCGCGAGGACTGCGTCGTGAACGGCGAGATCTCCGACTCGTGGGTCTACGGGCTGCTCCGGCGGGAGTGGCGGAGGCAGTGACTCCCTGACCGTCCGGGCACTTGGTCCCTGGTGGCCACGGCCCGCCCCGGCGACGCTCGGAGGAGATGCACCCGGGACGGAGGCACGGTCATGCAGTGGGACATGGGAATCGAAGGGGTGGCGCTGCTCGGCGCCATCTCGCTCGGCTTCGGCGTCGGGGCAGGGCTCCTCGTCGGTGGCGGGTGGTCACGCAGGCTCTGGGCGACCCTCATCACCACCGTCGCCTGCTACGCCGTCGGACTGCTCACCAGCGAGGGGATCTTCGGATGGGCGACCGAGGAGGACCTGCAGCCGAACGTCGACGGACTGTCGCGTGACGAGGTGCTGCTGTCGAGCCTGCTCACCATGGTGGTCGTCGTGGTCGTCATGCGGTACGTCGCGCGACGGCCCCACGGTGCGCGGGTCCGTGGCGGCAGGCACGTGCTGCACCGGCACGGCGGGCAGTACTCTTGAGCCGCGGATGGGCTGGCCGGGCGACCGCGTCGCTCCCCTCGGGGAGCGCCGAGGAAGGTCCGGGCTCCACAGGGCGAGGTGGTGGGTAACACCCACCCGGGGCAACCCGCGGGACAGTGCCACAGAAAACAGACCGCCTCTCCTCACGGAGAGGTAAGGGTGAAACGGCGGTGTAAGAGACCACCAGCGACCGGGGCGACCCGGCCGGCTCGGCAAACCCCACCTGGAGCAAGGTCAAGAAGTCCGGTGCTCGCACCGGACGCGCGCACGTTCGAGGGCGGCCCGCCCGAGTGCGCGGGTAGACCGCTGGAGGCGGCCGGCAACGGTCGCCGTAGATGGATGGTCGCCACGCTTCGGCGTACAGAACCCGGCCTACAGGCCAGCCCATCCGCAAAGCCGGAGAACCCCCGAGCAACATGGAACCCCCTCCAGAACAACGGGGGAATGCGCCGGAGGGGGGTGACCAGAGGCTGCCCCCGACACGCCCTCCGAATCATGGTCTAGACCACTTGTTCCTCACCGCACCGGTCCGCTCTGGGCGCTGCACTCGTTCCACCTGGGCAGCACGGCGTTCATGCTGCACTGGTGCCTCCGCTTCGAGCTCCTGCCCCGGCGCCGGCGCGGATCAGGTCAGGCCGAACCGGGCGGAGTCGACGACGACGGCCCGACGGTGGGGGACGCCGAGCTTGGTCAGGACGGCCGACACGTGATGGTCGGCAGTCTTGGGTGAGATGAACAGCTCGGCGGCGATCTCGCTGTTGGACAGCCCCCGCGCGACCAGTCGCGCGACCTCCAGCTGTCGGTTCGTCAGGCCCGCCGGGTTCGCCCGGGTGCTCTCCCGGGGTCGCTGGGGCACGACCACGCTGCCCTCCTGGCGCAGGGCCACCCGGTGCCGGTCGGCCGTCCCGACCGCGCCGATCGAGTCCAGCAGCCGGATGCCCCGGGCCCGGTCCTCCGGGACCGCCGAGTCGGTCCAGGCCGTCGCCTCGGCGAAGGGGTCGCCCAAGCGGCGCCACCACCGGGCGGCCTCCGCGACCCGGCCCTCGTCCACCAGGCGGTAGGGCTCGGCGGCCCGCGCGACCTCGGGCACCGGCAGGCCGAGCCGTCGCAGCCACGCGCCGACGTGCCCCGCACCCCACTCGGCACCGGGACAGGAGCCGAGCACGGCGAGCTGCGCCACGGCGTACTCCGACACCCGGGGGTCGGAGCGTCCGGTCATCCACGCCGCCTCGGCGAGCGCCCCCAGCACGGACAGCCGTCGAAGCGGCTCGTCGATCTGCTCCGCCAACGACCATGCGTCATCGAGGATGCCGAGCTCCGCCCGCTCGCCACGGCGCAGCGGGACGAGGACGCTGACCAGGCGCGGCCACAGGGTGGCCAGCGGCATCCCCTCGTCGCCGATGACGGTCGCCGCGTCCTCCAGCGCCGCCTCCCACCGCCCGCGCTGGAACTGCAGCCGCGCGCGCACGCCGGTCTGCCAGTGCCGACAGATCGGGATGTCGCGCTGGCTCGCGAACGGGATGGAGACCTGCAGCAGCTGCTCGGCGTCGCGCAAGCGACCGTGCTCGACATCGAGGCTGGCCACCTGCGAGTAGACCGTGGACGCCAGCTCGTCCCAGCCCCGGTCCCGGGCGGCCTCGAGCTGGGTCAACAACCGGGTCCGAGCGGCCTCGTCGCCGCTCACCAGGTCGCTCACGGTGGCGACGACCTCACTGCGCAGGCCGAGCAGCCCCAGGTCGTTGCGCTCGGCCAGGTCCCGTGCCTCCGCCGCGAGCTCCCGAGCCTGCTCGAGGTCGTTGCGGAGGTACGCCAGGAATCCCTGGGTCGCCCGGGCAGCGCCGTACGTGTGCGGCGTGGCCGCGTCCAGCGCGATCCGGGCTGCCGAGTCCGAGTGGTGCTCGGCCCGGGCGCGGTGGGCGTTGTAGTACTCGAACAGCGCGACCGCGGCGTGCGCGTCCGCGAGCCCGGCCTGGTCCTTGGCCTGCTCCCAGAGCCGAAAGGTCGCTCGGACGTTCGAGATCGCCTCGGACAGCCGGCTGGTCATGTACTGCTGGTAGGCCAGGTCGAGCAGCAGACGCGCCCGCTCCTCCGGATCACTCGACTCCAGGTGCTCCAGCGCGATCTCGAAGAACGCGGCCGCCTCGCTGTGGGACCCGGCCGCGCTCGCATCCTCCGCGGCCCGGCGTGCGTACGACGTCGCGCGCGCGTGGTCGCGCGCGGCGACCGCGTGGTGCGTGAGGACGGCCGGATCGCTCGGTTCGATCGCCTGCAGCGCGTCGAGGAGCCGGGCGTGCAGCTCGGATCCGCCGCCCGGGGGGATCGTGCTCTCGATCGCCTGCCGGGCGAGCTCATGCCGGAACACCAGCCCGTCGGCGGTGCGCGTCAGCAGAGCGGTCTCCTGGAGTCGTCGCAGGGTCGGCAGGTCGACGCCGAGGTGCGGCAGGGCCCGGTCGTCGAGGCGGTCGGGGGCAGCCGCGACCAGCTGCAGCACCTCGAAGTCGTGGTCGGTGACGTCGGCCGTGTGGGCGAGGACGGCGTCACGCACCGAGCCCGGGAGCGGCCGGTCCGGATCCTTGGCGACCTCCGCGACGAAGAACGGATTGCCTCCGGTCACGGCGTGGACCCGCTCGGCCTCGAGATGGGTGCCGCTGACCAGCTCGCGCACCGCATCGACGGAGAGTGGTGCCAGCGCGAGCTGGACGACGCCGTCCAGCGATGCGAGGTCACCCAGCAGCGGGCGCGCCGAGTGCCGGGGACCGATCTCGTCGTCGCGGTAGGTGACCACCAGGAGGAGCGGCATCGACCCGACCCGTCGCGCGAGGAACCGGAGGACGTCCACCGTCGCCGCGTCGACCCAGTGGAGGTCCTCGACGACCAGCAGGGTCGGCTCCCGACGTACCGACTCGTAGACGAGGTCGCACAGCTCGGACAGCGGGGTGTCCCCGCGCGTCGGGCCGTCGGCACCGTCGGGCAGCCGAAGGTCGCGGAACGGGCCGAGCGGCCGCGGGGTGTCGAGGGGGTCGCAGTGGGCGCGCAGCACGCGCATCCCGACCGTCTCGGCGGCGAGCGCGTCGACCAGCGATGACTTGCCCACGCCGCTCTCACCGGTGATGGCCACCGCACTGCCATCACCGTCGCGGGCGTCTCCGAGTGCTGCTCGGAGGACACCTACCTCGGCGCTGCGCTCCACCAGCCGCACGGTCCGAGTGTAGGTGCCCTCCCAGGTGCCGGCGGGCGAGCTTCCGATCGCCATCGACACACTCCGGTCAGGCGGTCGCCGTCTGCGGACCGAACTCGGCCACCACGGGGGTGACCTTGTTCGCCGGGAAGCCACCGCGACGCGCGTGCTCGAGGATCGCCTCCCCGTCCACGGCGTCGTGGATGCAGTAGATCCGGTCGCCCGCCACGTAGCTGACGGCCCACACGTACGGGACTCCCAGCGACTCCACGGCCGCGTTGGAGGTGCGAGCGATCTCGACCAGCTGGTCCTGGGTCAGGTCCTTCGCGTTCGGGATCTCCCGCTCGATGATGAAACGCTGCATGGCTGCTCCTTGGTCGGGTCCGGGGCCTCGCGCCGCCGGGGCACCAACACTCCTGGAACCGGGCCGCCGCCACATGGGGGGTCGCTACCCATCTGTGCTCCTACGGTCGGGCCTCCATCTGCGGGTGCCGCTGTCCCGTGGCGCAGCGCAAGCCGACGACGCAGACGTCGAAGCCGCGCATCGGCGCGTCGGTCTGGAGCAGGTGCGACCCTTGCTCCAGAGTGGCCGGACAGGCCCTCTTGTCCTCGCCGGCCGGGCGGGTGGGGCTCGTGCGGTCCTTGATCTTCGGGTCGAGGCTCACGACGTGCCGGTATCCCACGAAGGAGCAGCACATGAGGGCGGTCACCGTGCACGAGGGTGAGCTCGAGGTCGCAGAGCTGCCGCTGCCCGAGCCGGGCCGCGGCCAGGTCCGGCTGCGGGTCACCCGGGCCGGCATCTGCGGGTCCGACCTGCACGCGCGGCACCATGCCGACGCGACCGCGGACGTCGCCGCCGAGGTCGGCTATCCCGACTTCATGCGCCGCGCGCACACGGTGGTGCTCGGGCACGAGTTCACCGGCACCGTCGACGCGTACGGTCCCGGCTGCCGTCGGCGCTGGGACATCGGCCAGCCCCTGGTCGCGCTGCCGCTGCTGAAGGACGGCGACGCGATCCAGATGACCGGGCTGTCGCCGCACGCGCCGGGTGCGTACGCCGAGTACGTGCTGGTCGCCGAGGACGCCGCGATGCCGGTGCCGGACGGCCTCGACCCGGACCTGGCCGCGCTCACCGAGCCGCTCGCCGTCGCCCGGCACGCGGTGAACCGCGGCGACGTCGGCAGGCGGGACGTCGCGGTGGTGGTCGGCTGCGGCCCGATCGGGCTCGCGGTGGTGCTCATGCTCAAGGCCGCCGGTGTCCGTCGGGTCGTCGCCAGCGACCTGTCGGCCGCCCGCCGCGAGCTGGCCGCGGCCTGCGGGGCCGACGTCGTCGTCGATCCCCGCGAGACTTCGCCCTGGGACGTCGTCGGCGAGGAGAAGGGCATGGTGACCTCGGCGACGACGCTGTTCGGCGAGGGCATGGACGCCCTCCACCAGCTGCGCCGGGTCCCCCGCCTGCCGTGGTGGTCGGTCATCAGGGCTGCCCAGCGGCTCGGCCTCACCCCGCGCGGACCCGTCGTCTTCGAGTGCGTCGGCGTGCCCGGCGTCATCGACGACATCGTCACGCACGCGCCGTTCCTCTCCCGGGTCGTCGTGGTCGGTGTCTGCATGGAGCCGGACTCGTTCCGGCCGACGATGGCGGTCAACAAGGAGCTCGAGCTGCGCTTCTCGTTCTGCTACGACCCCGTCGAGTTCCGCGAGACCCTCCACCTGGTCGCCGACGGCACCGTCGACCCGCGCCCACTCGTCACCGGCGTGGTCGGGCTCGACGGCGTCGCCGAGGCGTTCGAGACCCTGGGCGGCGCCGAGCGGCACGCGAAGATCCTCATCGACCCCTGGGCCTAGCCACCAGGCGTCACCAGGCACCCGATCCGTTGAACTGGGCCGCTGTCTCCCGAGTCTCCTCGACGGCCTCGTCGGCGGCCTTGCTCTCCCGCCGCAGGAACGCGCCGAGGTCGCCGATCGTGCTCATCAGCGGCGCTGGGAAGACGACCGTCGTGTTCTTGTCCACGCCGATCTCGATCAGGCTCTGCAGGTTCCGCAGCTGGAGCGCCAGCGGGTGGGCCATCATCTCGTCCGACGCGCGCCCGAGCGCCGACGCGGCTGCCGCCTCGCCCTCCGCGGCGATGATCTTGGCGCGCTTCTCCCGCTCCGCCTCGGCCTGCCGGGCCATCGCCCACTTCATGGTCTCGGGGAGCGTGATGTCCTTGAGCTCGACCAGCGTCACCAGCACGCCCCACTCGGTCGTGGTGCGGTCGAGGATCTCCCGGATGTTGACGTTGATGGCGTCGGTCTCCGACAGCGTCTGGTCCAGCGTGTGCTGGCCGACCACGTTGCGCAGCGTCGTCTGGGCGATCTGGTTGATCGCCGTCGCGACGTTCTCGATCGCGATCACCGACTTCACCGCGTCGGCGACGTGGAAGTACGCCACGCCGGCGACGTCGATGCTCACGTTGTCGCGGGTGATGATGCCCTGCGACTGGATCGGCATCGTCACGGTCCGCAGCGACACCTTCTTGAGGACGTCGACCACCGGGATGATCAGCCGCAGGCCGGGCTCCCGGACACCGTGCAGCTTCCCGAGCCGGAACTGCACGCCCTTCTCGTACTGCTGGACGACACGGATCGCCATGGCCAGCAGGATCAGCAGCACCACCACGACGACCGAGATCAGCACGACCACCCAGGTGTCCATCGGATCTCCTCTCAGAAGCCGGACGGCTCGGTCTCGAGCTCGGGTCCGGACGGCGGCGGCTCGTGGTGGAGCGGCCGCACGGGACCGGTCTCCTCGAACCACAGCTGGGCGTCGTAGCGGGCGCCCATGACGGTCGGGACGTAGTTGCCCGACTCGCGGGTGGGGTCGTAGACGACCCCGATGGCGCGGTGCCCGGCGCGCCCGGCGAGCCACGGTCCCGAGCGGTCCGCGCCGAACACGAGCGTCGACGGGCGCCGGAGCACCCGGTGCAACAGGTCCTCGTGGGTGCCCGCGCGGGCGACCGGCAGGGCGAACACCTGCTCCGGCGCTCCCCACGCCGTGGCCGCGAGCACGTGCCCGTGGTGGGCCGCCATGCCCACCAGCGCCACCGGGTCGGCGCCGTACCGCTCGCGGAGCAGCTGGCCGAGGTTGACCATCCCGACCCGGCCCATGTCGGTCGCGCGGGCGTCGCCGACGTGGGTGTTGTGCGCCCAGACGATCCCCCGGGAGCGCGGCCCGTACCGCGCCGCGATCCGGGCCGCCGTGTCGGTCATGTGCTGGTCGCGGACGTTCCACGAGCCGCCGTCGGCGCGCACCATCGTGCGGTAGTACCGCTCCGCCTGGGCCGCGACCAGCGCGTTCTGGAGCGCGTCGAACGCCGACTCCTCGCGCAGGCCGTGGGTCCGGGCGCGCACCGTGGTGAGCAGCCGTACGACGTCGTCCTCGCAGGACGCCGGCACGAGCCGGGCGCCCCAGGCGTAGCGGTGCGGGTCCTGGTGGTACGGCACGAAGCACTGCCAGGCCCGGTCCGCGTCGGGCAGCGCGTCGGGGGCGTACTGCTCGAGCCAGTCCCGGATCCGGCGCAGCGAGTCCCACAGCGAGTACACGTCGAGGCCGTAGAAGCCGACGCGCCGCTCGGGAGCGCACGCCAGGTTCCACTCCCGCAGCCAATCGAGGAACGCCGCGACCTCGCGGTTGGCCCACATCCACTCCGGCCAGCGGTCGAACTCCGCGAGGACGTCCGCCGCGGTCGCGAGCTGGTCGTGCTGCCCGGTGACCCACCGGTGGATCCGCCAGCAGTCGGGCCAGTCCCCCTCGACCCCGATCCAGGCGAAGCCCTCCTCCTCGACCAGGCGCCGGGTGAGCACGGCCCGCCAGTCGTAGAACTCGTGCGTGCCGTGCGAGGCCTCGCCCAGGCACGCGAAACGCGCCGTCGCGCAGCGCGCGACGAGCGGGTCGAGGTCGTCCGGGGTCGCCAGCGGCCGGGCCAGCGCCGTGACCTCGTCCTCGGCGGCGGCGGCGAGCCGCGCCACACCGACGGTCATGCCCGCGCCGCCGTCAGGAGCTCGGCGACCTCGCGGTCGGTGGTGGGGGTGAAGTCGCGGTAGTACGTGCCGACCGCCTGGAAGTCCCAGGGACGCTCCAGGCACACGAGCTCGTCGGCGTCCAGGCCGACCGCGGTCAGGCCGGGTGGGGCGACCGGCGCCGCCACGACCACCCGGGACGCCCCCAGGCTGCGCGCGACCCCGCATGCGGCGGCGGCGGTCGACCCGGTCGCGATCCCGTCGTCGACGATCACGGCCACCCGTCCGATCAGGTCCAGCGGCGGCCGCCCGCGCCGCAGCTCGGCGACGCGCGCCGCAACGACCGCGCGCTCCCGGGACTCGACCTCGGCCAGCTGCTCGGGATCGACGTGGGCGCGCCGCACGATGTCCCCGTCGACGACCTCGACGCCGCCCTCACCGACCGCGCCCATCGCGAGCTCCGGATGGGACGGCACGCCCAGCTTGCGCACGACGATGACGTCGAGCGGTGCGTCGAGGGCACGGGCCACCTCCGCGGCCACGGGTACGCCGCCGCGCGGGAGCCCGAGCACGACCAGGTCCGCCCCGCGGTTCCCGCGCAGGAGCGTGGCGAGCCGGCGTCCGGCCTCGGCCCGGTCCTCGAACATGTCTTCACCGTGCGTCGGTCGCCGGCCCTCCCGCCAGAGCAGTCGGCCCGCGCCGGCACGGGCCCATCGCCGGTCCGGCCGGGACCTTTTCCCCTTCCGGGTCGCCGCGGTCGCGTCCCGACAATGAGGCATGGCAACGAGGGAGCTGGCGCCGGCGCAACCCAGTGCTCCCGACTACGCCACGCTGCGTCGGACCGCGAGCTGGGAGCGCGTCCGCGAGACCCTCGCACCGATGCCCGGCACGTCCGGGGTCCACGCGACGCTCAACATCGCGCACCAGGCGGTCGACCGGCACGTCGACGACGGCCGCGGGGCCCAGGTCGCCCTCCGCTGCGTCGCGGCCGACGGCTCGATGACGCCGGTGACGTACGCCGACCTCCGTCGAGAGACCAACCGCTTCGCCCACCTCCTCGAGGGGCTCGGGATCCGGCGCGGAGACCGCCTGGTCTCGCTGCTCGGCCGCCAGCACGAGCAGTACGTCGTCTGCCTCGGCACCCTCAAGGCGGGCGCCGTCTTCTCGCCGCTGTTCTCCTCGTTCGGACCGGACCCGATCCGCGAGCGCATGCACCGCAGCCGCGCGTCCGTCCTGGTGACCACCGAGTCGCTCTACCGCCGCAAGATCGCGCCGATGCGCGGCGACCTGGAGCACCTGCGCCACGTGATCCTGGTGGGCGGTGCGACCGACGAGGCCGCCGGCCTGCTCGGCTTCGACGAGGGCGTCGCGCGCCAGCCGACGGAGTACGACGTCGCGCACACCGCGCCGTCCGACCCGGCGCTGCTGCACTTCACCAGCGGCACCACCGGCCGCCCCAAGGGCGCCGTGCACGTGCACGAGGCCGTGGTCGCGCACCGGCTCAGCGCCGAGCTCGCCCTCGACCTGAGCGCCGGCGACGTGTTCTGGTGCACCGCCGATCCCGGCTGGGTCACCGGCACGTCGTACGGCATCATCGCGCCCCTGGTGGTGGGCGCGACGGTCGTCAGCTTCGCGGGCGAGTTCGAGGCGCCGCTGTGGTACCGGATCCTCGCCGAGCAGCAGGTCCACGTCTGGTACACCGCGCCCACCGCGCTGCGGATGCTGATGCGCTACGGCACCGAGCTCCCCCGCAGCCACGACCTCTCGGCGCTGCGGCACGTCGCGAGCGTCGGCGAGGCCCTCAACCCCGAGGTCGTCCTCTGGGGCGAGGAGGCCCTCGGGCTCCCGATCCACGACAACTGGTGGCAGACCGAGACCGGGGCGATCATGGTCAGCAACTACCCCGGGATGCCGATCCGCCCCGGCTCGATGGGCCGGCCGATCCCGGGCGTGGAGGCCGCCGTCCTCCGCCTCGGCGAGGACGGCCGAGCCCGTCGCAACGGGGCGGTCACCCCCGCCGCCGTCGGCGAGACCGGCGAGCTCGCCCTGCGCGTGGGCTGGCCGTCGATGTTCCGCACCTACCTCGACGACGACGAGCGCTACCGGGCGTCGTTCACGAACGGCTGGTACCTCAGCGGCGACCTGGCCGCGCTCGACCCCGACGGCTACTTCTGGTTCGTCGGGCGCGCGGACGACGTCATCAAGTCGGCCGGCCACCTGATCGGACCGTTCGAGGTGGAGTCGGCGCTCATGGAGCACCCGGCCGTCGTGGAGGCGGGCGTCATCGGCATGCCCGACGAGCTCGCCGGCGAGGTCGTCCGCGCCTACGTGACCGTCCGCCCGGGCACCGCGGCCGACGACGTCCTGCGCCGCGACCTGGTGGCGTTCTCGCGGCGCCGGCTGGGTGGGCTCGCCCCGAAGGACATCGTCTTCGACGAGCACCTGCCCCACAACAGCAGCGGCAAGGTGATGCGACGGGTGCTCAAGGCACGTGCGCTCGGGCTGCCCGAGGGCGACCTCTCCACCCTGGAGCGGCAGCCATGACCGCCGACCCGCTCGACCTGCTGGGCACGATGCTGCTGATCCGCCGCTTCGAGGAGCGGTGCGCCGAGCTCTACAGCAACGGGCAGATCCGCGGCTTCCTGCACCTGTACGTCGGCGAGGAGGCCGTGGCGACCGGGATCTGCGCCGAGCTCACGGAGACCGACTCGGTCGTCTCGACGTACCGCGAGCACGGCCATGCGCTGGCCCGCGGCGTGCCCCTGGAGTCCCTCATGGCCGAGATGTTCGGCAAGGTGTCCGGCTGCAGCCGCGGCCGCGGCGGCTCGATGCACCTGTTCGACCGCTCCCGCCGGTTCGCCGGCGGCAACGCCGTCGTGGCCG
Source organism: Nocardioides sp. (assembly GCA_035765695.1). GTDB lineage: Bacteria > Actinomycetota > Actinomycetes > Propionibacteriales > Nocardioidaceae > Nocardioides. The sequence goes on along the minus strand of DASTXB010000032.1, from coordinate 33,869 downwards.
GCGGGCTCCCGCTCGCGCTGGGCCTCGCCCTCGGTGACGCGATGCAGGGCCGGCCCGCGGTCACCGCCTGCTTCTTCGGCGACGGGGCGATGGCCGAGGGCGAGTTCCACGAGGTCCTGAACCTCGCCGTCCTCTGGCGGCTGCCGCTGCTGCTGTGCTGCGAGAACAACCTCTACGCGATGGGCACCGCCATCGCCAAGGAGCACGGCCGCACCGAGCTGGCGCTGCGTGCGGCGTCGTACGGCGCCACCGCGTGGCCGGTCGACGGCATGGACGCGATCGCGGTCAACCGGGCGGCGGCGCAGGCCGTCGACGAGATCCGGGGCGGGAGCGGGCCGGTCTTCCTGGAGCTGCAGACCTACCGGTTCCGCGCGCACTCGATGTACGACCCCGACCGCTACCGCACCAAGGACGAGGTCGCCCGGTGGCGCGAGCGCGACCCGATCGAGCTGCTCGCCGCCCGGCTGCGGGCGGACGGGTCGCTCGACGACGACGCCCTCGCCGCGACCGACGCACGCGTGACCGCGCAGGTCGCTGCCGCCATCGAGCAGGCGGAGCGGGGCGAGGAGGAGGCCGTCGCGGAGCTCACCCGCTTCGTGTACTCCGAGTCGTCCACGGCCGCGGGGAGCGTGCGATGAAGGCGAAGACCGTCGAGACGACGTACCGGGAGGCGCTGCGCGAGGCGCTGCGGGAGGCGCTGCGCGAGGACGAGCGCGTGTTCCTCATGGGCGAGGACGTCGGCAGCTACGGGGGCTGCTTCGCAGTGAGCTTGGGGCTGCTGGAGGAGTTCGGCCCGGAGCGGATCCGCGACACCCCGCTCTCGGAGTCGGCGTTCGTCGGCGCCGGGATCGGCGCCGCCATCCAGGGCATGCGTCCGATCGTCGAGGTGATGACGGTCAACTTCAGCCTGCTCGCGCTGGACCAGATCATGAACAACGCGGCCTCGCTGCTGCACATGTCCGGCGGGCAGTACGACGTGCCGGTGGTCATCCGGATGACCACCGGTGCCGGCCGCCAGCTGGCCGCACAGCACTCGCACAGCCTCGAGGGCTGGTACGCCCACATCCCCGGCCTGCGGATCGTCACCCCCGCCACCCTCGAGGACGCCCGCGGGATGCTCGCGACCGCGCTGCGCGACCCGGACCCGGTGCTGATCTTCGAGCACGGCTCGCTCTACAACCTCAAGGGGAAGCTGCGCGCCGACGCCGGCGCCGTGGACATCGACCACGCCGCGGTCCGCCGCCCGGGCGACGACGTCACGCTCATCGCGTACGGCGGCATGCTCGCCCGCACCCTGGAGGCCGCCGAGGCCTTGGACGCCGAGGGCATGTCGGCCGAGGTCGTCGACCTGCGGACGCTGCGGCCGCTCGACGACGCCACGATCATCGGGTCCGTACGGCGCACGCACCGCGCGGTGGTCGTCGACGAGGGCTGGCGCAGCGGCAGCCTCTCCGCCGAGATCGTCGCCCGCATCCAGGAGCAGGCGTTCTACGACCTCGACGGGCCCGTCGAGCGCGTGTGCTCGGCCGAGGTGCCGATGCCGTACGCCCAGCAGCTCGAGGCCGCCGCCCTCCCCCAGGTCGACTCGATCGTCGCCGCCGCCCGCCGGACCAAGGGCTGACGATGGTCGACTTCACGATGCCGTCGCTCGGCGCGGACATGGACGAGGGCACGCTGCTGGAGTGGCTCGTCCGTCCCGGCGACGCCGTGAGGAAGGGCGACGTGCTCGCGGTCGTCGACACGTCCAAGTCGGCGGTCGAGGTGGAGTCGTTCCACTCCGGCGTCGTCGGTCCCCTGCTGGTCCAGCCGGGCACGACCGTGCCCGTGGGCACGCCGCTGGCGACGATCCTCGAGGGCGCGGCGGCGGCTGCTCCCGTCGAGGCACCGGTCGAGGTGCCGGTCGAGGTGCCGGTCGTGCGCTCACCGCTGGTACGCCGCGACGCGGCGCAGCTCGGCGTCGACCTCGGCCACGTGCACGGCAGCGGCCCGGGCGGCACGGTCACGCGCGCCGACGTACGCCGGGAGGCGCACCCGCACGTCAAGGTCACGCCGTACGCCCGCCGGCTCGCGGCCGAGCTCGGCGTCGACCTCGCCCGGGTGCACCCCGCCGACGGGGAGACCGTCCGCGCCGACGACGTCCGCGGCGGGGCCGCCACACCACCGGCACCACCCCCACCACCATCCCCACCGCCCCCGAAGGCACCTCCGACCCCTCCTGCCGACGCGATGCGGGCGACCATCGCCGCCACCATGACCCGCTCGAAGCGGGAGGTGCCGCACTACTACCTCGCGAACGCCGTCGACCTGTCCCGGGCGCTGGCCTGGATGCGCGCGCGCAACCGCGACCTCCCGGTCGCCCGGCGGCTGGTGCCGGCCGCGCTGGTGCTGCACGCCGTGGCCCGCGCCGTGGCAGCGACCCCGGCCCTCAACGGCTTCTTCGTCGACGGTGCGTTCCGTCCCGGGAGCGGAGTCCACGTCGGCGTCGCGATCTCGCTGCGCGGCGGCGGCCTGATGGCGCCCGCGATCCTGGACGCCGACCGGCTGTCGGTCGAGGAGACCATGCAACAGCTCAAGGACCTCGTCACGCGCACCCGCGCCGGCCGGCTGCGCAGCCGCGAGCTCAGCGAGCCGACCATCACCGTCACCAACCTCGGGGACCAGGGCGTCGACGCGGTCTACGGGGTGATCCACGCGCCCCAGGTCGCTCTGGTCGGCGTCGGCAAGGTCGTCGAACGGCCCTGGGCCGCCGATGGCATGGTCGGCGCCCGACCGGTTACCGAGATGACGCTGTCGGCGGATCACCGGGTCACGGACGGCTTCACCGGCGCCCGTTTCCTGGCACTGGTCGACGAGCACCTACAGCACCCGGAGGAGCAATGAACACCCACGACGCCCGCCTGGCGGTCGCCGAAGCCCTCGTCGAGATCGTCCCCGACGCGAACGTCGACGCCATCCCCGACGGGGCACGGTTGCGCGACGAGCTCGAGCTGGACTCCCTGGACTTCCTCACGTTCGTCGAGCTGCTCAGCAGCGGCGCGCACGTCCGGATCGACGAGATGGACTACCCCCGTCTCGCGACCCTGGACTCGTCGGTCGCGTTCGTCGTCGAGCGGTCTGCCTGAGCGGGCACCCGAAGGGACAAACGCGGGACGCGGGAGGGACACGGCCGGGGACAGCAGCCCTCGCCCCCGGGACGGGCCGCTTCCTAACGTCGCCGGCATGACCTCACAGAAGCGCAAGCGCACCTCCCCGCTCGCCGTCGCGGCGACCCTCCTGACCGCATCCCTGCTGGCGATCGCGGCCCCGGCCCACGCGGCCGGCGAGTGGCAGGACGGCACCAGCGAGTCCGACACGATCCTCGACTGCTACACCGGCCAGCCGTCGACGGGCGTCACCGCCAACGTCGGCTGGTGGTCGCCGACCGGCGAGGTCCCGAAGGTGGGCGAGCCGTTCCTCCTGCACGGCTACATCGGGCTCGTCGGGCTGCCGTGCAGCAGCGGCGTCACCGTGATGCCCGAGCTCGTCTTCGACGAGACGGCCTTCGGCTACCCCGACGAGCCGGTCACGTGGGGCATCAACGACATCGACGACCCCACCCCGACCTTCACCACCGATCCGGTCGAGCTGGTGCGAGGCCCGAACGGCGGCATCGCGATCGCCTCGGCCGGCGGCCAGGCGATCACCCTCGAGCGTGGGCAGATCTTCGAGTTCCAGGTCCCCGTGGTCGCCACGCGTGCCCTGAAGGGCACCGCGACGCCCGCACCGACCTGCTACGAGCGGACCGCCGGCATCGGGCCGTGCCCGGTCGCCACGTCCGGGGACCACCTCCAGGTCGCGTTCAAGGTCAACGGCGACGGCGGGGACAAGTCCTTCGTGACGCCCTACGTCCCGCTCTTCGCCACCGGCGGCAACGGTGGCGGCGGTGGCGGTGACGCCGGGAAGGTCTCTTCGACCACGAGCGCCAAGTACCGGGTGTCGGCGCAGAAGAAGGGGACGGCGACGGTCACCGTCCGCGCGAGCACGTCGCCCACCGGCCGGGTGGTCATCCGTGACCTCGCCCGCCGGAGCCAGGTCGTCGCGCAGGGCACGCTCACCGCTGACCAGCACGGCGTCCTCCGGCTGACCGTCGCCAAGCTCGGCAAGGGCGAGCACCGCCTGGTGGCCCAGTACGCCGGGTCGGGGTCCGTCAAGGGGTCGAGGTCGGCCGTCGCGACGATCCGCCTGCGCTGACCAGGATCCACCCGGGTCGACCACCCGGGCCCACCGCGCCGGGTCAGGCCAGCTCGAACTCCACCGTCCGCGTGTCGACGTCGGCCACGGTGAGCCGCACGGTGACGTCCGTGCCCAGCGGCAGCGGCGCCGTCGAGACCACCCGGGCCTCGACCGCGGGCTCCTGGATCACGACGACCCCGCGCTGCGGGTCCTTCTCGTCGACGTCGACCACGACGCCGGCGAGCTCCTGGCCGACCCGCTGCCGCAGCACCCCGGCCTCGACGAGGTCGAGGACCGCGCGCTCGTAGGTGTTCGCGCGGGTCGCGGACGTCTGGAGGGTCTTCGGCAGGCCCGGCAGCGCTGACCGGACCCAGTCGGGCACCTCGGTGCCGGCGCAGAGCGCGAGGCAGATCTCCCCGGCGTACCGGTCGCCGAGCCGCCGCAGCGGAGCGGTGACGTGGGCGTACTCCGAGGCGAGCGCGGCGTGCTGCGGGTCGGCGGGCGTCTCCCCGTCGAACGCGACGTAGCCGCTGCCCCGCAGCAGGCGGGTGCAGGCGTTGACCATCGCCGCATGGGCGGGTACGGCGGGGTCGAGCGAGCGGACGAAGTCGGGGTACAGCTGCTCGGCGGGCCAGTCGATGCCGAGCGCGCGGGCGGTGCGGTGCAGGCGCTGGACGTCGCGCGGGTCCGGGGGCGGCAGCGTGCGCAGCAGCCCGACCCGGGCGTAGAGCATCAGGTCGGCGGCGGCGAAGCCGGTGAGCAGCGAGATCTGGGCGTTCCAGAGCTCGACGGGCAGCTGCTCGCGGAACTCCAGGCGCCACTCGTCCCCGACGACGTCGATCTCCTGCTCGGGCAGGGGCAGCGAGACGCCGCCGCGCACCGCCTCCCGGCGGATCCGCGCCTCGCCGACGTCGCGCAGCAGCGCGAGCGTGCCGGCGGCCGTGCCGGCGTCGATCACGCGCTGCGCCTCGACGTACGTCAGCTGCTGCCGCGAGCGCACCAGCGCCCGTTCGACGTGGACGCCGGCGCGGGCGCCGTCCGCGCGGAGCCGGATCGTCCACAGCAGCGCGGGGCGGACCTGGTCGGGCAGCAACGAGGCGGCGTCCTCGCTGAGCACGGTCGGGTGCAGCGGCACCTTGGAGTCGGCGCCGTACAGCGTCTCGCCGCGGCGGTTCGCTTCGACGTCGACCGGGTCGCCGGGCGTGACGAAGGCGGCGACGTCGGCGATCGCGTAGTGCACGACGTACCCGTCGCCGTCCCGCTCCACGTGCATCGCCTGGTCGAGGTCGCGGGCACCGTCGGGGTCGATGGTGAGCAGCTCGATGTCGGTGCGGTCGAGCTCCGGCAGGCGGGGGTTGCGGGCGGCGGCGCCCGCCGCCTCCTCGACCTCGGGCGGGAACGTCGGCGACACCTCGAGCTCGGCCTGGATCCGCGCGACGCCGGCGCGGAGCGCGTCGGCGGCCACACCGTCCTCGGCCGATCGGACCCGGACGACGCGGCTGCTCGGCATACCGGCACCATAGAGCACCGTGCTGATCCTGCTGCCGCCCAGCGAGGGCAAGACCGCTGCCCGCCGCGGCAAGCCGCTCGACCTCGCCGCCCTCGACTTCCCGGCGCTCACCGCGCCGCGTGGTGCGGTGCTCGACGCGCTCGTCGGGCTCTGCGAGGGCGACCCGGACGTCGCCGCCAAGACCCTCGGCATCGGTTCGACGCAGCTCGACCTGGTCGCCCAGAACCGCGCGCTGCGCAGCGCACCGACCCAGCGCGCGGACCGGGTCTACACCGGTGTCCTGTACGACGCGCTCGACGTGGCGACCCTGAGCCCGGCCGCGAAGCGTCGCGGCTCCCGGTGGGTCGCGGTCACGTCGAGCCTGTTCGGCCTGGTCCGGCCCGGCGACCGGATCCCTGCGTACCGCCTCTCCGGCGACACCACGCTGCCCGGTCTCGGTCCGGTCGCCGCCACCTGGCGCGAGCACCTGGGCCCGGTCGTCACCGATGCCGTGGGCAGCGGCCTGCTGGTCGACCTGCGCAGCGGCACCTACGTCTCGTTCTGGCGCCCCACCGGCGTGCGCAGTGCGACCGTGCGGGTCCTCCACGAGCACGGCGGGCAGCGCAAGGTGGTCAGCCACTTCAACAAGGCGACCAAGGGGCGCATCGTGCGCGCGCTGCTCGAGTCCGGCGCCGAGCCACGGACGCCGGCGCGGCTCGCCGACGCGCTGCGCGACCTCGGCTGGGTCGTCGAGGAGGACGACGGCCGCCTCGACGTGGTCGTCAGCGAGCTGTAGGAGGCAGCCGAACGAGACGGCCGAACGCGAGCGGGGTCCGGCAGGCTCCTACCAGCGGGTCGCGCCGGCGGAGAACACGTCGTTGCCCGGCGGCAGCGCGTTGAACATGCGCAGCGAGGGGCGCTCGTCGAACCACGACACCACGGTGATCGAGGCCGGCGAGAGCTCCATCCGGAACACCGACTCCAGCGGCGCGTCCAGCGCCTGCGCCACGATCGTCTTGATCGGGGTCACGTGGCTGACGACCACGATGGTCTTGCCGGCGTGCTCGGTGAGCACCCGCCGCAGTCCCTCGAGCACCCGCTTCTCGACCGCCCGGAACGACTCGCCGCCACCGGCCGCGACGTCGAGGGAGCCCAGCCACGCCTTCAGGTCCGCGGGGTACCGCTCCCCCACCTCGGCGAACGTCAGGCCGTCCCAGGCACCGAACTCCATCTCGGCGAAGCCGTGTTCGACCTGGACCTCACGACCCAACGCGATCCCGAGGATCTCGGCCGACTCCAGCGTCCGCCGCACGGGCGAGGAGATCACGACGTCGATCCGCTCCGCGATCGGCCCGAGCCAGTCGCCGATGGCGCGGATCTGGTCGCGGCCCTCGTCGCTCAGCCCCGGGTTGGCGCTGCCGAGGCCGCCGGAGAACCGCTTCTCGGTGGTGTGCGGCGTGACGCCGTGGCGGACGAGCACGACCGTGGTCGGCGTCCCCGGCGGCGCCCAGCCCTGGGGCACCGGCTCCGGCTCCGGCTCGCGCTCCGGCTCGGCAGCGCGCCCGGCGACGGTCACCCCGCTGCGCCGGCCGTCGAGCGCCTCGTTGACGAGGCGGTCGGCGTCCTTGTTCTGCTCGCGCGGGATCCAGGTGTACGTCGTGCCGAACGGCGCCAGCCGGGCCGCCTCGGCCGCCAGCGGCCGCATGTCGGGGTGCTTGATCTTCCAGCGCCCCGACATCTGCTCGACGACGAGCTTGGAGTCCATCCGGACCTCGATGTCGGCATCCGGGGCGTGTTCCTGCGCCAGCCGGAGCCCGGCGATCAGGCCGGAGTACTCCGCCACGTTGTTGGTGGCGACCCCGATCGTGGTCCCCTCCTCGGCGATGACCGCGCCGCTCGCTGCGTCGCGCAGGACCGCGCCGTACGCCGCGGGCCCGGGGTTGCCCCGCGAGCCGCCGTCCGCCTCGACGATGACCGACCGCGTCACAGCCCGGACTCGGAGGTGCGCACCAGGATCCGCTGGCACTCCTCGCAGCGGACCACCTCGTCCTCCGGCAGGCCCTTGATCCGGGTCAGCTCCGAGGCGTCGATCGAGAGCCGGCAGCCGCTGCACTGGCGGGCCCGCAGCTCGGCCGCGCCGATGCCGGCCTTCTGCCCGCGCAGGCGGTCGTAGAGCGTCACCAGGTCGGCCGGCAGGCCGTCGGCGGCCGGGCCGCGGTCCGCGGCGATCTGGGCGAGCTGCTCGTCGAGGGTGGCCAGCTTCTCGTCGCGGGCCGTCGCCAGGCCGGCGAGCTGCTCGTCGGTCTCGGCGACCATGGCCTCGAGCTTGGCCAGCTCGGCCTGGGCCTCCTCGAGCTTCTCCATCACCTCGAGCTCGTCGTCCTCGAGGCTGGCGATGCGGCGCTCGAGCGACTCGAGCTCGTGCTGCATCCGCTCCAGGTCCTTGGGGTTGCTGACCAACCCCTGGTCCATCCGGTCGCGGTCGCGGGTGCGCCGGGCGCGCACGGCCTCGACGTCCCCGTCCACCTTCTGCTGCTCGGTGGTCAGGTCGTCGACGACGATCCGCGCGTCGCGGGCCATGTTCTCCACGTCGGTGCGCTTGCCCTGCAGGGTCGCGATCTCGGCGATCTCCGGCAGGTTCGCCCGCTGGTGCCGCAGCTGGTCGGCGCGGGAGTCCAGCTCCTGCACGGTGAGGAGCTGTCGTTGGGCGGCGGGGTCGGCTTTCAGTGGGGCTCCTCGGTCAGGGTCGGAAGGTCCAGGGATCGGTGCGGAGCGTGCTCACGCGGGTCTCCACCGTATCGCCCAGCGCTGCGCGCAGCCGCGCCTCCACCACCGGGAGCCAGGTCCACTCCGCTGCCCAGTGCGCGACGTCGACCAGCGCCGGCCCGTCCTTCTCCACGAACTCGCTCGCCGGATGGTGGCGCAGGTCGCTGGTCAGGTAGACGTCCGCGTCCGACCGGGCCATCGCGTCGAGCAGGAAGTCGCCCGCTCCCCCGCACACCGCGACGCGGCGCACGGGTCGGTCGGGGTCGCCCGCCGCGCGGACCCCCTGGGCGGTCTCGGGCAGCACCTCCGCGACCCGCGTGGCGAACTCCCGCAGGGTCGTGGGCGGCAGGTTGCCCACCCGGCCGGTGCCGGTGGTCGCCAGGCCGGGGTCGGCCAGCTCGACGACGTCGTACGCCGGCTCCTCGTACGGGTGGACCTCGAGCAGCGCCCGGACCACCCGCGTGCGCAGGGAGCGCGGCAGCACCACCTCGATGCGCTCCTCGTCGACCGTCTCCAGCTCGCCGACGGATCCGATGGCGGGACTGGCGCCGGCCAGCGGGCGGAACCGGCCCTGTCCCGGCGCCGAGAACGACGCGTGGTCGTAGTCGCCGATCTCCCCCGCCCCGGCTCGGGCCAGCGCGTCCCGCACGAGGTCAGCGGTGCCGGTCGGCACGAACACGACGAGCTTGTCCTGCGGGCCACTCGGCGCCGGGACGATCGGCTCGAGGTCGGTGAGCCCGAGCGCCAGCGCCAGCGCCTCGGAGACCCCCGAGACGGCCTGGTCGGCGTTGGTGTGCGCGGTCAGCAGCGCGCACTCGGCCCCGGCGAGCGTCGCCAAGGTGCGGCCCTTCGGCGTGGTCGCGGCGAACCCGTGGACGGGCTTGAGGAACAGCGGGTGGTGCACCACCAGCAGGTCCGCCTTCCAGTCGGCGGCCTCGCGGGCGACCGGCAGCACCGGGTCGACGGCCAGGAGCACCCGCTCGACGCGCGCCCCCGGGTGACCGTAGACCAGGCCGACGGCGTCCCAGGAGTCGGCGGTCGCGGGCGGGTACCACCCGTGCAGCAGGTCGACGACGTCCTTGAGCGCGGGCATGGGCGTCAGGCTACTGTCGCGGTCATGTCCGTCGTGAAGATCAACGCCATCTCGGTCCCGCCGCAGGCGCACGAGGAGCTCGAGAAGCGCTTCGCCAACCGCGCGCACACCGTCGACGGCACCCCCGGCTTCCTCGGCTTCCAGCTGCTCCGCCCGGTCCGGGGCGAGGACCGCTACTTCGTCGTCACCCACTGGGAGGACGAGGAGTCGTTCGCCGCCTGGCGCGACGGTGACGCCGTAGCGGCCCACGCCGGCGAGCGGGCGAACCCGGTCTCCACGGGCGCCGACCTGCTGGAGTTCGAGGTGGTCATCGACTCGCGCCGGAGCCAGGAGTAGGGCGACCGGCACGCGTCGGGTCCCGGCGTACGTGCGCTCAGTGCACCTGGCGGTCGTATCCCTGCCAGTACTCCGCGCGCAGCTTGAACTTCTGCAGCTTGCCGGTCGCCGTGCGTGCCAGCTCCTCGCGGAACTCCACTGACGTCGGGGCCTTGTAACCGGCCGCGCGCTCCTTGCACCAGGCGATGAGTTCCTGCTCGGTGACCGACTGGCCGTCGGCGAGGACGACCAGCGCCTTGATGGTCTCGCCCCACTTCTCGCTCGGCACGCCGATCACCGCGACCTCGGCCACCGCCGGGTGGGAGAACAGCACGTCCTCGACCTCGATCGACGAGACGTTCTCGCCGCCGGTGATGATCACGTCCTTCTTGCGGTCCGAGATCGTGAGGTAGCCGTCGTCGCCGATCGTGCCGCCGTCGCCGGTGTGGAACCAGCCGCCGGCCAGCGCCTTCTCGCTCTCCTCGGGCTGACCCCAATACCCCTCGAGCACGACGTTCGAGCGGGCGAGCACCTCGCCCGCGTTCTCCTCGTCCTGGGAGATCTTGAGGCGTACGCCGAGGGCGGGTGCCCCGGCCCGCGTCAGCTTCGTCGCCTTCTCGAGCGGGTCGAGGTCGTCCCACTCGGCGCGCGTGCGGTTGATCGTCAGCAGCGGCGAGGTCTCGGTGAGGCCGTAGATCTGGATGAACTCCCAGCCGAGCTCCTCCTGCACGCGCGCGACGGTCTTCGTCGGCGGCGGAGCCCCGGCCATGATGATCCGCACCCGGTCGCGGCCCGGGATCGGGCCGTCCCACGACTGCGCTGCCTCCAGGACCGCGGCGGCGACCGCCGGCGCGGCGCAGAGCACGGTGACGCCGTGCTGCTCGATGCGGCGCAGGATCTCGGCGCCGTCGATCTTGCGGAGCACGACCTGCTTGATGCCGAGCCCGGTCGCCAGGTAGGGCCAGCCCCAGCCGTTGGCGTGGAACATCGGCAGCGTGTGGAGGTAGACGTCGCGGTCGCTCGCCCCCGCGTGCATCGCGAAGGTCACCGCGTTCACCCAGATGTTGCGGTGCGTGATCTGCACGCCCTTGGGACGGGCGGTGGTGCCGGAGGTGTAGTTGATGCAGGCGGTGGCGTTCTCGTCCGGCTCCCACGGCCGCGGCTCCGCGCCGGGCGGCGCGTAGAGGTGGTCGTCGTCGCCGAGGACGTAGGTGAACTCGGCCTCGACGCCCTTGAGCGACTCCTCCAGCTCCGGGTCGACGAGGAGCACCCGCGCACCGGAGTGCTCCACGATGTAGCGCACTTCGTCGGGCCGCAGCCGGAAGTTCACCGGCACCAGCACCCGGCCCCAGCCGCTCACGCCGAAGAAGGCCGTCATCAACCGCGCGCTGTTGTGGCTCACGATCGCGACGCGGTCGCCGACGTCGAGGCCGAGCTCGTCGAGCCGGGCGGCCAGGCGCCGCGCGCGGTCGCCGAGCTCCGCGTAGGTGAGCTCACCCAGGGACGGCGCGGGCTGGTCCGGCTCGTCGACGACGCCGACCCGCTCGCCGTACACCTGCACCGCACGATCCAGGAAGTCCGAGACGCTGAAGGGGACGATCATGTCGCCACTGTAGCCACCGGGCGGCCGGATGAGAGTGCTCTCATCCAGCACTCACACCGCCCCCACGATCAGGCAGGATCGTGCGGGTCATGAGCAAGCTCTGGAAGGTCCTGGTCACCGTCGCGCTCGTCGTCCCGATGGGGGCGTACGTCGCCGGCTCGCTCGCGGCCTCGGCCTCCGACGACCCGGCGCCGCGGCACCCGATCACCATCCGTGACCCCGGGTCGACACCCTCGCGGTCGCCGTCCCCCTCGTCCTCCTCCTCGTCCTCCCCCACGGACGGACCCGAGGTGATCATGCCGGGGTACGACGACCTCGACGACGACCACGGCCGGGACGGTCACGGGGACGACCACGGCGGCCGTGGTCACGGCTAGTCCCTCGGTCCGGGCCCGCATCACCGCCAGCGTCGCGCTGCTGGTGCTCGCGGGCCTCGTGGTCGCGGGCGTGGTCGTCTGGACGATCGAGTCCCGCCGGGTGGACCAGCAGATCCAGGACCGCGCGAGCCAGGAGTTCGCCGAGCTGCGCACCCTGCAGGACACCGGCTCGTACGCCACCCCCGAGGCGCTGGTGCGGCAGTACCTGGCGACGAACCTGCCCGACGACGATGAGCTGCTCATCGGCTGGTGGGACGACCACGTCGGGGCGCAGTCACCGCGGTGGAACGCGATCAGCCGCAGCACGTGGCTCGCCGACACCGTCCGGTCCCTGCTGGCGAGCGACGGGTCGACCAGGATCGACTCCGACTTCGGCGAGCTCGAGGTCGACGTGCAGAGCGTCCGGCGGGGCGACCGGGTCGGCGCGCTGGTCGTCGTGTCGTTCGTCGACCGTGCCCGCACCGGCCTGCACGAGACGATGCGCACCTACGCGATCGTCGCCGCCCTGGCGCTGCTGCTGGTCACGGCGATGGCGGCCTGGGTCTCCGGCCGCCTGCTGTCGCCGTTGCGGGCGCTGCGCGAGACCGCGGACGACATCACCGAGTCCGACCTGTCCCGGCGCCTCCCGGTGACCGGCAACGACGACATCACCGCGCTCACCCGCACGTTCAACGGCATGCTCGACCGTCTCGAGGCGGCGTTCGTCGGGCAGCGCCGGTTCCTCGACGACGCCGGTCACGAGCTGAAGACGCCGTTGACCGTGCTCCGCGGGCACCTCGAGCTCCTCGACCCCGACGACCCGGCGGAGATCGCCGAGACCCGCGAGCTGCTGGTCGACGAGACCGACCGGATGTCGCGGCTGGTCGGCGATCTGATCCTGCTCGCCAAGAGCGACCGGCCGGACTTCCTGCGGCTCCGCGAGGTCGACCTGGCCGCGCTCACCCGCGACCTGGTGACCAAGGCGCGCGGCCTCGGCGACCGCGAGTGGAGCCTCGACGCGGTCACCGAGCACAAGGTCGTCGCCGACGAGCAGCGGCTCACCCAGGCCGTCCTCCAGCTGGCCGACAACGCGGTGAAGCACACCCGGGACGGCGACACGATCGCGCTGGGGTCGTCGTACGCCGACGGGGTCAGCCGGCTGTGGGTCCGCGACACCGGCCCCGGCGTACCGCCCGAGGACCGGCAGCGGATCTTTGAACGATTCGGCCGCAGCGCCGTACCTCCTGGTGACGAGGGCTTCGGCCTCGGCCTCTCCATCGTCGGCGCCATCGCCCGTGCCCACGGGGGCAGCGTCGCCGTGGAGGACGCCGAGCCGGCCGGAGCCCGCTTCGTGATCACGCTGCCCGAGGAGGACGAGTGGCCCGGATCCTGATCGTGGAGGACGAGGAGCGGATCGCGTCCTTCGTCGCCAAGGGCCTGCGCGCCGAGGGCCACCTCACCCGGACCGTCGCCGACGGCCGGGAGGGGCTCGACCACGCGCTCAGCGGCGACGTCGACCTGGTCGTGCTCGACATCGGGCTGCCGACCATGGACGGCTTCGAGGTGCTCGGGCAGCTCCGCGCCCAGGGCTCCCGGGTGCCGGTGATCGTGCTGACCGCGCGCGACTCGGTGGGCGACACGGTCTCGGCGCTGGAGGGTGGTGCGGACGACTACATGCCGAAGCCCTTCCGGTTCGCCGAGCTGCTCGCGCGCGTGCGCCTGCGGCTGCGGCAGGACCAGCGAGCGACGGTGCCGCGCGACGACGTCCTGGAGTCCGGGGGCGTCCGCCTCGACGTCCGGACCCGCCGCGCGCTGGTCGACGGGCGCCAGGTCGACCTGTCGGCGCGGGAGTTCGCGCTCGCCGAGATCTTCATGCTGAACGCCGGGCAGGTGCTCTCCCGCGAGCAGCTGCTCGACCACGTGTGGGGCCTGGACTTCGACCCCGGGTCGAACGTCGTCGACGTGTACGTCGGGTACCTGCGCAAGAAGTTCGGACCCGACACCATCACCACCGTGCGCGGGATGGGCTACCGGTTCGACCGGTAGCCCATCCTGCGCCGGGCGCTGCCTCAGTGGCGGCCGGCCGGGTCGTCCGCCCCGTGGCCGTGGTGGCCGTGGTGGTGGCCGTGGTGGCCGTGGTGGTGCCGGTCGTGGCCCGTCGGGTCGTCCGCGCCGTGGCTGGCGAGCGCCGGGGCGCTCCACCCGACCAGGGCGGCGACGGCCAGCCCGGCCAGGGCGAGCGGGGCGGTCCTGAGCTTCGTCATCGGGGTGTCCTCTCGGTTCGGTTGCGGTGAGGACCACGCTGTCGGCCGGCCGTGAAGCGGCCGTGAGGCACCGGTGAGAGTGCTCTCACGCGCGAGCCCGTACGCCTCCACAGGCAAGTGCCGCAGGCCCGGTCAGCGTCCCGAGGCACGCGGTTGGTGACCAAACCGCATACCCGTCCGGCCCGGCGGTGAGCACCGCACCACCCCAGCCGTCGGAACGGCGCCCAGGTCACCGCCACCCGAGCAGGCCCGTCCATTGGTCACGAACCGCATGAGAATGCGTCGAAGTCACGCGGTTGGTGACCAAACCGCAGACCGGGGCGCCGGGGCCTCACCGCCGCCAGGCGCGCAGGGGCCGGGACGGCGCGTCGGCGGCGGGCGACTCGCTCTGCTCCCAGACGCGCCGCCACTGGGCGACCGCGGGGCCGGACGGGTCGGGGGTCGCGCCGGCGGCGACGCGGCGGCGCGCCTCCCACCAGGTCGACCGGTCCTCGTCGAGGAGCGCGGCGACGGCGTCCTTGATCCGCGGGGCGAACTCCCGCACCGACTCGTCGGGGCCGGCCACCAGCGGCTCGCCGAACCGGATCGTCAGCTGCCGCCGGCCGGGCGCGGGCCAGCCGGCGCCGCGCGGCATCGCGGCGAACGTGCCCCGGTGCGCGACCGGCACGACCGGGACGCCGTGCTCCTTGGCCAGGAACGCCGCGCCCATCCGGAACTTGCCCATCCAGCCGTCGGTGGACCGGGTGCCCTCGGGGTAGATCACCAGGCTCCAGCCGTCCGCCAGCACCTCCGCCGGCGTCGCGGCCATGGTGCCGCCGCGCCGGTCGATCGGGAACGTGTTGAACAGCAGCACCGACCCGACCGCGCGCCACCAGGTGTCGAAGAAGTAGTCGGCCGCGGCCGCCACCGCCGTACGCCGGCGCCACTCGTCGGGCAGCGACAGCAGGATCAGCGGGGTGTCCAGGTGGGAGGCGTGGTTCGACACGAAGATGACCGGGCCCGCGACCCGGTCGAGCACGTCCAGCCCCTCGACCCGGGTACGGACCTGCGAGCGGAACAGCGGCTCGAGGCCGACCTTCTGCGCCACCTCGCGCGCGGCCATCGCCGGGCGTCGCCGCGACCAGTCGGTGCGGAACACCGTCGACCGCGCCGGCGGCACCCAGGCCTCGGCCGACCGCGGCACCTGCGCGCGACGTCCCCAACGCCAGCCCCGCGCCACCGTCCGGACGTCGGAGACGGTCTCCTGGAGGAAGCCCGTCATCGCACGTCCGCCAGCAGGTGCGGCGGGTTGTGCAGGTAGGTGATCGACGGCGACGTGCCGACGGTGCCGGACGCCATCTCCAGCGCGTCGGCCAGCGTCGAGGCCGCGCGGAAGCCGAGGCGGGCAGCCGCACGCCGATCCGCTCCGACCCAGATCACCTCGTCGACGTGGTCCATCGCGTGCGCCGCCCAGTACCACATGTAGAACGGGTGGACGCCGTGGTAGGCGTGCGAGGTCCGGTACAGGTGGATGTACCAGGGGTCGGTCGCGAACTGCTGCTCGTACTTCTCCCCCACCACCGCCGGGTCGGTCGACTCGGCGAGCACCTCCTCGTAGAAGTCGACGTACGACGGGTGGTGCAGCGGGTTGAAGCCCTCGTTCAGCGGGTGGTAGAGGATGACCGCGCCGCCCTTCCGGACGACGGGCTGGCCCCGGTAGGAGTTGAAGTAGTAGCCGAGTCCCATGCAGGTCGCGAGGAT
Organism: Nocardioides sp.; assembly: GCA_035765695.1. GTDB lineage: Bacteria > Actinomycetota > Actinomycetes > Propionibacteriales > Nocardioidaceae > Nocardioides. The sequence goes on along the minus strand of DASTXB010000032.1, from coordinate 18,031 downwards.
CGGGTTCATCGACGAGTTCACGTTGTAGGGCCCGAGGTACGGCACCCCCATCACGAGCACGTCGGACTGGCCCTGCACCTCGACGAGGTGCTGCTGGTGCACCTTCTCCAGCGTCCGCTCGTGCACGGCCTCGACCTCGCCGGCGTTCACGCCGGTCAGGCCGTAGACGGACCGCATGTCGTGGAACATCTTGTGCCGCATCCTCTGCGGCGCGACCGCGAGACCCCGGCGGACGCCGAGCATCGTCGCCTGGTCGCGCACCGACCACTCCCACTCCCGCTTCTGGAGGAAGTCGAAGGGCTTGGGGAAGACGTCGTTGTTGAGCGTCGTCTCGATCTGGAAGACCTTGACGGTGTCCTTGATGACCCGGCCGATCCGCCAGGCGGAGTGGTGCATCGCGGAGTGCTTGTGGTCCATGAACGACCGCGAGTGGACCATCGTCCGGGCGTTGTGGTGGTGGCGGAGGGACTTGTACGACGCGAGCCCGATCCCGACCGACTTGTGGCCGCCGTCCATCGCGACGAGGTTCACGTTCACGTAGACCAGCAGGTCGGACTCGGCAGCCCGCTTGCTGATCTCGATGTCCTCGCCCTTCTCCGTGGTCCCGAGGTGGGCGAGGTCGTCGCGGTCCTCGGCGTCGAAGTTGTAGAGGTCGCCCTGCGGGTAGAAGGACCGGAACACCCGCTCGCCGACGATGTGCTTCAGCTCGGACGCGGTCATCCGCCGGTGCAGCGCGTTCGCCGCGATCAGCTTCACGTCGTCGACGCCCGCCTCGGCGGCCATCGTCAGCACGTGCTCGATGATCCGGCCCCGGATGTCGGGCGCCTTCATGGTCGGCAGCGGCAGCGACAGGTCGTCGAACGCGATCGTCAGCTTCATCCCCGCGAAGAGCAGCTCCGGCAGCGGGTCCATGTCGTGCGGGTGCAGCAGGGCCTCCCGGATCGCGCCGTCGACGTCCGGGACGGCGGGGATCGACTCGGGCGGGTAGACGACCCGGGTGCCGAGCGGGAAGCCGTCCTCCAGCCGGAACCCCAGGCCCTCGTGCACGACCAGCGGCGGGGTGCGGTCGTCCACCTCGAGGACGAATCCGGGGCGACTCATGAGCTACTCCTGGGGTCGAAGGCGACTTTGACCGTGCCGAGGCGGCCGGCCGAGTGGGCGTGGTCGAGCGCTTCGCGCCAGCGGTGCAGCGGGTAGCTGGCGACGGACTTGGCGATCTGCTGGACGGCGTCGGTGGCGACCAGCGCGGTCGCCCTCCCGAAGGCGTCGTCGGAGCGGGCGGAGGCGTAGGTGCCGACGACCTCGAGCTCGCGGAACCAGGCGGCGGACAGGTCGGCCGGGGCCGGCATGCCCGACAGCACCACTCGGCCGCCCGCCCGCGTGGCCTGGAGCGCGGTCTCCAGCGACTGCTTGCTGCCGACGGCGTCGACCGCGACGTCCACGCCGCCGAGGAGGTACGGCGAGGAGAACTCCGGCTCGAGCTGGAACGCGCCGGTCACCCGTCGTACCCGTCGCAGCACCTCGTGCGGCGCGACCACCTCGGTGGCCCCGAGCGCGCGCGCCAGCTCCTTCTGGTGCTGGTGCTTGGCGACCACGATGATCTCGCCGGCGTCGGTCAGCTCGCGCAGCGCGAGCGTCGCGAACAGCCCGACCGACCCGGCGCCGCTGACCAGCACCCGGTCGCCGCTGCGGACGCCGGCGCGCAGCGCCGTGTGCACCGCACACGCGACCGGCTCGACGAGGATCGCCTGCTCGTCCGAGAAGCCCTCCGGCACGGGGTACAGCTGACTCCGGTGAGCGGTGAGCTGCTGCCCCCAGCCGCCGCCGGTGTCCTTGCAGAACCCGGTCTGCAGGCCCGGCGCCAGGTGGCCGACCGTGATCCGCTCGCAGCGGTTGGTCTCCCCCGCCGCACACGCCGTGCACGCCTCGACCCCGCGGGCCGCGCAGGTCAGCACCGGGTCGACGACCACGCGGGTGCCCTTCGGCAGGTCCTCGCAGTCCTCGAGCAGCTCGGCGACCACCTCGTGGCCGGGCACGAACGGGAGCGACACGACGGCCGAGAAGTACAGGCTGGTCCGGCCCGACAGCGCACCCAGGTCGGAGCCGCAGATGCCGGAGAGCCGGGTCCGCAGCCGCGCCCATCCGGGCCGGTCGACGCGTGGGTCGTCGACGGTCACCAGTCGCAACGGGGCGGCGAAGCCCGAGAGCACGCCGGGCATCCGGCCGCCGATCGCCTTGCCGGCCACGGTCCGGGGGACGGACCGGAACATCTGCAGCGCGAGCATCATCGGCCACCACCTGCCGGGTTGAGGGTGCGGGTGGCGGAGGACGAGCTCGCCCAGTCCTCGATCGTCCACCGATGCCGCCGCGCGTGCCGGTAGAGCGACACGTCGGGACGTACGGCGACCGGACGGCCGACGGCCTCCAGCAGGGGCAGGTCGGAGTGCGAGTCGGCGTACCCGTACGACGCCGCGAGGTCGATGCCGTGCTCGGCGGCGTACCCACGCATCCACGCCGACCGCGACTCGCCGACCAGCGGCGACGAGGACAGGTAACCGGTGCACACCCCTTGGTCGTCGACGGCGAGCTCGGCCGCCTCGATGTGGTCGAAGAGCGGGCGCAAGGGCCGGGTGAGCGGCCGGATCGCGCCGGTGATCAGCACCGTCCGGTGCCCGGCGGCGCGGTGCTCGCGGATCTTGCGCACCGCCGCCGGCGAGAGCCGGGTCAGCACGTGGTCGGTGAGATGGGTGTCGGCGATCGCGTCGAGGTCGGCGAGCCGGGCACCCTCGTACTCGCGGTAGACCGAGCGCAGGAACGCGCTGCGCTCGCGGCGCTCGGCCTGCACCAGGCTCGGCACCCTCGCCGCGATCCGGGACAGCTCGACGAACCGCTCGGTGCCCGAGAGCTCGCGCAGCCGCAGCCAGAGGTAGGTCTCGATCACGTTCGAGGACAGCAGCGTGCCGTCCATGTCGAAGAACGCCGCGATGCCGGGCTTGTCGGACAAGCCCTTGGCCGAGGTCGTCGGCCGTGTGCGGGCCGCCCGGACCTCGTCGAGGCGCCGGATGGGGGCCGTGACCGCCGGGCAGTGGATGTCCTGGAGGTAGACCTTCCAGTCCACGACGGCGGTGTCGAACGCGAACGCCGCCCGGTCGTCCGGCGACAGCGAGCGGTACAGCGCGAGGGTGTGGGCGTCGGAGAACTGCAGCTCCGCCTGGGCGTACTCCTGGTAGAGCCCCAGGTAGCGGCGCAGGAACTCGAGACGCCGGCCCTGCTGGTCGAGCTTGCGGGCCAGGTCGCGGGTGCGGTCGCCGCGTGGTGCGTGCCCGAGGACGAAGTCGGCCACCTTGAAGGCGCGCTCACTGGTGCTGAGCACCCGCTCGACGGTCTGGGAGCCGGGGAACCGCCACTCGGGCAGCCGGGTCGCGCCGCGGTCGCCGGAGACGAACGGGTGGGCGTCGAAGTAGGCGCGCACGTTCTGGTAGAGCGCTCCGAAGGTCAGCGGGTTGCGGTCGCCCGACGACACGTGGAAGTACGCCGGGGTGCCCGGCTCCGGCGGGAAGGCCAGCACCGCGACGATCGCGGCGACCACGTGGTCGACCGGCACGACGTCGACGATCGTGTCCGCGGCACCGGGCATGTCGGGCAGCTCGCCGCGGCCGTAGGCCAGGATCAGCGGCTCGGCCATCTTGAAGCCCTCGATCCAGCCCGGGTAGGGCTTTGCGAGCGCCGACTCGATGATGCTCGGCCGGACGATCGAGACGGCGTGACCCTCGGCGGCGTACGCCTCGACCACCCGCTCGCCCAGCGCCTTGGTGAACGTGTAGCAGTCGGTCCAGCCCAGGCTGCGGGCCCGCTCGGTGCCGACGCGGACCAGCTCGGCCTTCACCCACTCCTTGCGCGCGGCCTCGGTCGCGGTCGCCGCGGTCAGCAGCCCCGCCCGGCTGTGCGTCTTCTCGGCCTTCTTGCGCTCGGTCTCGAGGACGTACGCGCTGCGCGACCGGTGCTCGATCGACGTCCGCTGCGCCAGCCCCCAGGCGAGCTCGGCCTCGAGGTCGACGTCGTGGTCCACCGGGCCCTCGGGGATCACCCCGCGGCGGCGGCCGGCGACGTACGCCGTCGAGATGTGCACGTAGTGAACCCGGCGGTCACGGAGGCCGTCGGCCTCGTTGATGCGGGCCAGCAGGTCCCGCGTGCCGACCACGTTGGTGCGGAAGCCCTCGTCGACGGGAGGGTCGAACGACACGTCGCCGGCACAGTGCACGACGGCGTCCAGGTCGGTGGGCAGGGGCGGCACGTCGGACAGGTCGCCGGACAGCACCTCGACCCGGCCAGCGGCGTCCTGCACGTCGGTGAAGATCGGCTTGCGCAGCAGGGCCGCGGTGCGGGACTCGGCGGTGGTGGACCCCTTGGGCCGCACCAGCACCGTGATCCTGGCCCCGGGCACCTCGGTGAGCAGCAGGTGGAGCAACGCCTCACCCACGAACCCCGTGACGCCCGTGAGCAGGACGTGCTGTCCGTCGAGTCGATCGGCCACCCGTGCGCTCGTCACCCGTCGTAGTGTGCCAAAACACACCTCACAGGTGCTTGAGGGCCTCCCGTCGCGAGAGCCCCGACAGCCGGTCACCGAGCCGGTCGACCTCCGCCCGCACCCAGTCGGGGTCGGTACGCGCGTAGTCGCGCAGCGCCCAGCCGACCCCCTTGCGCAGCCAGAACGTCGGGTCCTCGGCGTTGGCCTCGACCGCGTGGCGCAGCAGACCCGCGTCGGTCTCGGCACGCGCGCCGACCTGGCAGATCACCGCGGTCCGCCGCAGCCACAGGTCCTCGTCGGTGGCCCAGGCGCGCAGCACCGGGGTGAGATCGGCCCGGTGGGCGCGCAGCGCCGGGCCGACCAGGTGCGTGGCGACGTCGTCCACGAGGTCCCACCACGCGCCCGTGACGACCAGGTGACGGAACAGCGGCAGCGAGGCGGCGTCCAGCCAGGGCCGGGCAGTGCGGTGCCGGGCAAGCGCGAGCGCGGCGTACCGCTCCTCGCGGTAGCCGGCGTCGTCCCAGAGCGCGCGCACCGTCGCCGTCCAGGAGTCCCGGTCCTCCGGCGGGTGCTCGGCGAGCAACGGCCGGAGCACGGCGGTCAGCTGCGGTGAGCTGAGGCCGCGGTAAGGCATGGCGGACTTCATGTACCGCTGCTGGGCCGCCGCGCGCTCGGGGTCGCCCGTGTCCGCCAGCGCCGCCCGCACGGCGGACACGAGGGTGAGGTCGGGCAGGCTGCTCATGGTGGGCGCAGAGGGGATCGAACCCCCGACCACCTCCTTGTAAGGGAGGTGCTCTACCGCTGAGCTATACGCCCATGGCTCCGCGGCGGCGGCCCGGAGCGGGGCACAGACTACGCATGACAGGGCCCGTAAATGAAGTTGAACCGCAGGCGTCTCGGGTCACCTGCGGTTCAACGTGGACAAGTTTAGAGGTGGCGCCCAAGAGGTGTCGCGGGTTACCTCGAAAACTGGATGATTTCCGGCGAACCGGTCTAGACCGGAGCGTGAACCGGGTCAGAGGACGGCCGTCAGCTGCGCGAGATGCTCGTCGAGGTCGCGGCCCTCGGGCATGGCGTTGTGGACCGCCCAGCGGACCGTCCCCTCCTTGTCGACGACGTACGACGAGCGACGCGGACAGCCCTTGGCCTCGTCGAAGACGTCGTAGGCCCGGCTGACCTCACCGTGCGGCCAGAAGTCGGACAGCAGCGGGAAGTTGAGCCCGTCCTGGTCGGCGAACGCCCGCAGCGAGTAGACCGGGTCGCAGGAGATCGCCAGCGCCTCGGTCTCGAAGGTCAGGAACTCGGCGAGCCGGTCGCGGATCCCCGCCATCTCGCCGGTGCAGACCCCGGAGAACGCGTAGGGGTAGAAGAAGATCACGACCGCCTTCTTGTCGCGGTACGACGACAGCGTGACGTCCTGGCCGAACTGGTCGCGCAGCGTGAAGTCGGGCGCTGGTCCCCCGAGCTCGAGTCCGGTCATGGCACCATCCTTCCACCCGGTGCCGACACCTCCGGAGCCGGTCCTCCCCCGTCCTGCCGGGCCGTCAGTCGGTGTCCAGGTCCCGCTTGAGCACCTTGCCGGTGGCGTTGCGGGGCAGCTCGTCGAGGAAGACGATGTCGCGCGGCACCTTGTAGCGCGCGAGGTTGTCCTTGACGTGTGCCTTGAGCTCGTCCTCACCGACCTCGCCGGAGGTCACGACGAAGGCCCGCAGCCGCTTGCCGAAGTCCGGGTCGTCGACGCCGACCGCCGCGACCTCGACGACCGCCGGGTGCCGCATCAGGCAGTCCTCGACCTCCTTGGGGAAGACGTTCTCCCCGCCCGAGACGATCATCTCGTCGTCGCGGCCCTCGACGTGCAGGCGGCCGTTCTCGTCGAACCGGCCGACGTCGCCGGTCGACATCAGGCCGTCCACGACCTCCTTGTGGCCGCCGCCGGTGTACCCCTCGAACAGCAGCCCGTTGCCGACGAAGATCCGGCCGACCTCGCCCGGCGGGAGCTCCTTGCCGTCCTCGTCGAAGATCTTGACGATCGTGGCGTACGGCGGCTTCCCGGCCGCCGCCGGCGCCTCGCGGAGGTCGACCGGCGTGGCGATCGACGCGTAGGCGACCTCGGTGGAGCCGTAGATGTTGTAGAGGTTGTCGCCGAAGTGGTCCATCCAGTCCGTGGCGAGGTCGCCCGGGAGCGCGGAGCCCGACGAGGCGACGACCTTGACCCGCGAGAGGTCGTACTTCCGCAGCGTCTCCTCGTCGAGCGCCATCATCCGCTGCAGCATCACCGGGATCACCACGAGCGAGTCGCACCGCTCGTCCTGCGTGACCGCCAGGCACCCCTCGGGATCGAACCTGCGCTTCAGCACGACGGTCGATCCCAGCAGCATCGACAGCGCGAGGTGGGCGAAGCCCCAGGTGTGGAACAGCGGCGCGGCGATGTGCGTGCGCCAGCCGTAGCGCAGCGGCATCCGCGACAGCAGCGAGACGGCCGCCTCGATGCCGGCCTCGCTCCGCGGAGCGCCCTTCGGCGTGCCGGTGGTGCCGGACGTCAGGATCACGATCCGGCCGTGGCGCTCGGCGGGCTCGACGTCGTCGCCGGGCTGGGAGTCGATGAGCCGGTCCAGGGTGGGTCCCTCGGCGTCGCCGTCGGTCCAGGCCAGCACGGAGGTGCCGACGTCCGCCTTCTCCAGCAGCCCGGTGAACTCCTCGTCGTGCACGACCAGGGTGGGCTGCTCGCGCTCGAGCACGTCGACCAGCTGCGGGCCGGCGAACGCGGTGTTCAGGTAGAGGATGTCCGCCCCGAGCTTCGCCGTGGCGATGCTGGCGTCGACGAAGCCGCGGTGGTTGCGGCACATCAGCGCGACGCTGTCGCCCTCGGAGACGCCGAGCTCGGCGAACGCCCGGGCGAGCGCGTTCGAGCGGCGGTGCACCTCGTCGAAGGTCAGCGAGCCGAGCTCGTCGACGATCGCCGTACGCCGCGGGTCGAGCAGCGCGGCGGCGGTGAAGCCGCCGGCGGGACCGGTGCCCCAGTCACGCAGGGCCTTCGCCGCCCGAGCCAGGGCCGCCGGGTGGTGCGGTCGGATGACTCCCGCCTGGGCGAGCACCTTGGCGGTGGTGCCGGTGGCCGAAGCCCCGGTGAGAACCTTCTGGAGGACGTCCTGGAGCACGCGATGCCTTTCCTCGGTGTGTCTGCACCCGTGCAACGAGCGTGGACGCAGTTGGTCCCGAGTGACCGTTCCCATCCCGGGGCCGCGGAGAACCCGCGGCGCGAGGTCGGGCTCGCGTCAGGCCACCGTCTTGGGTGCGATCAGCCGGGTGGCCGCCCAGTCCTTGCTCACCGCGGCCGTCGTGGTCTGCGAGAGACCGGCGATCGGGGCCGCCTCGGCGATGTCGGTCGGGTCGACGGCGTTCGGGCGACCGACCTTCGGGGTGAGCAGCCAGATGGCTCCGCCGCCGACGAGGTCGGTCAGGGCGTCCACGAGGCTGTCGACGAGGTCGCCGTCCTCGTCGCGGAACCACAGCACGACGGCGTCGACCACGTTGCCGTAGTCACCGTCGACCATGTCGGCGTCGATGGCGTCCTCGATCGCGATGCGCAGCTCGTCGTCGGAATCCGAGTCCCAGCCGAGCTCCTGGACGACCATGCCGGGCTTGAGCCCCAGCCGCTCGGCCGCACCCGCAGCGGGCCCGTCAGTCTGGGTGGGTCCGCCACCCGGTGTCGCGCTCACCTCTCGCCTCCCCTTCTCAGGTCTGTCCCGCGCGCCCGGTCGGCGCGAGGGGTCGAAGTGGGGAGTAGTCCATCGGAGTTGCGGCAGGGGCGCAACCCACGGCCCTCCACGCGTGTCGTCCGGGCCTACCGTCCAGTAACGCGACCAGCAAATTTTCTGCCCATCGGGGGCGTGCGACGATGGCTGGGTGACCGAAGACGCAACCACCACTTCGGGTACGGACAAGAAGCGGAGCGGCGCCACCCCGACCGTCATCCACGAAGGCCTGCCCACCCAGCTGCCCGACATCGACCCGGACGAGACCCACGACTGGCTCGACTCCTTCGACGCCCTCGTCGACGAGCGCGGCCGCGAGCGCGCGCGCTACGTCATGCTGCGCCTGCTCGAGCGCGCGCGCGAGGCGAACGTCGGCGTCCCGGCGCTGCGCAGCACCGACTACATCAACACCATCCCGCCGGAGCGCGAGCCGTGGTTCCCCGGCGACTACGAGGTCGAGCAGCGGATCCGCGCCTTCCTGCGCTGGAACGCCGCCGTGATGGTCTCGTCAGCGAACCGCAAGGGCCTCGAGGTCGGCGGCCACATCGCGACGTACCAGTCCTCGGCCAGCCTCTACGAGGTCGGCTTCAACCACTTCTTCCGCGGCAAGGACCACCCGGGCGGCGGCGACCAGGTCTACATCCAGGGCCACGCCTCCCCCGGCATCTACGCCCGCGCGTTCCTCGAGGGCCGGCTGACCGAGGAGCAGCTGTACCGCTTCCGCCAGGAGGTCCAGCACGGCCCGCACGCCGGCCTCTCGTCGTACCCCCACCCCCGGCTGATGCCGGAGTTCTGGGAGTTCCCGACGGTCTCGATGGGCCTCACCGCGATCAACTCGATCTACCAGGCGCGGTTCAACCGCTACCTGCACAACCGCGGCATCAAGGACACGGCCGACCAGCGCGTCTGGGCGTTCCTCGGTGACGGCGAGATGGCCGAGCCCGAGTCGCTGGGCGCGATCCGGATCGCCGCCCGCGAGGAGCTCGACAACCTGGTCTGGGTCGTCAACTGCAACCTCCAGCAGCTCGACGGGCCCGTGACCGGCAACGGCAAGATCATCCAGGAGCTGGAGTCCAACTTCCGCGGCGCCGGCTGGAACGTCATCAAGGTCATCTGGGGCCAGGGCTGGGACCAGCTGCTCGCCCGCGACGTCGACGGCGTGCTGGTCAACAAGATGAACACCACCCCGGACGGCGCCTTCCAGACCTACTCGGTCGAGGACGGCGCCTACGTCCGGGAGAACTTCTTCGGCCCCGACCCGCGGCTGCGCAAGATGGTCGAGCACATGACCGACGCGCAGATCCAGAAGCTGCCGCGCGGCGGCCACGACTACCGCAAGGTGTACGCCGCGTTCGACGCCGCGACCCAGCACGTCGGCCAGCCGACGGTGATCCTCGCGAAGACCATCAAGGGCTGGACGATCGACGCCCTCGAGGGCAAGAACGCCACCCACCAGATGAAGAAGCTGACCCAGGACGACCTCAAGAAGTTCCGGGACCGCCTCTACCTGCCGATCTCCGACCGCGACCTCGAGCGCTCCTACGAGGAGACCGGCGCGGCGCCGTTCTTCCACCCCGGGGCGGACTCCCCCGAGATCGAGTACATGATGGAGCGCCGCAAGGCGCTCGGCGGGTCGATCCCGCGGCGGGTGCTGCGGGCCAAGAACCTCACGCTCCCGGGCGACGAGATCTACGCCGACCTGAAGCAGGGGTCGGGCAAGAACAAGGTCGCCACCACCATGGCGACCGTGCGCCTGCTGCGCGACTGGATGAAGGATCCCGAGATCGGCAAGCGCATCGTGCCGATCGCGCCGGACGAGTACCGCACGTTCGGCATGGACTCGATGTTCCCGAGCGCCAAGGTCTACAACCCGGGCGGCCAGCAGTACGAGTCGGTCGACCGGAAGTTGTTGCTCTCCTACAAGGAGTCGGCCCAGGGTCAGATGCTCCACGAGGGCATCTCCGAGGCCGGTGCGATGGCCTCGGCGACGGCCGCCGGCTCGGCGTACTCGACGCACGGCGAGCACATGATCCCGTTCTACATCTTCTACTCGATGTTCGGGTTCCAGCGCACCGGCGACTCCATCTGGGCGATGGCCGACCAGCTGGCGCGCGGCTTCCTCATCGGCGCCACCGCCGGCCGCACCACGCTGACCGGCGAGGGCCTCCAGCACGCCGACGGGCACTCGCCGCTGCTGGCGGCGACCAACCCGGCGGTCGTGCACTACGACCCGGCGTTCGCCTACGAGATCAGCCACATCATGAAGTCCGGCCTCGAGCGGATGTACGGCGAGGACCAGGAGGACGTGATCTTCTACCTCACCGTCTACAACGAGCCGGTGTCGCAGCCGGCGGAGCCGGAGGGCGTGGACGTCGAGGGCATCCTCAAGGGCATCCACCACGTGTCGAGCGCCGAGGGCGAGGGCCCGCGGGTCCAGCTGCTCGCCTCCGGGGTCGGCTTCCCGTGGATCGCCGAGGCGCAGCAGATCCTCGCCGAGGAGTGGGGCGTGCGGGCGGACACCTGGTCGGTCACGTCGTGGAACGAGCTGGCCCGCGACGCCGTCGCCGCCGAGGAGTGGAACCTCCTCCACCCGGGCGAGACCCCGCGCACGGCGTACGTGTCCGACAAGCTCGGCGGTGCCGACGGCCCGGTCGTGGCCGTGTCGGACTACATGCGCGCCGTGCCGCTCCAGATCGCGCGATGGGTCCCGGCCGACTACCGGGTCCTCGGCGCGGACGGCTTCGGCTTCGCCGACACCCGCCCGGCCGCCCGCCGGTTCTTCCACATCGACGCCGAGTCGGTCGTCGTGGAGACGCTCCAGGCGCTCGCCGACGCCGGCCAGGTCGACCGCTCGAAGGTCGAGGAGGCGTTCGCGCGCTACCGGATCGACGACCCGACCGCCGTCGCCGGCGTGAAGCAGGAGGGCGGCGACGCCTGACGCGCCGACCGCGGAGGGCTCGAGGTCGAACCTGTCGGCCGAAACCCGCACGACACGCCGAGGCCGCCCGGCGCGTCGAGCGGGTTTCGGCTGCCGAGTCCAGCGACCGCGCCCCGGCGGCATCCCGGTCGACCGGGGAGACCGCCGGCCCATCGGTCAGGCCGTGTCGGACACCGCGTGCAGCGACGCCGGGGCCGCGCCGGCCTTGAGCAGCGCGCGGAACCGGGCCCGGGAGTACGTCGCGGGCTCGGTCGTGCGGATGAAGTCCTGGACGATCCGCGCGAACCGCTGCGGGTGGTCCTTGTGCGGGAAGTGCCCGGAGTCCGGGATCACCTCGACGCGGGCGTTGGGTGCGATCTCCGCGGCGGCGTTGGCGTGCCGGACGGGGATCACCCGGTCGTCACGGCCCCAGACCACCCACATCGGCATCGCCTCGGTGAGGTAGGCACGGTCGGCCATCGTGACGATCTGGCCCTGCCAGTCGACCACGGCCTTGACGACGTGGCGCACCGCGTGGCGCGCCGAGCGGTCGCGGAAGGTGTCGTAGATGGTGGCGACCTCGTCGAGGTCGCGGGTCAACGAGAGCCCGGTCGCGGACAGCGCGCGCAGGCCGGCCATGCCGGCGTGCCGGATGCCCGGCAGCGTCAGGACGCCCATCACCTGGTGGAAGCCGGGCGTGCTGATCGCGCGGATCGCGGGCGTCACCTCGGGGCCGAGGCCGCCCGACGCCACCAGCATCAGCCGCTCGGTGCGCTCGGGGTACTGGTAGGCGAACTGCATCGCCACCCCGCCCCCGAAGCTGTGCCCGATCACCGTCACCTTGTCGATCCCGAGCACGGTCAGCAGGTCGCGCATGCCGTTGGCGTAGCCACCGAGCGTGTAGTCGGCGCGGGGCTTGTCGCTCTGGCCGTGGCCGAGCAGGTCCGGCGCGATCACGGTGTACCGCCGCGAGAGCGGCTCGATCACGGCGTCCCACGTGGTGTGGTCGCAGCCGAGCCCGTGCAGGAGGAGCAGGGCCGGGCCCGTACCGACCTTCACGAACGCGCGCCGGTGGCCGTGGATCGTGACGAACTCGACGTCGTAGCCGCCGGACAAGGAGCCTCCCAAGGTGGAACAGCCCATCGGGCTGCTGATTTCGATTCAACCAGAGGTACCCACGTACGAAGCGCCGGAATCCCTTGTTTTACCGGGTTTTACCGATCTGGAGCCTTCCACTAGCCTCCGAGGGTGACTCCACCCCGGGGGGCGGCCCCGCACCGGGCGGCCGACGCCCTCCAGCGGGCCACCGGCGCGTTGAGCACGGCCGCCATGGCGCGGATGGAGCAGGACATGCCCTGGTTCCGCGAGCTCAGCGCGGAGGACCGGTCCTGGGTCGGTGTCATCGTCCAGGCGGGCATCCGCGGCTTCGTCGACTGGTACCGCCAGGCCGGCGACCGGCCCGCGCCGGGCGGCACCGAGATGGTGGCCTCCGTCTTCGGCGTCGCGCCCCGCGCGCTGGCGGGCGTCATCAACCTCCAGCAGACCGTCGACCTGGTCCGGCTCTCGATCGAGGTGGTCGAGTCGAACGTCGACGAGCTGCTCGACGCCGGCGACGCGGCCGACGTGCGCGCAGCCGTGCTCCGGTACGCCCGGGAGGTCGCGTTCGCGACCGCCGAGGTCTACGCCCGCGCGGCCGAGCTGCGCGGCGCGTGGGACGCCCGGCTCGAGGCGCTGGTCGTGGACGCCGTGCTCCGCTCCGAGCCCGACGAGACGCTGCTCTCCCGCGCCAGCGCGCTGGGATGGGTCGGCCGCGGCGACGTCGCGGTGGTGCTCGGCTCGGTGCCGGCCGACCGCAGCGAGTCCGACACGTTCGAGGAGGTGCGCCGGTCCGCCCGGTCCGCCGGCATGGACGCGCTGTGCGCGGTCCAGGGCGACCGGCTCGTGGTCGTGCTGGGTGGCGTGGCCGACCCGCGCGCGGCCGCCGAGAAGGTCGCCGCGCTCTTCGGGGTCGGCCCGGTGGTGGTCGGTCCGGTCTGCGCCGACCTCGGCCAGGCACACGTGTCCGCCCGCGCGGCACTCTCAGCCCTGCGCGCGGCGCCCGGCTGGCCCCGGGCGCCCCGCCCGGTGCGCAGCGCCGAGCTCCTGCCCGAGCGGGCGCTCGCCGGCGACGGACACGCGCGTCGGCACCTCGTCGAGGAGGTGTACCTGCCGCTGCTGCACGCGCGGGGCACCCTGATCGAGACGATCACCGCGTACTTCGAGCACGGCTCGTCCATCGAGGCCACGGCCCGGGCGCTGTTCGTGCATCCCAACACCGTGCGGTACCGGCTCCGGCAGGCGGCCGAGCTGACAGGTTTCTCCCCCACCGAGGCGCGCGACGCCTTCACCCTCGAGATCGCCCTGGTGCTCGGCCGGCAGTCCGGGCGCGTTTTGTAGGAACCCTACAAACATTGCCGCGCGGTTTTCGTGCGGGCCGGAGGCGAGGTCGGGACCCCGGTCCCGGCAGAGTTGAACCCGTGCTCGTGATCGTCGCTCCCGGCCAAGGTGCCCAGACGCCCGGCTTCCTCCGGCCCTGGCTCGAGGACCCCACGTTCGCCTCGCGGTTCGACTGGCTGTCCACGGTCGCCGGCCTCGACCTCGCCCACTACGGCACCGAGGCGGCCGCCGAGACCATCCGGGACACCCGGATCGCCCAGCCGCTGCTGGTCGCGACCGGCCTGGTCGCCGCTCTGGAGCTGTTCCCCCACCCGGGCGACGCGTTCCAGCAGATCGGCGCCGTCGCCGGGCACAGCGTCGGTGAGATCGCCGCCGCCGCCGGTGCCCGCGTGATCACCGCCGAGCAGGCGATGGTGCTGGTCCGCGAGCGCGGACGGGCGATGGCCGAGGCGGCCGCGGCGACGCCGACCGGCATGACCGCGATCCTCGGCGGCGACCGCGACGAGATCCTCGCGGCCCTCGACAAGCACGGACTCACCCCGGCGAACGACAACGGCCCGGGCCAGATCGTCGCCGCGGGCACGTCCGAGCAGCTGGCCGCCTTCGCCGCAGAGCCGCCGGCCAAGGCCCGGCTGATGCCGCTCAGCGTCGCCGGCGCCTTCCACACCCACCACATGGAGCCCGCGGTCGGCCACCTCGCCGGCCTGGCCCGGTCGGTCTCGGTGCACGACCCGCGCACCCGCCTGATCTCGAACAAGGACGGCCGGGTGGTCCACGACGGCCGCGAGGTGCTGGCCCGCATCGTCGGCCAGATCGCCAGCCCGGTGCGCTGGGACCTCTGCCTGGACGCCATGGAGGACCTCGGCGTCACCGGCATCCTGGAGATGCCGCCGGCCGGCACCCTCACCGGCATCGCGAAGCGCCGATTCTCGGGGGCGCTCAAGGGCGTCGAGACGTTCGCGCTCAAGACCCCTGACCAGCTCGACGACGCCCGGGCCTTCTGCGCGAAGCACGGCGAGGCCTCGGGGTTCGAGACCACGCCGACCTGGCGGATGGTCGTCTCCCCCGCCAAGGGCACCTTCCACGTCTCCGCGGAGGCGGCCGACCTCGCCGTGCTGCCGGCGGGGACGACGATCGGCGACGTCGCCAGCCTGCGCGACCGCACCGGCGTCACGGCGCCCCACGGCGGGCAGGTCGTGGAGTGGCTCGTCGAGGACGGCGACCTGGTCTCCCCCGGTCAGCCCCTGCTCCGCCTGCACCCCGAGGGGGGCATGTGATGGCCGCGCTCGCGCAGACCACCGGAGCGCAGCACGCGGCGATCCTCGGCATCGGTGCCTACCGACCCTCGATCGTGATCCCCAACTCCGAGGTCGTCGAGGCGATCGACTCCAGCGACGAGTGGATCCAGCAGCGCTCCGGCATCCGGCAGCGTCGCTGGGCGGCGCCGGAGGAGACCGTCCAGTCGATGGCCGTCGGCGCGTCCCGGCAGGCGCTCGAGCGGGCCGGCGTCGACGCCCGCCAGATCGACTGCGTCATCGTCGCCACGGTCACCCACATGTTCCAGACCCCGGCGATCGCGACCGCGATCGCCCACCAGCTCGGCACCGACCAGGCGGCGGCGTTCGACATCTCGGCCGCCTGTGCCGGGTTCTGCCACGGCGTCGCCCTCGCGGCCGACCTGGTGCGCGGCGGCAGCGCCGGCCACGTGCTGGTGATCGGCGTCGAGCGCCTCTCCGACCTCACCGACGTCGGCGACCGCGGGACGGCGTTCATCTTCGCCGACGGCGCGGGCGCTGCGGTCGTGGGCCCGAGCGACGCCCCGGGCATCGGCCCCGTCGTCTGGGGCTCCGACGGCGAGCAGTTCGACCTGATCCGGCAGAAGGAGGACTGGCGCGACGTCGTCGCCAGCGACGCCCCGCAGATGCCGCACCTGATCATGCAGGGCAACGCGGTGTTCCGGTGGGCGTCGTTCGCGATGGCCAAGATCGGCCAGCAGGCCCTCGACCGCGCCGGCGTCGGCATCGACGACCTCGACGTCTTCGTCCCGCACCAGGCCAACATGCGCATCACCGACGCCATGGCCCGCGCCATGAAGATGCCCGACCGGGTGCGGATCGCCCGCGACATCGCGGAGCAGGGCAACACCTCCGCGGCGTCCATCCCGCTCGCCCTCGACCGGATGATCGAGGAGGGCGAGGCGCGCAGCGGCGACACCGCCCTGCTCATCGCCTTCGGCGCCGGCCTCGCGTACGCCGCGCAGGTCGTCACCGTCCCCTGAAACACCCACGGCTCCACACCACCAACCGAAAGGGAACACCAGCATGGCCACCACCGAGGAGATCCGCGCCGACCTGGCTGACATCGTCAACGAGGTCGCCGGCATCGACGCCGACGACGTGCAGCTCGACAAGTCGTTCGTCGACGACCTGGACGTCGACTCGCTGTCGATGGTCGAGGTCGTCGTCGCCGCCGAGGAGAAGTTCGGCGTCTCGATCCCCGACGACGAGGTCAAGAACCTCAAGACCGTGGGCGACGCCGTCGCCTTCATCGAGCGCGCCCAGGCCTGAGGCCGCCCACTCCCTAGGAGCAGCATGTCGAAGCGAGTCGTCGTCACCGGCCTCGGGACCACCTCTCCCGTCGGCGGTGACGTTCCCACGACCTGGGACGCACTGGTCAACGGACGCTCCGGCGTCCGGTACCTGACCGACGACTGGGCCGAGCAGATGCCGGTGAGGATCGCCGGCCGCATCGCCGTCGAGCCGAGCGAGGTCCTCGAGCGGGTCAAGGCCCGCCGCCTGGACCGGTCCTCGCAGTTCGCGATGATCGCCGCGATGGAGGCCTGGAAGGACGCCGGCCTGGAGGCTCTGCAGGAGGCGGGCTCGCTCGACAACGACCGCCTCGGCGTCGCCATGGCCTCCGGGATCGGCGGCGTGACCACGCTCCTGGAGAACTACGACACGCTCAAGGAGAAGGGCCCGCGCCGGGTCTCTCCCCTGGCCGTGCCGATGCTGATGCCGAACGCGCCGGCGGCGCAGATCAGCCTGTACGTCGGAGCGCGCGCGGCGGTCAACACGCCGGTCTCGGCGTGCGCGTCCGGCAACGAGGCGATCGCCCTGGCCGTCGACCAGATCCGCCTCGGCCGCGCCGACGTGGTCGTCGCGGGCGGCACCGAGGCGGCGATCCACCCGCTGCCGATGGCGGCGTTCGCCAACATGATGGCGCTCTCCAAGACCGCCAGCGGTCCCGAGGGCGGCGACCCGACCACGGTCTCGCGGCCGTGGGACGTCGCCCGCAACGGGTTCGTGCTGGGCGAGGGCTCGGGCGTGCTGGTCCTCGAGTCCGAGGAGCACGCACGGGCTCGCGGCGCTCGGATCTACGCGACGGTCCTCGGCGCCGGCATCACCGCCGATGCCCACGACATCGCCCAGCCCGACCCGGAGGGCCGCGGCGGATCCCGCGCGATCCTGCGGGCGCTCGCCGAGGCCGAGATCAGCCCCCGCGACATCGTGCACGTCAACGCCCACGCGACATCGACCCCGCAGGGCGACATCGCCGAGGGCCTGATGCTCCACGCGACGCTCGGCGCGCACGCCACCGAGGTCGTCGTCACCAGCACGAAGTCGATGACCGGCCACCTGCTCGGTGGCGCCGGTGCGCTCGAGGCCGTGGCCACGGTGCTGGCGCTCCACCACCGGGTCGCCCCGCCGACCATCAACCTGGACAACCAGGACCCCCAGGTCGAGCTGGACATCGCGACCAAGGCCCGCGACCTGCCGCTCGGCGACATCGCGGCGCTCAACAACTCCTTCGGCTTCGGCGGCGCCAACGTCGCGGTGGCCTTCGGGTCCGTCTCATGACCCTTCGACAGGCTCAGGACGGCGCCGCGGCCGCGGCCGCGGTCAAGCCCGCCAAGCTCCCCCGCGAGCAGGACCCGCGCAACCCGGTCAGCCGGCTCACGGCGCTGCTCGACGAGGGCACGCTCGAGCTGATCACCCCGGACGACGACTCCGGCATGCTCGCCGCCGTCGGCCAGGTCGACGGCACCCGGGTCGTGGCGTTCTGCTCCGACGCGACCGTCATGGGCGGTGCGATGGGCGACGTCGGCTGCCGGGTCGTGGTCGACGCCTACCACCGGGCGATGACCGACGGCGTGCCGATCATCGGCCTCTGGCACTCCGGCGGCGCCCGGCTCGCCGAGGGCGTGCTCTCCCTGCACGCCGTCGGCCGGATCTTCCACGCGATGACCCAGGCCTCGGGCAAGATCCCGCAGATCTCGGTCGTGCTCGGACCGGCGGCCGGAGGCGCGGCGTACGGCCCCGCCCTCACCGACGTGGTCATCCTCGGCCCCGAGGGCCGGATCTTCGTCACCGGACCGGACGTCGTCCGCTCGGTCAC
>DASTXB010000031.1:0-51751 GCA_035765695.1 Nocardioides sp. | reverse complement strand
GGCCGCCGTCCACGAGCTGTGGGCGCTGCCCGAGCCCCCCACGGCCATCGTCGCCGCCAACAACCGGATGACGATCGGCGTCATGCAGGCGCTGCACGACCTCGGTGTCGGCGTGCCCGGCGATGTCGCGCTGGTCGCCTTCGACGACTTCGAATGGGCCGACCTGTTCCACCCCCGGCTGACCGTCGTCGCGCAGCCGATCCGGGAGATCGGTACCGAAGCGGCACGATTGCTCCTGGCGCGACTCAAGGAGCCCGACCGGGCGCCGGCGACGTTGCGGCTGCCCGCGCGGTTCGTCCACCGGGAGTCGTGCGGCTGCCCCGCGGGTGGCGGGCGCCGCTGAGCGGGGATTCTCGGGGATCTCGGTTCGCCACGCTCACCTGCCACTGACGCCCCGGTCCTCGACCGGGGCGTCAGACATTTCCGGCGGTCGCTGAGCCCGCAGCCCAGCCCCACAGGATCTCCTCGACGGCGCCGACCCGGGGCTCCTCGGCGGCGTCGCCGAAGGCGTCCACCGCGGCCACGAACGCCGCCCGCGTCTCCGCCGGCATTCGGCGTACGATCCGCGCGATCTCCTTGCGCCGCCGCTCGGTGACCCGTTCGACGACCTGGCGGCCCTCGTCGGTGAGCTCGAGCGCGACCTGGCGACGGTCGGTGTCGCCCGTGCGCCGGGAGACCAGGGCGCCCGCGACCAGCTTCTCGACCATCCGCTGCGCGGTGGAGGCATTGACGTCGAGGCTCTCCGCGAGCGCGCGCAGCGTCGTACCCCCGCGCCCGGAGAGCACGACCAGGGTGCGGAACTGGGTCACGGTGACGACGTCCTCGACCTCGGCGAGCGAGCGCGCGGCCACCGCGACGAGCACGCGCGATGAGCGGAGCAGGGCGGTGACCAGGTCGTCGGTGGTGTCCGGCTTTTTGTCAGGCACAGTGCAATTATTGCATACTGCAAGGGTGTCGCCAGTCTCCCCAGCCGCTCCTGCAACCCCCGCCCCCGTCCCGCAGGACCGAGGCCGCGGGCTGCGCTGGGAGGGGCTGCGCTCCTCGGACACCGGCCTGCTCATGCTGGCGCTGCTGGTGGGTGCGGGCGCGGGGCTAGGTGCGGTGGTGTTCCGCTGGCTGATCGTCACGTTCACCCGTGTGCTCTCCGGGCACGACGACTACGCCGGCCTGGGCCGCGTCGCCAACCCCCACGCGCCCTGGCTGGGCCCGTGGTTCGTGGTGCTGGCGCCGGTGGCCGCGGGCCTCGTGTACGGGCCGCTCGTGCACGGGTTCGCCCGCGAAGCGCGCGGGCACGGTGTCCCCGAGGTGATGTACGCCGTAGCTCGTCGGGGCGGCCGGATCCGTCCGCAGGTCGCCGCGGTCAAGGCGCTGGCCTCGGCGCTTTGCATCGGAGGCGGCGGGTCCGTCGGCCGGGAGGGGCCGATCGTCCAGATCGGCAGCGCTCTCGGCTCCACCCTCGGCCGCGCCGTGGGGGCGGCGGAGGGTCGGATGCGCGTGCTGGTCGCCTGTGGCGCCGCCGGAGGGATCGCCGCCACCTTCAACGCCCCGCTCGCCGGCGTGTTCTTCGCGATGGAGCTGATCCTCGCCGACTTCGCCGCGCGCAGCTTCGGCATGGTCGTGCTGTCCTCGGTGACCGCCAGCGTGATCGGACGTGCGGCCCTCGGCGACGAGCCGTTCCTGCAACTCCCGACCTTCTCGGTCGGCCATCCCGCGGAGTACCTGCTCTTCGCCCTGCTCGGCGTGCTCGCCGGACTCGTCGGCGTGGCCTTCAGCCGCTTCCTGTACCTCGTCGAGGACGGCTGTGACCGCGTCTGGCGCGGCCCGGAGTGGCTGCGACCGGCTGCCGGTGGACTGCTGCTCGGGGCGGTCCTGCTGGTGCTGCCGCAGATGTACGGCGTGGGGTACCCGGTCCTTGGCAACGGCGTCGCCGGGGCGTACACGGTCGGGTTCCTCGTGGTGCTCATGGTCGGCAAGATGGTGGCCACGAGCCTGACCATCGGGATCGGCGGTTCCGGAGGCGTCTTCGCTCCGAGCCTGTTCATCGGGGCCATGCTCGGAGCGGCGTTCGGCGAGTCGGCGCATGCCCTGCTGCCGGGCGTGGTCGGGGCGGCGGGGGCGTACGGGCTGATCGGCATGGGTGCGGTCTTCGCCGGTGCGGCGCGGGCACCCATCACGGCGGTGGTGATCATGTTCGAGCTCACCGGGGAGTACTCGATCATCCTGCCGCTGATGGCCGCCATCGTGCTGGCGACCGGCGTGAGCCACCTGGTGTCCGACGACTCGATCTACACCCTCAAGCTGCGGCGCCGCGGTGTGGTCCTCGGTGGCCACCCGAACGCGCAGCGGCTGGCGTCGGTGGAGGTGTCCTCCGTGATGACGCCGGGCCGGCGCACCGTCGGCGTCCGGGAGGCCCTGGTCGACGTGGTCCCGCTCCTGGGCGAGTCGGAGCGGCTCGCGGTCGTCGCCGACGACGGCCGGTACGTCGGGGTCCTCACCGCGCGTGCCGTCGCGGAGGTGCTCGGCGACGGCGAGCACGACACCGCCCGGGTGGGCGACCTGGTGGAGCGGGTGCCGTTCGTGGAGGCGTCGCAGAGCCTCGCGGCAGCGCTGGGGGTGCTCGACCGGACCGAGGCGTCAGCGGTGCCGGTGCTCGACACCGACGGGATGGTCGTCGGCTGGCTCGCCCACCGGCAGGTGGTGGGGCGGCTCAGGCTCGTCGCGTGAGCTCGAAGACCGGGATGAGCCGGTCGGTGCGCTCCTCGTAGTTCGCGAAGTTCGGCCAGGTCCGCAGCATCACGTGCCAGCGCTCGGCCCGCTCGCCACCCTCGAGCTCGCGGGCGGTGACCGGCACCTGCTCGCGCTCCCAGGTGATGGTGGCCGCGCCCGCGGCGCGCAGGTTGTGCACCCACGCCGGCATGTCCGGGCCGCCGAAGTAGGAGCCGGCCACCAGCCAGCGCTCGCCGTACGGGACGCACAGCAGGGGCGTGCTGCGCGGGATGCCGCTCCTGCGGCCGACGACGGTGAGGGTCAGGTTCGGCAGCCCGGCGATGTCGAGGACGCTGACCCGGCCGCCGCTCACCCGCTGGAGCCGTCGGTCGCACCACACGATCTGGGGGAGCAGCCTGGGCATCCACGGGATCGCGCCGATGCGGAGCGCGAGCGGAGTCAGCAGGCCCATGACCGCAGTCTGTCCGCCACCGCCGGTTTCCACGCACGTGACGCGGGTCACTGTCTCTGGGAGGCTCTGCGACGGAGGTGGACATGGTTCACGGAGTTGAGATCACCGGACCGATGCAGGCCCGGTACGACGAGGTGCTGACGGACCGGGCCCTGGAGCTGGTCGCGCTCCTGCACCGCGAGCTGGACGGCCGCCGGCGCGAGCTGCTCGCCAGGCGGGCCGAGCGGGTCCGGGCCATCGCCGACGGCGGCGGGCTCGCGTTCCTGGACGAGACGCGCGCGATCCGCGAGGACGACTCGTGGCGGGTCGCCGACCCGGCGCCCGGGCTGGTCGACCGCCGGGTCGAGATCACCGGGCCGACCGACCGCAAGATGACGATCAACGCGCTCAACTCGGGCGCCAAGGTCTGGCTCGCCGACCAGGAGGACGCCAACACCCCGTTGTGGGAGAACGTCGTGGGCGGCCAGCTGAACCTGCTGGACGCGATCACCGGCACCATCGACTTCACCAGCCCGGAGGGCAAGGAGTACCGGCTGGAGGACGGCGACCTCGCGACGATCGTCGTACGCCCCCGTGGCTGGCACCTGCCCGAGAAGCACATCGAGGTCGACGGCGAGCGGACGTCGGGCAGCCTCGTCGACTTCGCGCTGTACCTCGCCACCAGCGGGCAGCTGCAGATCGATCGCGGCCAGGGCCCGTACTTCTACCTGCCGAAGATGGAGTCGCACCTCGAGGCGCGGCTGTGGAACGACGCGTTCGTGCTCGCCCAGGACTTCCTGGGCATGCCGCGCGGCACCATCCGGGCGACCGTACTCATCGAGACGTACCCGGCGGCGTTCGAGATGGAGGAGATCCTCTACGAGCTGCGCGACCACTCCGCGGGCCTGAACGCCGGGCGGTGGGACTACATGTTCAGCGTCATCAAGTGCTTCCGCACGCGTGGCGACGACTGGGTGCTGCCCGACCGCAACTCGGTGACGATGACGGTGCCGTTCATGCGCGCCTACACCGAGCTGCTGGTCCGCACCTGCCACAAGCGCGGTGCGCACGCGATCGGCGGCATGGCGGCGTTCATCCCGAGCAGGGACGAGGAGCGGAACGCCTTCGCGTTCCGCAAGCTCACCGAGGACAAGACCCGCGAGGCCACCGACGGCTTCGACGGCTCGTGGGTGGCGCACCCCGGCATGGTCGAAGCCTGCCGGGAGGCCTTCGACAAGGTCCTCGGCGACCGGCCGAACCAGCGCGACCGGCTGCGCGAGGACGTCCGGGTGAGCGCCGAGGACCTGCTGAACGTCCGGGCGACGCCGGGCGACGTCACCGAGCAGGGGCTGCGGAACAACGTCGCGGTCGGGATCCGCTACCTCGAGTCGTGGCTGCGCGGCTCCGGCGCGGTCGGCATCTTCGACCTGATGGAGGACGCCGCCACCGCCGAGATCTCGCGCAGCCAGGTCTGGCAGTGGCTGCACAACGGGGAGGTACTGGCCGGGGGCGAGAAGGTCACCCGCGAGCTCGTGGAGTCGATGATCGACGAGGAGATCGCGAAGGCCCGCGCCGAGCTCGGGGACGACGGACGCAGGTGGGAGGACGCGCGCGACCTCTACGCCGAGATGGCGCTCTCCGAGGGGTACGCCGACTTCCTCACGCTGCCGGCCTACGAGCGGATGCCCTGATGGACTGCCGGAGGGTGGTTGCCCGGGCCCCTTCGCCGGTCGTGAGCCGCCACGTCGGCCGGCACGCACGTCCGGGAGCGACGGCGAAGCCTCGCCCGGTGGGTCGACGTGATCTCGAAGGTTGAGGCGATCACCGCCCGGGCCCGCGAGCTCGTCCCGGCCGACGGGGTGATCACGGACCGGGCCCGGCTGCGGACCTACGAGTGCGACGGACTCACGCACTACCGCGTCGTCCCGGCGCTCGTGGTGATCCCGGAGGACGCCGCGCAGCTGGCCGGCGTCGTACGGGCCTGCGCCGAGCACGGCGTGCCGTTCGTCGCGCGCGGGTCGGGCACCGGCCTGTCCGGCGGCGCGCTGCCGCACGCCGAGGGAGTGCTGGTCGTGACGTCGCGGATGCGGGCGATCACCGAGGTGCGGCCGGCGGACCAGCGCGCCGTGGTCGAGCCCGGCGTGATCAACCTCGACGTGACGCGGGCCGCGACGCCGCACGGCTACTACTACGCGCCCGACCCGAGCAGCCAGCAGATCTGCTCCATCGGCGGCAACGTGGCGGAGAACTCCGGCGGCGCGCACTGCCTCAAGTACGGCTTCACCACGAACCACGTCCTCGGTGCGGACTTCGTCACGGCCGACGGCGACGTCGTACCGCTCGGCGGGATGGCGCCGGACGCGCCGGGCTACGACCTCCTCGGCGCGGTCGTCGGATCGGAGGGGACGCTCGGCGTCGTCACCTCGGTGACCGTCCGGCTGGTCCGGCTGCCCGAGGAGGTCCGCACGATGCTCGTCGGCTTCGAGTCGACCGACGCCGCCGGCGCGGCCGTCTCCGCGATCATCGCGGCCGGAATCGTGCCCGCGGCCATCGAGATGATGGACGCCCTCGCGATCGAGGCCGCCGAGGAGGCCGTGCACTGCGACTACCCCGCGGGTGCGGGAGCCGTGCTCGTCATCGAGCTGGACGGACCCGCCGCCGAGGTCGCCGCGGAGTACGACGAGGTGGAGCGGTTGTGCGCGCTCCACGGAGCGTTCGAGCAGCGGCTGGCGACCGACCCGTTCGACCGGGCGCTGATCTGGAAGGGCCGGAAGTCGGCGTTCGCGGCGGTCGGTCGGATCAGCCCCGACTACATCGTCCAGGACGGCGTCATCCCGCGGACCGCGCTGCCCGAGGTGCTGCGGGCGATCGACGACCTCTCCGCACGGACCGGCGTCCGGGTCGCGAACGTCTTCCATGCCGGCGACGGCAACCTGCACCCGCTGGTGCTCTTCGACGAGTCGAGGCCGGGGGAGGGAGCGGCGGCCGAGGAGGTCAGCGGCGCCATCCTCGACCTCTGCATCGAGCACGGCGGGTCGATCACCGGCGAGCACGGCGTCGGCACCGACAAGGCGAGGTACATGCCGCGGATGTTCAGCGACGAGGACCTCGACACGATGCAGCTGGTGCGGTGCGCGTTCGACCCCGCCGGGATCGCCAACCCCGGCAAGGTGTTCCCGACCCCGCGGCTGTGCGGCGAGGTGCCGGGCAAGCGCCGAGGTGCGCACCCGGCCCAGGAGGCCGGTCTGGCGGAGGTCTTCTAGTCGTGGAGCTCGTGCACCCCACCTCCACCGCCGAGGTCGCCGAGGCGCTGCGCGACGCGGCGGCGCAGGGACTCACGGTGGTGGCCCGCGGGCGGAACACCAAGCCCGGCTGGGGCCTGCCGGTCGCCGCCGACCTGGTCGTCGACCTGAGCGGCATGGACCGGGTGCTCGACCACCAGGCCGGTGACCTGATCGTCGACGTGCAGGCCGGGGCGCGGCTCGCGGACGTCCAGGCGCACGTCGGCACGCAGGGCCAACGGCTCGCGCTCGACGAGACCGTGCCCGGTGCGAGCATCGGCGGCACGGTCGCGACCAACGCGTCCGGGCCACAGCGGATGATCGCGGGTACGGCGCGCGACCTGCTCATCGGCGTGACCGTCGTCCGCGCGGACGGCGTCGTCGCCCGCGCCGGCGGCCGGGTCGTGAAGAACGTCGCCGGCTACGACCTCGGCAAGCTCGTCGTCGGCTCGTTCGGGACGCTCGCGGTGATCACCGAGGCGGTCTTCCGGCTGCACCCCGAGCCGGAGGTGCGACGGTGGGTCGTCGCCGAGCCGGACGACCTCCATGCGTCCGCGCACGCCGTCATCCACTCGCAAGCGGTGCCGTGGGCCGTGGAGGTCGACGGGTCGACGCTGGCGGTGATGGTCGGCGGCCGGCCCGACGGGGTTGCCGCCCGCGTCGAGAGGGTCCGGGACCTGGTCGGCGGCACGGTGTCCGACATCGCGCCCGACGGTTGGGGGACGTATCCCTGGGGGCCCGGCGAGGTCGGCCTCAAAGTGACGTTCGCACTGTCCGGGCTCCGGGACGTGCTGGCCGCGCTGGCCGACGCGGGCGCCCGGGTGCGGGGGTCGGCCGGGGTCGGGGTCGTCTACGCGGCCCTCGCCGTACCCGACGCGCTGGCAGGGCTGCGGGAGGTGGCCGCCCGGCACGGCGGCACGGTCGTGGTCGTCGACGCACCCGACGAGGTCAAGGCCTCGGTCGACGTGTGGGGACCGGTGCCGGCGCTGGAGCTGATGCGCCGCGTGAAGGCGGAGTTCGACCCGGACCACCGGCTCGCGCCGGGGCGCTTCGTGGGAGGGATCTGAGATGGCTGGACCCGATCCCAGGGTGGAGCTGCTGGACGACTGCGTGCACTGCGGGTTCTGCCTGCCGACCTGTCCGACGTACGTGCTGTGGGGCGAGGAGATGGACAGCCCGCGCGGCCGGATCCAGCTGATGCAGCAGGCGGTGGAGGGCGACGTGATCACCGACGCGATGGTCGGGCACTGGGACGCCTGCCTGGGCTGCATGGCGTGCGTGACGGCCTGCCCCTCGGGCGTGCGGTACGACCGGCTGATCGAGGAGACCCGCGCCGAGGTGGAGCGGGTGCACCGGAGGTCGGCGTCCGACCGCGCGCTGCGGGCCCTGGTCTTCGCGGTGTTCCCGCATCCGAAGCGGCTGCGGCTGCTGCGCGGTCCGCTGCGCGGGATGCAGCGGACCGGGCTCGACCGGGCGCTCCGGCGTACCGGCCTGCTCGACCGCGTCGCGCCGTCCCTGGCGGCGATGGAGCGGCTCGCACCGCGGCTGTCGAAGCCTGAGCGCCTGCCCGAGCTGCTGCCCGCCCGCGGACCGCGGCGGATGGTCGTCGGCATGCTCACCGGGTGCGTGCAGGGCGCCTTCTTCCCCGGCGTGAACGCCGCGACCGCACGGGTCCTGCAGGCCGACGGATGCGACGTCGTCGTCCCCCCGGCCCAGGGTTGCTGCGGCGCGCTGTCGGCGCACAACGGACGCGCCGAGGAGGCGCGGCGCTACGCCAGCGAGCTCGTCGGGGTCTTCGAGCGGGCGGGTGTCGAGCGGGTCGTCGTGAACTCCGCCGGCTGCGGCTCGACGATGAAGGAGTACGTCGAGCTGCTCGGCCCGCGGGCGCAGGCCTTCCAGGACAAGGTGCGCGACGTCAGCGAGGTGCTCGACGAGCTCGGCCCGGCCGCCGAGCGCCACCCGCTGGAGGTGACCGTGGCGTACCACGACGCCTGCCACCTCGGCCACGCCCAGGGCGTGCGGGTGCCGCCGCGCCGGCTGCTCGAGGGCATCCCCGGGCTGGAGCTGCGCGAGGTCGCCGAGGCCGAGCTGTGCTGCGGGTCGGCCGGCATCTACAACGTGTTGCACCCCGAGCCCGCCCGCGAGCTCGGGGACCGCAAGGCCCGCAACATCGTCGCCACCGGGGCCGACGTCCTGGTGACCGCCAACCCGGGCTGCCTGATGCAGGTCGCGGCGGCGATCGAGCGATCGGGTCATCCCATGCGGCTCGCCCACACCGTCGAGGTGCTCGACGCCTCCATCCGGGGCGTGCCGCTGCAGACCTAGAACATCATCGACGCGGCGGGCGGGACGTCGGTGCGGAGCGCCCGGCCCAGCTCGGCGGCCGCACCGGGCCGCGCCTCGGTGACCAGCCCGGCGCGCGCGAGCCCGGCGAGGCTGCCGCCACCGAGGTACGCCGACCCGAGGGCCTCGACCGGCAGCCTCAGGTCGGCGTCGGCGTCGGACCGCTCCGCGACCGCCGTCCCCGACGCGTCGGCGTGGATCCGCCAGGTGCCGTCGTTCCACGGCGCGTGCTTGTCGGCGACCTCGACCACGACGTCGCAGGGGGCGCTCCACGTGCGGGCCGCGAGCGCCTCGGGCAGGTCGACGAGACGGACCCAGAGGCCGTCGTACGTCTCGATGCCCGCAGTGGCCCGCGGCCCGCCCGCCCAGGCGACGACGGATTCGTCGGCGCTGCCGCTGCGCAGCCGGACGGTCCCGATCAGGTCGAGGTCCACCAGCCTCCGCAGGAGCGCGAGGCGGGCGGCGGGCTCACCGACGAGGAAGAGGACGTCGGCCGTGCCCGCCGGTCGGGCGCCGTCCCACTTCGGCGTCCGGCGGAACATCGCGAAGCCGGCGTCCCGGCCGTCCCGCCGCGCGAAGAGGACCCGCCACGGCTCCCGGTCCCGCAGCCACTCGGGATGCTGCTGGCAGACCCGCTCGTAGAAGTCGGGAGCGCCCACGACGGCGCCCGTGTCGACCACGGCGTGGTGACAGTCGTGCATCCGTGGGGCCGTGTCGGGGTCGCTCACTGTCGCCAGCCGGGTGGTGACGGCCGCCGCCTCCTCCTCCAGTCCCGGCGCGGTCAGCGTCGCGCCGCGGGACAGGGTGACCGTCTGCTCGATCGAAGCGAGCCCGTAGCCGTACCGGCCGTAGATGGCAGGCTCGCTCGCGTGCAGGGCGGAGACATGGGTGCCGGCCGTGTCGCGGACCTGCTCGAGGTGGTGACGGAGCATCGCGGTGAGGACGCCGCGGCGCCGGTGGTCGGGGTGGACGCCGACCCAGGTGAGCCCGGCGCAGGGGAGGAGCTCGCCGCCGGGCACGGCGAGCTCGAGCGGGTACACCCCGTAGATGCCGGGATAGGTCGTCTCGTCGGCGCCCTGGACCTCGGCGGCGAACCGCTGGTCCGCCGGCAACCCCAGGAGCTGCGACTCGGCCGACGCGGGCAGCACCTCCTGGAACCAGACGACGGTGTCGGTGCGCATGAATCGCTCGGCGTCGGTGGCCAGGCCCACCCGGATGTCGCTCATGTCGACAGCCAACCGTGGGGCGTGCGCCGGCTCAACCGAATTGGGCCAGGAGCGCCGAGGTGATCTCGGCCGGCGTGCCGACCGCCGCGACGTGGGCATCCGGCCGGACCAGCCACGCCTCGGCCGGGTCGGCGGCCACGACCCGCGGCGCGACGATGGGCACGCCCACCTCGGGCAGCTCGATCGGCTGGTTGCACAGCACCAGGAGCCCGCGTCGCGCGGCCTCCCGGAGGCGCCGGCCGTCGACGGTCACGTCGGGCAGGAGCGCGCCGGGCTGCGGCACCCGTGTGCCCGTTCCCCCGGTGCGACCGGCCCTCCTGGCGCCGCGGACCGAACGCCGACAACGACCACATCGTCGAATGGCCCACCGGTCCCACCACCACCTCGAACCTCGCCCCACCGTGCCGCCAGCACCACCGGCTCAAGACCTTCACCGACTGGACCTACACCTACGTCCCCGGACTCGGGTTCGAGTGGACCAGCCCGCTGGGCCACCGACATATCGGCTGACCACGACCCCACCGACCACGGCCGGCGGGGCCGCACATGTGCGCGCAGACGGTTTCCGCGCCCTTACGAAGTCCTCAGCCTCAGGCACGACCATGGAGGGGTGGCTGCCGTCGACCTCTCCCCGCGCTCCCAGGCCCTCCTCGACTCCATCGACGGCTGGGCCCACCGCGGCGGCGTCCGCAGGGCGCTCGTCCGCGTCGGCGTGACCGTCGGGGGACCGCTGGTCGTCGTGGCGGGCATCGCGATGCTGGTGCTGCCCGGGCCGGGACTGGTGGTCATCGCCCTCGGCATGGCGCTCCTCGCGCTCGAGTACGCGTGGGCGCGGACCGTGCTGGTCCGGGCCGGCCACGGCGCGGCCTGGGTGCGCCGGGCGGTGCTGCCGCCGGACGGCGGCCGGGGGCGGCGGCTGCTCGGGGTCGCGAGCGCGGGCGCGTTCGTGGTCGCCACGACCCTGCTGACCGGCGCCGTCACGACGTACGTCGGGGCCCAGACCTTCCTCTGACGGGGAAGGCTCAGCCGCGGGTGGGCTCGACCCGGCCGACGACCTCGCCGAGACCGATCCGCCCGCCGGCAGTCCCGGGGGCCGAGTAGCGCAGCGTCACCTCGTCGCCGTCGGCGAGGAACGCCGTCTCGTCGCCCCAGCCGAGCTCGAGCAGCGAGCCGCGCTGGTCGGGCTCCGGACCGCTGATCGTGCCCGAGGCGAACAGGTCGCCGGTGCGCAGCGAGGCGCCGTTGACGGTCATGTGGGCGAGCATCTGCGCGGGCGACCAGTACATCGTGCGGTACGGCGGCCGGCTGACGACCTCGCCGTTCACGACGACCTCGACGTCGATGTCGAGCCCCTTCACCGCGCCCGGGCCGAGGTACGGCAGCGGCTCCGGGTCCTGGCCGGGGAGGTCGACCCAGGCCGCGTCGAGCGCCTCGACCGGGGTCACCCAGTGCGAGATCGACGTCGCGAACGACTTGCCGAGGAACGGTCCGAGCGGCACGTACTCCCAGGCCTGGATGTCGCGCGCCGACCAGTCGTTGAGGCCGACCACGCCGAACACGTGGTCGGCGAAGGAGTCGTACGGCACGGGCGTTCCGAGCTCCGACCCCGTGCCGACGACGAAGCCCAGCTCGGCCTCGATGTCCAGGCGTGCGGAGGGCCCGAAGGTGCCGCCGGGGCGCTGGCCGGTCGGCCGCGTGATCGGCGTGCCGGACGGGACGACGGTGCCGGCGCGACCGTGGTAGCCCACCGGCAGGTGCCGCCAGTTGGGCAGCAGCGCCTCTCCGTCCGGCCGGAAGATCTTGCCGACGTTCGTGGCGTGGTCGACCGAGGCGTAGAAGTCGACGTAGTCGGCGACCTCGACGGGCAGGTGCAGCGTCACGTCGGCCAGGGGCACCAGGTGCGGCTCGACCAGGTCCCGCTCGGGCTCCTCGGTCAGCAGGCCGGTCACCCAGCGGCGCACCGACTCGCGCACCGTCCGGCCCTCGGCCATCAGCGCGTTGAGCGAGCGCTCCTGGAACACGTGGTGCACGTCGAGCATCTCCGCCGCCGCGACCGGCGCGAGATCGAGCACGACGTCGCCGATCCGTACCCCGACCCGGGGCTCCTCGCCGGCGCGTGAGAACACGCCGTACGGCAGGTTGTCGACGTCGAAGTGGGAGCCGGCGGCTCCGGGGACCCAGGTGGTCAGGGCGGTGTTCACGGCGTCTCCAGCAGTCCGAGGGTGATCAGGTCGTCGAGTGGTTCGCTCACCGAGCACGAGCCGAACGACGTGAACCACCGTCGTGCCCGGGCGAGCTCGCCGGCGTCGTCGAGCAGGACGGCGGCCTCGCGCTCCTCGAGCGTGGCCGCGACGTCGTCGACCGGGGCGCCGTCGAAGGCACGCCGGGTCGCCACCAGCACGTTGAGGAACCCGTGGTGCTCGAAGCCGTCCTCCCCGGTGTGCCGGACGGCGCGGTGCAGCCCGGCCGTGCACTTGAACGGGGTCTCCCGGTCCAGGGCCGCATCGATCCAGCGCGCGAGCGCGGCGGCCGGCGGGAAGGTCGCGGCCTCCAGCCCGCCGGTGCGGAACTTCAGGCGGAACTCCTGCGCGGCGACCTCGTCCGCGGCCGCCAGCCACGCCGGCTCCGGGCACGTCGCCGGGATCTCCACGAACACCGGCACGTGGTCGTCGAGCTGCCCGTCGGCCCGCGCCGCGTCGACGGCGGCGGTGACCCGCCGGGCGGCGCCGGCCGGGTCGTCGGGGTCGCGCAGCGCGATCTCGACGCCCTCGACGGCGATGTGCAGCTTGCGCGCCAGCCCGGCGAGCCCGGCGATGTTGCCGGCCCCGCCCGTGGCGACGACCGACAGCGCCAGCGGCGTCGCCCTCAGCGCGGGGAGGTCGGTGTCGCGGACCACGAACGTGCCGACCAGGTCGGCGTACGGCGCGGTCCGGTGGGCCTGGTGGTCGGCCGCGGCGGCGGCGAGCGGCGCGTCGCCGGGTGGGAAGACGGCGGCGTCGTCGACGAGGCCCCGCCAGGTGGTGGACAGCGGTTCCGTTGACACGCTGGCTACTCTAACCAGAAGGCACATAGCGGACGACAGCGTTCGATAGTCGAACGGAGACGACCATGGCGCA
Source organism: Nocardioides sp. (assembly GCA_035765695.1). GTDB lineage: Bacteria > Actinomycetota > Actinomycetes > Propionibacteriales > Nocardioidaceae > Nocardioides. The sequence continues at coordinate 38,628 of DASTXB010000031.1, read as the reverse complement.
CTACCGGCGGATCGGCGAGGTCCCCTCGAAGCGGCACACCCAGTTCCGCGACGGCGCGGGCCGGCTGTACTACGAGGAGCTGATGGGCGAGGAGGGCTTCTCCTCCGACTCCTCGCTCCTCTACCACCGCGGGGTCCCGTCCGCGATCGTCGCCAGCGAGGTCTGGGAGCTGCCCGACCAGAGCCGCACTCCCAACCACCCGCTCAAGCCGCGGCACCTCAAGCTGCACGAGCTGGAGACCGGGACCGACGCGGTCACCGACCGCCGGCTCGTGCTCGGCAACAACGACGTCCGCATCGGGTACGTCGTCACCGGCACCGACCCGTCGCCGTACTACCGCAACGCGATCGGCGACGAGTGCGTGTTCGTCGAGAGCGGCACCGGTGTGGTCGAGACCGTGTTCGGTGTCGTCGGCTACCGCTCCGGCGACTACGTCGTCATCCCGCGCGCCACCACGCACCGGTGGCTCCCCGCCGAGCCGAGCCGGCTGTACGCGATCGAGGCGAACAGCCATATCGCGCCGCCGAAGCGGTACCTGTCCCGCTACGGTCAGCTGCTCGAGCACGCGCCGTACTGCGAGCGCGACCTCTACGGGCCCGAGCAGCCGTTCACCGTGGAGGCCAGCGAGCAGCAGAGCGGGGTCGAGGTGCTCGTGAAGCACCGGACCAGCGCGGGCATCGTCGGCACCCGGATGACCTACGCGACGCACCCGTTCGACGTCGTCGGCTGGGACGGCTGCCTGTACCCGTACACGCTCAACCTCGAGGACTACATGCCGATCACCGGCAAGATCCACCAGCCGCCCCCGGTGCACCAGGTCTTCGAGGGCTGGAACTTCGTGATCTGCAACTTCCTGCCGCGCAAGGTGGACTACCACCCGCTCGCGGTGCCGGTGCCGTACTACCACTCGAACGTCGACAGCGACGAGGTGATGTTCTATGTCGCCGGCGACTACGAGGCGCGCAAGGGTTCCGGCATCGGTCTCGGCTCGATCTCGCTGCACCCCGGCGGGTACGCCCACGGCCCGCAGCCGTCGGCGATCGAGGCCTCGCTGGGCGTCGAGTACTTCGAGGAGTCGGCGGTGATGGTGGACACGTTCGCCCCGCTCGACCTCGGCGAGGGCGGGCTGGCGGTCGAGGACCCGGCGTACGCCTGGACGTGGAGCCGCAGCAGCCAGCCGGGGGGATAGTGGACCCATGGAGACCCGCAGGCTCGGACGGCTGGAGCATCGCAGCTCGGTGCTGATCTACGGGGCCGCGGCGCTCTCCGACGTGTCGCAGGACGTCGCGGACAGGTCGATCCAGCAGGCCCTCGACGGCGGGATCAACCACCTCGACGTGGCCGCGGACTACGGCGACGCCGAGCTGCGGCTCGGGCCCTGGATGCCGGAGATCCGCGACCGGGTGTTCCTGGCGACCAAGACCGGCCGGCGGGACCGCGAGTCCGCGTGGCGCGAGATCAACGCCTCGTTGGAGCGCCTGCGGACCGACCACGTCGACCTCCTCCAGCTGCACGCCGTCGGCGACCTCGAGGAGCTGGACCGGGCGGTCGGGCCCGGGGGCGCGCTCGAGGCGGCGCTCCGGGCGCAGGAGGAGGGCCTGGTCGGCGCGGTCGGGATCACCGGGCACGGTGACCGGGCGCCGGCGACCCATCTCGAAGCCCTGCGCAGGCACCCGTTCGCCACCGTGCTCACGCCGCTCAACCCGGTGCTCTGGCGCGACGCGACGTACCGCGTGCACTACCAGGCGCTCGTCGAGGAGGTACGCCGGCAGGACGCCGGGCTGATGACGATCAAGACCGTGTCGCGGCGGAACTGGCCGTCGGGCTCGGACCACACGCACACCACCTGGTACGAGCCGTTCGTCGACCAGGCCCGCATCACCGCCGCCGTGTCGTGGGTGCTCGCGCACCCCGAGGTCACCGGCATCCCGACCGCCGGCGACGTCGGGCTGCTCGGCCTGCTGCTGGAGGCCGAGCGCCACCGGGTCGACCCGGCCGAGGCGGAGCAGCGCCTCGCGAGCGACGAGGAGTACTCCTCGCCGTTCGTCGCCATGCCGTTCTGACCGGTGTCGGCGCCGTGCGCCACGATGCAGGCGTGAGCTGGTCGTGCAGGTTCGACGCCGAGCTGTGGGAGTGGGACGCCGCGCCGGAGGGATCGTCCTGGGTGTTCGTCACGGTGCCCGAGGACGAGACCGACGAGATCCGGCTGCGCTCGGGTCCGCCCCGGGGGTTCGGCTCGGTCCGTGTCGAGGTCACCATCGGCGCGACGACGTGGCGCACCTCGGTGTTCCCCGACAAGCGGGGCTACGCGCTGCCGGTGAAGAAGGCCGTGCGCCGCGCCGAGTCCCTCGAGGTCGGGGACCCGGCGCGGGTCAGGCTCGAGCTGCTCTGATCAGGGCGCGACCGGCTCGTTGTTGAGCGTCTTGTAGGTGTAGGCCGTGCCGATGAGGACCACCGGCACCGCGACGATCAGGCCGAGGCCGCACAGGAGCGCACCGACGAACCAGGCGACCACGCTGACCAGGAACCACAGGATCACGTTGCCGGCGTTGTTCTTCGTGAAGTCGAAGCTCGCCCTGATCGCGTCGATCGCGCCCATCTCCTGGCGGTCCATCAGGAAGTAGAGCGTGTACGACGTGAAGAACGCGACCAGGATGCCGGGGATCACGCAGAGCACGAAGCCGACGAAGGTCAGCACGCCGACCAGCAGCGACGCGATCACGACCTCGCCCAGCTTGTTCGGCCTGAGCACGGTGCTCGCGTCGAGCTGACGGCCCTCGGTGATGTCGAGCGCGGCGCGGACGATGCCGGCGCCGATGATCATCGAGATGACCCAGCTGATCAGGCTGAACAGCCAGCTCACGACGTTCTGCGCGACGAAGATGCCGCCGCAGTCCTTGGTCCTGATGCCGTTCTCGGTGAACGTCACCTCCGGGTCGCACGCGACCGCGCGGCCGATGAAGAAGCCGACCAGCTGCACGACGATGAGGATCGCGACCAGGATCACGACCGCGAGCAGGATCTGACCGACGTTCTGGGTGAACTTGTTCCACCCGTACGTGAAGGCGTTGCCGACGCTGTAGCCACCGCTGCCGGCGGGCGGCGCCGGCGGCGGGGGAGGGGGCGGCGGAACATCCGAGGGAGGGGGAGGGGGAGGCGGCTCGTTCGTGGACATCGCAGCTCCTGTCTGCCGGTACTGCGACGGAACCTAGCGGTTCCGAGCCGGGCGCGGGCCCGGAACGGGGCTATTGCCGAGCCGCGGAGAATGGTCCCGTGAGCAACCTCGAGGACCGTCCGGCCGAGGTCATGGCCGCGGGCGCCGTGACCGCCGGCGTGGAGATCATGACCCCGCGCGAGGTGCCGCTCGGCGGTCCACGCGCGATGCGGGTGCGACGGACGCTCCCGCAGCGGCACCGGTCGCTGGTCGGCGCCTGGTGCTTCGTCGACCACTACGGGCCCGACCAGGTCTCCGACACCGCGGGCATGCGGGTCGCGCCGCACCCGCACACCGGCCTGCAGACGGTGAGCTGGCTGTTCACCGGGGAGATCGAGCACCGCGACAGCGCCGGCCACCACGCGTTGGTGCGGCCGGGCGAGGTGAACCTGATGACCGCCGGCCGCGGCATCAGCCACTCCGAGGTCTCCACCCACGACACGACGACCCTGCACGGTGCGCAGCTCTGGGTGGCGCTGCCCGACTCCGCGCGGCACACCGACCCCGGGTTCGACCACCACGCGCCCACCCCGGTGACCGGTGCGGGCTGGGAGGCGCGGGTGTTCCTGGGCTCGCTTCTCGGCGACACCTCGCCGGTCCCGACGTTCACGCCGTTGCTCGGCGCCGAGCTGCTGCTCGACGCCGGCACCACCCTGACGCTCGACGTCGACCGGTCCTTCGAGCACGGCGTGCTGGTCGACGCGGGCGTCGTGGGCGTGGACGGCGTCGAGGCGAAGCCGAGCGACCTCGCCTACGTCCCGCCCGGGCGCGGCGACCTCACGCTCGCGGCGTACGGCGAGCCGGTGCGACTGCTGCTGCTCGGCGGTCCGCCGTTCGGTGAGTCGATCGTGATGTGGTGGAACATCGTCGCCCGCTCGCACGAGGAGGTGGTCGAGTGGCGCGCCCGGTGGCAGGCCCAGATCACCGACACCGGCCTGGTCGACGGCTGGTTCGGCGTCCCGGTGGGCGACCGGCTGCCGCCCGTCCCCGCGCCGCCGCTGCCGAACGCGCGGCTCCGCGAGCGGCGCTGACTCACCGGCGCAGCGTGCCCTGGATCGCACCGGCCGGGTACGTCGGGTTGTGCACGTTGAAGTAGTACCGGGCCGGATGCGCCAGGATCTTGCGGATCGTGGCCCGGGGCACGCCGGTCCGGCACGTCGCCCCGCCGGTCACCGAGCCGGCGAGGTCGACCACGATGCCGCCGTCCGACGCGCGGTGGATGTGGGCGGCGTCAGGCTGCTGGATGCCCTGCCAGGTGACGGTCGCGCAGACCTTGCGGCGCGCCCTGTTCAAGGTGAAGTGCGCCTCGCCCGAGCCGTCGGGGTCGCCGCTGGGCCGCAGGGTGGCTTCGAGCCGCTGGGCGGCGGCGCGTGGAGCGGGGGAGGCGTCGCTGGGGGCGCTCACGAGGGTGCCGGCGGCCGTCAGCGCGAGGCCGCTGACGACGGCGAGGACCCGGTGCAGGGAGGTGGACATGCCGGGGACACGGGCTCCGCCCGCCGGCGGTTCACCCGATGTCGGAACTCTCATGAAGGATGTCCGCATGGCACCGGTGACAGGCGAGGACGGCGTGCCGCGCTGCCCGTGGGCGGGCGGCCCCGGCGTGATGCGCGACTACCACGACACCGAGTGGGGCAACCCGGTCCGCGGTGAGTCGGCCTACCTCGAGCGGCTGACGCTCGAGGCGTTCCAGTCCGGGCTGTCCTGGTCGACGATCCTCAACAAGCGCCCGGCGTTCCGTGAGGTCTTCCACGGCTTCGACGCCGAGGCGATCGCGGCGTTCGGGCCCGACGACGTCGAGCGGCTGATGCAGGAGCCGCGGATCGTCCGCAACCGGCTCAAGATCGAGGCGGCGGTCACCAATGCTCGGGCGACGGTCGCGCTGCGCGAGGCGGGTGGCCTCGAGGCCTTCGTGCTCTCCTTCGCCCCGGACGAGTCGCCGACCGAGCACGCGACCACCTCGGCCGAGTCGGTCGCCCTCTCGAAGGGGCTGAAGAAGCGCGGGTTCGCGTTCGTGGGCCCGACCACGATGTACGCCTTGATGGAGGCGATCGGGGTCTTCGACCCGCACCTCGTCGGCTGCTTCAGGAGAGGAAGCTGAGGATCGACGCCGCGACCCGCCCGGGCTGCTCGAGCTGGAGGAAGTGCCCGGCGCCGCCGACGGTGGTGGCGCCGGCGACCCGCGCCAGGCCGACGTCCAGGCAGCCGTCGTCCGTGCCGTGCAGGACCAGCAGCGGGTGGACCGGCTCGGCGAGGGCGGGCGTGACGCCGGGACCGAGCAGGGCCCGGTAGTAGGAGACGACCGCCGTCGCGTGCGTCCGGTCCGGAACGGCGTCGTGCAACCGCTCGAGGTCCTCGGCCGCGTCGTAGCCCGGTGACCACTGGTGCCACAACCGCGCGGCCAGCTGGTGGAACCGGAGCTCGGCGAGGCCCGGCACCTGGTTGTACGCGATGTACCAGGAGCGCAGCGGCTGCCACGCCACGGCGGTGGCCCACGTCCCGAGCGTCGTCCGCGACGGGCTCATCCGGGCCAGCGGCGGCACCGCGAGCGCGACGTGCTTCGCGTACGGCGACGCCGGATCGGCCGCGACCGCGTTGGCCGTGATCGCGCCCCAGTCATGGCCGAGCAGCACCGAGCGGCCGTCGCCGTCGAGCAGCCCGTGGAGCGCGACCGCGTCGGCGACCAGCGCCCGCACCGAGTAGTCGCGGTTGTCCGGGATGCCGGACGGCGCGTACCCGCGCAGGAACGGTGCGGCGACGCGCCAGCCGGTCAGCAGCGGGGCGACCCGGCGCCACGTCCAAGCGGTGTCGGGGAACCCGTGCAGCGCGACGACCAGCGGGCCGTCCCGGGGCCCCCACTCGAGGACGCGGACGCCGTGGCTCGGCAGCCGGACGTCGTACGCACGCGCGGGCTCGCTCACGCCCTCAGCGAACCAGAGCAGCGGCCTCCGCGGCCAGCGCCGTGATCCGGCCCCAGTCGCCGGCCGCGACCGCGTCGGCCGGGGTGAGCCACGAGCCGCCGACGCAGCCGACGTTCGACAGCGCGAGGTACGACGGCGCGGTGGCCGCCGTGATCCCGCCGGTCGGGCAGAACCGGGCCGTCGGCACCGGGCCGGCGGCAGCCTTGAGGAACGCCGTTCCCCCGGACGCCTCGGCCGGGAAGAACTTGAGGTCGGTGCATCCGGACTCGAGCGCGGCCAGGACCTCGGACAGCGTCGCGACACCCGGGAGGAAGGGCAGCCCCGTGTCCTGCATCGCGCGCAGCAGGGACCCGGTCGTCCCGGGGGAGACGAGGAAGCTGGCGCCTGCGTCGGCGGCGAGCTTCGCGTGCCCGGGGCGGGTGATGGTGCCGGCGCCGACCAGGATCTCGGGCACCTCCGCGGCGATCGCGCGGATCGCGTCGAGGGCTGCGTCGGTGCGCAGGGTGAGCTCGATGGCGGGGAGGCCGCCGGCGACGAGCGCCCGGGCGATGCCGACGCCCTCCGCGGGGGTGCTCGCGACGACCACCGGCATGACCGGCACCGCGCTCAGCACGTCGAGGTCAGGCAGGCTGGACAACCGGCACCTCCTGCGGCGGGGCACCGACGCCCGGGAAGACGCTCGCGCCGCTCTCGGCCGAGCCGACGGTGGCCCGGAACGCCGCGAACAGCTCGCGGCCGGTGCCCGCCCACTCCGAGCCCTGCGGGGCGCGGCCGGTCGCGGGCCGGCGTACGAACGAGTCGTGGTCGACGTGCAGGTCGAGGAGCCCGCCGTCGGCGTCGACGGTGACCAGGTCGCCGTCCCGGACCCGTGCGAGAGGGCCCCCGAGCGCAGCCTCCGGCGTCACGTGGATCGCGGCGGGGACCTTCCCGGACGCGCCCGACATGCGGCCGTCGGTGACGATCGCGACCCGCTGGCCGCGGTCCTGCAGCACCCCGAGCGCGGGCGTCAGCTTGTGCAGCTCGGGCATGCCGTTGGCGGCGGGCCCCTGGTAGCGGATCACCGCGACGAAGTCGCGGCCGTCCAGCCGGCCGGCGCCGAACGCCTCGAGGAAGTCGTGCTGGTCGTCGAAGACCGCGGCGGGGGCGGTGACGAGCCGGTGCTCGGGCTTCACGGCGGACGTCTTGACGACCGCCCGGCCGAGCGGGCCGCGCAGCACCCGCAGCCCGCCGTCCGCGCTGAACGGCTCCGACGCCGGCCGGAGGACCGATGTGTCGAGCGACCGCTTCGGTCCCTCCTCCCACGTCAGGTCGTCGCCGCGCAGCACCGGCTCGCGCGTGTAGTGCGCGAGGCCGGAGCCGGCGACCGTGCGCACGTCCTCATGCAGGAGACCCGCGCGCAGCAGGGTGTGCACGAGGAACGCGATGCCGCCGGCGGCGTGGAAGTGGTTCACGTCTGCCTCGCCGTTCGGGTAGATCCGGCACAGCAGAGGGACGACGGCCGACAGGTCGGACAGGTCGTCCCAGGTCAGCACGATGCCGGCGGCGCGCGCGATCGCGACGAGGTGGATGGTGTGGTTCGTCGACCCGCCGCTGGCGAGGAGGGCCACGCAGGCGTTGACGATCGCCTTCTCGTCGACGATCTCGCCGACCGGCGTGCGCTCTGCCTGGGTCAGCTCGGTCGCCCGGCGCCCGGCCGCGCGGGTCAGCGCGTCGCGCAGCGGCGTCCCCGGGTTCACGAACGACGAGCCCGGCAGGTGCAGGCCGAGCACCTCCATGAGCAGCTGGTTGGAGTTCGCCGTGCCGTAGAACGTGCAGGTCCCGGCCGAGTGGTACGACGCGGCCTCGGCCTCGAGCAGCTCGTCACGCCCGACCTTGCCCTCGGCGTACAGCTGGCGGACGCGGGCCTTCTCGCCGTTGGGGAGCCCGGACGCCATCGGCCCGGCGGGCACGAACACCGTCGGCAGATGGCCGAAGGACAGCGCGCCGATCAGCAGGCCGGGCACGATCTTGTCGCAGACGCCGAGCATCAGCGCGCCGTCGAACATGTCGTGCGACAACGCGATCGCCGTCGACATCGCGATCACGTCGCGGCTGTACAGCGAGAGCTGCATGCCGTCGCGACCCTGGGTGATGCCGTCGCACATCGCGGGCACGCCGCCGGCGACCTGGGCGATCCCGCCGGCGCGGACGACCGCCTTCTTCAGCGCCTCGGGGTAGTCGCGGTAGGGCTGGTGCGCCGACAGCATGTCGTTGTACGACGTCACGATCGCGAGGTTGGGCAGGGCGTGGCCGCGCAGGGCTCGCTTGCCGTCCGCGTCGGACGCCGCGAAGCCGTGCGCCAGGTTCGCGCAGGCGAGCTTGCCGCGGGCCGGTCCGGCGTCGGCCGCGGCGCGGATCCGGGCGAGGTACTCGGCGCGGGCGGCGGCGCTGCGCTCGGTGATGCGCGCGGTCACCGCGGCGACCGTCGCGTCCAGGGTGCGGGTCACTGGTCGGGCTCCTGCCAGGTTCGGCCGTCGCGCTCGAGGAGCGTGGCGGCGGCGGTGGGTCCGTTGGTGCCCGCGGGGTAGCGCTTCGGGCGGTCGGGCGAGCTCGCCCAGCGCTGGAGGATCGGCTCGGCCCAGGTCCACGCCGCCTCGACCTCGTCGCGGCGCATGAAGAGCGTGGGGTTGCCCTTGATGACGTCCATGAGCAGCCGCTCGTAGGCGTCCGGCAGCCGCTGCTCGAAGGCCGTCGCGTAGCTGAGGTCCAGCGACACCGGCCGCAGCCGGATCCCGCCCGGCCCCGGCTCCTTGGCGGTCAGGTGCAGGCGCATGCCCTCGTCGGGCTGGACCTGGATGTGCAGCCGGTTCGGTGTGGTGGCGCCCTCGGCGTTGGGGAACATCGGGTGCGGCGGTCGCTTGAAGACCACCACGATCTCCGACTCACGGCGGTCCATCCGCTTGCCGGTGCGCAGGTAGAACGGCACGCCGGCCCAGCGCCAGTTCTGCACCTCGGTCCGCAGCGCGACGAACGTCTCCGTCCGGGATCCGCTGTGGCCGAGGTCGTCGGAGTACGACGGCACCGGCACGCCGTCGACCAGCCCGGCGGCGTACCGGCCCCGGACCGTGTCGTGGTCGACGTCGGCGGGCGTCATCGGCTTGAGCGCCTGGAGCACCTTGAGCTTCTCGTCGCGCACGGTCTCCCGGCCGACGTACGTCGGGGGCTCCATGGCCACCAGGCACAGCAGCTGGAGCAGGTGGTTCTGCACCATGTCGCGCAGCGCGCCGGCGTGGTCGTAGTACGCGCCGCGGCCGCCGACCCCGACCGTCTCGGCGACGGTGATTTGCACGTGGTCGACCCAGTGCGAGCTCCACAGCGGCTCGAGGAACGTGTTGGCGAAGCGCGTGACCAGGAGGTTCTGGACGCTCTCCTTGCCGAGGTAGTGGTCGATGCGGAAGATCTGCGACTCGTCGAAGACCCGGCCGACCGCGTCGTTGACCTCGCGCGCGGACGCGACGTCGTGTCCGATCGGCTTCTCGAGCACGACGCGCGCCCGCTCGTCGACGACCCCGATCTCGTCGAGGCGCTGACAGATCGCCCCGAAGAGCCGGGGCGCCACCGCGAGGTAGAAGACGCGGACCGCGTCCTCGGGGTTCGGCCGGTCCTTGAGGAGCGCGTGGAAGCGGTCCCAGTCCTCGGGGTTGTGCGCGTCCAGCGTCAGGTGGTGCAGCCGGCCGAGGAAGCGGTCGACCGCGCCGTCGTACAGGTCGCTCGGGTCGACGTACGTCGTGAGCGCCGCGCGCACCTCGTCGCGCCAGCCGTCGTCGCCGAGGTCGGACATGGAGACGCCGAGGATGCGGTAGTCGCCGGGGAGCTGGCCCTCGAGGTCGCGGTGGTAGAGCGCCGGGAGCAGCTTGCGGAGGGCGAGGTCGCCCGTGCCGCCGAAGACCGTGAAGTCGCACGTGTCGGGGAGCACGTGCGGGGCGGCGGGGATGTCCATGCGGTCCACCGTAGGAACGAGTTAGGGGCGATGCAAGCTCTACATAGGTTTTTTCAGGATCAAAGTAGGGACGTTTATGCTCACCGCGTGACCCAGGTGGTGGAGGCCCGCGAGACCGCGGCCCCGGCGACGGCCGGTGAGCTGCTCGACCTCGTGCGCTCCGGACGCGCCGCGACCCGGTCCCAGCTGCGGGCCCTGACCGGCCTGTCCCGCACCGCCGTCACCGCCCGGGTCAGCGCGCTCACGAACGCCGGGCTGCTGCTGATCGGCGAGGAGCTCGCCTCGACCGGTGGCCGGCCACCGGGCGCCCTCGTCTTCAACAAGGACGCCGGCGTCGTCCTCGCCGTCGCGATCGGCCGGTCCCGCAGCCAGCTCGCGGTGCTCGACCTGGACGGCCAGGAGCTGGCCGCCGACTCCCGCGACCACGAGGTGGGCGTCGGGCCGGACGAGCTGCTGCCCGGTGTGGCGCACCGGCTGGCCGGCCTCCTCGACGGCGCCCGGGCGGATCGTGGGGGACCGCCCGTCCTCGGCATCGGGTTGAGCCTCCCGGGCACCCTCGACCCCGTGCGCGGGCTGTCCATCGGGTCGCCGGTGATGTCCGGCTGGGACGGCGTCCCGCTCGCGCCGTACTTCGCCGACGTCACCGACGCGCCGCTGTTCGTCGCGAACGACGCCGACGTCCTCGCCCGCTCCGAGCTGCTCGGCGGGGCGGGCGCTCTGGACGACGTGCTCGTCGTCAAGGCCTCGACCGGCCTCGGGCTCGGGATCGTCGCCGACGGGCGGGTGCTCAGCGGCCACCTCGGCGCGGCCGGCGAGATCGGGCACACGATCGTCGACGCCGCCGACGACCTGCCCTGCCGGTGCGGTGCCACCGGCTGCCTGGAGACGATCGCGGGCGGCTGGGCGCTGGTCGCCCGGATGGCCGCCGAGACCGGCCAGGGTGGCCACGGCGGTCAGCCCGTCGAGCACGTGCGCGACCTCGTGGCGCTCGCCCTGCAGGGCGACTCGTTCGCCCGCGGGCTGCTGCGCGACAGCGGTCGCGAGCTCGGCGAGGTGCTCGCCGTCGCGATCAACCTGCTGAACCCGGCCGCGGTCGTCATCGGCGGCGACATGGCGGCGGCGTTCGACTTCTACGTCGCAGGCGTGCGGGAGAGCGTCTACCGCCGCTCCGCGCCACTCGCCACGCGCGACCTGCAGTTCCTGCCCGCGACCCACGGCGACCGGGCGGGCGTCGTCGGCTGCGGTGCCCTCGCGCTCGACCACGTGCTCGCGCCCGTCGCCGTCGACGCCCGGCTCGCGGGGAGCGCCTGACGCCCGCGGGCCGACCCGGTCAGCCCGCGTCGTGCGACAGGGAGTCCACGACCACCGCGATCGCGAGCACCAGGGCGGGGTCCTCCCCGGGGGCGACCTCCACGCCGTAGGTGTCGGCGACCCGGAACCACTTCTTCGACACCTCGGCGACCTTGTCCCGCCCGCGGCTGATCTCGTACTCGTGGTCGACGATGTTGCCCTGCACGTCGAGCTCGTCGGCGCCGGCGACGTCGACCTTGTAGCGGTCCCGCAGCGGCGAGATCATCGCCTTCTTCACGGTCGCGACGGTGCTGCCGTCGGGTCCCTCGATCTCCATGGTGTCGCGGATCCGGAGCTTGCGCTCCTGGATCTTCAGCAGCTCGTGCCCGGACGGGTCCTCGAGCACCAGCGTCTGGCGGATCCGCAGCGCCTTGCCGTTCACCTTGAACACCCGGTTGTCGTCGCCGTCCTCGACCCAGTAGTCGTCACCGATCGAGAGCAGCTTCTCCCGCATCCGGTACGTCGTCGCGCCCTCGCCGCGCCGCTCCTCGCGTCGTTCCTGTCGTCGGTCCCTCAGTCCCATGTCGCCCATGCTCGTCCGCGGCCGGGCCGGTGGCCTCACCTGTTCCGGGCGACCGCTGACCCCGGCCGGTCGGGGCCCACTAGGGTCGCGGCGTGGACGCGAACACCTGGCTCTGGGTCCTCGCCGGCTTCCTCGCGGCGATCTTCCTCGGCACCGGCGCCCTCAAGCTGACCCGCTCCCGCGAGGAGATCGTCGCCGCGGGCCTGGGCTGGGCCGGCGACTTCTCCGAGACGACGCTGCGGCGGCTCGGGTGGGCGGAGGTCATCGGTGGCGTCGGCCTCCTCGTGCCGTACGTCGCACCGGTCGCCGCCTGCGGTCTCGCGCTCCTCACCGCCGGGGCGCTGGTCGTGCACGCCCGGCGCCGCGAGTTCTTCCCCGACGCGCTGCGCACGCTCGCCCTCCTCGTCCTGTGCGTCGTGCTGGCGTACTACCGCTTCGGCCACGAAGCCTTCTGAGGACGGTCTAGCCTTCGGGTCGTGACCCGAGTACACGCCTTCGGTGACGACGCCCTCGGTGACCGCGACGCGGTCGGCCTGGTCCACGCGATCCAGGAGGGGGAGGTCTCCATCCCCGAGGTGGTCGAGGCGGCGATCGCCCGCACCGAGCGCCTCCAGCCCGAGCTCAACGGCGTCGCGCACGTCGCCTACGACCGCGCCCGGGCGGAGGCCCGGGATCCGCGCGGCGGCTTCTTCGCCGGCGTCCCGACGTTCCTGAAGGACAACGTCGACGTCGCGAACATGCCGACGCAGCAGGGCTGCGACGCCTACCGCGGGCGGCCCGCGCCCCGGGACGGCGACTTCGCGCGGATGTTCCTCGCCACCGGGCTGGTGCCGATCGGCAAGACCCAGCTCTCCGAGTTCGGGTTCAGCCCGTCCGCCGAGCACCCCCGGCTCGGGCCGGTGCGCTCGCCGTGGGACCCGGCGCACACCGCCGGGGCCTCCTCGGCCGGGACCGGCGCGCTGGTCGCCGCCGGCGCCGTACCCCTCGCGCACGGCAACGACGGCGGTGGCTCGATCCGCATCCCGGCGGCCGTCAACGGCCTCGTCGGGCTGAAGCCGACCCGCGACCGGCTCGCCCAGGACCGGATGACCCGGCAGATGCCGATCCGGATCGTCTCCGACGGCGTGCTGACCCGCTCGGTGCGCGACACGGCAGCGTTCCTCCGGGAGGCGGAGCAGGTCTACCGCGCGCTCCGGCTGCCGCCGATCGGCGACGTCACGCGGCCCGGCCGGACCCGCCTGCGGATCGCCGTGCACACCTCGGGGATCGGGCGGGACGCCGAGCCGGAGGTCGTCGACCTCACGCTCAAGACCGCGGCCCTGCTCGAGGAGCTCGGCCACGAGGTGGAGCAGGTGCCGCACCCGGCGCCGGCGACCGTGCCCGAGGACTTCCTCCTGTACTGGTCGATGCTCGCGATGATGATCGTGCGCACCGGCCGGCGGACGCTCGGGCCGTCGTTCGACCGCACCCGCCTGGACAACCTCACGCTCGGCCTGGACCGCCACTGCCGCACCAGGCTGCACCGGCTCCCCGGTGCCATCAGCCGGCTGCGGCGGCTGCCCCGCTTGTCGGCCGACTTCCACCGGCGGTACGACGTGGCGCTGACGCCCACCCTGGCCCTCACCACGCCGCTGGTCGGCCACCTGGACCCCATGAACGACTACGAGACCGTGATGGAGCGGATCCTGCGGTGGGTGGCCTTCACGCCGTGGCAGAACGCGACCGGCGACCCGGCGGTCTCCCTGCCGCTGGCGACCACGGCGTCGGAGCTGCCGCAGGGGATGATGTTCTCGGCCGGCGCGGGTCGGGAGTCGACCCTCCTGGAGCTCGCCTACGAGCTCGAGGAGGCAGCTCCGTGGGCATCGGTCAGAGGCTGATTTCCCGGGCGGAATCAGGCTCCTGAGCCTCGATTTCCCCTTCCCCGGGAGCGTGTGTATCGTTCTCCGTCGTTGCCCCTTTAGCTCAGTCGGCAGAGCGTCTCCATGGTAAGGAGAAGGTCTACGGTTCGATTCCGTAAAGGGGCTCTGGGCAGGATCCTGGGTGGACCGGTTAATCTGGTGTGCGCAGCCGTGCCCGTGGCGGGGTAGCTCAGGTGGTTAGAGCACACGGCTCATAATCGTGGTGTCGCGGGTTCGAGTCCCGCCCCCGCTACTCAGAATCCAGCGACACCTGTACCGACAACCAAGGACTTCCCGTGGCCAGCAAGAGCTCCGACGTTCGCCCCAAGATCACGCTCGCCTGCGTCGAGTGCAAGGAGCGGAACTACATCACCAAGAAGAACCGGCGGAACGACCCCGACCGTCTCGAGATGATGAAGTTCTGCCCGCGGGACCGCAAGCACACCCTGCACCGCGAGACCCGCTGACCCCAGTCTTCGTCGAGAGCCCGCCGAGCCCGCTCGGCGGGCTCTCGCCATTTCGAGCCTGGCTCAGACCTCGCACTGGGGGCGCCGCCACGACGCGAAGTCGGACACGTCCAGCCGGAGCAGCTGGGGGACGACCGGCCGCCCGCCGAGGTCCTGGTAGTGCCTCGTGCCGGACTCGCTGACGACCCAGAGCGAGTCGTCCCCCACGAGGTCCATGCCTTCCGCGCCGGGCACGAACGCGCGCCGGCGGGCGCCGTCCGGCCCGGCCAGCACGCCGCATCGGGTCACCGACCGGGCGAACCAGGCCGTCGCGTCCTTCCCGCCGAGCGCGGCCCACACCCCGCCCTGGGTCGACCGCGGCGCGGCCGTGTGCCCGCTCGACATCGCCGGCGTGATGTCGAGGACCCCCGAGCCGACGATCCGGTCGGGGTCGAACCAGTCCACCTGGGCGGCGCGGTGCGGGTACCAGCGGCCGACCCCGAGCCGGCCGCGGTCGTCGAGCAGGGAGAACGACCCGCGCAGCGGCGGCGCGAGTGCCCACACCCGCTGCACGTCGAGCGTGTCCGGGTCGATCAACCAGAGCCGGCTGGTCTCGACGAGCCACAGGCCGTGCCCGTCGCGCACCAGCCCGCCTCCGTGCCGGCACTTCAGCGGGTCGCGGTCGCCGACGCGACCGGCCACGGGGTCGAGGCGGTCGAGCCGCTCGCCCGTGCGGACGTCGTACCGCTCGACCAGGCAGTAGCGATAGTGCAGCGGCGCGTCGCCGTCGAAGCCGCTGACCCAGGCGGTGTGGTCCTCGACCACCACGCCCTGCGGCACGAATCCGTGCCCGGTGCGCAGCCAGACGCCCGCGCAGACGGCGTGGTCGTTGGGGAACCGGTCCAGCTCGTCCCGCTCCAGATACGTCGGCGGCGTGCCACGCACGTCGTCGAACGCGATCGGCCCGCAGCCGGAGCGCTCGTCGGGCGGCGGCCCGGGGTTCGCCGCGGTGCAGCCGGCCACGAGCAGGACGACGAGCAGCAGCCAGCGGCGGGCTCGACGACCGGATGCATACACCCTCCTGACCCTAGGCGCGCCCCCGCCTTGGGGGATGTCATGACGCCGGATCGGGCGTAACCTGCCGAGCGGCCCGTGGACTCGGTGACTGCCACGACCCAGCCATCAGGTCCCGACCCACGGCACCGGCCCCGATGCCGCGACACCGCACTCGGGAGAGTCATCATGCTCACTTCCGTTCGACACCATGCCCACCACCGCACGGTCTGGGTGGCGGTCCTCGCCGTCGCCCTCCTTCCCGCCGCAGCCGGCTCGATCGCCTCGGCCGCGCACGCGGCCGATCCCGCGGACGGCCCCGTCTCGGTCGACGCCCCGTACGTCAAGGCCAACGGCCGCGCGCCGACGACCGGTGACGCCATCACCGCCTGCGGCGAGAACCGTCGCCAGCAGAACGAGCCCACGATCGCCATGGATCCGGCCGACCCCCAGGTCCTCACGTCGGGCTCGAACGACTACTGCACCGTCGAGATCGCCGGCGGCACGTGGGCGGGGTTCTACCGCTCCACGGACGGCGGGACCCACTGGACCGACTCGCTCCTCCCGGGCTACCCGACGGACACGTCCCCCGAGGGGCAGGCGAGCCCGCTCCACCAGCGCGGCATCGCCAACGCCGGCGACCCGGTCCAGGCATGGGACCGCGACCACCGGCTGTTCTTCATGGGCAACGCCTTCAACCGGACCAAGCCGCAGAACGGTGACGTCTGGGTGGCCACCTACGACCAGGACGCGGCGCACTACGTGCGCACCGTCATCGTCGGCAAGGCCGGCCCCGCTCTGAACGGCAAGTTCAACGACAAGACCTCGATCGAGGTCGACCGCGGCCTCGACAGTCCGTACGCCGGCAACGTCTACGTGGCCTGGAGCGTGTTCCAGGGCCTCAACGGCAACAACGAGATCGTGTTCGCCCGCTCCACGGACCACGGCCGCACGTTCAGCAAGCCCACGAAGCTCTCGGAGGGGTCGCTCGGCAACCAGTTCGCCGACATCGCGGTCACCCGCAACGGCACGCTCTACGTGGCGTGGAACGGCACCACCGGCAGCCGCGCCACCGGATCGAACGCGATGCTGTGGGTGCGGTCGACCGACGGCGGCCGCAGCTTCACCAAGCCCGCCGTGGCTGCCCGGTACGACGGCTTCGACGCCGCCGACTCCGCGGGCGACCCCGAGGCCGCCGAGCAGGCGCACGAGAGCGCCTTCGAGCACGCCGACGGCCCGGAGTCCGAGGCGGCGGAGACCTCCGCGGGCGACTCGCGTGACTGCGGCTCGGGACCGTTCGCCTGCCGGAGCGGGTTCGTGTTCTTCCGCCACGACAGCCAGCCCCGGATCACGGCGGACCCCGCCGACCCGTCGAACTCCGTGTTCATGGTGTACGACGCCACGATCCCCTCGACCGAGGAGCCGTCGACCTCGACGTACAACACCGCGCCGGTGGCGCCGGACGGCACGCTCATGGTCGGTCAGGGCGCCATCTACTGGACCAAGAGGGTCGGTGACGGCCCCTGGGCCGCCCCGCAGCTCCTGGCTCCCACCCCGGTCGGCCACCAGTTCTTCCCGGACATCAACGCCGACGGTGGCTACGTGTTCGCGATCTGGCACGACAGCCGCAACGACCCCGGCTACGACGTGCAGAACCCGCCCGGCAACTCCTCGGCGGTGGACGCCTACGGCTTCCACGAGGCCACGGTCGGGCTCGAGACCTGGAGCACCTCCTCGGCCGACGGCGGCGCGACCTGGTCGGCCGCGGCGCCGCTCTCGAGCGGCCCGCAGATGCCGAACTACGAGATGTTCGGGGACCGGCGGGTCCCGTTCCACGGTGACTACAACTACGTGACGAGCGTCGGGAACTCGGCCTACGGCACGTGGACCGACACCCGCCAGGTCGTCGGCGGCGACGACCCGCGGTACGACGGCGGCGAGGGCTTCGACGTGCTGCAGTGCCGCACCGCCGACGCAAGCGGTGCCTTCGGCGCCGACACCTGCCCGAACGACGGCGGGTTGGACCAGGACGTCTTCGGAGCGGCGTTCAGCCACTGAGCGGTCCGGCAGGCGGCCCGGGGCTCGCGCCCCGGGCCGCCGGCCACCGCGGTCACCGAGGTCACCGAGGTCACCGGCTAGTTTGGGCGCATGCCAGTCGACCAGTCCCTCGTCGGCCGGGTCTTCCCACCCACCCGACCCCATGCGGTGACCCCGGAGAGCATCGGCCGCTTCGCCGAGGCCACCGGTGGCACGTACGACGGTGGCCCGGCGCCGGCGACGTTCCCGATCGTGCTGGCCTTCGACGCCATGAACGCGTTCCTCGAGGCCGAGTCGATCGACCTGTTCCGCATCGTGCACGGTGAGCAGCGCTTCACCTACGACCGGCAGATCGTGCCGGGCGACGTCCTCACCGCGACCCTGACCGTCGCGAGCCTGCGCCAGATCGCCGGGAACGACATCATCGGCACCACCAGCCTGATCACCGACGGGTCCGGCGCTCCGGTCTGCACGGCCAGCGCCACGCTCGTGCACCGGGGGGTCGAGGCATGAGCCTGGAGACGCAGACCTACACGATCACCCGCGCCGACCTGGTGCGGTACGCCGAGGCCAGCGGCGACCACAACCCGATCCACCAGGACGAGCAGGTCGCCACGAGCGTGGGCCTGCCGGGCGTGATCGCGCACGGGATGTACACGATGGCGCTGGTCGCCCGCGCGGTCGCGACGTGGTTCCCCGGCGCCGAGGTGGTCAGCCTCGGCTGCAAGTTCACCAACCCCGTCGTGGTGCCCGCCGAGGGCGGTGTCGACGTCGACGTCGCCGGCACGGCGACCGAGGCGGACGGCCTGACCACGGTGGCGCTGACCGTCACCTGCGACGGCCAGAAGGTGCTCGGCATGCCGAAGGCGGTCGTGCGTGCCTGAGGTGCTCGCCGACCACACCACCCTGCGGCTCGGCGGCCCGGCGGCGCGCTGGGTGCGCGCGACCACCGAGGAGGAGCTGGTTGCGGCGGTCTCGGAGGCGGACGCGGCCGGTGAGCCGGTCCTGGTCCTCGGGGGCGGCAGCAACCTCGTCGTCGCCGACGAGGGCTTCGCCGGCACCGTCGTCGAGGTCGCGACCCGGGGCGTGACCCCGGACGTCGAGGACGGGGTCGCGTGCGGCGGCGTCCTCGTCGCCGTGGCTGCCGGCGAGGGCTGGGACGACCTCGTCGCGCTCGCCGTCTCGAAGGAGTGGGCGGGGATCGAGGCCCTGTCCGGCATCCCCGGGTCCGTGGGCGCGACCCCGATCCAGAACGTCGGCGCCTACGGCCAGGAGGTCAGCCAGACCATCGCGTCGGTCCGGGTCTGGGACCGCACGCTGCGCGGTGTGCGCACGTTCGCGAGCGCTGACTGTGGATTCGGCTACCGCACCTCCCGCTTCAAGGCCGACCGCAGGGACGCCTTCGGAGGCCGCCACGTGGTGCTGTCGGTGACGTTCCAGCTGCAGCAGGGCTCGCTGGGCGCACCGGTGGCGTACGCCGAGCTCGCCCGCGCGCTCGGCGTCGAGCTGGGGGAGCGGGCGCCCCTGGCCAGTGTCCGCGAGGCGGTGCTGGCGCTGCGCGGCGGCAAGGGCATGGTCCTCGACGCGGCCGACCACGACACCTGGAGCGCGGGCTCGTTCTTCACCAACCCGGTCCTCCCCTCCGACGCCGTCCCTGCGGGGGCGCCAGCGTGGCCGCAGCCGGACGGCACCGTGAAGACCAGCGCCGCCTGGCTGATCGAGCACGCCGGCTTCACCAAGGGCCATGGCAACGATCGCGTGGCGCTGTCCGGCAAGCACACGCTGGCCCTCACCAACCGCGGCGGTGCGACGACCGCCGACCTGATGGCGCTCGCCCGCGACGTGCGCGACGGCGTCGAGGCGCGGTTCGGGGTCCGGCTCGTCAACGAGCCGGTGCTGGTGGGCTGCTCGCTCTAGCCGGTCGAGGCCGGGTCAGTAGTTGCTGTTGTACGTCGTCGACGTGTCGGACGACGTCACGGCGAGGACCACGATCGCGATGATCGCCAGGATCCCGAGGATCAGCAGGATGGTGCCGATGATGCCCATCACCCGGCCGGCCGACGCCGAGCCGCGCCCGCCGTACATCGTGGGATTGGCGTCGATCTCGCGCACCGCCTTGCCGCCGATCGCCCAGGCGAACGGGGACAGGACCAGCGTGATGCCGCCGCACACGGCCAGGCCGGCGAGGCCGACGATGCCGAGCACCATGGCGGTGTTGGCCGACGGGTGGGACGGCGGCGCGGGCGTGTAGCTGTACGGCGCCTGCGGGTACTGCGGCTGCCCGTATTGCGGCTGGCCGTACGGCTGCCCGTACTGCGGCTGCCCGTAGGGCGCCTGCCCGTACTGCGGCTGGCCGTACGGCGGCTGACCCTGCTGCCCCTGCGGGTAGTACGGGTTCGGCTGCTGAGGCTCCTGCGGCTGGTACGGGTTCGGGCCCGGGGGCTCGGCGTCGCTCATGCGCCCATCCTGTCAGGGTCGGTACCCAGCCACACCTCGACGTCCCCGAGGATCGCCTTCTTGACCTCGTCCGGCGCCCGGGAGGCGCGGACCGACATCCGGGCCAGCTCGGCGAGCTGCTCGTCGGTGAGCTCGTGTGCGGCGCGCATCGTGGCGTACTGCCCCGCGAGCCGGGACCCGAACAGCAGCGGGTCGTCGGCCCCGAGTGCGACCGTCGCACCCGCCGCGAGCAGCGTCGGCAGCGGCACCGAGGTGAGGTCGGAGTAGACGCCGAGCGCGACGTTCGAGACCGGGCAGACCTCCAGCGCCACGCCGGCGTCGACGATCCGGTCGAGCAGGGCGGGATCCTCGGCGGACCGGACGCCGTGCCCGAGGCGCTGGGCGTGCAGGTCGTCGAGGCACAGCCGGATGTGCTCCGGCCCGCGCAGCTCGCCGCCGTGGGGCGCGAGCAGCAGGCCGCCGCGCTCGGCGATCCGGAAGGCCGGGGCGAACTCGCCCGTGCGGCCGCGCCGCTCGTCGTTGGAGAGCCCGAAGCCCACGACGCCGCGCCCGGCGTACTGGACGGCCAGGCGCGCCAGCGTGCGGGCGTCGAGAGGGTGGCGGGTGCGGTTCGCGGCGATCACCACCGCGATCCCGAGCCCGGTCGCCCCCGACGCCTCCCGCACCGCGTCGAGGACCAGGTCGGTGAACGCCGTGATGCCGCCGAAGCGGGCGCCGTACCCGCTCGGGTCCACCTGGATCTCCAGCCAGCGCCCCCCGTCGCGGACGTCGTCCTCTGCGGCCTCCAGCACGAGCCGGCGGACGTCGGCCTCGGTCCGCAGCACCGACCGCGCCACGTCGTACAGCCGCTGGAAGCGGAACCAGCCCTTCTCGTCGGCCGCGGACAGCTGCGGCGGCCAGTCCGCCACCAGCTGGTCGGGCAGCACGATGCCGTCGCGCTCGGCGAGCTCGAGCAGGGTGGAGTGGCGCATCGACCCGGTGAAGTGCAGGTGCAGGTGCGCCTTCGGCAGCAGGGAGAGGTCGCGCACCCCTCAGGCGAAGAGCTTCTGGAGCCGCGTGACGCCCTCGACGAGGTCGTCGTCCCCGAGCGCGTACGACAGCCGCAGGTAGCCGGGGGAGCCGAACGCCTCGCCGGGCACCACGGCCACCTCGGCCTCGTCGAGGATGTACTCCGCGAGCTCCGCGGAGGTCTCGATCACCCGGCCGCCGTGCTCCTTGCCGAGCAGGCCCTTGACAGACGGGTAGGCGTAGAACGCACCGCCCGGCATCGGGCACACGACGCCGTCGATCTCGTTGAGCATCGCGACGATCGTCTTGCGCCGCCGGTCGAAGGCGGCCTTCATCTCCTCGACCGCGGCGAGGTCGCCCTCGAGGGCCGCGAGCGCCGCCCGCTGGGAGACGTTGGCGACGTTGGACGTCGCGTGCGACTGCAGGTTGCTCGCCGCCTTGACCAGGTCCGCGGGGCCGATCATCCAGCCGACCCGCCAGCCGGTCATCGCGTACGTCTTCGCCACCCCGTTGACGATCACGGTGTGGTCGGCGAGCTCGGGACACAGCACCGGCAGCGAGCCGGACTCGACGCCGTCGTACACCAGGTGCTCGTAGATCTCGTCGGTCAGCACCCAGAGCTCGTGTTCCTCGGCCCAGGCGCCGATCGCGCGGATCTCGTCCTGGCTGTAGACCGCGCCGGTCGGGTTCGACGGGGACACGAACAGCAGCACCTTGGTGCGGTCGGTGCGGGCCGCCTCGAGCTGGTCGACGGTGACCTTGTAGTCCTGGGTCTCGTCGGCGAGCACCTCCACCGGCGTGCCGCCGGCGAGGTTGATCGCCTCGGGGTAGGTCGTCCAGTACGGCGCCGGGACGATGACCTCGTCGCCCGGGTCGAGCATCGTGGCGAACGCCTCGTAGATCGCCTGCTTGCCGCCGTTGGTGACCAGCACCTGGCTCGGCTCGATCACGAGGCCGCTGTCGCGACGGGTCTTGGCGACGATCGCCTTCTTCAGCTCCGGCAGGCCGCCGGCCGGTGTGTAGCGGTGGTTCTTCGGGTCACGCGCCGCCTCGACCGCCGCGTCCACGACGTAGTCGGGGGTCGGGAAGTCCGGCTCGCCGGCGCCGAAGCCGATCACCGGGCGGCCCTCCGCCTTGAGCGCCTTCGCCTTGGCGTCGACCTTCAGCGTCGCGGACTCGGCGATGGCACCGATCCGGCGGGACACGCGACGGGAGCGAGGGGAGGTCTCGGGGGAGGTCATGGGCACCATCGTAGGGCGGGTCCGCGGGCGTCTCGCCAGCCGGTTTGGACTCCGCCTCACGTGACCCCGTAGACTCCACGTTCGGTGGATTCCCACAGGATCAGTGCTGCCCACAGGCAGGGCCGATCGGGGCCACCGGCGAAGGGCACTAGCTCAACTGGCAGAGCATCGGTCTCCAAAACCGAAGGTTGGGGGTTCAAGTCCCTCGTGCCCTGCAAGGACGATCAACCGATCGGTGACGACGAGGAGAGGTGAGAGGACGTGCCGGACAGCAAGGCAGTCCACGGACCGCGCGGAGGGGCGACCCAGAAGCGCACCAGTCTCCCGACGTTCTACCGGCAGGTGGTCGCGGAGCTCCGGAAGGTCGTCTACCCGACCCAGGAGCAGCTGGTCACGTACTTCATCGTGGTCATGGTGTTCGTCATCGTCCTGATGACGATCGTGTCGTTGCTCGACCTGGGCTTCGGCAAGCTCGTGTTCGCGATCTTCGCCGGCTAGTACGGAACCTGGGCAACCCGATCTCGAAGTGATGGAGCAGTACGTGTCTGAGCAGGAGTACGACTCGGTGGAGACCGAGGAGACGACCCCCGAGGTCGACCCGACCCTCGAGGACCAGTACGGCGAGCCGAACGACGGCCCCGAGGTGGAGGACAACCCCCGCCTGGACGCCGAGGTCACCGACGAGGACACCGACGGGGCCATGGGCCTCGACGCTGGACACGGCTCGGCCGACGGCGCGACCAGCCTGGAGATGTCCGCGGCCGAGGGCGACGAGGAGCCGTCCGCCGACGAGGACGCCGACGAGAACGACCCGCTCGAGGCGTTCCGCCGTGAGCTGTGGGCCAAGCCGGGCGACTGGTTCGTCGTGCACACCTACTCCGGCATGGAGAACCGGGTGAAGTCGAACCTCGAGAACCGCATCATCTCCCTGAACATGGAGGACTACATCCACGAGATCGTGGTCCCCACCGAGGAGGTCGCGGAGATCAAGAACGGCCAGCGCAAGATGGTCAAGCGCACCGTTCTCCCCGGCTACGTCCTCGTGCGCATGGACCTCACCGACGAGTCGTGGGCGGCCGTCCGCCACACCCCGTCGGTCACCGGCTTCGTCGGCCACAGCCACCAGCCGGTCCCGCTGTCGATGACCGAGGTCGAGAACATGCTCGCGCCCGCGGTGGTCGCCCGCGCCGAGGCCGAGGCCGTCGCCGCCGGCACCCCGGCCGCCTCCGGCGCCACCGCCGCGAAGAAGCCGATCGAGGTCGCCGACTTCGAGGTCTCCGACTCCGTCATGGTGGTCGACGGCCCGTTCGCCACGCTGCACGCGACGATCACCGAGATCAACGCCGAGTCGCAGCGCGTGAAGGCGCTCGTCGAGATCTTCGGTCGCGAGACCCCCGTCGAGCTGAGCTTCTCGCAGATCCAGCGCGTCTGAGGATTTCGCCCCCGCTCGCCGGGGGAGCACAATTGTCCGGTTGCCCGCGGCGCGAGCGGCCGGCAGCAGCAGGTGGCAGAGGGGTACGACGTACTCCTCGTCATGACCACGAGACAGAAAGAGAAGCAGCATGCCTCCGAAGAAGAAGATCGCCGCACTGGTCAAGGTGCAGCTCCAGGCCGGTGCCGCGACGCCGGCTCCGCCGGTCGGTACCGCCCTCGGTCCGCACGGCGTGAACATCATGGAGTTCTGCAAGGCGTACAACGCCCAGACCGAGTCCATGCGCGGCAACGTCATCCCGGTCGAGATCACCATCTACGAGGACCGGTCCTTCGACTTCATCACGAAGACCCCGCCGGCCGCCGAG
This sequence comes from Nocardioides sp., assembly GCA_035765695.1. Classification (GTDB taxonomy): domain Bacteria; phylum Actinomycetota; class Actinomycetes; order Propionibacteriales; family Nocardioidaceae; genus Nocardioides. The sequence continues at coordinate 14,705 of DASTXB010000031.1, read as the reverse complement.
CTGATCAAGAAGGCCGCCGGCCTGCAGAAGGGCTCGGGCGTCCCGCACAAGGAGAAGGTCGGCAAGCTGACCAAGGACCAGGTGCGTGAGATCGCCCAGACCAAGCTGCCCGACCTCAACGCGAACGACATCGAGGCGGCCATGAAGATCGTCGAGGGCACCGCCCGCTCCATGGGCGTCACCACCGACTGAACCAGTGGGAGGGCCGCGCTGGCCCGCTAACCACATCTTTCGAGAGAGAAGAGAAAGCTCATGCAGCGCAGCAAGACCTACCGCGCGGCGTCGGAGCAGTTCGACAAGGACGAGCTCTACGCCCCGCTGACCGCGATCAAGATCGCGAAGACCACCAGCAAGAAGAAGTTCGACGAGACCGTCGACGTCGTCATGCGCCTCGGCGTCGACCCGCGCAAGGCGGACCAGATGGTCCGCGGCACGGTCAACCTGCCGCACGGCACCGGCAAGACCGCCCGCGTGCTCGTGTTCGCGAACGCCGACAAGGCCGAGGCCGCCCGTGAGGCCGGCGCCGACATCGTCGGTGGCGACGACCTGATCGAGAAGGTCGCCGGCGGCTGGCTCGACTTCGACGCCGTGGTCGCGACCCCGGACATGATGGGCAAGGTCGGCCGCCTCGGCCGCGTGCTCGGCCCCCGCGGCCTCATGCCGAACCCGAAGACGGGCACCGTGACGCCGGACGTGGCCAAGGCCGTGACCGACATCAAGGGCGGCAAGATCGAGTTCCGCGTCGACCGCCATGCCAACCTGCACTTCATCATCGGCAAGGCGTCCTTCGACGAGGTCCAGCTCGCGGAGAACTACGCCGCGGCGCTGGAGGAGGTGCTCCGTCTGAAGCCGGCCAGCTCGAAGGGCCGCTACATCAAGAAGGTCACCGTCTCCACGACCATGGGCCCCGGCATCCAGGTCGACCCGAACCGCACGCGCAACGTCGCGGCCGAGGACGAGGCCACGGCCTGACCTCGGTCACCCAGCAGCACGTACGCCGGCCCGCCAGGTCCTCCTGGCGGGCCGGTGTCATTTCCCGTTGTCGCTCGATTTGGTCCACCCGGACCGAGCCCGTACTGTTCCTCCTGAAACCAAAGACCGCCGGTTGTCAGGCTGCGCCAGCAGCACGACCGAAGGTTCCGCGGAGACGCGGACGGCCAGCGCAGGTGACAGAGCAGCACCCGGTACGCCGGTGTCCACGCCCTGAGCCTGCGCTCGGGGCGTTCGTCGTTCCTGGGGAGCTCCGAGTGGCGGTCGACCACCGGAAGGAGACCCATGGCGCGGGCAGACAAGCAGGCAGCCGTCGCGGAGATCGTTGACTCGTTCAACGACGCGGCCGGTGCCGTGCTGACCGAGTACCGCGGTCTCACCGTGAAGCAGCTGCAGGACCTGCGGCGCTCCCTCGGCGAGAACGCCAACTACGCCGTGGTCAAGAACACGCTGGCCAAGATCGCCGCCACCGAGGTGGGCATCTCCGGCTTCGACGACCTGCTGACCGGCCCGACCGCCATCGCCTTCATCAACGGCGACGTCGTCGAGGCGGCCAAGGGTCTGCGTGACTTTGCCAAGGCGAACCCCGCCCTTGTCATCAAGGGCGGCGTCTTCGAGGGCAAGCCCCTCGACGCGGCCGAGGTGGCCAAGCTGGCCGACCTCGAGTCCCGGGAGGTCCTCCTGGGCAAGCTGGCCGGCGCGATGCTCGCATCGCTCAGCCAGGCCGTGTACCTGCTCAACGCGCCGCTCGCCCAGGCCGCCCGCCTCGCGGGTGCGCTCCAGGCGAAGGCCGAGCAGGACCCCTCGATCCTCGCAGGTGGTGCTGGTCAGGCTTCGGCCGAGCCGGTCGCCGCTGACGAGGCTCCCGCCGAGGAGGCGGCTCCCGCTGAGGAGCCCGCCGCCGAGGCCGCCTCTGACGAGGAGACCGCCGAGGCCTGAGGCCCCGGCGACACCACCACCTGAAACCCGGCCCCCGCGAGCGCGGCGGGCCACCGAATGGAAGGAAGCGCCACCATGGCGAAGCTCAGCACCGACGAGCTCCTCGACGCGTTCAAGGAGATGACGCTGATCGAGCTCAGCGAGTTCGTGAAGCAGTTCGAGGACACCTTCGGCGTCACCGCGGCCGCTCCGGTCGCCGTTGCCGCGGCCCCGGCCGCCGGCGGCGCCGCCGGCGGCGGCGAGGAGGCCGCTGCTCAGGACGAGTTCGACGTCGTCCTCGAGTCGGCCGGCGACAAGAAGATCAACGTCATCAAGGAGGTCCGCGCGCTGACCTCCCTCGGCCTCAAGGAGGCCAAGGAGCTCGTGGAGGCGGCCCCGAAGCCGATCCTCGAGAAGGTCAACAAGGAGGCCGCGGAGAAGGCCAAGGAGGCCCTCGAGGGCGCCGGCGCCACCGTCACCCTCAAGTGACGATCTCCTAGCTGTTCCTCACGAGGGGCGGTCCACCCGGACGGGTGGACCGCCCCTCGTGGCATTTCGGAGCGACGGTCCAGACGACCCGGGCCGTACAGGTGTACGCCGTCCGGAAGTGGGAAGGAAACCCGCGCGTAACTTCGTGACCGTCGTCGCGTTGGTACCGGGCAGTGGGAGACGGGGAGCGTGCCGGGTACGGCCTGGGGCGGTGACCCGGGGTGCGCAGCGACAAGGAGGGACAGGGGCGGACATGGGCGTGGAGATCAAGGTCGAACACCTCACCAAGTCGTTCGGCAAGCAGCTGATCTGGGGCGACGTGACGCTGACCGTCCCCGCGGGCGAGATCTGCGTGATGCTGGGCCCGTCCGGCACCGGCAAGTCCGTGTTCCTCAAGACCCTGATCGGCCTGCTCAAGCCCGACGAGGGCTCGATCGTCATCGAGGGCACCGACATCGCCACCTGCTCGGAGAAGGATCTCTACGAGATCCGCAAGCTGTTCGGCGTGCTGTTCCAGGACGGCGCGATGTTCGGCTCGATGAACCTCTACGACAACGTCGCCTTCCCGCTGCGCGAGCACACCAAGAAGTCCGAGTCCGAGATCCGCGACATCGTCATGGAGAAGATGGACCTGGTGGGTCTGGTCGGTGCCGAGGACAAGCTCCCCGGCGAGATCTCCGGCGGCATGCGCAAGCGCGCCGGCTTGGCGCGCGCGCTCGTCCTCGAGCCCGAGATCGTCCTCTTCGACGAGCCCGACTCCGGCCTCGACCCCGTCCGGACGGCATTCCTCAACCAGCTGATCGTCGACCTGAACGCCCAGATCGACGCGACGTTCCTCATCGTCACCCACGACATCAACACCGCCCGCACGGTCCCCGACAACATCGGGCTGCTCTACCACCGGCACCTGGCCATGTTCGGGCCCCGCGAGATGCTGCTCTCCTCCGAGGAGCCGGTCGTCCGCCAGTTCCTCAACGCCCAGCGCGTCGGTCCGATCGGCATGTCCGAGGAGAAGGACGCCGACGAGCTCGAGGCGGAGAAGGACCAGGAGCTCCCGCCGCTCCCGCCGATCCCGCTCCAGCTCGAGCCGTCCAACGGCATCGCCCGGCGCAGCCAGCGCCCCCCGGGCGACTGGTGCCGGGAGAACGGCGTGACGCCGCCGCCCGGCTCGTTCGAGGCGAACATGGCCATGGCGACGGGGGTCTGAGGCAGTCCCATGTCCAACATCACCGCGAGCCGTGTGCTCGCCCCCGTCGGGACCGCGGGGAAGCTCTTCGCCTTCGGGCTCGACGTCGGCCGAGGGCTGTTCCGCCGCCCGTTCCAGCTGCGGGAGTTCCTCCAGCAGGCCTGGTTCATCGCCTCGGTGACGATCATCCCGACCGCGCTGGTCGCGATCCCGTTCGGCGCCGTCATCGCCCTCCAGGTCGGCGGCCTGGTCAAGCAGTTCGGAGCGCAGTCGTTCACCGGTTCCGCCGCCGTCCTCGCCGTGGTGCGTGAGGCCGGCCCGATCGCCACCTCGCTGTTGATCGCGGGGGCCGGCGGGTCCGCGATCGCCGCGGACCTCGGCGCCCGGAAGATCCGCGAGGAGCTCGACGCCATGATGGTGCTGGGCATCGACCCGATCCAGCGCCTCGTCGTGCCCCGCGTGCTGGCCTGCATGCTGGTCGCCGTCTTCCTCAACGGCCTGGTCAGCGTCGTGGGCGTCGCCGGGGGCTACGTCTTCAACGTCGTGCTCCAGGACGGCACACCAGGTGCCTATCTCTCCAGCTTCACCGCGCTCGCCCAGCTGCCCGACCTCTGGCAGGGCATGGTCAAGGCGCTGGTGTTCGGCCTCATCGCCGCGATCGTCGCCTGCTACAAGGGCATGAACGCCGCCGGCGGCCCGAAGGGGGTCGGCGACGCGGTGAACGAGTCCGTGGTCATCACCTTCATGCTCCTGTTCGTCGTCAACTTCGTGATGAGCGCGATCTACTTCCAGCTCGTCCCACCGAAGACGGGTTAGCGACCATGGCGAACATCCGGGCGGTCTACGTCAAGCCCCTCCGCACCCTCGACAGCCTCGGCGAAGAGCTCGCGTTCTTCATCAAGGCGCTCGCGTGGACCCCGCGCACGCTGCGGCGGTACAAGAAGGAGATCCTGCGCATCCTCGCGGAGGTCACCCTCGGCTCCGGCGCGCTCGCCGTCATCGGCGGCACGGTCGGCGTCATCACCGCGATGTGCTTCTTCACCGGCACCGAGGTCGGCCTCCAGGGGTACGCCGCGCTGAACCAGCTCGGCACCGCGGCGTTCTCCGGCTTCGTGTCGGCGTACTTCAACACGCGCGAGATCGCCCCGCTGGTCGCCGGCATCGCGCTCGCGGCGACCGTCGGCTGCGGCTTCACCGCCCAGCTCGGCGCGATGCGGATCTCCGAGGAGGTCGACGCCCTCGAGGTGATGGCGATCCCGTCGCTGCCGTTCCTGGTCACCACCCGGATCATCGGCGGCCTGATCGCGATCGTCCCGCTCTACGTGGTCGGCCTGCTGTCGTCGTACTTCGCGACCCGGCTCACCGTCACCCAGTTCTTCGGGCAGAGCACCGGCACCTACGACCACTACTTCAACACGTTCCTGCCACCCGGCGACGTGGTGTGGTCGTTCGGCAAGGTGCTCGTCTTCGCCGTGACGGTCATCCTGATCCACTGCTACCACGGCTACACCGCCTCCGGCGGTCCCGCGGGCGTCGGTGTGGCCGTCGGCAAGGCCGTGCGCACCAGCATCGTCGCGATCAACGTCATCGACCTCTTCCTGTCGATGGCGATCTGGGGCGCGTCCACGACCGTGCGGCTGGCGGGGTGACGAGGTGGTGATCCCGTGCGCCTGACCGCGTCCCACAAGGTCCTCGGCATCGTCTTCATCCTGATCCTGCTCGCCGGGATCTGGTTCACGTACGCCGTGTTCACCAAGAAGTTCACCGACTACGACGAGGTGAAGCTGCAGACCTCCACGATCGGTCTCCAGCTCCCGAGCCGCGCGGACGTCAAGATCCGGGGCGTCATCGTCGGCGAGGTGCTCGACTTCGCCGCCGACGCCGAGGGCGCCGAGCTCACGCTGGGCATCTACCCCAGCGAGATCGACACGATCCCGGCCAACGTCACCGGCTCGATCGTCCCCAAGACGCTGTTCGGCGAGAAGTACGTCGCGCTCGAGGTGCCCCAGGACCCGGCCTCCGACCACCTCGAGGCGGGCCAGACCATCGAGCGCACCCAGGTGTCGGTCGAGGTCGAGAAGGTGCTCTCCGACCTCTACCCGCTGCTGCGCACCGTCCAGCCCGCCGACATCAACATGACGCTGAACGCGATGGCCACCGCGCTCGAGGGTCGAGGCGACCAGATCGGCGAGAACCTCGAGACCGTCGACAGCTACCTCAAGCGGATCAACCCGCAGATCCCGGCGCTGGTCGACGACCTGCGGATGACCGCCCGGGTCTCCGACACCTATGCCCAGGTGATGCCGCAGATCGCCGACATCCTCGACAACACGGTCACGACCGGCACCACGCTGGAGGACCGCGAGGTCAAGCTGCACGCGCTCTTCGACGACGTCACCGCCTTCTCCGACACCGCCAAGGGCTTCCTCGACCAGAACGGCGACAACCTGATCCGGCTCAGCCACGTCGGCCAGGAGCAGTTCCGGGTGTTCGCGAAGTACGCGCCCGAGTTCAACTGCCTGACCCGCGGCATCGTCAACGCGGGCAAGCGCCAGGCCGAGGCGTTCCGCGGCTTCATGCTGCACATCGTGCTGGAGACGCTCCCGAACCAGCCGCGGCCCTACGGCCCGCAGGACAAGCCGCACTTCGGTGAGGATCGCGGGCCGAGCTGCCTGCACCTGCCGAACCCGCCCTGGAACCAGTCCAACCCGGTGCGCCACCAGCCCGACTTCAACGACGGCGTGGACGAGCCGACCGGCAAGGGCACCTCGCGCGTCGTCCCGAACCAGTTCTTCCGCACGTCCGTCGGCACCACCCAGGAGAACGACCTGCTCCGCTCCCTGCTCGGCCCCGCACTCGGCGTGGACGCCGCGGACGTCCCGGACCTCGGGCTGCTGCTCGTCGGTCCGATGGCACGAGGGGCGGAGGTGTCGCTGCGATGAGCGTCCTCGACAAGCGCACCGCCGGCGACCTCACCAAGCTGTTGATCTTCATCGTGATCACCACGCTGGCGACCTCGGTGCTGGTCGTCACGATCGGCAACATCTCGTTCTCGCCGAAGAACGAGTACAAGGCCGAGTTCGTCGACGCGACCGGCGTGGTGAAGGGTGACGACATCCGCATCGCCGGCGTCAAGGTCGGCACCGTCAAGGACGTCCAGATCGTCGACCGCACCCGGGCCCTGGTGACCTTCAGCGTCGAGGAGTCCACGCACCTGAGCAAGGCGACGCATGCGGCGATCCGCTACCGCAACCTGGTCGGCCAGCGGTACATCGCCCTGAGCGACGGCATCGGCGACTCCGGCGGGCTGGAGCCCGGGTCCACGATTCCGGTGTCGCAGACCTCGCCGGCGCTCGACCTCACCGTGCTGTTCAACGGCTTCAAGCCGCTGTTCCAGGCGCTGTCCCCGGCCGACATCAACCAGCTGTCGTACGAGATCGTCCAGGTCTTCCAGGGTGAGGGCGGCAACCTCGAGAGCCTGCTGACCCACACCGCCTCGGTGACCACGACCCTCGCCAGCCGCGACCAGGTGATCGGCTCGCTGATCGACAACCTCAACCAGGTGCTCGACCACCTCGGCGACCGCGACGTCCAGCTCAGCCGCCTGATCACGACGTTCCGGACGTTCGTCGGCGGCCTCAAGGACGATCGCGAGGCGATCCTCGGCTCCCTGGACCGCATCTCCCAGCTCTCGGTGCAGACCGCCGACCTCGTGTCCGGCATCCGCCAGCCGTTCGTCGACGACATCAAGCAGCTGCGCCGCGTGGCCGGCAACCTCGACTCCGGCAAGGCCGAGCTCGACCGGGCGCTCCAGGTGCTGCCGATCAAGCTGAACAAGGTCGGCCGCACCGCGACGTACGGCTCCTGGTTCAACTTCTACCTGTGCGACTTCCGCGGCCGGGTCCAGCTGCCCGGCGGCCAGACCGTCCCGGTCGACTACAAGACCGGCAGCCCGAGGTGTGATCTCGGATGAGCGTCCCCTTCCGCGAGCGCAACCCGGTGGTGATCGGGGCGATCAGCCTCGCCGTCATCGCGCTGCTGATCCTCGGCGCCTTCCGCGCCCAGGACCTGCCGCTGATCGGCGGCGGCGACACCTACTACGCCGCGTTCTCCGAGTCCGGCGGCCTGAAGCCCAACGACGAGGTCCGGATCGCCGGTGTCCGCGTCGGCAAGGTCGAGAGCGTGGCGCTCGACGGCGACCACGTGAAGGTCACCTTCCGGGTCGACACGCCCTCGGAGTTCGGCACCGACACCCGTGCCGCGATCAAGGTCAAGACGCTGCTCGGCGCGATGTACCTCTCGCTCGAGCCGGCCGGCGACGGCCAGCTCGCCGAGGGCGCCGAGATCCCGGTCGACCGCACCAGCTCGCCGTACGACGTGGTCGACGCCTTCTCCGGGCTGGCCGAGACCTCCGAGCGGATCGACACCGACCGGCTCGCGAAGTCCCTGACCACGCTCGCGGACCTGACCCGCAACACCCCGGAGGAGTTCCGCGGCGCGCTGCGCGGGGTGTCGCAGCTGTCGTCGAACATCGCGGCGCGCGACGAGCAGATCAACACCCTGCTGAAGAACCTCAAGCGGGTCAGCGGCGTCCTCGACGAGCGCGACGGCGACATCGTCGCGCTGATGAAGGACTCCGACGTCCTCTTCCGCGCCCTGGTCGCCCGCCGGGAGGCCGTGCACAACCTCCTGGTCTCCACGAGCCAGCTGTCGAAGGAGCTGACCGCGCTGGTCGAGCAGAGCCGGGCCGACCTCAAGCCGGCCCTGGACCACCTCCAGAACGTCGTCGCGGTGCTGAACAAGAACGAGGACAACCTCGACAACAGCCTGCGGCTGATGGCGCCGTTCTACCGGGTCTTCGCCAGCACGCTCGGCGGCGGTCCCTGGTTCGACACCTACATCCAGAACATGCCGCCGGCGCCGGACGTCCAGAACGGTGGTGGTCTGGGATGAGCATCCTGAAGCGGGCCATCGTCCCGGCGATCATCGTGCTGGCCCTCGTCGCAGGCGCGTTCGTCATGTTCCGCGGCGGGGACACCAAGACGCTGACCGCGCACTTCCCGCGCACGATCTCGATCTACGAGGGCAGCGACGTCCGCGTGCTCGGCGTTCCGGTCGGTCAGGTCGACACCGTGACGCCGTCCGGCACCGACGTGGTCGTGACCATGTCGTACGACGCGAACGTGAAGATCCCGGCCGACGCCAAGGCCGCGATCGTCGCGCCGTCGATCGTCGGTGACCGGTTCGTCCAGCTCACCCCCGTCTACACCGGGGGCGACGTGATGGCCGACGGCGCCACGCTGAGCACCGACCGGACCGCGGTGCCGCTGGAGCTCGACCAGATCTACAGCAGCCTCGACGACCTGACGGTGGCGCTGGGCCCGACCGGGGCGAACCAGAAGGGCGCGCTGACCGACCTGCTCGAGACCACCGCCGCGAACTTCGGCGGCGAGGGCGCGAAGTTCCACCAGACCATCCAGAACTTCGGCAGGCTCAGCAAGACCCTCGACGACAACAAGGAGGAGCTGTTCGGCTCCGCCCGCGAGCTGGAGGGCTTCATCAGCACGCTCGCCCGGAACGACAAGACCGTGCGCAACTTCAACCAGTCGCTGAGCGACGTCTCGGGCATGCTCGCCGGCGAGCGCCAGGAGCTGTCCGCCTCCTTGCGCAACCTGTCGACCGCGCTCCAGCAGGTCGGCTCCTTCGTGCGGGAGAACCGCGACGCGCTCGGACGCAACATCTCCGGGCTGAACCGCGTGTCGAAGGTGCTGGTCAAGCGGCGCGGCGAACTCGACCAGATCCTCGACTCGGCCCCGCTCGCGCTGAACAACCTGGCGCTGACCTACAACCCGCAGGCCGGCACCCTGGACACGAACGCCAACCTCGGCGAGCTCGTCAACCAGCTCCAGTCCGACCCGGCGACGTACCTCTGCGGCTTCCTCGCCCAGGCCGACGACTCCGGCGCGCTGTGCGACCTCGCGCAGCAGGCCCTCAAACGGCCGGCGCCCGGGGCGAGCGGTGGCGAGCCGACCGGGGACCGGTACGACCGATCGCTCGGCGGCTTCGTGGGGGTGGACCGATGACCCGACCGACCCACGTGCTGCGCACGCTCGTCGCCCTGGTGGCCGGGGCGCTGCTGCTCACCGGCTGCGACTTCGACGTCTACAAGCTGCCGCTGCCCGGCGGGACGAGCGTGGACGACCCGATCACGGTCAAGGCGGAGTTCGCCGACGTGCTCGACCTGGTGCCCAAGTCGACGGTCAAGATCAACGACGTGAGCGTCGGGCAGATCACCGACGTCGACCTGGTCGGCGAGCACGCGGTGGTCACCATGCAGATCCCGCGCGACACCGACCTCCCGGACAACGCGATCGCCGAGATCCGGCAGACCAGCCTGCTGGGGGAGAAGTTCGTGTCCCTGAGTCCGCCGCCGGAGAACCCCTCCGACGACGCACTCGGCGACGGCGACGTGATCGACCTCGACCACACCGGTCGCAACCCGGAGGTCGAGGAGGTCCTCGGGGCGCTGAGCCTGCTGCTCAACGGTGGCGGCGTGGCCCAGCTCAAGACCATCGCCGACGAGCTGAACAAGGTGCTCGACGGCCGCGAGGACACCGCCCGCTCGGTCCTCGACCAGATCCGCCAGTTCATGGGCCAGCTCGACGACAACAAGCAGGACATCGTCGACGCGATCGAGTCGCTCAACAACCTCGCGGTCTCGGTCCAGAAGCAGCAGGGCTCCATCGACGCCGCCCTGGACGAGCTGCCGAGCGCCCTCACCTCCATCGACAAGCAGCGCCGGGACCTGGTGAAGATGCTGACGTCGCTCGACCGCCTCGGCGGCGTGGGTGTCCGGGTGATCCAGGCGTCGAAGGCCGGCACGATCGAGACGCTGCGCCAGCTCAACCCGGTGCTCACCGAGCTCGGCAACGCCGGCGACGCGTTCGTGAAGTCGTTCAACGTCTTCCTGACCTACCCGTTCGTCGACGAGGTCGTCGGCCGCGACCCGCAGGTGGCGCGCAACCTGCACATGGGCGACTACACCAACCTCTCGATCCGGCTGAACCTCGACCTCACCGGAGGCATCAGCGGGGCGCCGACCGAGATCCCGACGCTCCTGCCGAGCGACCTCGATCCGACCGTGATCCTGGACCGGGTGACCCGCTGCATCCGCAGCGGCGACCTGACCAGCAAGCCCTGCCGGAAGCTGTTGAGCAGCGTCGAGGGCATCCTCAAGCTCAAGGACGCCTGCCTGAAGAAGAAGAACGAGAAGACCGTGGTCTGCCGGGCCCTCAACCAGATCCCCGGTCTGCCCAGCGCTCCGGGTGACCCGCTGCCGACCGACCTCGGTGGTCTGCTCGGCGGCCTCGGCGGGGGAGGCGGCAGCGGCGCCGGCGACGGAGGCGGCGGGGGCGGCGGCCTCCTGGGCGGGCTGACCGGGCTGAACCGGACCGGTGTCGGCCCGACCCGACAGGTGCACGGCCCGACCATGGGCCAGTTGAGCCGGTGGTTCGACCCGGCCCTGGTCCGGCTCCTCGTCCCCGGGATGGTGACCCGATGATCACCCGCCGCACCCGCATCCAGCTGCTCGTGTTCGTCGCGATCACGCTGCTGGGCGTCAGCTACGTCGGCGCCCGCTACGCCCGGCTCGACCGGGTCTTCTTCGACGACCACTACTCGGTGACGGCGCACTTCGCCGACTCCGGCGGCATCTTCGCCGGCGGCGAGGTCTCCTACCGCGGCGTCCAGGTGGGCCAGGTCGGCAAGCTGGTGCTGACCGACGACGGCGTCGACGTGGTCATGGACATCGACAACGGCCACGACGACATCCCCGCCGACACGCTCGCGGTGGTCGGCAACCGGTCCGCGGTCGGCGAGCAGTACGTCGAGCTGCAGCCGCAGACCGACGACGGTCCGTACCTCGCCGACGGCTCGCAGATCGCCCAGGAGGACACCCGCACGCCGATCCCGACCCAGAAGCTGCTCGCCGACATCTCCGACACCACCGAGTCGGTCGACAAGCAGGCCCTGTCGACCACGGTCGAGGAGCTCGGCAAGGCGTTCGGGGGCACCGGCAAGGACCTCCAGCAGATCATCGACACCGGCAACGCCTTCATCGAGGAGGCGAACGCCAACTTCGACACCACGACTGCCCTGATCCGCGACAGCAACACCGTGCTCCGCGGCCAGCTGGACTCCGCCGACGCGATCCGGTCGTTCGCCCGCGACCTCAGCCTGTTCAGCGGGTCGCTGGCGGGCAGCGACAAGGCGCTGCGGCAGGTGATCGACAACGGCTCGGCCACCGCGACCCAGCTGCGCACGTTCCTCCAGGAGAACGAGGTCGACCTCGGGCAGCTGATCAACAACGCGGTCACCACCGGCGACGTCATCGTCAAGCACCTGCCGGGCATCGAGCAGATCCTGGTGATCTACCCGTACGTCGTCGAGGGCGGCTTCACCGTCGTCTCGAAGTCGCCGGACACCGGCCTGTACGACGCCCACTTCGGCATGATCATCACCGACAACCCGGTCTGCCACCACGGCTACGAGGGCACCGACACGCGTCCGCCGCAGGACGGCTCGAACCGCCCGATGAACACCCAGGCCGGCTGCCGCGAGCCCATCGCGCAGAGCAACGCCCGCGGTCCGCAGAACCTGTCCCGGTCGGGCGCGGCGTACCGTGCGCCCGTCGCGAGCTACGACCCGGACGGTGGCAAGCTGCGCTGGGGCGGCAAGGTCGACCCCGCGCTGGCCCAGCCCGGTACCTTGGCCCCGCAAGCCTTCGGAGAGGAGTCGTGGAAGTGGCTGTTCCTGCAGCCCCTGCTGCCCTGAGCACCGGGACTGACGAGACGCCGCGTTCTGCCACCTTCCGACTCGTGCTGCTGGTCGTGCTCGTCGCGCTGCTCCTGGTCTCCGCGGGTGCCCTCGTCTGGCTCCTGGCCGACCGCCGCGGCGCGGCCGACGACCTGCAGTCGCAGCGCGAGTCCGTGATGGCGCAGACCGAGCAGTTCGTGCTCCGGCTCAACACCTACGGTCCCGACGACCTCGACGACCAGGGCAAGCTGAGCGGGTACCAGGAGAGGGTGTCCGAGGTGATCACGCCGAAGTTCGCCAGCGACTTCGAGCAGTCCGGGCTCCCGATCGCGACGCAGACCGTCCAGCAGGCCGGCTACGGCCGCAGCGCCCAGGTCTTCGGCGTCGGGGTCCAGAGCATCGACTCCGACTCGGCGGTCGCCATCGTGGCCGCCGGGCTCACCGGCAGCTACCCCGACCCCCAGCACCCCGACGACGCCACGAAGCGGGTGTCGGGCGGCGAGGACGTGCTGCGCTGGGAGGTCGACCTGGTCAGGACCGACGGGAAGTGGCTGGTCGACGACTACGCGCCGGTGACGGGGGACGGACAGTGACCACCCCGACCTGGTACGACCTGCTCGGGGTCGCGCCGGACGCCTCCGCCGACGAGGTGCGGGCGGCCTGGCGCGCCGGGATCGCCGACCTCGACCCCACCGACCGCCGGTTCGCAGCGCTCAACCAGGCCGCCGAGGTGCTCCTCGACCCCGCGCGCCGCGCGGCGTACGACGCGGAGCTGGCGGCGTCCGAGCCGGAGCCCGAGCCGGAGCCCGAGCCGGGGCCCGAGCCGGAGCCCGGGCCCGGGTCGGCACACGAGCCGGTCGTCGCCCCCACCGCGGGGCCGCGCCGCGGAGTGATCCCGGCCTGGCTCCTGGTCGCGCTCGCGGTCGCGGTGCTGCTCGTGGCGGGTGCGGCGGCCTACGTCTACGTCACCCAGCCCTCCGACCAGGCCGTCGAGGACGCCACGTCCGCCGCCCAGTCGGCCGCCGAGCGGGCCGTGGTCCCGATCCTGTCCTACGACGCGCAGCACCTCGACGAGTCCCGCGCGGCGGCCGAGCAGTACCTCACCGGGGGCTACCGCAAGGAGTACGACCAGCTGTTCGACGGCATCATCAAGGAGAACGCCCCGTCGACCGGGACCGTCCTGAAGGCGCAGCTGGTCCGGTCCAGCATCGTGCGGGCCAGCGACGACCGGGTCCAGGTGTTCGTACTGGTCAACCAGACCCGGACCAACGACAAGCAGAAGACCCCGCAGGTGTACAAGAACTGGGTCACGATCACCATGGAGAAGGTCGACGGCGACTGGCTGGTCAGCGGGATGGACACCTGATCCGCCGCTGCCCTCCACCGGCGCCTCCACACCCCACGGCCGCGCTGCTTGACCTGACCGGGTTCGGCGTTCATGATCGTCGGGCGTGCCGTGCGCTGGCATTTGTGACAGGCCCCTGCCTGCGGTAGGCTGATAACTTGCGTCTGCCCTCAGATGCTCGTCAGCCTGTCCGGTGGCTGACTTTGTGGTGGGCCGACGCTGTTCGAAGAGCGAATCGTCGAAGGACACCTCTTGGCCGCGCGCACCACCTCTGGTAACTCCCGCCGCATCTCTTTCGCAAAGATCACCGAGCCTCTCGAGCTCCCTCAGCTCCTCTCCCTCCAGACCGACAGCTTCGACTGGCTGATCGGCAACGAGAAGTGGCAGGCCGCCGTCGAGCGCCGCCGCGGTGAGGGCGAGGACGTCTCCAGCAAGTCCGGTCTCCAGGAGATCTTCGAGGAGATCTCCCCGATCGAGGACTTCTCCGAGACGATGTCGCTGTCGTTCGAGAACCCGGTCTTCTACGACCCCAAGTACACCGTGGACGAGTGCAAGGAGAAGGACTTCACCTACTCCGCTCCGCTGTACGTCTCCGCGGAGTTCACCAACAACGACACCGGTGAGATCAAGGGCCAGACGGTCTTCATGGGCGACTTCCCGCTCATGACCGACAAGGGCACCTTCATCATCAACGGCACCGAGCGTGTCGTCGTGTCCCAGCTGGTGCGGTCCCCGGGCGTGTACTTCGAGCGCGCCGCGGACAAGACCTCCGACAAGGACATCTACACCGCGAAGCTGATCCCGAGCCGGGGTGCCTGGCTCGAGTTCGAGATCGACAAGCGCGACATGGTCGGCGTCCGCCTCGACCGCAAGCGCAAGCAGAACGTCACGGTGCTGCTCAAGGCCCTCGGCTGGACCAACGAGCAGATCCGCGAGGAGTTCGGCGAGTACGAGTCGATGATG
>DASTXB010000030.1:0-42658 GCA_035765695.1 Nocardioides sp. | reverse complement strand
TGGGCGGTGGACTCGTGGAGGGAGAGGTCGTCGTCGTGAGCATGGGGTGCGAGGTCGAAGACGACGTTGCGGACGGTGCCGGTGAAGGCGTACGGCGCGCGGTCCTCGTAGTCGAGATCGACGACGCCGCCGTTGTCCCGGGAGATGTCCATCCCTGCGTAGGTGGTGAAGATCAGTGAGATGGTGCGCGGGATGTCTCCCTCCCCGATCTGCCTGTCATCGGCCCACAGCGTGACGTGGCCGCTCGTGCCTGGGGTCGCCTGGTCGGCGTCGAACAGCATCTTGAGGGTGACGTCGCCGGTGGGGATCGGCTCGGTCGAGGTCTGGCGGTAGGTGTCGATGCCGAGGTACTGGTAGGTGTGGTTCAGCAGCCCCTTCTCGTCGACCCACAGCGCGAACCCACCGATGAAGTCCGCGAAGGCCACCAGGACTCCTTCCGCCCCCCTCTCGGGCACGTGGACATCGGCCTCGATGGCGTAGGAGCGTCCGATGATCCGTGGGATCTGCGTCATCTGGATGTTCTGCACGTCACCCGCGAAGGTGAACCGGGTCTGGGTGGGCATCGGCGGCAGCATGCCGAAGAACACCGCGAACCCGCCCAGGAGTGGCAGCACCCGGTTGCGCTCGGCCTCGGCCCAGAAGAGCTCGACCAGCTCCGCGACCTTGTCGGGGTGCTCGGCCGAGAGATCGTGGGCCTGGGAGAAGTCGTCGGGCAGGTAGTAGAGCTCCCAGTGATCCTTCCCCGGGTCCCAGTCGCTGCCGGGCCCGAACCGGGCCAGGGTGGCCGGTGAGAAGTCCCAGGGCATCTTGTCGAGCTTGGTGCACGCCCACCAGCCGTCCTTGTAGATCGCGCGGCTGCCGTACATCTCGAAGTACTGCACCGTGTGCTGCTCGGGGGCCTCAGGGGCGTCGAAGGTGTAGGCGAAGCTGGTGCCGTCCATCGGCTCCTGCTCGATGCCGTCCACCATGGTCGGCGCCGGGAGGCCGATGACCTCCAGGACCGTGGGGACGACGTCGATGCAGTGGGTGAACTGCGTGCGCAGGTCGCCGCCCGAGGCGATCCGCTTCGGCCACGAGATCACCATGGGATCGCGGGTCCCCCCGAGGTGGCTGGCCATCTGCTTGCCCCACTGGAAGGGCGCGTTGTTGGCGTGCGCCCAGGCCGCCGCGAAGTGCGGGGCGGTGTGGAAGCCGCCGAGGTCCTCGATGCCGCCGTACTTGTCGATCATCTTGAACTGTTCCTCGGCGTCGAGCACGACGCCGTTGAAGAACGTGGTCTCGTTGAAGGAGCCGGTCAGGGTGCCCTCCATCGAGGCGCCGTTGTCGCCCCAGATGTAGATGACCAGGGTGTTGTCGAGCTCGCCCATCTCCTCCACGGCGTCGAGCATCCGGCCGACGTTCCAGTCGGCGTTCTCCGAGAACCCGGCGAACACCTCCATCTGGCGTGCGTACAGTCTCCGCTCGGTGTCGCTCAGTCCGTCCCAGGCCGGGTAGGCCTCGGGACGCTCGGTGAGCTCGGTGTCCGCAGGAACGATGCCGAGTCTCTTCTGCCGTTCGAGTGTCTGCTCGCGGTAGACGTCCCAGCCGTCGTCGAACTGTCCCTTGTACTTGTCCGCCCACTCCTTGGCGACGTGGTGCGGCGCGTGGGTGGCACCGGTCGAGTAGTAGACGAACCAGGGCTTCTCGGCGTCCTGGGCCCGGACGGCGTGCAGCCATTCGACCGCCTTGTCGGTGATGTCGTCGGGGAAGTAGTAGAGCTTCCCGTCCTCACCTTCGGGGACGCCGAGGGTCGAGTTGTCCTGGGTGATGATCGGGTCGTACTGGCCCGCTGCGCCGGTCAGGAATCCCCACCAGTGGTCGAACCCCCACCCGGTGGGCCAGTGGTCGAACGAGCCCGCCGCGCCCATGTCGCGTCCCGGAGTCATGTGCCACTTCCCGAAGCCGCCGGTGATGTAGCCGTTCTCCTTCAGGATCCGGGGCAGGGCGGTGCAGCTGCGTGGACGCGTGCCGGTGTAGCCCGGGAACGGTCCGGGGAACTCGGCGATCCCGCCCATGCCGACTCGATGGTGGTTGCGTCCGGTGAGCAACGCGGCCCGGGTCGGGGAGCAGACCGCGGTGACGTGGAACCGGTTGTAGGTGATGCCCTGCTGCTGCACCCGGGTGAGGTTCGGCGTCCGGATGGCGCCGCCGAAGGTGTCGGGGCCACCGAAGCCGGCATCGTCGATGAGGACGACGAGGACGTTGGGTGCATCGTCCGGGGCCTTGGTCGGGGCCACGATGCTCCAGTCGCCCACGGACTCGTCGATCGTCTGTCCGCTCACGCCGCTGTAGGCGCGGTCGGGGATCGGCAGCACGCCGCGGTCAGGGTTGAACTTGCCCATGGCCTCGGTCAGCTTCGTCTTGAGCTCGTCGATACCCCGCTCGTCGCTCTCGACCACGGACTTGACGGGCGACCCCGGGAGGGCCCGCTCGACGTCGAGGCGGGACTCGGCGGGGAACACCCCGATGATCACGGCCGTGCCCGCCTTCAGGGCAGTACCCACCTGCTCCTGGATGGCCGCGGTCAGCTTGTGGCCGGCGAAGTGGCCGACCACCGCACCAGCCGCCCCGCCCACCGCGACCGCGCCGAGCATGGGGGGCGCGAGCAGCCCCACCAGCACCCCCGCGCCACCGCCCCAGCCCGCGCCACGCCGACCGAGGTGGTTGCCGGTGTCCATCAGTCGTGGCGCACCGTCGGCGTCCTTGCCGACCAGGATGATCCCTCGGCTCTCCAGCTTCTTGGCCGCGACCATGTCGGCGAGCGCCCGGAACTCCGCGGTCGCGACATCCACGTCGGCGTAGCCGGCCACAAGAAGCATCTGCGTGTCGGACATGGCTCGATCCCCTCCCGTGCGCGGCCCACCGATCTGGGTGCCTTCGACCACCGCACCGCCGGACGTCGGTCGGTCACCAGAGGCGAATGTCCCGTGCGCCCGGGGTGTTCGGCCCCTACCTGGCCGTGGGTCTCGCTTGCTGCGTGTACAGCCGGACGGAGACCGAGGACACCCAGCGGTTACCGGTTCCCGGCCCGGCGTTGGAGTCAGCGTGGGGCCACCCGCGTATGTGCCGGAGCGACCACGGAGGGCTCGAATTGCCGGGCGAGTCCTCGATCAGGTGCCAGAGGGTGAGGACCGCCTGACGGGCCGCCTCGCCGAGTTGCTGCCCCACGGGGAGGCTTGCCCCGTACGGCCTCATCGCCGCCGCAGGCCGAGAGCGCGCGCGACAGGACCGCTGCTCCGGCGAAGGCGTCCCCGGCTTCGATCAACACGGCGACCCATGCATCCGCCGAGTCGCCCTCATTCACGTTGTAGACGGTTGTCCAGCTGTTGAACCACTCACGTCAGGTTTGCCAGCGCCTCCGGTTCCAGGAGTCGGATCCCCTCGGGGTTGGCGGTGATGAGTCCGTCTTCGCGCAACGCCGCGAGGGTGCGGGCTACGACCTCGCGCACCGATCCGATGTGGTCGGCGAGCTCTTGGTGACTGGCGTTGATCAACAGCGTCTGGTCCTGCTGTGCGTTGGCGGCCAAGTCGAGCAGGTGTCGCGCCAGCCGGCGGCGCACGGGCCAGAAGGTGTTCATCGCCAGCTCGTGCAACAGACCGTCGACGCGGGTGGCCAGCTCCTGGGCCATCCACAGTCCGACTCGCGGGTCTCGCTCGGCCAGCTGCGGCAACAGACCTGGCCGGGTGCTCACTGCGACTGCGTCGGTGACGGCCTGGGCGTGGACGGGCGCGGAGCCCGAGACCGTCACCGGAACACCCAGCACGTCGCCTCGGCGCGCGTAGCGCACGGTCACCTGCCGTCCCTCTTCGGAGGACATCGAGACCCGGATCAGACCCTCGACCACCAGATGCAGTCCGACGGTCTCGCCGGGGGTGTACAAGATCCCGCCGGCTGCCACGCGGATCACGGTCTGTCCGTCGAGCAACCGGGTCAGCACCTCCGCCGGCAGCCTGGACAGCGGTCCCTCTGCGGCCGCCGCGCGGCCATCGACCTGCACGACAGCAGCATCGCAGCAGCCGTCGGGCGGACAAAAGTCACTCCTTGGCGGACCAAGGTCACGGCGTCGCGGCGTGGGTCGGCCCCACGGTGGACGTCGGGGTCGCCACCCGGGCGGCACCCATCCACACGGAGACCACCATGACCACAGCCCTGACCCCCAGTTCCGATGCGCCGGAGAGGCCCACCGTCGTCACGATTCCCTGCTTCTCAGGTGCCCCCTGGGACCTGGGACAGCTCACCGCCCTGGCCGACTGGCCACTGCGAACCATGGCGCTGCCCGACGGCGTTGACAGCATCGAGGCGTACGCGGACTACGTCTCCGAGCAACTCGGAGACCTCGACGACTTCATCCTCGTGGGCGACAGCTTCGGCGCCGTCGTGGCGATCGCGGTCGCGGTGCGCCGCCCGTCAGGGCTACGCGGTCTGGTCATCTCCGGCGGCTTCGCCGCAAATCCAGTCACCAGCCGGGTCGGGCGCGCGAAGATCGGCGCTGCCCGGTTCCTGCCCGGACCCCTGTACCGCCACCTCACCCTGCGCCTCCATGCGGCATCGCTGGCCAGCCCGTACGACGCGGAGGGACAGCAGGTCCTGACCAAGCACGACACCGCGAACCTGTTCCGCGAGCACACGCCGTGGCGTTCGTACACCGCCCGTGCGAAGGCCGCCTTCTCCGCCGACTACCGGCCACAGATCGGCAACATCGACGTGCCCACGCTGATCCTCACTCCCGAGCATGACACGCTGATCGGCGAGGACGCGGCGACCGTGCTCCGCCGCGGCATCGCAGACTCCGTCGAGCACGTACTGCCTCGCACCGGGCACATGTTCCGCTTCACTCACCCGGAGACGTACAGCCAGCACGTCGCCGACTTCCTTCGGCGTCGTGTTCTCTGTGCAAGGTCGAGTGTCGTGTCGGGCCTACGCGGCGGCCCAGGTGGACATGGCGGTGTCGATGCCGGCGACGAGGCGGCGGTAGCTGCGGTCGATGTCGGCGGGCAGCCCGAAGGCGTGGTTGGTCTCGAGATGGACGAAGCCGTGGAGCGCGGCGCGTAGCGACCGGGCGGCGTCGATCGCGTCGTCCCCGGTCAGTCCGTAGCCGGCGAGAGTCGCCTCGACGACACGGAGCACGTGGAGTGCGGCCTCCTGCTGTCCCGGGTGCACACCGGTCGGCGCGGTCACCGTCGCGGCGTACCGCCCCGGGTGGGCGAGGGCGTAGCCGCGGTAGGCGTCGGCCATCGCGTGCAGCGCCTGGCTGCCCGACCTCCCGAGCACGGCTGTGGTGACCTCGGCGGCGAGCTCGCTCAGGGCGAGCGCGCTGACTTCCAGCCGGAGGGCGTCGAGGGAGTCGATGTGCTTGTAGAGGCTGGGCATCTTCACACCGCACCGGGTGGCCACCGCCGCCAGTGACAGCTTGTCCCAGCCGTCCTCGTCCGCGACCTCGGCCGCGGCCCGGGTGACCTTGGCGGTGGACAGCCCGGCCCTAGGCACCCAGCACCCTCTTCGCGAACGCGACCAGCGCAGGGTTCACCGTGTCGGGTTCCTCGGCCTGGGGGTAGTGCCCGGCCCCCTCGACGAGCAGCTGCTCGGCGTCGCGGAGATGCTCGACGATCCAGGCCGCCTCGGCGGCCGGGTCCTTGAAGTCCGGGTCCGCGGTGCCCATCACCACCAACGCCGGTGCCTGCACCGCCGGGAGCCGTGCCTCTGCGGGCGCGTGGCTGGTGCGGGTGGTGGCCGTGAACGCCTTGGCGTGGCCGGGGCGACGCATGCTGGCGCGGATCGCGGCGCGGTGCTCGGCGAAGTCGGCCGGCTTGCGCCCGGGGTAGAGCGAGGGCAGGTAGCTGTGCCAGACGGTGGTCGCCCACGGTCCGGACATGGCGACCCTGAAGGCCCAGGCCATGACCGGGTTGATCGGCACCTGCCGCACGAACGGTCCCAGCAGCGCGACACCGGCGACCAGGTCGGGTCGCTCGGCGGCGGCCCACACCGCAGCACCGGCGCCCATCGAGCTCCCGACCACGAGCGCGGGGCCGGCGCCCAGCTCCTCGACCAGTGCGAGGAGGTCGGAGCCGGCGGCGACGTCGTCGTAGGCCTCGAAGGTGGCGTCGCTGTCGCCGTGACCGCGCAGGTCCATCGTTGCGACCCGGAAGCCCGCCTCGACCAGCGGGCGGACGTTGTAGCGGTAGCTGGTGCGCAGCTCGCCCATCCCGGGCACGCACATGACCAGCGGGCCCGCTCCGTGGACCTCGTAGGCGATCTCGCCGTCGCCGCGGGGCAGGGTGCGGGTGTGGTTGTCCTGGCTCGACACTGCTTTCTCCTCCACGCTTGTGTTCATAGCGATAAGGCTAATGACAATAGCCAACGAGTGTCAAGAGATAGCCGACATCGCCGGTCGTTCGACCGGCTGCCGGTCGCGAAGGCGCTCGCGAGCGCCGCGCAGCGAGGAGTCAGCGTGCAGGTGCTGGTCGACGACCACGAGGTGACGAGGTCATCGTCGTCATCGCCGGCTCCATGGGCGACCTGCCGGCGTACCGCGCCGACTTCGCCTGGCTCTGGAAGCGGCGGTCGCACAGCGTGCGGTGGAGCCCGACGAGCGGCAGCAACTACGTCCCCGCCCCGACCGGCGGTGGGCTCACCCGCGCCGAGCTGGCGTGGCTGGCGCCCCGCACCGAGCCGGGCCTGCCCGGCGGCCGTCAAGCAGCTGGCTGAGCCGGCCGACCGGGACCTTGGGACCTGTCCGCGGGGGACTCCCGGAACTGTCGGTGGGCGGGCGTCCGGAGGACGGTGGGCACGAAGGTCCGATCCCGGAGGTTCGTGATGAAGCGTCAGTCGATCGTCCTGGCCGCGGTGGCGGCCCTGGCCGTGGTGTTCGCGTTCGTGGCCGGTCTCGCGGTGGCCGGCAACGGTGCCCCGGACCGGCCCGGCCCCGCGATGATGGTCGGCCGGTCGACCGATGCGCCCGGCTGGTGGGGCGACGGTCGCGGACCGGCGACCGGGCAGTGGTCGGCCTCGATGATGGATGACCTGTGCCCGGGCTGGTCGGTGCACCGGGGCGCGGGACCGGGGGAGGGCTGGCACCGGTGGATGATGGGACCGCGGTGGGACGCGGACCGGTGAGCACGGGGGATCCATCGTCCCGGTGACTCGCCCGGTTCGGGTGAACGTCCCGGACCGCCGCCGTCCTAGCGTCGCGCACGTGCCGGGACGAACCAACGGCGTTCTCGCCGCCACCTGCCTGTCCACCCTGGTCGTGAACGCGAACACCTCGGCGGTCAGCATCCTGCTGCCGGCCATCAGCGAGGACACCGGCATGTCGGTGGCGACGCTCCAGTGGGCGGTCACCGGCTACTCCCTGGTGGGTGCGGCCGTGATCATCACGTCCGGGTCGCTGGGCGACGTGTTCGGGCGCAAGCGGATCTTCCAGCTCGGGCTGCTGCTGTTCGTGGTCTCGTGCGTGCTGATCGCCCTTGCCGACACCGGCGGGATGGTGATCGCCGGCCGGGTGATCCAGGGCGCCGCGGGGGCGACCATCCTGGCCTGCGGCCTGAGCCTGCTCACCGTCGCGACCTCGGGTGACCAGCAGCTGAAGTTCGTGTCGCTCTGGGGGGCCGCGGCCGCGGTGGGGGCCGCTGCGGGGCCGTTGCTCGGCGGCGTGCTCGTCGACGTCACCGGGTGGCAGGGGCTGTTCTGGATCGACGCCGGCGTCGCCGTGGTGTGCATGCTGCTGACGTACGCGACGATCGCGGAGTCGCGCGACGAGAAGCGCCCGCGCTCGATCGACTACCTCGGCACCGTGCTGGTCGCGCTGACACTGGCGCCGCTGATCTACGGCTTCTCCAAGAGCGGGGACTGGGGCTGGCTCTCGGCGGCGACGCTCGGCTGCTTCGCGGGCTCGATCGTCGCCGGCATCCTCTTCGTGCTGACCGAGAAGCGCGTCGCCGTACCGCTGCTGGACCTCGCGCTGCTCCGCAACCGGGTGCTCGTCGGGTCCACGCTCGCGATCCTCATCGGGGCCGGCACGATCAACGGCCTGATGTACCTGCTCAGCCTGTACTTCCAGAACCCGGCGGCGCTCGGGTTCAGCCCGCTCGAGGCCGGCCTCGCGACGCTGCCGGCCACCGTCGGGCTGGTGGTGGTCGCGCCGTTCGTCCCGAAGCTCGCCAAGAAGATGGGCGGCCGGCAGGTCATCGGCGTCGGCTTCCTGCTGATGACGGCCGGCTTCGTCGCGATCGGCTTCACGAAGGAGTCATGGGCCTACACGACGTTCCTGCTGCCGATCATCGCGATCGCGGTCGGCATGGGCATGTCCAACGGCCCGGCGTCCTCGGCCGCGACCGCCTCGGTGCCGCAGGCGCAGGTCGGCAGCGCGTCGGGCGTCTCGAACATGGCGCGGTACGTCGGCGCCGCGGTCGCGACCGCGCTGGTCGCCACGATCTACAGCAGCGTGCAGGCCGGACGGCTCGACGACGGCGAGAGCACCGCGGACGCGCTGGCCGCCGGGCTCGGGGCCGCCTCGTGGGTGATGGCCGTCATCAGCGCCATCGGCGTCCTGCTCGCGGTCGTCGCCATCCGGCGGCACCGCGCCGCACAGGGCACGATGCAGGACTCGGCCGCCGCCGCGGCGGCGCACCTGCACACGATCCCCACCTCGGCAGCAGGGAGCAGCACATGACCGTCGTCCGGTTCACCCGCGACGACTACGCCGCCCGGATGTCGCGCGTGGTCGGGGACGCGCGCGTGATCGGACTCGACGGCGTCCTGGTGACCCCGGGTCCGGACCTGGTGTGGCTGACCGGCTACCGGCCCACGGCCATCACCGAACGGCTCACGATGCTGTTCCTCACCACGGACCGCGAGCCGACGCTGCTCGTGCCGGTGCTCGAGCGACCGGACGCCGAGGCCGCCGTGGGGACCGGCGCGACGACCGTCGCGGACTGGGCCGACGGCACCGATCCGTACGCCGCGGCCGGCGCGCTGCTGCGGCCCGACGGCCGCTACGCGATCTCCGACAGTGCGTGGGCCATGCACCTGCTCGGACTCCAGGTGGCAGTCCCCGGGACCGCCTACGAGTCGGTCACCCGGCGGCTGCCCATGATGCGCGCGGTGAAGGACGCCAACGAGCTGGCCCGGATGGAGGCGGCCGGCGCTGCCGCGGACGCGGCCTACGGCGAGATCCTCGACGTCCGCTTCTCAGGGCGCAAGGAGACCGACGTGGCCGGCGACCTCGCCGACCTGCTGCGCCGGTTCGGTCACGAGCAGGTCGACTTCACGGTGGTGGGGTCGGGCCCGAACGGCGCCAACCCGCACCACGAGGCGGGCGACCGCACGATCGAGGTCGGCGACTGCGTCGTGCTCGACTTCGGCGGCCTGATGGAGGGGTACGGCTCGGACACCAGTCGCACCGTCTGCGTGGGCGAGCCGACCGCCGAGATCCGCAAGGTCCACGAGGTCGTCCGGATCGCGCAGGAGGCCGGCGTCGAGGCAGTCCGCCCCGGTGTCGCCTGCCAGGAGATCGACCGTGCGGCGCGGCGGGTGATCACCGAGGCGGGGTACGGCGCACAGTTCATCCACCGCACCGGCCACGGGATCGGCACGACGACCCACGAGCCGCCGTACATGGTCGAGGGCGAGGAGCTGCCACTCGTACCCGGCATGTGCTTCTCGGTCGAGCCCGGTGTGTACCTCGCCGGTCGGTTCGGCGTGCGCATCGAGGACATCGTCACGGTCACCGACGGCGGCAGCCGGAGGTTCAACAACACCGACCGGACGCTCCAGATCGTCGAGTGATCACCCGTTGCAGGTGAAGTGGACGCCGATCAGTGCGTCCACAGTGAGGTCCGACCACACCCGTCGAGGGAGGCGCCATGAGCGCGATGGACGTGCCGGCCGATGGGCCGATAGAGGCGGCGAGGGCGCGCGCGGTGCCCAAGAGCCAGTGGATCTCGTGGATCGCGCTGGCGATGATGACCACCAGCTCGGTCGCGAGCCTGCGCGCCGCGCCGACGATGGCCGTCTACGGCCTGGCCTGCGTGTTCCTCTACGTCGTGCCGGCGATCGTCTTCCTCCTGCCCACGTCGCTGGTGTCGGCGGAGCTGGCCTCGGGCTACGAGGGCGGCATCTTCAACTGGGTCTCACGCGGGATCTCGAAGCCGATGGGCTTCCTCGCGGTCTGGTGCCAGTTCGCGATGACGATCTTCTACTACCCGAGCCTGCTGGGGTTCGTGGCCAGCACGCTCGCCTACGTCATCAATCCGTCCCTCGCCTCGAGCGGGGTGTGGACGGCCTGCGTGATCGTCGTCGTCTACTGGGCCGGGGTCTGGGTCTCGTCGCGCGGTACGTCGGGCGTGGCGGGCCTGGCCAGTGGCGGGCTCATCATCGGCACCCTGATCCCGGGCGTCGTGCTGGTGCTCCTCGGCGTGGTGTTCCTCGGCCAGGGGAACGAGTCGGCAGCGCCCATGGACTCCGCGCACCTGCTGCCGGCCTGGGCGGGGTTGTCCAGCCTGGTGCTGATCGTGAACAACTTCCTGTCGTACTCCGGCATGGAGATGAACGCGGTGCACGTGGGCTCGCTGAAGAACCCCGGCAAGGAGTTCCCCAAGGCGATGTTCCTCGCCATGGCCATGGTGCTGCTGATCTTCATCCTCCCGGCGCTCGCGATCAGCTGGATCGTCCCGGCCGAGGAGCTGTCGCTCACCGCCGGCGTCATGCAGGCCTTCGACGCGGTGTTCGCCGAGTTCGGGACCCAGTGGCTGACGCCGATCTTCGGCATCATGCTGGTCGCCGCGTCGCTGGGCGGCATGCTCACCTGGCTGGCCGGGCCGTCGAAGGGCCTGCTGCTGATCTCCCGCCAGGAGGGCTACCTACCGCCGTTCCTGGTGAAGCTGAACAAGCACGGCGTGCAACAGAACATCCTGGTCACCCAGGGCGTCATCACCACGATCATCGGCCTCGGCTACGCCCTGATCCCCGACGTGTCGAGCGCCTACTGGATCTTCTCGGTGATCACCACGCAGGTGTACCTGATCATGTACCTGCTGATGTTCGTCGCGGCGATCCGCCTGCGACGCAACGAGCCCGACCATCCACGGGGGTTCCGGGCGCCGATGCTGATCGGGCTGTGCGGTGTCGGGTTCGCCGCATCGCTGGCGGCGCTGCTGATCGGGTTCGTGCCGCCCTCGCAGTTCGGCGACGGGAGCACCGGCCTCTACCTGCTCATCGTCGGCGGCGGCGCGCTGGGGCTCGGCCTGCTCGTCCCGTTCCTCTTCTACCGGTTCCGCAAGCCGTCGTGGAAGCACCCCGAGGGCGCTGAGGAGGTGTCGGGATGAACGGCCAGACCCAGCACGAGGTGCCGGACCCGAAGAAGACATGGATCTACTGGACCGCGGTCGGACTGCTGGTGGTGGCGATCGTCATCGGGCTGTTCACGTTCAGCTCGGCGCGTTCGACCGTCCAGGCGCAGGACAAGGCGGACCAGTTCGCTGCCGCGCTCGAGGACGCCGGACTCCAGGCGCCGTCCCAGGACCAGATCGTCCGCGTGCTGGGCGACGACGGCGGCGCGCTCTGCGAGGACCCCGGCAGCGCGCTGCGCAAGGCGATCCTGTTCGGCCAGCTGGTCAACGGCGCGACGGGTCCGGGTCAGCGGCCGGTCATCGCCGACAACCGGGTCGTCAAGGGCCAGCTGATCGCCATCCAGGTCTACTGTCCCGACGAGCTCGCCGACTTCAAGAAGTCGATCCAGGACCTCGACTTCGGGGACGTGATCAAGGGATGAACGACGACGAGCTGCGGGCCCGGGTCGCGAGCCTGATGCCGCGCGTGCGGGCCGAGCTCGCCGACCTGGTCGCGATCCCGTCGGTCGCCGACGCCCGCCAGTTCCCGCCGGAGGAGTGCGCCCGCGCCGCGGGATGGGTGGTCGAGGCGTTCCGCGAGCTCGGCTTCGCGGACATCGGGCTGCACGAGACCGCCGACGGCAGCATGGCGGTCGTCGGCTCCCGGCCCGGACCGGACCCGGGCGCGCCGACGGTCCTCCTCTACGCCCACTACGACGTCCAGCCGCCCCTCGACGACGACGCCTGGCGGACCCCGCCGTTCGAGCTCACCGAGGCGGACGGACGCTGGTACGGGCGCGGTGCGGCCGACTGCAAGGGCAACATCCTCATGCACCTCACCGCGCTGCGCGCGCTCGGCGACGACGTGCCGGTCAACCTCAAGCTGGTCGTCGAGGGCTCGGAGGAGCAGGGCACGGGCGGCCTCGAGGACTTCGTGCCGAAGCACGCGGACCTGCTCCGCGCGGACATGATCCTCGTCTGCGACACGGGCAACGCCGCGGTCGGGCGACCCGCCGTGACCGTCAGCCTGCGGGGCATGGTCAACGTGGTGGTCCATGTCGAGGCGCTGCCCAGCGAGCTGCACTCGGGCATGTTCGGCGGTCCGACTCCCGACGCGCTCGCGGCGCTGGTGCTCATGCTGGCATCGCTGCGCGACGCGGACGGCAACACCACGGTGCACGACCTCGACAACACCCAGACCTGGGGCGGCGCGCCGTACGACCCCGCGGCGTTCCGCTCCGATGCGCTGCTGTCCGGTGCCGAGGACCTGCTCGGCTCGGGGTCGGTCTCCGACATGCTCTGGGCCCGCCCCGCCTTGACCATCCTCGGGATCGACTGCCCGCCCGTGGTCGGCTCGACCGCGGCGATCGTGCCCCGGGCGAGCGCCCGGTTGAACCTGCGGATCCCGCCCGGCACGGATCCGGACCAGGCGCTCGCCGCCCTCACCGCTCACCTCACCGACGCCGCGCCCTGGGGCGTGTCTGCGTCCGTCGAGACCGAGGCCACGGGCAGCCCGTTCCGGGCCGCCACGGACGGGCCCGGGTACGACGCGATCCTCGGGGCGATGCGCGACGCGTACGGCGTCGAGCCCGTCCTCCTGGGACAGGGTGGGTCGATCCCGCTGTGCAACGTCTTCGCCGACACCTACCCGGGCGCCGAGATCGTCCTGATGGGGGTGGAGGAGCCGCTGGCGCTGATCCACGCCCCCAACGAGAGCGTCGACCCGGGCGAGATCGAGCGGCTGGCGACGGCCGAGGCGCTGTTCCTCCGCCGGTTCGTCCGGCCGTAACCACCCCGGGCGGGGTGATCCCCGGCCACCCCGGGCGCGCGGAGCATGCGGGGATGGACGAATCCCGGTACGAGATCGACTACTCGACCAAGGGCACGGTCGCCGACTTCGCCGCGTCGTTCGCCGGCGTGCTCCTGATCGTCACCGCGCTGCTGGACATCCTCCAGGGGATGTCCGCGATCGCGAACGACGACCTGTACGCCAAGGGCAGCGACTACCTCTACAAGTTCGACATGACCGCCTGGGGCTGGGTCCACCTCGTCCTGGGCGTCATCGCGCTCGCGATCGCGATCGGCATCCTGCGGCGCACGGGATGGGGCCAGCTGGGCGGCATGATCATCGCCGGCCTCGGCATCCTGACGAACTTCGCGGCGCTCCCGCACTACCCGTTGTGGGCGCTGATCGTCATCGCGTTCTACGCATTGGTGATCTGGTCGCTCAGCACCCAGATGAAGCACTACCGCTGACCCAGGTCTACCCCGGCCGGGGTGGTGCGGCCCTACCCGGAACCTCCCGAGCATGGGGCCACAACTGACGCTCCAGGAGGTTCATCGTGACAAGCGTGTGGGAGTACACCGTCGGGGATGCGTTCCTGACGATGCTGTGGTTCTTCCTGTTCTTCATCTGGATCTGGCTGCTGATCTCGGTCTTCAGCGACATCTTCCGCAGCGACGACCTGGGTGGATGGGGCAAGGCGCTCTGGACGATCTTCGTGATCGTCCTGCCCTACCTCGGCGTCTTCGTCTACCTGATCGCCCGCGGCCGGAAGATGGGCGAGCACGCGGTCCGCGACGCGGCCCGGCAGGAGCAGCAGATGCGTGACTACGTGCAGAGCGTCGCCGGCAGCGGCGGCGGCACGAGCGCGGCGGCCGAGATCGAGCGGCTGCACCAGCTCCAGCAGCAGGGCGCCATCAGCCAGGAGGAGTTCCAGGCCGCGAAGGCCAAGCTGCTCGCCTGAGTGGGCCGGACGAGGGAGCAGCAGCCATGGCCACGCCGGACCTGGACCTGGTCGAGTACGTCGTGATCGCGGTGCCCGAGCTGTCCTCGACGGTGGACGTGGCCTCGGCGCTCCGGGAGCTGGTCGAGTCGTCCCGGATCCGGATCCTCGACCTCGTCGGGGTGGTCACCGGGCCGGACGGCCGCTGCTCCGCGATCGAGCCGGAGCAGCTCTCCGGCCTCGCCGAGCTCCGCGACGTGGAGGGCGAGGTCGGAGGGTTGCTGAGCGAGGACGACCTCGCCCTCGCGTGCAGCGCGCTCCAGCCCGGGACGTCGGCGCTGATCCTGGTCGTCGAGGACCGGTGGGCCGAGCTCCTGGCCGACGCGGCCCGCAGCAGCGGCGGGCGGATCATCGGCGGCGAGCGCATCCCACGGCACCGGCTCGAGCAGGCCCGCCGATCCCGTCCGGGTGGTTCGACGTGAGGCGGGTCGCGGCGTCCAGGCGGACGCACCTCGACCTGCTGCGCCGGCGGCCCACGCTCGACCCGGTGCCGGTCGCGCAGCCCGGGCAGCGGCTCGACCAGCTCCGCGCCCTGCTGCGGCTCGTCGACCGGGGTGTGCTCTCGGCGGAGGAGTTCGAGCGGCAGGAGGAGAAGGTCTACCGGCGGTAGGGCCGGTCCTCGTCACCGTCGTGCACGCTCACCACCAGCCCCGCTGGACCGACGGCGGCGACACCGACCTGGTCGGCGGCGTGCCCTGTGCTCCTGGCACCACCACGCCTCTCACGACGCCACCCGCCGGACCACCTGCCACCCCCACGGCGACGTCGCTTCCGCCGACCGCCGTGACAGACGGTCGGCGAACCGATCGGCCGACTCGAGGGCACAAGGAGGCGTGCAGGGTGTTCGCGAGGTGGGCGTCCGCCCGAGGCAGGCGAGGGTGCTCGGGCCGACGGCCGTCTCCGCCCTGGTCCTCGTCGCGTACGCGCGAGGTGGCGGTGACGGTCTTCTCATGGCCGGCTGCGGCGTGCTCGTCGTCGTCGCGGCCGTGCTCGCATGGCGCTGGCGGTGCTACGAGCTGACCCTGCCGCCGTGGGCGGCGCCTGTCGACGGCAGCAGGGCACGGCCAGTCCGCGCGTGCGCCTGGCTCGCCGCGGTGGCGCTCCTGTCGGGCCTGCTCGTCGGCGTGCTCGTCGTGGGCCCGGCGGGCCGGCTGGCGATGAGGTTGCTCGCCGTGACGTCCCCAGCAGCGCATGGCCGGATCACCGAGGCAGACCAGGTGGTCGGTCAGATCACGCTGAGCGGCACGGTCGGGTTCTTCGTCTTCGTCGGCCTGCCGTTCGGGCTCGTCGTCGGTGTCACCTACGCCCTGGCCGCGTTCGTCCTGCCGCGAGGGATGGTTGGGGGTGCCGTCCTCGGCGTCGCCGCACTGGTGGTGTTCGGCAGTGCCGTGGATCCACTGAGGGCGGACAACCCGGACTTCGACATCGTCGGACCCGGGTGGTTGAGCGTCAGCACGTTCGCCGTCATGGCGGTGCTCACGGGGGTGCTGACCGCCCCGATCGCCGGCCGGCTCGGTGCAGCGGTCGCCCACCCCAGGCCGTGGTGGGCGGCCTGGATGGCGCCGGTCGGTCTGATCACGGGCGGGACCCTGATGCTCGTCCAGCTCGCCCTGGTGGCCGTGCTCGCCGGAGCGTTGACGTTCGTCGCCGCGCTGCTGGTCCCGGCCGGGTCCCGGAGGAAGTACTGGCGCCTCGGCAGGGCCGCGATCCGGGCGGCACTGGTCGTCGCGGTCGTCGTCGCCGTGCCCGGGTTCGTGTCCGCCGTCTCCACCATCGTGTAGCCGCCGGGGTCTCATCCCCGCGCCAGCAGGCGCAGCTGCCGCGCGGTGTCCACCGCCCCGGCACGGGAGTTCACGCCGAGCTTGCGGTAGATGACGCGCAGGTGGAACTTCAGGGTGTTCTGCGAGACGAACAGCTCGCCGGCGATCTCCCGCAGCGTGAGCCGGCTCGGCAGCAGCCGGAGCACGTCGCGCTCGCGCTCCGTGAGCGGCTCCACCAGCGGTGCCGCGACCACGGGGGTCGGCTCCGTCGCCAGCGCACGCCGCAACCGGGCCAGCCACGCATCAGGCACCCGCCACGCGGCGAGCTCGACCAGCTCCAGGACCGCCGGACCCTCCGCCGCCACGGTCTGCAGCAGCCCCTGGTCCGCGGCGAGGTCGGCCGCGATCGCGACCGACTTCGCCGCGGCGTCCTTGTCGCCGCCGACGGCGGCGCGCGCCAGCACCAGCTCACGCACCACCCGGTGGCGGACGCACCGTGGCTCCGCGAGCCCGGCCGCCTCGACGGCCGCCGACGTCCGCCCGGCGGACAGGTGGATCCGCGCCCGGGACAGCGGGCTCCAGAACGCGTCGTCGACACGGTCGGCCCAGCGCTCCGCCGCCGTCAGGTCCTGGCGGGCGAGGGCGACGGACACGGCGGTGCGGGCGACCCGGCCGGCGTACACGCCGCCGGACTCGAGGCGCGTCACGAGCTCCTCGGCGGCCGCCACGTCCCCGGTCGCGAGCCGGGCCTCGACCAACTCGAGCCCGGCGAGCACGGGCACGTACGTGCTCGGGTGGCAGTCGGCCACCGTCAGCTCCTGCAGCGTGGGCACGGCGGCCTCCGGGTCACCGAGCTCGCGGGCCGCGATCGCGTCCGCGAGGTCGAGGACCACGAGCAGGGTGGCCATCTCGGCGGACTCCACGACCGGCCGTACGCCGGCGGCCGCCCGGACCGCGTCCAGGGTGTGCCCGGCAACGGCGAGCCCGACGGCGCGGGCGCACTCGTGAGCGAGCCGCCGGTCGCTCTCGGCGGCCACCGCCGCGCGCGCCTCCTCGACCAACGGGTGGTCGTCGTCCCACGACTCGGTCGCGGCCATCGCGTGCGCGACGATGCTCCAGCCGAACCGGCCGAGCGGGTCGTCCACGGAGGCGCACCTGCCCCGGGCGATGGCCGTCTCCCAGTCGCAGGAGGCGTACGCCGCGAGCGCCTGCAGCGCGTCCGAGCCCGCCGCGGCCACGTCGTCCACCGGCGCGCCGACGAGCAGTCGGCACCAGGCGTCCTGCGCCCGTGCCGTCGGGTCCGCCGCGGCGGCCCCGGGCGGGATCCGGTCCAGCACGCGCCGCACCTCGGTGGCCCGCCCGCCGTCGACCAGGCTCACGGCGACCGCCGACAGCAGCCGCAGGGCCTCGCCCGGCTCCCCGCCCTCCAGCCAGTGCTCCAAGGCCGTGGCGGTGTCGCCGGCGCTCTCGAACCAGCGCGCCGCGCGCACGTGCTGCTCCCGCAGCCGCTCCGGCCAGCGCCGCTCCAGCTCGGCGATCAACATGTCGCGCACCAGCCCGTGGACCCCGAACCAGCCGCCCGCGTCCAGGCTCGTGACGAACAGGCCGCGCTCCTCGGCCTCACGGAGCAGGTCGCCGGCGTCGGGACGGCCGGTCAGGGCCTCCGCGAGCCCGTAGTTCAACCGGTCCACGACCGCGGTCGAGAGCAGGAGGTCGACCAGCTCGGTCCGCTCGGCCCGCAGCACCTCGTGCCAGACGTAGCTGTCGACGAGCTGGTCCGGAGCCGTCGGCACCCGGCGCCGGGAGCGCACGGCGAGCGCGGCGAGCTGCAGCGCAGCCGCCCATCCGCCGGCCCACCGGACGATCGGCAGGAGCTCGTCGGTCGGCGCCTCCGGGCACAGCCCGGAGAGCATCGCCAGGGACTCGGCGTCGGTCAGGCGCAACGCCTCGAAGTCGATGTCGGCCAGGGCGCCGGTGGCGCGGAGCCGATCGACCGGCAGGGGCGGACGGCGGCGCCCCACGAGCAGCAGGTGCAGCCACTCCGGACGCCGATCGACGAGGTCCTCCAGGACCCTGCGCGCGCCGGTCGTGCCGTCGATCCGGTGCACGTCGTCGACCACCAGGACGCTGCCGGGCGCCTCGCCGAGCTCCTCCACCGCCGCGACCACCGTTGCCCAGAACCGGCTGGGCTCGTGATCGGACTCGTCGAGCGTCAGCCACGCGGTCGGACGGCCGGTACACCGCACCCAGTCGGCCGCCAGGGCCGTCTTGCCGGCGCCGGCGGGCGCCACGACCGCCGTGACCGGGAACGTCACCAGGTCGTCGAGGAGCTCGACGAGGCGGGTACGGCACACGTGGTGGTCGGGCGCCGTCGGCACGCGGAACTTCGCGCGGAAGAACGGTGAGTCGAAGCGCCCCCGCTGGACGAGCACGTCAGCCGGCCAGGAGCTTCGCCTTCTGGGCCGCGAACTCCTCGTCGGTCAGGATGCCCTTGTCGTGCAGCTGACCGAGCTTCTCGAGCTGAGCGATCATGTCGTCGCCCGCGGACGGCGCCGCCGGTGCCGGTGGCGGAGGCGGCGCGTACTGCGGCTGTTGCTGCTGCTCGTACTGCTGCTGCTCCTGCTCGGCCCAGCGGCCCGCCTGGCGGCGCGAGACGCGGTTGGAGACGGCGGTCGCCGTACCGGCCACGACAGCCGTCCGCGCGACACCGCGGATCAGTCCGGGCATGTCAGCCCACCTCCATCGACTCGAGGGCGGCGACGACCTCGTCGGCGGGAATGCGCCCGCTGGCGATCACGTCGGCGCCCTGCCGGCGCAGGGCGGAGACGAAGGGTCCCGCCCAGGTGTTCTCGTAGAGCAGCACGGCGACCGCGTCGCCCGGTCCGACGAGTGCCGCGCTCTCGGCGAGGTCGTCGTCCCCGAGGAGGCCCGACTCGACGCCGCTGAAGACCGCCAGGTCCAGGGTCCCGTCGCCGTCGAGGTCGGTGAGTGCCACGGCGTTGAAGGCGCCGTTCTCGCCGACCATCGCGACCCGCAGGTCCAGCACGCGGATGATCCCGCGGTCGACGAGGTCGATGACCTCGGCCAGCGCCTCGCCGGTCAGGTTGGCGCCGGGGAACTCCACGACGAGGTAGTCGATCGGTCCGACGTCCAGGGCGGTGTCTGTCATGTCTCCTCCTCGTTGAAGCTCTGCGGCGACGCTTCCACCTGGGGTGCGCGGCCGCTTCACCCGCTTCGGGTGGGTTCGCGGCCCACCCCGCCCGGGGTGATGCCGAGCCACCCGAAGACTTCGGACGATCGGCGTCATGACCACCGTCGCCGCCCGCGACGTCGTCGCCGCCGACGTCGCCCAGGTCGCCGCCGACCTGGGCGTCGATCCCGCCCAGGGTCTCTCCGGCGACGAGGCGCGCTCGCGGCTGGCGTCCCACGGGCCCAACCGGTTGGCGGCGGGCAAGCGGGAGCCGGGCTGGCGGGCGTTCCTGCGGCAGTACGAGGACTTCATGCAGTGGGTGCTGCTCGCCGCGGCGTTCGTCAACCAGGTGGTGACCGGCGAGGTCGGTACGACGGTCGTGCTGGCCGGCCTGACCGTCTTCAACGCCGTCATCGGCCTGCGCCAGGAGGCCAAGGCCGAGGAGAGCGTCCAGGCCCTCGCGCAGATGATGAAGACGATCGCGCGGGTGCGCCGCGACGGTCAGGCGGTGGAGATCGACGCCGGGGACCTGGTGCCGGGGGACGTGGTGCTGGTCGAGGCCGGCAACCGGGTGCCGGCGGACGGGCGGGTGGTCCTGGCCGCGACCCTCGAGATCGAGGAGGCAGCGCTCACCGGCGAGAGCCTCCCGGTCGGCAAGTCGACCGACCCGGTGCCCGGTGCCGACGTACCGCTCGGCGACCGCACCTGCATGGCGTACATGAACACGTCGGTCACGCGCGGGCGCGGGGAGCTGATCGTCACCGCGACCGGCATGGAGACCGAGATCGGCCACATCGCCGACATGCTCGCCAACACCGAGACGGGCAAGAC
Organism: Nocardioides sp.; assembly: GCA_035765695.1. Classification (GTDB taxonomy): domain Bacteria; phylum Actinomycetota; class Actinomycetes; order Propionibacteriales; family Nocardioidaceae; genus Nocardioides. The sequence goes on along the minus strand of DASTXB010000030.1, from coordinate 22,727 downwards.
GCCGCTGCAGAAGCAGCTCGACTCGTTGTCCAAGATCATCGCCTCGATCGCGGCCGTCGCCCTGGTCCTGGTCATCCTGCTGGGCCTGGGCCGCGGAGAGTCCTTCGACACCCTGTTCGTCACCGGTGTCGCGCTCGCGGTCGCCGCGATCCCGACCGGGCTCCCCGCGGTCGTCACCGCTCTGCTCTCGATGGGCACCCGCGAGATCGCGCGGCGCAACGCGATCGTCAAGCGGCTCCCCGCCGTGGAGACGCTCGGCTCGACCTCGGCCATCTGCTCGGACAAGACCGGCACGCTCACCCTCAACAAGATGACCGCGCGGCAGCTCGTGATCCCGGGGCAGAACCGCTACACGGTCTCGGGCGAGGGCTACAGCACGGTCGGCGAGATCGCGCACGTCGGGGGCCAGCGGCTGGACCTGGACCCGTACCTGCTGCCGATGGTGCTGTGTGCCGACGCGGTCCTGGACGGGGAGAGCCTGATCGGCGACCCGACCGAGGGCGCGCTCATCGTGCTCGGCGCCAAGGGCGGCCTCGACATCACCGGGACACGTGCGGCCCTGCCGCGGGTCGCCGAGGTGCCGTTCGACTCCGACTACAAGTTCATGGCCACGTTCCACGAGATGACGGCCGACGACGGCCGCCCGGTCGTCCGCTGCTACGTCAAGGGCGCGCCGGACGTCCTCATCGCCCGCGCCACGACGCTGCGCCGGCCGGACGGCGCGCTGGTGCCGATCACCGACGAGAACCGCCACCTCGCCCTCGACGCCAACGACGCGATCGCGAACGCCGGCGAGCGGGTCATGGTCGTCGCGCAGCGCGACTTCGAGCCGGGCACCGTCCGTCCGGGCAACGACCTGATCGGCCTCGTCCACGACCTGACGCTGCTGGCCATGGTCGGCATCGTCGACCCGCCGCGCCCGGAGGCGAAGGTCGCGATCGCCGAGTGCCACGACGCCGGCATCCGGGTCCGGATGATCACCGGCGACCATGCGACGACCGCCGCAGCGATCGCCGCCGAGCTGGGGATCGAGGGTCGTGCGGTCACCGGCACCGAGTTCGCCGCGATGAGCGACGAGCAGCTGGTCCGGGAGATCGACGAGATCGGCGTGGTGGCCCGGGTCGCCCCGGAGGACAAGGTGCGCCTGGTCCGGCTGCTCAAGGAGAAGGGGAACGTCGTCGCGATGACCGGCGACGGCGTGAACGACGCCCCGGCCCTCAAGACCGCCGACATCGGCGTCGCCATGGGCATCACCGGCACCGAGGTCTCGAAGGAGGCCGCGGTCATGATCCTGACCGACGACAACTTCGCCACCATCGTCGGTGCGGTCTCCTACGGCCGGACGCTCTACGACAACCTGCTCAAGTACCTGCGCTTCCAGATGTCGACGCTGGTCGCCTACATCGCGATCTTCATCGGGGCCGGCGTCATCGGGATCGCGAACGGCGCTCCGCTCAACCCCCTCCAGATCCTGTGGCTGAACATGGTCGTGGACATCCCGCTCGCGATCGCACTCGGGTTCGACCAGCCGGCCCGCGGCCTGATGGCGCGCGCGCCCCGCCCGGTCGGCGCCCCCGTGCTGTCGCGCAACGACTGGATCCGGCTCTGCTCCCAGGGCGCGGTGATGACGGTCGGCTCGCTCGCGGCGTACCAGATCGGTGACCACGAGGGCAGCGCCGTCCTCGCGGCGACGATGCTGCTGACCACGCTGTCGCTGTTCCACCTGGCCGCTGCGCTGCTGTGCCGCGACCAGGTCAACACCGTGTTCGACAGGGACGGCCTGCCCGGGGTCATGCAGCTGCGGCGGTACGGCGTCGCGCTGCTGGCCATCGTCGCGATCACCGGACTCGACTTCCTCGAGCGGATCTTCGGCACGACCGGGCTCACCTTCGCGCAGTGGTGCATCTGCACCGGCATCGCCGCGTCCCTCGTCGTCGTCGAGGAGCTGGTCAAGATCGGAGTGCGCCGCACATGACCACGCTGCCGACCTACGACGCCGACCGGCTGGCCGCGCTGCTCGCGATCCTCCCCGACGTCGACTCCGTCGAGCTCAAGCTCAGCGTCCCGGACACCGACCACCGTCCGGTGCTGCGCTCCCTGGCCATCGACCCCCTGGACGCGGTGGTCCGGCAGGTCGTCTTCGTCGAGACCCGGGACCTGCGCCTCTTCGAGTCCGGCCTCGTCGTGCGCGCCCGTCGTACGCAGCGCAAGCCCGCCGACGCCACCGTGAAGCTGCGGCCGATGCTGCCGGGCGACGTACCCGAGGGCCTGCGGGCCCTGGCCGGCTTCAAGGTCGAGGTGGACGCGTCGCCCTCGGGCTACACGTGCTCGTGCTCGCTGACCGGCGAGGTCCCGGACAAGCGCGCAAGGGCGTTGATGTCGGGGGAGCGACCGATCGCCGACGTCCTCGACGACGACCAGCGCGGCGTGCTGCTCGGCCGGCTCCCCGAGGGCGTGGGCCTCGACGACCTGGTCGTGCTCGGTCCGCTGACCCTGCTCAAGGCGAAGTTCGCGCCCGCGGGATCCACACGGCGGATGGTCGCCGAGCTGTGGTTCCTGCCGGACGGCTCCCGGATCCTCGAGCTGTCCACCAAGTGCACGCCGGCCGAGGCGTTCCAGGCGGCCGCCGAGACCAAGGTGTTCCTGGCCGGGCACGGGCTCGACCTCGGCGCACCCCAGGAGATGAAGACCCGATCCGCGCTCGTCGCGCTCGCGGCGGCCCTCGAGAAGGAGTGAGTGATGACGACCTTCACGGTCTGGAAGTGGGACGACCCCGACGGTGCCGCCAAGGCCGAGGCGGTGCTCAAGACGGCCGAGGCCGACGGCCTGGTCAAGATCCTCGACCACGCGGTGATGTCGTGGCCGCCGGGGGCGGACAAGCCGGAGCTCCACCACAAGCGCGACGACCCCAAGCGCGGCGCCGGGTGGGGTGCCCTGTGGGGCGTCGTGGGCGGTGCGCTCTTCCTCGTCCCGGTGGCGGGAGCCGTCGTGGGTGCGGGCATCGGCGCCCTGGCGAAGGCGACGGACGGCACCGGGATCACCAAGGGCGACCTGGAGCGGATCCGCACCGAGATCACCGAGGGCACCTCCGCGCTGTTCCTGGTCACCGACGAGGGCAAGCTCGACCGGCTCGGCGAGCGGTTCCACGGGCGCGAGGCGACGCTGATCAGCACCAACCTCACCGAGGCCGAGCGAGCCACCCTGCTGGAGACGTTCGGCGGTGGCTGAGAGCTCCACCCGCCGGGACCCGCTCGGGCTGGTTGCGGGAGGCGAGGGCACCATCACCGGCACGGTCGTGTGCGCGGCGGCGATCGCGTACGCCGCCGGCCACACCGAGTCGGTCCGCGAGCTGTCCGGGGTCATCCTCGGCACGGTCGCCGTGTACTGGGTCGCGCACCTGCACGCCGTGACCATCGGCGCGTCGCTCACGCACCGGCACCACCCGGTCGCGGCGTTCCGGCACGCGCTGCGCGAGACCTGGCCGATCGCCGGCGCCTCCGTGGTGCCGCTCGGCGTGCTGCTCCTGACCTCGCTGCTCGGCGCCGAGCTGCGGACCGCGGCCTGGTGCGCGCTGATCGCCACGAACGTGCTGCTGGCGGCGTACAGCTACGTCGCCGGGGTCCGCGGCGGCCTGGACACCTGGGGCCGGATCGCCAGCGGGGTCGCGGGCCTCGCGCTCGGGCTGCTCGTCGTGCTGCTGAAGGTCGGGCTGCACTGACCGCCGCCCTCCTGTGCTGCGGGGGTCACGACCCGGGCGACCACTCCTGCAACAGCCCGGTCTGGTTCACCGCGCGGCCGTCGGAGGTGAGCGTCATCGAGCCGATCGTCAGGCTGGGGCCGCCGTCCCAGCGGGTGCCGGCCCGGGTGCGCAGGCCGGTGGTCTGCCAGAGCTTCCCTCCGCCGGAGGCGCCGGGCAGCTGGCGCACGTCGAGCTCGATGCGGTCGTCGTACACGTCGGCGGTCATGTAGGTCGCCTGGCCGCGGTAGAGCAGCCCGCCCGTCGAGACCTGGGTGAGTCCGTCGGCCCGCCGCATCGTGGTCGCGTGCACCTCGCCGTCGATGTAGAGGTCGACGCCGTACCGCGCCATGGTCCGCCACAGGGGCGAGTCCTCGCCGCCCTCGACGTGCCCGCCGGACGAGGAGATCTCGCGGACCGGGTAGAGCACCGGGTTGTGGCCCTGCACGATCACCCAGGGCACGTGCTGGGCGCGCGCCTTCCTCAACGTGTTGCGCAGCCACGCGAGCTGTCCGCCGGTCACCTCGAGGTGGACGTCGCGGTCGCGGCGGTGGAACTCGTCGAGGCTGATGAGCACGACGTCGGGGGAGAGCTTGACGGCGTACGCCGTGTGGGCGAAGGACGTCCGGAACGGCCGGTCGGAGTAGCGCGGCTCGCCCGAGGGCGTCCGGGTGAGGTACTTGGCGAACATCCGCTTGAACAGCCCGAGGTGCTGGCGCTTGAACGTCGTCCAGTGGTTGTCGTCGTTCCAGTCGTTGTCGCCGATGTCGTGGTCGCCGAGCGCCGCGTGCAACGTCAGGCCGCGCTCCGCGAACCGCTGGACGTACGCGGCGTAGTAGAAGTTCGCGGCCCGGCGTACGGCGGCGGCACGCTGGGCGTCGGTGCGCACCGGCCCGAACAGCCCGGTGCCGGCGTCGTCGCGGCCCCAGCGGCCCTCGACCAGGTCGCCGGCGACCAGCACCGAGCCCGGCTTCGTCGCCGCGATGTCGTCGAGGAAGACCCGGATGTACTGCTGGAGGCGCGGGGTCCAGGAGTTCGGGTCGCCGGGCTTCCAGGTCGGCAGCGAGCGGACGTCGCCGACGTCCTGGTTGAGGAAGTCCGGCGCGGCGACGAACCGGTAGTTCCGCGTCAGGTCCGCGCCGGCAGGCGGCGTCCAGGCGTGCACGACGTCCGGCGACGCGGCCTCGCGCGCCGTCGTGGTCAGCGGGTCCCGCGTCAGGCAGCCCGCTGCCGCCAGGCCGACGCAGAGCAGGGTGGCCGCCGCCCGCCAGCCCGGCAGGCGTCGACTGCGTCGGGTCGGTGGAGAGGCGATGGGGAGGTCCTCCGGCGGGGGTGCGGTCAGCGGCGGTGCCGGTCCATCCACGCCTCGACGTCGGACGAGGTGCGGGGAAGCGCCGCGGAGAGGTTCTCGTACCCATCCGCGGTCACGAGGATGTCGTCCTCGATCCGGATGCCGATCCCGCGCAGCTCCTCGGGGACGAGCAGGTCGTCCTCCTGGAAGTACAGGCCCGGCTCGACGGTGAGGACCATGCCCTCGGCGAGGGTGCCCTCGGCGTACGTCGCCGGCGCGGCCCGCCCGCAGTCGTGCACGTCCATGCCGAGCATGTGGCTGGTGCCGTGGAGCGTCCAGCGCGCGTAGACGCGGCTCTCCGGGTCGAGCGCCTCCTCGGCGGAGACCGGCAGCAGCTTCATGTCCGCGAGCGCGTGGGCCAGCACCTCCATCGCGGCGTTGTGCGCGGCCTTGAACGGTACGCCGGGGCGCACCGCCTCGATCCCGGCCTGCTGGGCGGCGAGGACGAGGTCGTACAGCTCGCGTTGGAGCGGGGTGAAGCGGCCGTCGACCGGCAGCGTGCGGGTGACGTCGGCGGTGTAGAGCGACCGGTTCTCCACGCCCATGTCGAGCAGCACGAGCGTGCCGGGCGTGATCGGGCCGGTGTTGTCGATCCAGTGCAGCGTGGTGGCGTGCGAGCCGCCGCCGACGATCGAGTCGTAGCCGATGTCGTTGCCCATCGCGCGGGCGCGGCGGAAGAACGTGCCCTCGATCCACCGCTCGCCGTACTCCAGGACGCGGTCCCAGTCGCGGACGGAGTCCTCGAAGCCGAGGGTGGTGATGTCGCACGCCTCCTGGAGCTGCGCGACCTCCCAGTCGTCCTTGACCAGGCGCAGCTCGTCGGCCACACGGGCGAGGTCGTCGTCGGTGGTGACGTCGCGGGTCTTGCGGTCGTCGTCGAACAACGGCAGGTCCTCGATATGGCGCACCTCGAGGCCGAGGGAGTCGGAGATCTCCTTCAGCGACGGGCGGCGGCCGACCCAGAGCTCGCCGTACTGCCGGTCGCGGAAGAACTCGTCGGTCTCGCGGGAGGAGCGGGGCCGCGCGTAGAGCACCGACTCGCCGCCGTCGACGACGAGGACGGCGTCGCTGGTCTGGTTGCCGGAGAAGTACGTGTGGGCGGTGTCCGGGCGGAACCGGTAGTCGGTGTCGTTGGCCCGCACCTTGAAGGTGCCGGCGGGCAGCACCAGCCGCTCGCCCGGGAACGCGTCGGCCAGCCGCGCGCGGCGCTCGGCGGCACGCGCCGCGACGGGCTGCGTCGGGAGGTCCAGCTCGCGGTCCCCCCAGCCCTTGCGCATGAACGCGGCGTACGCCGCGGGGACGGCGGGGTCGTGGGACTCCGTCTTGGGCTCGGCGCCCTCTGCTGACTGCTGGGGCGTGGTCTGCTCACTCACGACGCCACTGTACGCCGGGGCGGGGGTCGCGCGGAGGCCCACCGATAGGCTGCCGTGCATGCGAGGAGCCCGCCGCGACAGCGTCGCCTTCACGGTCGTGGTGACCGTGCTGGTGACGCTCGGAGCCCTCGTGATGCTGGCGATCCTGGCCCTCTCGGGAGCGCCCGGCACCCTCCTCCTGGCGACGGTCCTGGCCGCCTTCCCGGTCGGCCCGCTGGTCGCCTGCTACCTGTGGCTGGACCGCTACGAGCCCGAGCCGCGCTCGCTGCTGGCCGCCGGCCTCCTGTGGGGGTGCTTCGTGGCGACGGCGGTCGCGCTGCTGGTGCAGGGCGTCGGCGGCTTCGTCGTGACGTTCACCGACCGGCAGAGCCTCGAGCTCGTCGCGCCGCTCTCGGAGGAGGCCACCAAGGGGCTCTTCCTCTTCCTCCTGCTGTGGTGGCGGCGGGGCGAGCTGGACGGCGTCCTCGACGGCATCGTGTACGCCGGGATGGTCGGCATCGGGTTCGCCTTCACCGAGAACATCCTCTACCTCGCCGCGGCGTACAACGGCACCGACGGCGCGGGCCCGGGCGGCACCCAGGCGCTGACCGCGACCTTCGTGGTCCGCTGCCTGATCAGCCCGTTCGCACACCCGCTCTTCACGACCTTCACCGGCATCGGCGTCGGGCTCGCGGTCAACGCCCGCAGCGGGACGGCGCGTTTCCTCTGGCCGGTCCTGGGCTACGGGTGCGCCGTGGCGGCGCACGCGACCTGGAACACCTCGACGGTGTACGGCTTCGACAACTTCGCGGCGCTGTACGTCGTGCTCATGGCGCCGGCGTTCCTCGCGGTGCTGGGCCTGGCGATCTGGTCGCGCAGCTCCGAGCGCCGGATGCTGGCTGCCGCGCTCGCCGATGCCGCGAGGAGGGGGCTGATCCCGGCCACCGACATCGCCTGGGTGGTGGACCTGGGCGCCCGGCGCGCCGCGCGCACCTACGCCCGCCGCTACGGGGGTCGACGTGCCGAGCGCGACATGCAGGAGTACCAGCAGGCGGCGATCGAGCTCGGCTTCCTCCACTACCGTCTGCTGCGGGGGACCCCTCCGCCCGACTACGCCGCTCGCGGCCAGCAGTTCCTCCAGCGGATCGACCGGCTGCGGCCGACGATCGCCTTCCCCGGACAGGTGGTACCCACTCGATGAGCGTGTCTCGCGACCAGAACACCCGGATGCTCACCGCCCTGGTGCAGCTCCGCGGTGCCCTCCAGGCCGCCCGGCTGCCGCTCGAGCTCCCCGGCGCCGCCGAGCTGCGCGCCGACCGGCAGCAGATGATCGACCAGCTCGAGGACTACGCGATCCCGCGGCAGATGAGCGTCGACGCACCCCTGCTCGTCGTGGTGGGCGGCTCGACCGGCGCCGGCAAGTCGACGCTGGTGAACTCCCTCGTCGGGCGGCGGGTCACCGCGTCCGGCCTGCTCCGCCCGACGACCCGGTCGCCGGTCCTGGTGCACCACCCCGACGACGCGCACTGGTTCGGTCAGGAGCGGCTGCTGCCCGACCTGGTCCGCGTCCAGGAGAGCACCGACGACCCGCACCGGCTGCAGCTGGTGGCGTCCGACACCGTGCCCGAGGGACTGGCGGTCCTGGACGCTCCGGACGTCGACTCGGTCGAGGAGCACAACCGGGTGCTCGCCGCCCAGCTGCTCGCCGCCGCCGACCTGTGGCTGTTCGTCACGTCGGCGGCGCGCTACTCCGACCAGGTGCCGTGGGAGCACCTCAGGCGCGCGGCGGAGCGAGGAGCGGCGGTCGCGATCGTGCTGGACCGCACCCCGGCGGACGCGGTGCAGACCGTCGCCGCGCACCTCGCGCGGATGCTGGCGAGCCGTGGTCTCAAGGACTCGCCGCTGTTCATCGTCCACGAGGCCCCGATCTCCGAGGACGGGCTGCTGCCGCCGGGCGAGGTCACCGACATCCGCGCCTGGCTGACCTCGCTCGCCGCCGACACCGAGGCCCGGCAGGTGGTGGTCCGGCAGACCCTGGACGGCGCGGTGCGCACGCTGACGCGCAGGTCCCACGCGATCGCCGACGCGGCCGAGGAGCAGCTGAGGTTCCTCGGGGAGCTGCGCGCGGACGTCGATGCGGCCTACGAGCTCGCCGGCGAGCGGCTGGTCACCGAGGCGGCCGACGGCAGCCTGCTGCGCGGCGAGGTGCTCGCGCGCTGGCAGGACCTGGTCGGCACGGGTGAGCTGCTCCGCTCGCTGGACCAGCGCGTCGGCCGGCTCCGGGATCGGGTCGTCAACGCCGTCAAGGGCACGCCCCAGGCCGCGGACCGGGTCGATCATGCGATCGAGGCGGGCGCCGAGTCGCTCGTGCTGGACCACGCCGAGTCGGCGGCGGAGGCGGCGTACGCCGCCTGGTCGGCGTCGGACGCCGGGCGGGCGCTGCTCTCGCCGGGCCTGGAGCGCGCGTCGCTGGAGGTGCGCCGGCGCGCCGAGGCCGAGGTGCGCGGCTGGCAGCAGGAGGTCGTGGACCTGGTGCGGTCCGAGGCCTCGGAGAAGCGGGCGAGCGCGACGTTCCTCGCCTACGGGGCGCAGGGCCTCGGCACCGCCCTGACAGTCCTCGTGCTGAGCCGGTCCGCGGAGGCCGACGGCCCCGCGGCGACCGCCGCCCACCCCGGACGAACTCTCCTGGAGGCCGTGCTCGACCGCGAGACGGTCGCCCACCTGGTCGACCGGGCCGCGAGCTCGCTCGACCGCCGGCTGGCCGGCCTGCTGGTCGACGACCGGCGCCGGTTCCACGCGGCCCTCGCGGCGCTCGACGTCCCGGCCGACGGAGCCGAGAGCCTGCGCGGAGCAGCGCGCCGGGTCGACGACCGCAGGTTCGAGCAGGCGCGTGGCGGAGCCGACGCACCGGCCGAGGACGTCAACCCCTAGGCTTGGCCGCAGCAACGCCCGCCGCCGAGGGAGAAGATGACGTCCACACTCGAGGGGGCCAGGAAGCTGGTGACCCGCGGTACCGACATCGGTGCCCGCATCGAGGGCCTCGACGCCGCGACCCAGGCCGCACGCGGCCGTCTCGACGACGCCCTCGTGGACGAGGCGCAGGAGGTCGTCGACCGCGCGACCGGCCGGCTCCGGCTGTCCGCGACGCACACGGTCGTCGCGATCGCCGGCGCGACCGGGTCCGGCAAGTCCTCGACGTTCAACGCACTCACGGGGCTCGAGCTGTCGGCGGTCGGCGTCCGCCGCCCGACCACCTCGTGGGCGTCGGCCTGCGTGTGGGGGACCGACGGCGCGGAGGAGCTGCTGGAGTGGCTCGGCATCCCGCCGCGGCACCAGACCACGCGTGACTCGATGCTCGACTCGGGCCGGCGCAACGCGCAGTCCGAGCTGGACGGTGTGGTGCTGCTCGACCTCCCCGACCACGACTCGACCGAGGTCGCCCACCACCTCGAGGTGGACCGGCTGGTCGCGCTCGCCGACCTGCTGGTGTGGGTGGTCGACCCGCAGAAGTACGCCGACGCGGCGATCCACGACCGCTACCTCGCCCCGTCCGCGGCCCACCAGGACGTGATGCTGGTCGTGCTGAACCACATCGACACGGTGCCCGAGGAGCGGCGCCAGTCGATGCTCGACGACATCCGCCGGCTGCTCGACGCCGACGGGCTCGACCGGGTCCCGGTGATCCCGGTCAGCGCCCGGAACGGCCTCGGCATCGACGAGCTGCGCGCCGAGATCGCGCGGCGTGCGGCCGACAAGCAGTCCACCCGCGCGCGCATCGACGCGGATGTGCGGGCCGTGGCCGCCCGGATCGCGGAGGAGTCGGGCAGCGCCCCGACGCGTGCGCTCTCGGCCGAGCGCGCCGCGGCGCTCGACGACGCGTTCGCCGAGGCGGCCGGGGTCCCGGTCGTCGTGGACGCCGTCGAGCGCGCGACGCGCGCCAAGGTCGGGCACGCGACCGGCTGGCCGATCGCGACCTGGCTCGGCGGCATCCGGCCCGACCCGGCCCGGCGGCTCGACCTCGACCTCGGCAGCGAGGCCCGCCAGCTGAGCGGCCGCGCGCGCGCCGGCGTACCGCAGGCGTCGCAGGTGCAGCGGGCCCGCGTGGACACCGAGGTCCGGGTGCTCGCCGACGAGGTCTCCGCCGGCCTGAACCAGCCGTGGGTCGACGCGGTCCACCGCGCCTCGGTCTCCCGGCTCGACGAGCTCGGCGACCGCCTCGACGCGGCACTCGCGGCCACCGAGATCGGCGCCAGCCGGACGCCCGCCTGGGCGTGGCTGGTCCGCGTGGTGCAGTGGGTCCTCCTCGCCGCCGCCGTGGTGGGCCTGGTGTGGACCGGCGCGCTGCTCGGCACCGGCAAGCTCTCCGACGCCGACACCCCGCAGGTCGCGGGCGTGGCGGTCGCGCCCGTGCTGCTCGTCGGCGGGCTGGTGCTCGGCATCGTGCTCGGCCTGGTCGGTCGTCTCGGCGTGGCGCGCGCCGGGCGGGCGCGGGCGGAGCTCGCCGACCGCCAGCTGCGCTCGGCCGTGTCCGACGTCTCCCGCGAGCTCGTCGTCGAGCCGGTGGACGCCGAGCTGACGGCGTACACCGCGGTGCGGTCGGGTCTCGACCGCGTCCTCGCCTGACCGCCGACCGAGCCGGTCTTCGTCCACCGTCGCGCCGGCGACGGCGTTCTCCCCAGGGCGCGCCCGCGCGCCGCGGGCCTGTCGGCGCGACCGCCGAGCCTCGGAGCACACCCGGGTCACGCCCGGACCGAGGCAAGGAGAGCTCATGAACGACAGCACGATCACCGTCCGCGGCTGGCTCGGCGCGGACGTGGACCTGCGGACGGCCGGGGAGGTCCCGGTCGCCAGCTTCCGGCTGGCCTGCACGCCGCGGAGGTTCAACCCCCGCACCGAGACCTGGTCCGACAGCGGCACCCAGTGGTTCACCGTGACCTGCTGGCGCAGCCTGGGGGAGAACGTCGCAGCCTCCCTGCGCCGGGGCGACCCCGTCGTCGTCCAGGGCCGGCTCGAGCTGCGCCGCTACGTGAACAGCAACAACGTCGAGGTCGAGGCCCTCGAGATCGAGGCCGCCGCGGTCGGCCACGACCTCGCCCGCGGCACGAGCAGCTTCACGCGGACGCAGAAGCAGCAGCCGGACTCCGCGGCCGAGACCCCGGCGGCGTGATCAGCCCTGCCAGGTCGTGCTGGCGGCGATGGCCCGCAGCGCTGCCGCCGTCACGCAGGGCCGCTCGCGGTCGATCGAGGAGCCGGGACCCCACTTATCGTCCGAGCTGTTGGACGCGGCCGCGTAGACGACCGCGCCGTCCGGCGTGAGGCGGGTGACCTCGAGGACGACGACGCCCTCGGTGTCCCAGCGGGCCAACCGGCCCACGACGTCGCCGCTGGAGTTGCGCAGCTCGGTGCACCGGGCGGGCGTGACGTCGGCGTTGCCGGGGCAGGAGATCTGCCGTCGGACGAAGGCGCGGCCCGCGGCGTCGTCGGGCTGGGGGGCGTAGAGCAGCACGTTCAGTCCGCCGGCGGGTCCGCTGTCGTCGGCCACGTCGACCTGCAGGAAGCCGCCCCGCGGCTGGTCCCCGGGGGCGAGGTCCTCGTCGCCGAGGTCGGCGTCGGTGATCCGCAGGCCCTCCGGCAGGAGGTCCGCCAACCGGTCGCGCATCTGGGCGCCCGGCAGGTCCCACCACCCGGCCGGAGGCTGGTGGAGCCCGGGGGAGGGCGTGGCCGTGTCGTGCGCGACCGAGCCCTCGGTCGAGCGGGCGCCGGCCACCGTCGGCACGACCACCCCGGCCACGGTCGCGGCGACGGCGAGCCCGCCGAGCAGGGCGGCGCCGCGGCGTCGTCGGCGCACGGCCCGCCCGCGGCGCACCGCACCCTGCTGGATGCGGTCGGTCGGCACCTCGACGTCGGCGAGGGCCCGGTCCATGAGGGCGTGCAGGTCGTTCATCGGGTGCTCCCCTGGATGTGCGGCTCGGTGAGGATCCCGCGCAGCGACCGGAGTGCGCGCAGGCTGCGGTTCTTGACGGCCGCTTCGGAGAGGTCGAGGTCGGCGGCGGTCACGGCGACGCTGCGGTCCTCCCAGAACCGCAGCACGACGACGGCGCGATCGAGCGGGGCCAGCTCGGCCAGGGCGGCGAGCAGCGCCACCCGCTCCGTCGGGTCGGCTTCCGGGGTCGCCCGCTCCGGGATCTCGCCGACCGGCAGCTCGCCCGAGCTGCGCCGGCGGCGGTCCGAGAGGAAGGACTTCACGAGCACCCCGTGCACGTAGGCGACCGGGTCGTCGGCCGCGCGGACCCGCCACCACGCGGCGTACGCCTTGGCCAGCGCCGTCTGCACCAGGTCCTCCGCGGCGTGCGGTGAGGTGGTGAGCAGGTAGGCGCTCCGGTACAGCTGCGGGGAGCGTGCGGCCACGAACTCCGCGAACTCCTCGTCCCTGTGCGTCGATCGACCCACGGGCCCTCCGTCCGTCGCGCGCCTCCCGGTGGAGGCCGTCACCCTATCGACGCCGTAACCCCCCGATGAGGTCTCAGGGCAGATCCCAACTAGGCTCGGGGACCATGGCGGAGTATGTGTTCACCCTGCGCAACGTGCGCAAGGCCCATGGCGACAAGGTCGTCCTCGACAACGTGACGCTGTCGTTCCTGCACGGCGCGAAGATCGGCGTCGTCGGCCCGAACGGCGCCGGCAAGTCCTCGCTGCTGAAGATCATGGCGGGGCTGGACCAGCCGAACAACGGTGACGCGATCCTCGACCCGGAGGCGACGGTCGGCATGCTCCAGCAGGAGCCGCCGCTCACCGAGGGCAAGACCGTGCTCGAGAACGTCGAGGAGGCGGTCGGCGAGATCAAGGGCAAGCTGGACCGCTACAACAAGATCTCCGAGGAGCTGGCGGACCCGGACGCCGACTACGACGCCCTCCTCGCCGAGATGGGCGACCTGCAGACCGACCTCGACCACGCCAACGCGTGGGACCTCGACAGCCGCCTCGACCAGGCGATGGACGCGCTGCGCTGTCCGCCGCCGGACGCGATCGTCGACAACCTGTCCGGTGGCGAGCGCCGCCGGGTCGCGCTGTGCAAGCTGCTGCTCCAGCAGCCCGACCTGCTGCTCCTCGACGAGCCCACCAACCACCTCGACGCCGAGTCGGTGCAGTGGCTGGAGGGTCACCTCAAGAGCTACCCGGGCGCCGTCCTCGCCGTGACCCACGACCGGTACTTCCTCGACAACGTGGCGGAGTGGATCGCCGAGGTCGACCGCGGCCAGATCCACGGCTACGAGGGCAACTACTCCACCTACCTGGAGACCAAGAAGGATCGCCTCAAGATCGAGGGGCAGAAGGACGCCAAGCGCGCCAAGATGCTCGAGAAGGAGCTGGAGTGGGTCCGCTCCAACCCGAAGGCGCGCCAGGCGAAGAGCAAGTCCCGCCTGGCCCGCTACGAGGAGCTCGCGGCCGAGGCGGACCGGGCCCGGAAGATCGACACCTCGGAGATCAACATCCCGGCCGGCCCCCGACTGGGTGACGTGGTGCTCGAGGCCAAGGGCCTGACCAAGGGCTTCGAGGGCCGCACCCTGATGCACGACCTGTCGTTCTCGCTGCCGCGCGCCGGCATCGTCGGCGTCATCGGCCCCAACGGCGTCGGCAAGACCACGCTGTTCCGGATGATCACCGGCAACGAGACCCCGGACTCCGGTGAGCTGAACGTCGGCCAGACCGTGAAGATCTCCTACGTCGACCAGAGCCGCGGCGGGCTCGACCCGAGCAAGAACGTCTGGGAGGTCGTCTCCGACGGCCTGGACTTCATCAAGGTCGCGAACTTCGAGATGAACTCGCGCGCCTACGTCGCGTCGTTCGGCTTCAAGGGTCCGGACCAGCAGAAGAAGGCGGGTGTGCTCTCCGGTGGTGAGCGCAACCGCCTGAACCTCGCTCTCACCCTGAAGATGGGCGGCAACCTGCTGCTGCTCGACGAGCCGACCAACGACCTCGACGTCGAGACCTTGTCGTCGCTGGAGGACGCGCTGCTCGACTTCCCGGGCTGCGCGGTCGTCACCTCCCACGACCGGTGGTTCCTCGACCGGATCGCCACCCACATCCTCGCGTGGGAGGGCGACGACGAGGACGAGGCCCAGTGGTTCTGGTTCGAGGGCAACTTCGCGGCCTACGAGGAGAACAAGGTCGAGCGCCTCGGGGTCGAGGCCGCGCGCCCGCACCGGGTCACCCACCGGCGCCTCACGCGCGACTGATCCTCTCGCTGGTCACGCCTGTCGAGACCCGGTGAGCCGAACGGCGCCGCCGGTGGTCGTGCCGCTTGCTCGACCCGGCGCCGTCCCTGATCCGCTGGCGCGTCTCAGGGGCTCCGCATCTCCATCTCGGGGTGGCGGGCGACCAGGTGGTCGGCGACGGCGTCCATGACCCGGCCCACCGCCCGGAAGTCCTCGCGGCTGACCAGGTCGACGAGGTGTTGCCGCACGCCGTCGACGTGCAGGGGCGCCACCCGGACGAGCAGGTCGTAGCCCTGGTCGGTCATCGACGCGATGACCCCGCGGCCGTCGTCGGGAGAGGAGGTGCGGACCACCAGACCCGCCCGCTCCATCCGCGTGATCGTGTGCGTCACCCGGCTGCGGCTGTGCGCCAGGGCAGCGGCGAGCTGGGCCATCCGCATCTGCCGGCCCTCACTCTCGGACAGGCGCACGAGGATCTCGTACTCGGTCAGCGACAGGTCGCACGCACGGTGCAGGTCGTCGTCGAGCCGGTCGAGGAGCAGGGTCATGCCCATGAGCAGCGCCCGCCAGGAGCGCTGCTCGTCCTCGTCCAGCCAGACCGTCTCGTGGCCCCCGTTTGCCGTCACGCTAGGCATCCTAGGCTCCGGCAGACGGGGGCAGGCGCGGCGGCCGCGGGATCAGAGCCGCTCGAGGATCAGCGCCATGCCCTGGCCGCCGCCGACGCACATCGTGATGAGACCGGTGGTCTTGTCGTGCCAGTCCAGCGAGTTGAGCATGGTGTTCTGCAGGCGCGCGCCGGTCATGCCGAACGGGTGGCCGACCGCGATCGCGCCGCCGTTGACGTTGAGCCGGTCGAGGTCGATGCCGAGGTCCTGGTACGACGGGACCACCTGCGCGGCGAACGCCTCGTTGATCTCGACCAGGTCGATGTCGCCGATGCTCATCCCCGCGTTGGCCAGTGCCCGCTTGGTCGCCTCGACCGGGCCGAGGCCCATGATCTCGGGTGAGAGGCCGGAGACGCCGGTGGAGACGATCCGGGCCAGCGGCTTCAGGCCCAGCTCGGCGGCCTTGGTGTCGGACATGATGATGACCGCGGCCGCGCCGTCGTTGAGCGCGCAGCAGTTGCCGGCCGTGACGACACCGTCGGGGCGGAACACCGGCTTGAGGTCCTTGATGCCGTCGTAGGTGACGCCCGCGCGGGGGCCGTCGTCCTTGCTGACGACGGTGCCGCTCGGCGTGGTCACCGGGGTGATCTCGCGCTCCCAGAAGCCGTCGTTGATGGCCTTCTCGGCGAGGTTCTGCGACCGCACGCCGAACTCGTCGAGCTCCTGGCGGGACAGGCCGCGCAGCTTCGCGACGTTCTCGGCGGTCTGGCCCATCGCGATGTAGACGTCCGGCAGCAGGCCGTCCTCGCGCGGGTCGTGCCAGTCGACGCCGCCCTCGGCGGTCTTGTCGGTGCGCGCCTTGGCCTCGGCGAACTCGGGGTTCTGGGTGTCGGGCCAGTGGTCCGAGGTGCCCTTGGCGAAGCGCGAGACGGTCTCGACGCCGGAGGAGATGAAGACGTCGCCCTCGCCGGCCTTGATCGCGTGGAAGGCCATCCGCGTGGTCTGCACCGACGAGGAGCAGTAGCGGGTGATCGTCGCGCCGGGGACGTCGTCGAGGCCGTTGAGCACGTTGACCACACGCGCCATGTTGTTGCCGGACTCGCCACCGGGGAGACCGCAGCCGAGGTAGTGGTCGTCGATCGTGGTCGGGTCGAGGGCCGGGATCTTGTCCAGCGCCGTCTTCACGATGAACGCCGTGAGGTCGTCGGGACGGAACTCGGTCATCGAGCCCTTGTTGGCGCGGCCGATGGGCGTGCGGGCCGCGGAAACGATGACTGCCTCGGGCATGTGAACTCCGTTCGCTGGGGACTGGCTCCGACCGCCAACACTAGACCGTGTTCCAGTTCGCGGATCGAGGCGTTCGTCACGCCCCGGTCGCCCCCGCGAGACCGGTGCCGAGCAGCTCCAGCGAGCGGGAGAGGAACGCCCGCCGCTCGGACGCCGGCTTGAGCAGGGCCGCCAGCAGGATCCCGTCGTACGACGCCACCAGCGCCTCGGCGCGGGCACGTCCCTGCTCCTTGCCGGTCGCGGTCATGATCCGCCCGACGAGGTCGATGAGGCGCACGCGCTGCGCCGCGAGCAGGTCGGCCAGCTCCGGGTCGCGGCTGGCAGCCATGGTGAGCTCGAGCCGGGCCACGAGGAGCTCGCGCTGGTCGAGCCAGCGCTGGAAGAGCTCGATCGCGGCTGCGACGCCGTCGGGCTCCGGGGTGGCGGCGAGCTCGTCGGCCAGCCGGTCGACGTCGCCGATCAGCCGGTCCGCGACGTCCTCGGCCAGGGCCGCCTGCAACGCCCGCCGGGTGCGCAGGTACGCCGAGCAGCTGCCCTCCGGCAGCCCGGCCCGGCGGTCGACGGCGCGGTGGGTGAGTCCCTTGAGGCCGTCGTCCGCGATCACGTGCAGCGCGGCGTCGAGCAGCTGGCGGCGGCGCGGGCTCTCGCGCATGGAGACCTCTCCGGGGCGCTCGGGGCTGGTGTGGGGCGTGACACTACCCCGCGGCTTGGACGGGGACGGGCTCCGGGAGTACCTTCTACATAAGTAGAAATCTACAGACGTAGAAAGAGAGAGCACCATGGATCTGTACACCGGACTCACCAGCTTCGCCGTCGTCTTCGTCGTCCTCGCCGCCGTGGCGTCCGTGGTGGCGCTCGCCGTGACGGGCGAGTTCCTGCTGCGCAACCGCCGCGTCCGCCTGGCCAGCCACCAGTCGATCGGCAGCTACTACCGCGGACTCGCCCTGAGCCACTGACGGCCGCGCCACCAGCCGGCGGGCACCTGCGGGGCCGTCCCGCCACGTCTGGCAGAGTCCGGCGCGTGCGGCACACCTACCGGTGCCCGATGCGCTGGGCCGACCTGGACCTCCTCGGGCACGTCAACAACGTCGTCTACGTGGACTACCTCCAGGAGGCCCGCGTGGACATGCTCCGCACCCACGGCCCCGCCGCGCGGACCGGCGAGCTGGCCGAGGGTGTGGTGGTGGCCCGGCACGAGGTCAGCTACCTCGCGCCGCTGACCTTCGGCTTCGAGCCGGTCACCATCGAGTCCTGGGTCACCGAGATCCGCGCCGCGACCTTCACCGTGGCGTACGAGATCTTCCACGAGCGCGGCGGTGCCCGACAGGTCTACGCCCGGGCCCGGACCGTGCTCACGCCGTACGTGTTCGCCGACGAGCGGCCGCGCCGGCTCACCGACGTCGAGCGGGAGACGCTGGCCGCCTTCCTCGAGCCCGCCGACCCGGCGCCCCGGCTGCCGATGCCCCGGGTCCGGCCGGACGCCGTCACCCACTACCCGGTGCAGGTGCGGTTCTCCGACGTCGACGTCTACGGCCACGTCAACAACGTGAAGTACTTCGAGTACCTCCAGGAGTCGCGGATCGCGATGACCGCGCAGATGTGGAGTGGCCTGGACCCGGTCTCGATCGTCGTCGCCCAGACCGACGTCGACTACCGGCGGCCGATCCTGTTCCGGGCGGAGCCGTACGACGCCTGGTCCTGGGTCTCCCGGGTCGGCACCCGCTCGGCCAGCATCGACGCGCTGATCGCCGACGGCGACGAGGTGCTCGCCCGCGCGCGGGTCGCGATCGTCTTCTTCGACGCGCAGACGCAGCGCTCGACGACGCCCCCCGAGCCCTACCTCGCGGGGCTGCGGTCGCTGCTCGCGAGCTGAGCCGACAGCCGCCGCAGCCCGCGGTGGTGGGCGACGCGGACCGCCACGGCCGACATGCCGAGCGCCGCGGCGGTGGCCTCGACGTCCAGGCCGACGACCTCGCGGCAGGCGACGACGTCGCGCTCGCGCGGCGGGAGCGTCGCGAGCAGCCGGCCGACCCAGTCCTGCCCGGCGTACGCCGACTCGGGGCCCGGCACGGCCGGCTGGTCGGCGAGCGTGGCGAGGTCGCTGGGCTGGGTGTTGCGGCGCCGGCCGCGGCGATGGACGTTCCCGCCCAGCTTGCGGGCGATGCCGAACAGCCAGCCCGCGAACTCCGACGACGTGCCCTCGAAGGCGTGGATCTTCTCCGCGGCGACCAGCCACGCCTCGGCAGCCAGGTCCTCGGCCGCCACCGCGGTGTCCGCGGTCGGCCGGGTGCCGAGCCAGACCAGGAGCCGGCCCGCGTGGTCGCGGTAGAGGGCGCGCCAGGCCTCCGCGTCGCCACTCTTGGCGCGCGCCACCACCTCGTCGTCCCTCCCCGCGGTCACCGTCGTCAGCTGTCGCCGTTCTCCTCGTCCTTCTGGGGTCCCGAGACGTCGTGGTGCTGAACGGTGTGGGCCCGCCCGGTCCCGTGCTGGTGGTGGTCCGAGCCGGCCTGGCCGTGCTTGCCCTGGTCCGAGCCGGCCTGGTGGCCGTGCTGCTGGCCGTCCTGGCCGTGGTCGGTGCCGCCCGGCGTGGCGTGGGTGTCCGGGTGGGAGCCGGCGTGCTCGTCCGGGCCGTCGCCCTGGCCGGCGCCGTGCTGCTGCCCGTGCTCGTCGGCCTGCTGGTCCGCCGGGTCGGGCGTCGCCGGCGCGGTGGTGTCCTCGTCGCCGCCCTCGTCGCCGTCCTCGTCGCCGTCCTGGCCCTGGGCGCCCGCGTGGGGCGTCGCCGGCGACTCCGCGTGGCCCTCGCCGTCCTCCCCGCCACCGTGCGTGGGTGCGCCGGGCTGGTCGCCCGGCCGCGCGCCCCGGTCCGTGTCCGTTCCGGACGTCGTGCCGCCGTCGGTCGGGTCGTCCGGGGTCGTCGCCTCGGCGGGGGCGGGGCCGCTCGGCGGGGTCGGGTGGCCCGAACCCACGCCGCTCGCCCAGGCGACCCCGCCCACCACGGCGGCGACACTGGCGGCAGCCAGGCCGACCGCCAGTCCGTTGCGGGCGGCCCGCGGTCGGAGCGCGCTCGCGGGCGCGCTCGCGGCGGCAAGTCGGCCGAGCCGCTGGACGAACGCCTCGTCCGGCTCGAGCCGCGGCGGCTCCACGCGCAGGTCGAGATCGGTCATCGTCACGGGCTCCTTCGAGTGGTGGCCGGCGGCCCCGACCGCGCACGGGGGACGGTCGTGGTCGGGGCCGCCGACCGCGACACCGGGTCGCACGACCATCGGGTCCCGGGTCGACTGGCACCTGTCACGACCGGGCTCCCGCGTTACACGCCGCGACGAAGAACTTTCGCGGGGTCGGGGCCGGAGTCATCTCACTCGAAGGTGTTGACCATGAACTGGGCCGCGTGCGTCACGTAGTCCCAGAACTGCGCGTCCTGCTCCGGCGTCAGCTGCACCTCGTCCAGACCGGCGCGGAAGTGCGTGAGCCAGTGCTCCTTGGCCTCGGGCGTCACGGCGAACGGCGCGTGCCGCATCCGCAGCCGCGGGTGGCCGCGGTTCTCCGAGTACGTCGTCGGGCCGCCCCAGTACTGCACGAGGAAGAGCAGGAACCGCTCCTCCGCAGGCCCGAGGTCCTCCTCCGGGTACAGCGGTCGCAGCACCGGGTCCTCGGCGACGCCCTCGTAGAACTTCGCGACGATCCTCCGGAAGGTCTCGAAGCCGCCGATCTCCTCGTAGAACGTCACCCCTCCATTCTGCAAGGGAGCGATCTGGCGCCCGACACCGGCGTGCAAGACTCGCAGGGCACACCGTCTTTCTCTGCCCTAGTCACGAGGAGTGAATCGCACATGGCAACGACCCGCTTCGCCAGCACCCACTGGGAGGGCACCCTGTTCGAGGGCGCCGGCCAGGTCACGCTGGAGTCGTCCGGCATCGGCACGTACGACGTCTCGTGGCCCTCGCGCGCCGAGGAGGCGAACGGCAAGACCAGCCCCGAGGAGCTGATCGCGGCCGCTCACTCGTCGTGCTTCTCGATGGCTCTGTCGAACGGCCTGGCCAAGGCCGGGACTCCGGCCACCTCGCTGGACACCCAGGCGGCGGTCGAGTTCACCCCCGGCACCGGCATCACCGGCATCAAGCTCACCGTGACCGGCGTCGTCGAGGGCATGAGCAACGACGACTTCGTCGCCGCCGCCCAGGCCGCCAAGGAGGGCTGCCCGGTCAGCCAGGCGCTCGCCGGCACGACGATCACGCTGGAGGCCAAGCTCGCCTGAGCCTCGCCCGGCGCGCGCCGGTCAGCTGCCGACGGACTCCTCCCCCTCGCGGGAGGGGTCCGTCTCGCTGTCCCGGTGCCACACGACCCGCTGGGGGAACGGGATCTCGATCCCCTCGTGGTCGAAGCGGGCCTTGACCCGCTGCCGCAGCGCCCGGGCGACGCCCCACTGCTCCATCGGTGCGGTCTTGAGCAGGACGCGCAGCGTGATGGAGTCCGGTCCCAGCGCCTCCACCCCGGTGACCTCCGGCTCCTCGATGATGAGAGCGCTGAAGTCCTCGTCCTCCCAGAGGTCATGGGCGACCTCGCGCAGCACCCGCTGCGCGCGCACGAGGTCCTCGTGGTACGCCACGCTGATGTCGACGACGGCGCGTGACCAGTTCTGGCTCATGTTGCCGACCCTCATGATGGTGCCGTTCGGGACGTACCAGACCGTGCCGTTGAGGTCGCGCAGCCGGGTGACCCGCAGGCTGACCGCCTCGATGGTCCCCGTGGCCTCGCCGACGTCGACCACGTCGCCGACGCCGTACTGGTCCTCGAAGATCATGAAGACGCCCGACAGGAAGTCCTTCACCAGCGACTGGGCGCCGAAGCCGAGCGCCAGACCGAGGATCCCCGCGCTCGCGATGATCGGGGCGATGTTCACGCCGATCTCGCTGAGGATCATCGTGCCGATCACGGCGATCAGCAGGCCCGTGATCACGCTCTTGAGCAGGTCGCCCATGGTCTTCGCGCGCTGCACCCGCCGGGTCTGGGACGCGAGGTCGCGGGCGGTCGCGTGCTGCGCGGCCTTCCCCCGCAGGCCGAAGCGGCTCACGCGGTCGGGGAGCACGCCGTCCTCCGCGCGGGCCACGAGCCGGTCCACGAGCCGGTGCAGGATCCACCGGATCAGGAGGAACAGGAGCAGCAGTCCGACGATGGTGAGAGGTCGGCCGATCAGGACGTCGGCGGCGTTGGAGAGGCTCTGGTTGCCGGTGGCCTGGAAGGTCCAGTCGCAGATGTCGTGGCCTGTGTCACAGCTGCTGTCGTCGAACCCGAACATGGGCCCCATGTCTACCGCACCGGACAACCGGTCACGACCCTCCCGGCGGTGAGACGGAGCGTGATCCTCGATACGATCAGCGGCGTGACCACCAAGCTCGCGCGCCTCGCTCGTCGTACGTCCGCCGTCCTGCTCGCAGGTGGCCTCCTGCTCGCCGCCGGCGGCCCGGCCGGCGCCGAGGTCCCCGAGGGGTGGGCGGAGCCGTACTCCGTCGACCCGTGGCACGCCATCCTGCTGCTCGCGGGCGTCCCGCTCCTGCTGTTCCTGGTGATCACCGCGCTGGTGGTGATCCCGGGCATGGTCAAGGGCGAGCGGTTCACGCCGGGCGGCCAGGCGACCGCCGACCAGTGGTTCGGCGGCCCGCGCTCCGGCACCGCCGAGCTGCCGGCGCCGGACAACGACGAGTCGCAGGCGGGTGGGGCAAGTGGGCGTTGGTGAGTTCAACTCCGCCGAGCGGTTCCAGATCGACGAGGCGATCCGCAGGGCCGAGCTCGTCTCCCGGTTCGAGTTCAGCGTCTTCGTCGGACGCGTGGACGGCGAGCCGCGCTCGTTCGCGACCCAGCTGCACAACCGGCTGGTGGCCCCGCCCCGCAGCATCCTGATCATGCTCGACCCGGCCGCCCGGGCGCTCGAGATCGTCACCGGCGGCGTCGTCCGCCGCAACATCACCGACCGCGAGGTCGAGCTGGTCGCCATGCAGATGCAGAGCATGTTCGCCGCCGGCGACCTCGTGGGCGGTCTCCGTCGCGGCATCCAGGAGCTGGCCGACCACGCCGCCGCTCCCGAGACCCTGCACGCCGAGTGAACCAGGCCTGACGCCGAGTCGGCGCTGTGTCACCCTGAACCGCAAACGAGTCGGCGCTGTGTCGCCCCGACGGGGGTGA
>DASTXB010000029.1:0-15870 GCA_035765695.1 Nocardioides sp. | reverse complement strand
GCACCCGCCCTTGAGGAGACGACGATGGCCCTCGACACCGAGCTGTATGGCAACGCCTTCCTGAGCAGCGCAGCGCCCGACCACCGGCTGCCGGAAACCGGCATGCCGGCCACCGACGCGACGCGGCTGGTCGCCGAGGAGATGGTGCTCGACGGCATCCCGTACCGCAACCTGGCCACGTTCGTGACCACCTGGATGGAGCCGGAGGCCCAGCGGGTGATCGCCGAGAACCTGCACCGCAACCACATCGACCACGCCGAGTACCCCCAGACCGCCGAGATCGAGCGGCGCTGCATCCGCATGCTCGCCGACCTCTACCACGCTCCCGGCGAGACGGTCGGCACCCGCACGCAGGGCTCCTCGGAGGCGATCATGCTCGGGGCGCTGTCGCTGAAGTGGAAGTGGCGGCACCGCCGCGAGACGGCGGGCAAGGACACGAGCCGGCCGAACCTGGTGTTCGGCGGCGACGTGCACGTCGTGTGGGAGAAGTTCTGCCGCTACTTCGACGTCGAGCCGCGGATCGTGCCGCTGCGCCCGGACAAGTACACGATCGGGCCGGAGGACGTGGAGCCGCACCTCGACGAGAACACGATCGGCGTGGGGGCGGTCCTCGGCACGACGTTCACCGGGCACCGCGACGACATCGTCGGGATCAACGACCTGCTGGTGCGGGTGCGGGACGAGCGCGACCTGGACATCCCGCTGCATGTCGACGGCGCCAGCGGCGGCTTCGTGTGGCCGTTCCTCCACCCCGACTCGGCCTGGGACTTCCGGCTCGAGCAGGTGCGGTCGATCAACGTCTCCGGGCACAAGTTCGGCCTGGTCTACCCGGGGGTCGGCTGGCTGGTCTTCCGCGACCGGGCCGCGCTCCCCGACGACCTGGTCTTCAAGGAGAACTACCTCGGCAAGACCGACGAGACCTTCACGCTGAACTTCTCCACCGGCTCGGCGATGGTGCTCGCGCAGTACTACAACTTCGTGCGGTTCGGCCGCGCCGGCTACACCTGGATCCTGCGCAACATGGAGCTCAACGCGCGGCGGCTGGCGGACCACATCGAGGAGATCGGCCGGTTCGAGGTGATCGGCCGCGACCTCGAGCAGCTGCCGCTCGTCGCGTTCCGGCTCGCGGGCGACGAGGCGTTCGACGAGTTCGACGTGGCCTGGCAGCTGTCCGCGGAGCGCGGCTGGATGGTGCCGGCGTACACGATGCCGCCCGACGCCCAGGACGTGACGATCATGCGGGCGCTGGTGAAGGAGACGCTCAGCCGCGAGCACGTCGACACGCTGGCCCGCGACCTCCACGAGGCGTGCGACACGCTGGACCGCAAGGGCGGCGCGCACGCGACCGAGCGCGCGCGGATGGTGGTCGGACCCGGGCACTGACCCGAGCCGCCCCGACGCGGCCCTACTCGCCGTTGGCGACCTCGAGGAGCACGTCCGCGTGGCACGGCAGGTCGTCCCGGCACCAGCACGCGAGGTCGCGGCCCCGGAGAGCCCGGCGGACGTCGGCCGCGCCGTACGGCAACGCGTCGGCCAGCAGGTCGGCCCGGAACGCGTCCACCGCCGCGCGGTGCGCCTCCGCCGTCGGCGCCGTCGCCCGGTGCGGGTTGCCCCAGCAGCTCGGGCGGGCGACGACGACGGCGGTCTCGGGCTTGCGCCAGCCCTTGCTGCGCCTCAACTGCACACGGATCGGCACGTGGCCCCTCCGATCAGACGGGACTTCTCGTGGTGAGCCTGACGCTCTCGGCCGAAGCTTCGGCCGGGGAGTTCCGGTCTCCCCGGTTCACCGGGGAGACCGACACCCCGTCAGCCCAGGTCGACGATCGCGGCGACCGGGCCGCCGCCGTCGGGGCCCTGGTGGGCGGCGGAGACCGAGACGAAGACGGCCGGGTCGCCGGTGACGGCCGCGGTGACGCCGCCGACGCAGGCCTTGATCTGGCGGTGCCAGTGCACGTCGGAGTCGTCGAGCATCGCGTTGCGGCGGCCGCGGACCTCGCCGTCCTGGGAGGCCTCGCACTTGAGGAACACGTTGACCAGGCGGCCGTCGAGGTCCGAGGTGCGCGGGCGCTCGGGGAGGTCGAGCCCGGCGGAGCGGATCGCGTCCCAGATGCCGTCCTGGTCGAGCGCGTCCTTCATGACCGCGTGGCCGATCCGGTAGCGGCCGCCGACGCCGGGGGCGTTCCCGACGACGACCACCTGTGCCTGGTCGAGCTCGACGCCCGAGGAGCACGAGGCGACCGAGGAGAACAGCGAGCGGTCGTGCATGACGTCCTCGTCGGAGGGCATCTCGATCTCGCCGAGGGCGACCGCGATGCCGAGCGCGGTGCAGCCGTTGGAGAGGTCCATCGACTCGTGGGTGTGCTCGGTCCACACGGTCTTGCCGCGCGACTTCGCGTCGCGGATCGTGTGGATCGTCAGCAGCGGGGTCTTGGTCTGCACGTAGTGGACGTCGGCGGGGTCGGTGATCCCGGCCCGCTCCATCGCCACCTTCACGGCGTCGGCGACCTTCTCGATCATCGCGGTGCGGCCGATGTCCTCGGGCAGCAGCTGCTCGCTCATCGCGAAGCCGACGGTCAGGCGCGGGTCGTCGGTCGGCTCGGCGTCGACGGTCGCGAAGATCGTCGCGTGCGGGCTGATCACGCCGTCGGTGCCACCGGACCACACGATCGGGACCTGCTTGACCGCGTCCGGGTCGGCGCCCTTCTCGACCAGCACCTCGCGGAACGCGCGGTCGGCGATGATCCGCGTGTAGTCGTTCACGCCGCCGTTGCCCTCGGTCTTGCCGATGATCGCGATGACGCGGCTCGCCTCCATCACGCCGTCGTCGATGAGCTTCGCGAGCTCGCTGGCGTCGGCGACCGAGTGGATCGGGACCTTGCGTACTTCGATGGCACTGGGCATGGCGTTCCTTCGCTTCGGTTAGTTGGGTACGACGACGGTCCCGCCGTCACCCCGGATGGCGGTCGTGATGTGCTCGAGGTCGGTGATGACGGCGCGCGACCCGCCCTGCTCGACGAACCGGCAGGCGGCGTCGACCTTGGGACCCATGGAGCCGCTGGCGAAGTGCCCCTCCGCGGCGTACCCGCGCAGCTGCGCGACGGTGACCGTGCCCAGGGCCTCGGCCTCGGGTGTGCCGTAGCGCAGCACGGCGTTCGGCACGTCCGTGCCGATCACGAGGACGTCCGCCTCGACGGTGCGCGCGAGCAGGGCCGCGCCGAGGTCCTTGTCGATGACGGCCTCGACCCCGCGCAGCGTCCCGTCGGGGTCGCGCACCGTGGGGATGCCGCCGCCGCCGTTCGCGACGACCACGAAGCCGGCCTCGACCAGCGCCCGCACGGCGGGGGCGTCGAGGACCTCCAGCGGCTCGGGCGAGGCGACGACCCGCCGCCAGCCCTTCTCGCCGCGGTCCTCCCACGTCTCGCCGTGGTCGACGAGCAGCGCGGCCTCCTCGGCGGGCAGGAACCGGCCGATCGGCTTGGTCGGGCGGCTGAAGCCCGGGTCGTCGGCGTCGACGAGCGCCCTCGTCACCAGCGCGGCGGTACGCCGGTCGACGCCCCGCTGGCGCATCGCGGCATCGAGGGCGTTCATGAGCACGAACCCGAGCGTCGCCTGGGTCTGCGCGCCGCACCAGTCGAGCGGGACGGGCGGGACGACCGCCGCGGCCAGCTCGTTCTTGACCAGCAGGTTGCCGACCTGGGGGCCGTTGCCGTGGGTGATCACGACCTCGACGTCCTGGCGCAGCAGGTCGGCGACCGCGGCCATCGCGACCTGCGCGGCGGCGATCTGGTCGTCGGGCCGGGCCCGGCCGTCGGCGTTCGTCATGGCGTTGCCACCGAGCGCGAGCAGGACCCTCATGCGACGAACCTAGTGACCACCACGGCGGCAGGCACCGTGGGCGGCGACGAGTGAACCCGCGTTCCGCTGGCAACTGTTGCCAACGGCCTACCGGCCGCCCGCCACCCGCAGCGTGGTGCCGGTGACGTACGACGCCTCGTCGCTCATCAGCCATGCGATCGCGTCGGCCACCTCACGCGGCTCCCCCGCCCGGCCCAGCGGCACCAGCCGTCCGACGCGGTCCAGCCGCCCCGGCTCGCCGGCGTCGGCGTGGATGGTGGTCCGCACGATGCCCGGGGCGACGCCGACCACGCGGACACCGTCGCCCGCGACCTCCTGGGCCAGCCCGACGGTGAGCGTGTCGACGCCGGCCTTCGCGGCGGCGTACTGCACGTACTCCCCCGGCGACCCCAGGGTGGCCGCCCCCGAGCTGACGTTGACCAGGACGCCGCCCGGGCCGCCGTACGACCGGCCGAGCGAGCGCACCGCGGCCCGCGCGACGAGCAGCGCGGCGGTGAGGTTGAGGTCGACCGTCGCCGCGATGATCTCCGGCGGGGTCTCGGCGAGCGGGCCGATGTGCAGGGTGGCGCCGGCGTTGTTGACCACGCCGGTCAGCGGTCCGGCCTCCTCGAAGAGGCGGTCGACGCCGGCCGGGTCGGTCAGGTCCACGCGGACCGTCTTGCAGTGGGCGCCGGCGTCCTCGGCCGCGAGGCGGGTCTCCTCGGCGGCCCGGTCGTCGCGGGCGTACGCGAGCACCAGGTCGTGTCCGTCGCGCGCGAGGCGCAGGGCGGTCGCGGCGCCGATGCCGCGGGTGCCTCCCGTGATCAGCGTGCGGGTCACGGCGCGAGCTCGAAGTCGTCGAAGTCGAAGCCCGGCGAGACCAGGCAGCTGACCAGCGCGTCGGTCGAGCGGGGGACGGTGCGCTGCCAGGTGCCGCCGGGCACCAGCGCCTGCGGGTGGTCGCCGTCGACCTCGACGACCGCCTGGGTCTCCGGCTCGTCCCCCACGCCGCCCAGCTCGAGCGTGACCGAGCCCCGGTGCGCGAGCCAGACCTCGTCGGAGGACACCCGGTGCCACGCCGAGGACTCGCCGGCCGGCAGCAGGAAGTGGATCAGCGTGGCCGTCGGCCGCACCCGGCCGTCGGGCAGCGTGACCGTCTCGGGCGCGGCCCACGTCTGGCGGTACCACCCGCCCTCGGGGTGCGGCGCGAGGTCGAGGGCCTCCGCGAGCGGCGGGCGGACTCCCTCACCCACGGGGCTCGACCCCGTGGAGCCGTGCGTGCAGCGCCTGCACCTCGGCCTCGAGGGACGGCGCCGGGCCGTCGACGGGTACGCCGGGCGCCACGTCGTTCACCGCCAGCGGTCGCACCGGGCCGGGTGCCACGCCCCAGGCGGCCAGCCAGCCGACGAGCTGCTCGGTCGAGACGGCGTACACGATCCGGCCGAGGCCGACCCACGCGTGCGCGGCGGAGCACATCGCGCAGTGCTCGCCGGAGGTGTAGACCGTGCACGCGCCCCGCTCCGCCGCGGGCAGGTTCGTCCCCGCCCACCGGGCGATGTCGAGCTCGGGGTGCCGGGTCCGGTCGCCGTCCTTGACCCGGTTTCGGTCGGCGTACAGCACCTCGCCGGCACCGGAGACGAGCACCGAGCCGAACGGCTCGTCCCCGTCGTCGAGCGCCTCCCGCGCGAGGTCCACGCACCGGCGCAGGTGCTGGAGGTCGGTGTCGCTCAGGCTCACGGATCCGAGTCTGGCAGCCGCGCTCCCCGATCACGAGCACGAGCGGGGTCCGCCGCCGCTACGCTCGGCGCACCCACCCCGGCTCGGGACCGCACAGGAAGAAGTCGCATGCAGACCGAAGTGCTCTACAGCCCCGCCTACGCCGCCGCCAAGCTCACCCTCGCCCAGGGCGAGACCGTCCGCGCCGAGGCCGGCGCGATGCTCGCGATGTCGCCCGGCATCACGCTCGAGACGTCGACCCAGGGCGGGCTGCTCAAGGGCCTGAAGCGCTCGGTGCTCGGCGGCGAGTCGTTCTTCATGAACACCTTCACCGCGCAGACGGAGGGCGCGGAGCTGTTCGTCGCGCCGTCGCTGCCGGGCGACATGGTCGCGTGGCCGCACCGCGGCACCCTGTACGTCCAGTCCGGCTCGTTCGTGGCCTGCTCCAGCGGCGTCCAGGTCGACACCCAGTGGGGCGGGGCGAAGACGTTCTTCTCGCGCGAGGGCCTGTTCATGCTGCGGGTCAGCGGCGAGGGCCAGCTGGTGCTGTCGAGCTACGGTGCCATCCACGCCGTCGACCTCCAGGCCGGCCAGACCTACACGGTCGACACCGGCCACATGGTCGCGTGGACCGAGGGCGTCCAGTACGCCGTGCGCAAGGTCGGCGGCTGGAAGTCGACGTTCTTCTCCGGCGAGGGCCTGGTCTGCGACCTCACCGGCCCGGGCCGGATCTACCTCCAGACCCGCAGCCAGGACGCGTTCCTCGACTGGCTGATCCCGCGGCTGCCCACCCAGAACAACGGCTGATCAGCCGACGCCGTTGAGCTCGTCGACGACCGCGAGCAGGTCGCCGCGGTCGTAGTAGTCGACGGCGACGAAGTTCGGCAGCTGCCCGCGCTGCTGCTCGCACTCCCGCAGCCGCGGGAGCAGGACGTCGCGGGCGTTGACGGTCGCCGAGTTGCGCGGCACGTTGCGCCAGTCGTCGATCCAGTGGTTGACCAGGAGGAGCGGGGCGTCCGGGTCGCCGCGGTTCGGGTCGCAGGTGAAGTCCGCCGGGCTCTCGAAGAGGTACGGCGTGTCCTGCACGACGTCGAAGCCCTGGATCAACCAGGGCAGCCGGTCGCCGCCGCCGTGGTTCTCCATGAGCACGACCAGCCGGGTGCCGGCGTCGATCATCTCCCCCAGCGTCGGCCAGCGGCCGTCCGCCGCCGGGGTGTACACGTACGGCTCGAGGCCGGCGTCCTCGATCACGTGCGCCGTGTCCGCCGGCGTGACCTCGTCCTGGACGAACAGCGTGACGACCTCGCGCGGGTGCTCGTCCAGCCACGTCCTCGTGTCCCGCAGGCTCTCCAGCCAGGACGTCGAGCCGAGCTCGCACATCGCGTGGCACAAGTAGGGGCGCACCTCGCCGTGCGGCGCCAGCCCCACCGCGTGCCGGGCCCGCAGGGCGAGCCGGACCGGGCGCTCGCCGTACTCGTCCTTCGCCTGCTCGAAGGCCGCGCGGCGCTGCTTGTCGGCGGTGGCGACGATCCCGCGCCGGTCGGTGGGCTGGCCGTACCAGCTGTCGACGAGCAGGACCCGGACGCCGTGGTCGAGCTGGGCGACGATCCCGTCGGGCTGCTCGGCGAAGAACCAGCCGCGCTCGGACGCCGCCGACATCGAGTTGTGCGTGGCGGGGAACACGACCTCGTCGTAGGCGCGGTCGCACAGCGCGGCGTGCCCGTTGCACAGGTCGCCGGTCGCCGGCTCGGCGTCGTCGGTGCACCCCGCGAGCAGCAGTGCGCCGACGAGCGCGACCACCGCCCCGCGGGTCATGACAGGAGCGCCCGCAGCGGGAGCGTGCCGACCGGCAGCCCGTGCTCGTCGTAGTACGCGAACATCGCGGTCAGCCACGGGTGCGTGCCGGGGTCGGCGACCCGCTCGACCTCGATCCCGGCCTCGGCCGCGAGCTGCCGCACGGTCGCCTGCCGGGTGGCCAGCTCGTACGTCGCGCCGGCGTGGCCGTCGTCGAGCAGCACCCGCGCCGCGGCGGCGCCCAGGTCGGGCAGGTCGAGGAACCCGAACGGCGCGTCCACGTCGTACGGCACCCGCAGCGTCGGCCCGTCGAGGTCGAGGTTCTGCAGGTAGGGGCCGGGCTGGAGGATCGTCCACACGAGACCCGAGCGCCGGACCAGGTCCTCCGACACGGCCTTGCCGACGTGGTGCGGCATCGCGGGGGCGTAGGGCGAGGCCACCGAGTGGTAGACCACGCGCCCGATGCCCGCCGTCCGGAGCGCGGCGAGCGCCTCGCCGACGTAGGCCGGCTCGTCGGGGTGCAGGTTGGGCGCGATCAGGTACGCCGCGTCGCAGCCGGCCACCGCACCCGGGAGGTCGGCCCAGTCTTCGCGCCCGAGCGCGACCGCGTCGGACAGGGCCTCGCACACCGCGCGCCCGGTCTTGCCATGGCCACCGAGCACTGCGACGCGGGTCATGCCCGGACTCTAGTGAGTCGTGGTCGGGTGCTCCTCGTCGAAGCGCGGGTCGGCCAGGAAGTACTGCGCGATGCGACCCGGGGGCTTCTTCGGCGCGCGCGCCGGCACGGGGAACATCCGGCCCTCGACGGTGTCCCAGAAGCTGTCGGCGGTGTGCATGACCCGCCGGGCCACCAGCCCCGGCAGCCCGGTGTGCGGGGTGTAGGGGTGCGGCCGGCTCGGCGCGACCAGCTCGGCGTGGTAGAGCCTGAGCGTCAGCCGGTCCAGCTCCTCGTCGTCGAGCGCGTCGCTGAGCCGGTCGCCGAGGACCTCCTCGTGCCGCTGGTGGTCGACCAGGGTGGCGTCGACGTCCGACCACACCCGTGGCCACGCGAACGACGTCTCGTAGACCGAGCCGTACTCGTGGGCCTTCACGTGGGCGAGCACGACCTCGAGCTCCTTCGTCGCGTGCAGGTAGTCGTGCACCAGAGCGGCGCCGTCGGACACCCGCTTGCGGGCCGGCCGGAGCAGCACCGCGTCGACGGCGTGCAGGTGCTTGCTCAGCGGGGCCAGGAACGTGTCGATCCGCTCGTACCCGTCGCGCGGGCGCTCCGCCGGCGCCCCCATCGCCCGCGCGGCCTCGAGCCGTTCCACCGTCCGTGCGTGCGTGTGCTGGATGGAACCTCGCAGGACATCGGTCGTGCCCATCGGCATCACCTTCTTCGTGCGCCGTCCCTCTATCGTGCGCCTGCCGCAGGGCAGGGACAAGGAGCCGGGACGAGGTGGCCCGGGCACGGGGCGATCACCGGACCGCTCAGGCCAGCTCGACCACGATCTCCGGCTCGTGGGTCAGCGTGTTGTGGACCGTGCAGTGGCTGGCGAAACCGAGCAGCGCCGCGCGGCGCTGCTCCGGGACGCCCTCCGGGACCTCGAGGCGGATCCGCAGGCTCGCGACGCGGGCGGGCCCGCCCGTGAGGTCGTAGTCGGCGTCGACCCGCAGCCCCTCCTGCGGGAGGTCGTGGCGGCGCAGGTAGCGGCGCGCGTAGAACGCCACGCAGCTCGCCAGCGACGCGACGAACAGCTCGGTCGGCGTCGGACCCTCATCCGCGCCGCCGAGGTCGGCGGGCTGGTCGACGACCACGTGGTGGCCGCGGACGACGATGTCGAACCGGTCCTCCCCGAGGTGGTCGACGTGGACGGTCTGGAGGTCCTGGACGGCGGTCATGCCTCGAACGTATACCCCAGGGGGTATGGCTTCGAGGGCCGAAGGTCCCGGCTCAGCCGACCAGGTCGACCGCGGCGTACGGCGCGCCCGCCGCGAGCCGGGCGTAGCCCGGACCGCGGTCGAAGAAGGCCTCCCCCGGCTCCGCCCGGCCCGCCCGCTCGGCGGCGGTCGCGGCGTCGTCGTACGCCAGGGTGTCGTCGTCGAGCGAGCCGGTGAGCACCACGCCGTAGTCGGCGAGCGCGGCCTCCGGGGAGACCTTGCGCCACACCACGTCGCGGACCACGAGCGCGGGGTCGCGGTCGAGCGGGTTGCCCCAGCCGCCGCCCCCGGTCGTGCGGATCCGGATCACCTCACCGGCGGTGACCGGCTCGGCGTCGGCGAGGGCGTCGACCTCGCGCTCGTTCGGGCCGCCCGGGTCGATGGTGACCTGGAACGGCTTGCCGGCCAGGCCGCCCTTGACGCCCCAGCAGGCCAGGATCGACCGGTCGGCGATCGACATGAAGTGGCCGTCCTTGAGCATCCGGATGTGCTTCTCGTACCCCAGGCCGCCGCGGAACTGGCCCGCTCCCCCGCTGTCCATCGCCAGCGACAGCGACTCGACCCGGAACGGGAATCGCGCCTCGGTGAACTCGGTCGGCAGGTTCCGCGAGTCGGGGACGACGTGGATGGTGTCCTCTCCGTCGGCGTAGTAGCGGCCGCCGGAGCCACCGCCCAGCACCTCGCGCATGAGGTACGGCCGGCCCTCGAGGTCCTCGCCGTACACGCCGGTGTAGCGGATCGTCTCCTGGTCGGCGGGCATCCGGCCGTCGACGGCCTTGGCGACCACGCCGGCGAGGACGCCGAGCAGCCGCAGGATCACGAAGGTGCGGGCGTTCGTGGGCGCCGGGAACACCGGGGTGAGCAGCGTGCCGGGCTCGGGGAACCGCATCTCGATGAGCGGCACGATGCCCTCGTTGACGTCGAGCTCGGCCATCCGCTCCGGGGTGTCGGCGAGGTTGCGCAGGATCGGCGCCAGCCACTTCTTGAGGAAGACGCCGTCGCTGTAGTCGCCGCAGTGGTTGATCGGGCCCTTCGCCTGCGGCGACGTGCCGTCGAAGTCGAGGATCAGCCGCTCGCCCTCCGGGTCGTCGGCTGGCGTGCGGGTCAGCGTGATCCGCTGCGTGTGCAGCATCGGCTCGTCGACACCGTCGTGCTCGGCGTAGTCCTCCCACACCCAGCTGCCCACCGGGATCTTGCCGAGGATCTCCCGGCGGTAGGTCTCGGTGGTGCGGCTGATGATCGCGTCGAAGCAGGACTCGACGGTCTCCACGCCGTACCGGTCGAACAGCTCACCGAGCCGGCGCGCACCCATCAGGCAGGCCGAGCACTCGGCGTCGAGGTCGGCGGCCAGCGACTCGGGCATCCGGGAGTTGCGGGTCATGATCGCGAGCGCCGCGCGGTTGGGCACGCCCGCGTCCCACAGCCGGATCGGGGGGACCATGAGGCCCTCCTCGAAGACGCTGGTCGCGTTGGAGGGCATCGAGCCGGGCACGGCGCCGCCGATGTCGTCGTGGTGGCCGAAGGCCTGGACGAAGGCGACGACCCGGCCGCCGGAGAACACCGGGACGGTCACGCACAGGTCGGGCAGGTGGCCGATGCCGCCCTCGGACCGGTACACGTCGTTGTGGAAGAAGACGTCGCCCTCGCGCATCTCCTCGATCGGGAAGTCCCGGGCGACCGGGTGCACGAGCGCGGAGTACGACCGGCCGGTGAGCTTGCGCAGCAGGCGGTCGTGGATGCCGGCGCGGAAGTCGTGCGCGTCCCGGATCATCGGGCTGCGGCTGGTGCGGCCGATGGCGGTCTCGACCTCCATCTCCACGCTGGCGAGCGAGCCCTGGACGATCTCGACGAGCACCGGGTCGGCGCTCGCGCCCGCGTCGGCGGTCAGGTGACCGAAGGGGAACTGGGTGGGGGCACGGCGGCTCACTGGTCGGCCTTCCTCGTCACGATGATGTTGAGGTACTCGTCGATGCGGGCGCTGAACCCGGGGTGCAGCGGGACCGTCGAGCCGAACTCCTCGATGATCGCCGGCCCGTCGACGACGGTGCCCGGCACGAGGTCGGGACGCCACAGCACCGGCGTGTCGACGTACCCGTCGGCGGCGTCGAAGCAGACGTCACGGCGACCCTTCTCGGCCGGTACGGCGACCGTCTCGACCACGGGGTGCCGCTGGATCTCCGGACGCCTGATCGGTCCGATGCCCGAGACCCGGAGGTTGACCCACTCGACCTGCTGGGTCGGGTCGTCGGAGAAGTCGTAGCCGTACAGCGCCCGGTGCTCGGCGTGGAACGCCGCGGCGACCGCGGCCGGATCGAGCTCGCCCGACGCCACCGGGACGCGCACCTCGAAGGCCTGGCCGAAGTAGCGCAGGTCCGCGGTGCGGACGAACTGGTGCTCGTCCGGCTCGAAGCCCTCCTTGGCCAGCGCCTCGGCCGCCTGCGCCGTGAGCCCGTCGTAGATACCGGCGACCGCGGCCGGGTCGAGGTGGTCGGCGAGCGCCACGTGGGTCTGCACGTAGTCGTTCTTGACGTCGACGGTCAGCAGGCCGAACGCCGACACGTTGCCCGGGTTCGGCGCCACCAGCACGGTCGCGATGCCGAGGACGTCCATGAGGCGGCACAGCAGCAGCGACCCCGAGCCGCCGAACGTGGTGAGCGTGAAGTCGCGGACGTCGAGGCCGCGCTTGACCGTGACCTGCCGTAGCGCGTTCGCCTGGTTCCACGCGGAGATCTCGAGGATGCCGGTCGCACAGGCCTCAGGGGTCAGCCCCAGCTTCGACGCGAGCTGCTCGATGCCGTCCCGCGCCGCGTCGACGTCGAGCGGGATCTCGCCGCCGAGCAGGTGGGGCGGGATCCGGCCGAGGAAGACGTGGGCGTCGGTGATGGTCACCTCGGCGCCGCCCTTGCCGTAGCAGAGCGGGCCCGGGTCGGCGCCCGCCGACTGCGGTCCGACCTTGAGCGTGCCCTCGGGGCTCAGCCAGGCGATGGAGCCGCCGCCGGCGCCGACGGTCACGACGTCGATCATCGGGATCTTGGACGGGAACGCGCCGACCGAGCCCTCGGTGGTGAGCGTCGGCTGGCCGTCGATCACCACGCTGACGTCGGTGGACGTGCCGCCGCCGTCGGAGGTGAGGACCTTGTCGAAGCCGGCGACCTGGGCGATCAGCGCGGCGCCGAGCGCGCCCGCGGCCGGGCCCGAGAGCACGGTGGTGATCGGCTGGTGCACGACCTCGTCTGCCGACAGCACGCCGCCGTTGGACTTCATCACGTAGAACGGGATCACCCGGTCGTCGTACGACGTGAGCCGGGTCTTGATGTTGTTCACGTACGCCGAGAGCCGCGGCTTCACGGCCGCATCGACGAGCGTCGTCATCGCGCGCTCGTACTCGCGGTACTCGCGCAACACCTCGCTGGACAGCGACACGATCGCGTCGGGGTGCTCCTCGGCGAGGACGGCCCGCATCCGCTCCTCGTGCACCGGGTTGGCGTAGGCGTGCAGGAAGCAGACCCCGAGCGTGGTGATGCCCTGGGCGCGGAACCAGCGGGCGACGGCCCGGGCGCCGTCCTCGTCGAACGCGCGCACCTCGTCACCGTT
Source organism: Nocardioides sp. (assembly GCA_035765695.1). GTDB lineage: Bacteria > Actinomycetota > Actinomycetes > Propionibacteriales > Nocardioidaceae > Nocardioides. The sequence goes on along the minus strand of DASTXB010000029.1, from coordinate 3,012 downwards.
CACGTCGAGCCGGCCCTCGACGCCCTTGACGAGGTCGCGCGGGACGATCCGGTCGGGCTTCACCCAGAAGTAGCTGTTGCCGTAGCCGTCGGGCACCGACTGCCGCGCGATCTCGAGCATCGCCTCGTAGCCGGTGTTGGTGATGAACCCGAGCCGGTCGACCTTGCCCTCGAGCAGCTGGTTGGTGGCGACGGTGGTGCCGTGGCTGACCGCGTCGATGTCCGCGCCGGTCGCGCCGAGCAGGTCGAGCACCTTGTCGATGCCGGCGAGGAACCCGTCGGCGGGGTTGCTCGGCGTCGACGGGGTCTTCGTGGTGACCAGGTCACCGGTGTCCTCGTCGAAGGCGACGACGTCGGTGAACGTCCCGCCTGTGTCGATGCCGATCCGGATCCGTCGCTGCCCTGGCATGCCCCCGATTCAACCGGCCGGGCTCTGGTGCGGACCACGGCAGAGGTTGCCGACCGGCGGGCCGTTCTCCGGCAATCTCTGCCAGCGGGGGGCCGCGGGTTTCGGCTGCTGACAGCCGAAACCCGCAGCCTCCGTCCGGCGTCAGGCGTCGGGCGCGCGGTCGTTGTAGACCCCGGCCTCCTCCTGCCCCGACAGGAGCTGGATCGCGGCCATGATCTCGTCGGTCACGAGCCGGCGGGCCTTGCCGGGCGCGACCCCGTCGTACCGGCCGGCGACCTCGATCGGCTCCCCGAACCTCACGCTGATCGGGACGACGCGGGGGAACCGCGCGCCCACCGGCTGCAGCTTCTCGGTGCCGGTGATGCCGACCGGGACGACCGGGACGCCGGCGGTCAGCGCGAGGTGCGCGACCCCGGTGCGGCCGCGGTACAGGCGACCGTCCCGGGACCGGGTGCCCTCCGGGTAGAGACCGAACGCCTCACCGCGGCCGAGGACCTCGAGCGCGGTGTCGAGGCTGCCGAGCGCGGCCTTGGGGTCGTCGCGGTCGACGGGCAGCATGCCCATCCCCTCGAACCACGCCTTCTGCAACGTGCCCTTCACCCCACCGCCGCGGAAGTAGTCGGACTTCGCGAGGAAGTGCACCTTGCGCGGCGCGACGATCGGGATCACCAGCGAGTCCGCGAAGCTCAGGTGGTTGCTGGCCAGGATCACCGCGCCGGTGCGCGGCACGTTCTCGAGGCCGGTCACCGTCGGCCGCCAGATCACCTTCGCCAGCGGCGGGACCACCGCGTGCAGGACGGAGTACATGACCACGGTCCCAGTGTCGTGGTTACCCGTCGGTCCGCCGATTCCCGACACCGGCGAGCAGGTCCGGAAATAGGTGAAGGGCCCTCGAAAGTATGAGTTCCAAGGGCCCTTCGGGTGACCGGTACTGGTGACGCTCCCGATCGACAGCCCCTCGACTCCGGTCCCGGCGGCTTCGTCACCCAGCCGCCGCGGTGGTCCACCGGCAAGCCGGCTTTCCTCCGTCTGGACCCTCGTCTCCGAGCTGTCCCGCTCTCCGTTGCCGGAGTGCGTGGGAGAAGTTCTATGCCCTGGCGACGAGGCCGCGCAAGGGCTTTCCCCAACATTCTCCTGGTTCCACCGAAAGTCACCGGGTGCTCCACAGATCGACACCTGGTTGTCCACAGGAAGTGCTCGGATTCCCACAGCCGAGCGGCACCGCCCGGCCCGGGTCCGGCGCCGTGGGCACACACGAAGAAGGGCCCTTGCGAGTATGAGTCGCAAGGGCCCTTCGGGTGACCGGTACCGGTGACGCTTCCGGTCGACATGCTCTTCCACTCCGGTCCCAGCGACCTCGCCACCCAGCCGCTGCGCCACGGGCCGGCAAGCCGCCCCGCGTCGTTCGGACCCTCGTCTCCGAGCTGTCCCGCTCTCCGTTCCCGGAGTGCGTGGGAGAAGTTCTATGCCCCCGCGGCCGAGGCGCGCAAGAGCGGCCGACCACAAACCTCGGGTCCCACAGGAACTCGTCGGTTGCACACAGGATCACCCCGGGTCGTCCACAGCCGTTCGGACTATTGTCCCCAGGTTCTCCACAGCCTCCTGTGGATGATCCGCGTGGCGGAGGAAAGGCGTTGCGAGCGCTTCGCGGCCCGGCCTAGCGTCGCGACGTGACCTGGGACCTCGCCGCCGTGTGCTTCGACGCTCACGACCCCGCCCGGTTGGCCGGGTTCTGGTCGGCCCTGCTCGGGTGGCCGGCGGTGGCCGAGGGCGAGGACGTCGCGCTGGTGCCGGGCGACGGCACCGGCTACCGGCTGCGTCTCGTCGCGAGCCGGGAGCCGAAGTCCGCCCCGAACCGGATCCACCTCGACCTGACCAGCTCCTCCGACGAGGACCAGCAGCAGACCGTCGCCCAGGCCGTTGCGCTCGGCGGCCGGCACCTCGAGGTCGACCTCGGTCCGGACGAGCGGCACGTCCCGCTCGCCGACCCCGAGGGCAACGAGCTCTGCGTGATCCCGGCGGACAACCGGTTCCTCGCCGGCTGCGGGCGCGTCGGGGCCATCAACTGCGAGGGCACCCGGCAGGTCGGGTACTTCTGGAGCGCGGCGCTGGGGTGGCCCCTCGTCTGGGACCAGGACGAGGAGACCGCGATCCAGTCCCCGCGCGGCGGCACGAAGATCACCTGGAGCGGACCGCCGCTGCCCCCGCGGCTCGGCAAGGACCGGCAGCACTTCGACCTGGCGGCGTCGCCCGGCGCGGACCGCGCCGCCGGGATCGCCCGGCTCGTCTCGCTCGGTGCCACGCCGGTCGACGCGGGGGTGCTCGCCGACCCGGACGGCAACGAGTTCTGCGTGACCGCCGGTGGCTGACCTCTCCGCCGCGTGACGGGCGTGGCGGGACGCCCGCGAGGCGCCGGCACTACGACGCAGGACGGTCGGGCCCCGGGGCCTCGACCGCCGGGGCGCGGGGACGTCAGCGGGTGACGGCCGCCTCGAACGCCGCGGCGACCTCGAGGAGGAACCGGTCGCGGCCGTGGGCGGCGACGATCTGGATGCCGACCGGCAGTCCGGAGGCGGTGTGGCCGAACGGGACCGAGATCGCGGG
>DASTXB010000028.1:0-6184 GCA_035765695.1 Nocardioides sp. | reverse complement strand
TTCGTGACCGTGGACCGCAGCCAGGTCGACCGTGCCGCGGCGGCCGGCGACGGCGGCGCCCGCGGCCTGCAGCAGGCGCTCCGGTCCCTGTCGACCCAGCTGTCCGGGGCGCAGGTCGGCATCACGATCACGAACCTGGCGATCGGCTACCTCGCCGAGCCGGCGATCTCCGACCTGATCGACGGGCCGCTGGCGGCGCTCGGCGTGCCCGAGGGGGCGATCCGGCCGCTCGCGGTGGGCATCGGCCTGACCCTCGGCACCGTGCTCACGATGATCTTCGGCGAGCTGGTGCCGAAGAACCTCGCGCTGGCCAAGCCGATGCAGGTGGCGCGCGCGACCCAGCGGTTCCAGCGGGCGTTCACCGCCGCGATGCGCGGCCCGATCAAGGTGCTCAACGGCTCGGCCAACGCGTTCGTCCGCCGCCTCGGCGTCGAGCCGCAGGAGGAGCTGCGCTCGGCGCGCAGCTCGACCGAGCTCGCGTCGCTGATCCAGCGCTCCGCCGACCTGGGGACGCTCGACGTCGAGACCGCGGAGCTGATGGAGCGCTCGGTGGAGTTCGGCACCCGCACCGCCGGCGAGATCATGACCCCGCGGGTGCGCACGATCAGCCTCGACGCCAACGACCGGGCCGGCGCGGTCATCGAGCTGACCCGGGAGACCGGTCACTCCCGCTTCCCCGTGCTCGACGCGGAGGAGAACGTCGTCGGCACCGTGCACGTCAAGAACGCCGTCGCGCTGCCGATGGCCGAGCGCGCGACCACCAAGGTCAAGCACCTGGTGGCCAAGCCGATCGTCGTCCCGGACTCGCTGCGGCTGGACCCGCTGCTGGCGCAGCTGCGCGACGAGAGCTTCCAGCTGGCGATCGTCATGGACGAGTACGGCGGGTACGCCGGCATCGTCACCCTCGAGGATGTCGTCGAGGAGATCGTCGGCGACATCTCCGACGAGCACGACCGGCTCAGCGCCAGCGCCCGGCAGCACCGCGACGGCTCCTGGTCGCTCTCCGGGCTGCTGCGTCCCGACGAGGTCGAGGACGTCACGGGCGTCGAGCTGCCGAACCACGAGGACTACGACACGATCGCCGGACTGGTGCTGCAGGCGCTGGGCCGCGTGCCCGAGGTCGGCGACCTCGCGGAGGTGCCGGTGCCCGACCGGTCCGACCCCGAGGAGCCCGCCGAGCGGCTGGCCGTGCTGACCGTCGAGCGGATGGACGGCCTGCGCATCGACCGGCTCCGCCTGCGCGTCCTGGACACCCCGTCCGAGGACGGTGAGGAGGCATGAGCAGCGGCACCGCGGTCGTCGTCGCGATCCTCCTCCTGCTGGGCAACGCGTTCTTCGTGGGCGCCGAGTTCGCGCTGGTCTCGGCGCGCCGCACCCAGCTCGAGCCCCGCGCCGAGGCCGGGTCCCGGATGGCGCGCACCACGATCACGGCGATGGAGAACATCTCGCTGGTCATCGGCGTCAACCAGCTCGGCATCACGGTCTGCTCGCTCGTGCTCGGTGCCGTGGGCGAGCCCGCTGTCGCGCACCTGCTGGAGCCGGTGGCCCACGCGCTGCACGTGCCCGAGGGCGCGCTGCACCCGGTGTCGTTCGTGGTGGCGCTCGCGATCGTCGTCTACCTGCACGTGGTGATGGGGGAGATGATCCCCAAGAACCTCGCGCTCGCGGCACCCGACCGGGCCGCCCTGGTGCTCGGCCCGCCGATCTGGGGCATCGTCACCGTGCTCCGGCCGATCGTCGTGGTCATCAACTGGGTCGCCGGTGGTGTGCTGCACCTCCTGGGTGCGCGGCTCACCGACGAGGTGAGCTCGACGTACACCCGCGAGGAGGTCGCGGCGCTGGTCGAGGAGTCGCGCGGCGAGGGGCTGCTCGAGGCCGACGAGTACGACCGGCTCGCCGGCGCGCTCGGCTTCACGGAGAAGACGGTGTCGGCGGTGCTGATGCCGCCGGAGTCGTTGACGACGGTGACCCGTGGCGCCACCCCGGCCGAGGTCGAGGCGCTGTGCGCCGCGACCGGCTACAGCCGGTTCCCGGTCGTCGACGGGGACGGCGAGGTGCTGGGGTACCTGCACATCAAGGACGCGCTCGAGACCGACGACGTACGCCGGGCGCGGCCGATCGAGGACAAGTGGATCCGGCCGTTCGCACCGGTCGCCGCGGGTGACGCGCTGCACGACGCGCTGGAGACCCTCCAGCGCCGCGGTGCACACATGGCGCGGGTCGTCGACACCGACGGCCGCACGCTCGGGCTCGCCACGCTCGAGGACGTCATCGAGGAGCTGGTCGGAGAGATCCGCGACGCGGCGCACCACGAGGACGCCCTCTGACCCGTTCGCCGTTAGGGTGGCGTCGGCAGGGGACCAGGGAGAGGCGACAGGCGAGAGTGGCGGACGAGTCGACGCGCAGCCAGGCGCGGCGCGTGTGGACGGTACCCAACCTGCTCAGCATGCTCCGGCTGGCGGGGGTGCCGGTGTTCCTCTGGCTCGTGCTCGGGCCGGAGGCCGACGGCTGGGCGCTGGCGCTGCTGGCGGTCATGGGCGTCACCGACTTCCTCGACGGCTACCTCGCGCGCCGCCTCGGCCAGACCTCGGCGGTCGGCGAGGTCCTCGACCCGGTGGCGGACCGGCTCTACATCCTCGCGGTGGTCGTGGGGCTGGCGCTGCGGGAGGTGATCCCGTGGTGGATGGCGCTGTCGCTGCCGCTGCGCGACCTGCTCCTGTGGGGGCTGGTGCCGCTGCTGCGGACCCGTGGCTACAGCGCGCTGCCCGTGCACTTCCTCGGCAAGGCCGCCACGTTCAACCTGCTCTACGCGTTCCCGCTCCTGCTGCTCGGCGACGGCGACGGCACGGTCGCCACGTTGGCCAACGTGTTCGGCTGGGCGTTCGCGATCTGGGGGATCGGGCTCTACTGGTGGGCCGGCGTCCTCTACGCCTGGCAGGTCCGCACCCTGCTGCGGACCACCGAGCGGCGTGCGGCGGTCCCGGATGCCTGACGCCATGACCGACACCGCCCCGCCGCCGAACGACCGGTTCACCACCCCGCTGCTGACGCTGATCACCCAGCAATCGCTGGACGAGGACTACCAGCACGCCGCGGAGCGCCGGGCCGCCCAGCCCGCCGAGCAGCGTCGCCCGCACCGGGTGGCCGCCGTCGTCGTCGCGGTGTTCGGCGTCCTCGTGACGGTCGCGGCCGTGCAGACCCAGGAGGGCCAGGACGTGCGCTCCGCGAGCCGGGCGACCCTGATCTCGCAGATCGACGAGGGCCGCGCCAACCTCGCCGAGCTCCAGCGCCGCATCGTCCGGCTGCGCGAGCTGAACGTGGGCCTCCAGTCGGGGCTCGACACGGCGACGTCCGAGCAGCTCGCCGCCGAGACCCGCGAGCAGCGGCTCGCGACCTCGACCGGGTTCGAGGCCGTCACGGGCCCCGGCGTGCGGATCACCGTCGACGACAACCCCAACGGCACCCTGGTCCGCGACCGCGACCTGCGGCCGGCCGTCAACGGTCTGTGGGAAGCCGGGGCCGAGGCGATCGCGATCAACGGCAACCGGCTGACCGCGCGCTCGGCGATCCGCAACTCCGGCATCGCGATCCGCGTCAACAACAGGTCACTGTCCCCGCCGTACGTGATCACCGCGATCGGCAACAAGAACACCCTTCAGGCGGACCTGATGCAGACCACCAGCGGCTTGCTGTTCCGCAGCATCGTCGATCAGCTGGGATTCCCCTGGACCATGGACAATGTCGACCAGCTCACCCTGCCGGCGGCTCCGCAGCGCGTCGCCCGGCTCCGGTCGGCCGTGCAGGGCACGGCCGAGCAGAACGAGAACGAGCACCGGAAGGAGGCGCCGCAGTGATCGCCGCGCTCGGGCTCCTGGTCGGCATCGTGCTGGGCGTCGTGTTCCAGCCGGACGTGCCGGCCGGGTTGGAGCCGTACCTGCCCATCGCCGTCGTCGCCGCCCTCGACGCCGTGTTCGGCGGGCTCCGCGCCTACCTGGACGGCATCTTCGACGACAAGGTCTTCGTCGTGTCCTTCGTGAGCAACGTCGTGATCGCGGCCGCCATCGTCTACCTCGGCGACAAGCTCGGCGTCGGTGGCCAGCTCTCGACCGGTGTCATCGTCGTGCTGGGCATCCGGATCTTCTCCAACGTCGCCGCCATCCGGAGGCACCTGTTCCATGCCTGACCGCGACACCGCCCCCGATCACCAGGCCGGCCCGCCCACGGGTCGCGAGCGGCTCCGCGGCGCCCTGCTGCGGCCGACGCGCGGCCAGGTCGTCGTGGCGGTGCTGCTCGCGCTGCTCGGGTACGCCGCGGTCACCCAGGTGCGGTTCACCCAGGTCGACAACACCTATGCGGGCCTGCGCGAGCAGGACCTGATCGACGTGCTGAACGGGCTGGCCGGCACCACCCAGCGCGCCGAGTCGGAGATCGCCCGGCTCCAGCGCACCCGCGACGACCTCCAGTCCAGCACCGGCGCCCGGGAGGCGGCCCTCGCGCAGGCCCAGCAGCAGGCCGACAACCTGGCGATCCTCGCCGGGCTCGTCCCGGTCACCGGGCCGGGCGTCCGGGTGACGGTGACCGAGGAGACCGGGCAGGTCGAGGTGCAGAGCATGGTCGACACCATCCAGGAGCTGCGCACCGCCGGCGCCGAGGCGATCCAGATCAACGGGCAGGTCCGGGTCGTGGCCGACACCGCGATCGAGGACGCCTCCGGCGGGCTCCTCGTCGACGGCCAGCTCGTGAGCTCGCCGTACGTCATCGACGCGATCGGCGACCCGCACACGCTGGCCGCGTCCGGCATCGACTTCCCCGACGGCCCGCGCGACCTGTTCGCGGACGACGGCGCGTCGGTGACCGTCGACGAGCTGCAGTCGCTCGACATCGAGAGCGTCGTCAAGCCCGAGAAGCCCGGCTACGCGAGCCCCGCGCCCGCCCAGTAGGTTCGACCCCGTCCCGCCGACCCGAGGAGACGCCATGTACCCCGACGACCTGAAGTACACGACCGAGCACGAGTGGGTGCGCGAGCCCGGCGAGCAGGACGGCTCGGTCCGGATCGGCATCACGCACTACGCCCAGGACGCGCTCGGCGACATCGTGTACGTCTCCCTCCCCGAGGTGGGTCAGACCGTCGCCGCCGGCACGACCTGCGGCGAGCTCGAGTCGACCAAGTCCGTCAGCGACGTCTACGCGCCGGTCTCCGGCGAGGTGGTCGCCCGCAACGACGCCCTGGACGCGACCCCCGAGCTGGTCAACAACGACCCGTACGGCGGCGGCTGGCTGTTCGAGGTCGCGCCCTCCGACCGGGCGGAGCTCGACGGACTGATGGACGCGACGGCGTACGAGGGCTCGCTCGACTCCTGATCCGGCCTTGATCGAAGGGCCCCGGCTGATAGGTTCGGGGCAACCATCAACCTCAACCCCGTGTTGAGGGTTCGCCCGGAGGACTGATCGATGCCGTTCTGCACCGCGTGTGGCAAGCAGAACCCTGACGACGCGCGCTTCTGCTCCCAGTGCGGCACGCGCCTGGTGACCCCGGACTCGGCCCCCGCCGCACCCGCGCCCGCCGGTGCGTCCGACGAGTCGACCGCGACGATCTCGATCGCCACCGGCGACAAGGTCGAGACCTCCGACCGGCAGCTCAACGCCGTCGACGCGGCCGCGGTCGACGCGCTCCCCTCCGGTCACGCGCTGCTCGTCGTGCAGCGCGGCCCGGGCTCGGGCAGCCGCTTCCTGCTCGACTCCGACGTGGTCACCGCGGGCCGGCACCCCGACAGCGAGATCTTCCTCGACGACGTGACCGTGTCCCGCCGGCACGCGGAGTTCCACCGCACCGGCGAGTCCTTCACGGTCAGCGACGCCGGCAGCCTCAACGGCACCTACGTCAACCGCGACCGCATCGACCGGGTGCAGCTGACCGACGGGGACGAGGTCCAGATCGGCAAGTACCGGCTGGTGTTCTTCGCAGGTCACGCGAAGCGGTGACCCCCCGATGAGCCAGGGCCCGAGCTCGGTGTCGGCGTCCTCGTCGGGGTCCTCGTCCGCGTCCTCGCGCGCGCGGATGAACATCGGCGAGGTGCTCGACCGACTGCGCCCGGACTTCCCCGGCATCACGATCCCCAAGATCCGGTTCCTCGAGGACAAGGGCCTCATCAAGCCCGAGCGCACGCCTGCGGGCTACCGCAAG
>DASTXB010000027.1:0-39622 GCA_035765695.1 Nocardioides sp. | reverse complement strand
CCTGCAGCTTGCGCAGCAGCGACGACACGTGACTCTCCACGGTGCGCACCGAGATGAACAGCCGGGAGGCGATCTCTGCGTTGGTGAGGTGCTCCGCGACCGCGGCGAGGACCTCGGCCTCGCGCGCGGACACCGCGGCCTCGCCGGAGGCACGAGCCGTCGCCACACACCGATTGTGCAGCACCGGGTCGGGCCCCGGCGACCGCGTTCACGCGTGGGTGCGGCGTCCTGGGGGCGAGCTGGTGCCCGCTCGGCTGTTGAGTCGTGTGAACATCCGCCGCTGTCGCTTGTAGAGGCCGGGGAACTCCGCGAAGAGCCGCGCGTACGTCGCAGCCTCCACGGCGCGCGGCTCGAGGTGCGCGTCGACCGGCACCAGGTCGCGGATGTCGTCCCACGCGAGCGCGCCGAGCGCCCGGCCGGCAGCCAGGGCGGTGCCGCGGACCCCGGTGAGGAGCGGGTCCGCGACCCGCCCCACCGGACGACCCCACACGTCGGCGAGCACCTGGCACCACAGCAGCGACTGGGCTCCCCCGCCGACGACGCGGACGGGCGTCAGGCGGCCGCCGGCGACGTGGTCGGCGCCCTCGAGCAGCCACCGCGCGTTGTAGGCGACGCCCTCGAGCACCGCACGCACCAGGTCGGCGCGCGTCGTGGACAGCGAGAGGTTGTGGAACCCACCCCGGGCGGCGCGGTCGTCGACCGGCGAGCGCTCGCCGGCCAGCCACGGCGTGAACAGCACGCCGCCCGACCCGGGCGGGGCCGTCGCGGCCAGCGCCACGAGCTCGTCGTACGACGGCGCGCCCGGCTGGACGTCGCGCAGCCACTGCAGACACCGGCCGGCCGTCTCCTGGTTGTTGCCGAGCAGGTACGGCTCGGGCCCGATGCCGGGGACCGTCGCCATCTGCCGGACCAGGTCGGTGTGCTTGCGCGGCAGCGGGCAGCTCACCCAGGCGGTGGTGCCGATCGACAGGTGCGCCTCCCGCTCGCGCACGCACCCGGAGCCGACGGCCGAGCTGTGCAGGTCCGGCAGTCCGGTGACGACCGCGGCGGTCGGTGCGATGCCGAGCTCGTCGGCGACCGCGGGAGTGACCGGGCCGATCACCGTGCCGGTCGGCATTAGCGGCGGCAGCTTGTCGCCGTCCACGCCCGCGCGGTCGACGAGCACCGGGTCGTACGCGAGCAGCTCCGGGTGCCGGTTGTCGGTCAGCCACGCGGCCGTCATGGACGCCGGGGACGCGGCGGGCACGCCGGTGAACCGCATCGCGAGGTGGTCGACCGGCTCGAGGAACCAGCGCGCCGCACGGGCGGTCTGCGGGTCGCCGTACCGCAGGTGCAGGAGGTGCCCGACCGGATCCGCGCCGGAGGTGCTCGGGATGCCCGCGGTGCGACGCACCCACGTCGCCAGCGCGCGAGCGTTGTAGCCCTGGACGCGGCCGCCGACGACCCCGCGGGAGTACGGCGCGCCCCGGGTGTCGCTCCACATCAGGCACGCGCCCACGGGCCGGCCGGCCGCGTCGACCGGCACGGTGCTGGCCCACTGCCCGGTGACGCCGACCGCCGCGACGCGGGCGCCGGCGCCGGGCCCCTCGGCCAGGCACTGCCGGGCCGCGTCCACGACGCAGCGCCACCACTCCTCCGCGTCCTGGGTCGCGGCGCCCCCGGGGCCGAGATCGGTGGTCAGCGGCCGGTAGGTCCAGTGCAGGACCTCGCCGAGCACGGTGGCCACGCCGACCTTGACGCCGCTGGAGCCGAGGTCGACCGCGAGCACCAGCCGGCCGTCGCGGCCGGGCATCAGGACCCCGCGGGCGGGAGCGCGAGCTCGGTGTCGAGCATGTCCCGCATCACCGAGACGATCAGCTCCTCCACCTCGACGGTCATGCCGCCGGGCACGCCGCCGTAGATCGCCCCCGAGAGCGCCGCCTCGCCGGCCGCCTCCTTCTCCCGGGCGTAGCCGATCGCCTCGTCGAGGTCGGCGGCGAACGCATCGACGACCCCGGCCCGGGTCTGCGGCCGGGTCACGGCCATGTGGATCGCGTTCGGGTACTGCTGGCCGTTGAACCGCCAGCCGCGCCCGCGCATCGAGTCCGCGACGTGGTAGATGTCGAACTCGTCGGAGGTGAAGCTGAAGCAGAACGTCGGCCAGCCGATGATCCGCAGCTCCGGGTGGGTCCGCACGACCGCCTTCATCGCCTCGGCGGTCGCGAAGATCTCCCGGGCGTACCGCAGGTAGCCCTCGCGCCCGAGCTGCACCAGCGAGGCCCACGTCGCCGCCAGCAGCCCGCCCGAGCGGGAGCCCTCGATGCCGGGCGACATGTACTTCCCGCCGCTCCAGCCGGGCAGGTAGAAGTACTGCGCGTCGCGCACGTCCCGGTCGCGGAACAGCAGCGTGGAGGTGCCCTTGAAGGCGTAGCCGTACTTGTGGGTGTCCGCCGAGATCGAGGTGACGCCCGGGACCCGGAAGTCGAACGGTGGGACGTCGTACCCCAGCTGCTCGCCGAACGGCAGGATGAAGCCGCCCAGGCAGGCGTCGACGTGCAGCCCGACCCCGGCGTCGAGGGCGACCTGCCCGAGCCCCGCGATCGGGTCGATCGTGCCGTAGCCGTAGTTGCAGGCCGAGCCCACGATCGCGATCGTGTCGCCGTCGATCCGCTCGGCGACCGCCGCCGGATCCACCAGCGTCGTGCGGGGGTCGACCGGCACCTCGCGCAGCTCGATCCCCAGCAGGTGGCAGGACTTGTCGAACGCCGGGTGCCCGGTCTCCGGCTTCACGAAGTTCGGGCGCGTGACGCCGCGGGTGCTCGCCGCGTGCTCCCGGTAGGCGAGCAGCGCGTGCAGGATGCTGCCGGTCCCGCCGGACGTCACGAGGCCGCCCGGGACGGTGCCGGTCACGACGTCGGCGTGCATCAGGTCCAGCGCCATCGCGAGGATCTCGCCCTCGAACCGGGTCGCGCTCGGGCACATGTCGCGCTGCAGCACGTTGGTGTGGGCAAACATCCCGAACGCCTCGGTGAGGAACGCGTAGTGGTCGTGGTCGCCGCAGTACATCGTCCCGGAGACCTTGCCGGTCTCCCAGAACGCGTCCTCGGCGGACGCCATCTCGCGCAGCTCGGCGAGCACCTCGTCACGCGGCCGACCGTGCTCCGGAAGCCCGCGGTTGACCGGGAAACGGTCGGCGTACGGGTAGCTGGCGTCGGTCATCGCGACCACCTCCGGGCTCGTCGGCGCCCGCGCTGGTCTACACCGGCGCCTCGACTCCAGTGTGGCGCGTCCTGCGCCGCGGCGCAGGAGACTACGGTGCCTCCGGATCCTGCGATCGGTCCCGGATCCGCACCCCCGACGCTCGGGCCGTCGGCCGTCTCCGGAGGTCACGTCGATGCTCGTTGCTCGCAAGTCCCCCGTCCGCACCGCCGCTGCCCTCGTGGCTGCGCTCGTGGTGATCGTCGGCATCGCCGCCGCCGCCGGCGCCAGCATCGGGAAGGGGGACGGCTCGGTGCCGACGATGTCGGCGTGCGTCAACAACACGACCCACGTGATGCGCCTGGCCGCGCTGGACGAGGACTGCGCCAAGGGCTGGAAGAAGTTCACCTGGAACAAGCAGGGCGTCCCGGGCGAGACCGGCCCGGCCGGGACGGCGGGCGAGGCGGGTCCTGCCGGTCCCGCCGGTCCCGCCGGTCCCGCTGGTCCCGCCGGCCCGCGCGGCGCTGCGGGCACCGACGGCGCCCCCGGCGCGGACGGCGCCCCCGGCGTCGCGAACTGGCACCAGGTGGAGGCCAACGGCACCACCACGGCCACCGCCTCCTGCGACGCCGGAGAGCACGTCCTCGGCGGCGGGGTGTCGACCGTCAGCGGTGCGCGCGTGACCACCAGCGCGCCGACCGGCGACGGCACCGGCTGGACCGTGACCGTGGAGGCAGGCCCCGCCCGTCCGACCGCCCATCGCCGGGGAGCGTTCTCCGTCAAGGCGTACGCCCTGTGCGGCGTCGTGGACGTGGCTCCGTCGCGGTGTGTGCGCGCGGGGAGCGGCCACGCGGTCACGCCGGCGCGCGAGCCCGGGCGTTGCTGACCGGTCCTCAGCGCCCCAACTGGAAGTGCGTGCGCGGCAGCCACGCGGTCGTCTGGAAGGACGCGACGCCGACGGTCATCCGGGTGCGGAGCGTGTACCGGCCGGGGTCGGCCGTGGTGTCGCAGAGCCGGTAGCGGCGCTCGTCCCGGCGCGGGTCGGCCTCGCTGAGCAGGTACTCCGAGTGGACGTGCTTGCGGCCCGGGCCGATGACGAAGACCTCGGCCATCCACTCCTCGCCCTTCGGGGGCGTGAAGGCGTAGCGGTAGGAGTACGTCGCGCACCCGTGCTTCAGGGTGCCGTCGTGCGCCCACGCACTGCCCCAGCCGGGGCGCACCGTGGCCTGGGCGGGGACGCTGCCGGTGTCGATCGCGAGCAGGCTCGCGAGGACGGCAGCGAACAGCCAGGTCCGGCGCACCTAGCCCGCCGTCCCGAGGCGGACGTCGTCGACGTGCACGCCGTCCCAGCCGTCCGCCGACGAGCAGAGCGGGCCACCGAGGCCGGAGCAGAGCTCGTCGGAGGTGAAGTGGAACCGCACCTGGACGGGGCCGCCGGGCGACCGGAAGGCCACGGCGTACGGCGACCAGCCCGGCGCGTCGGCGTTCGTGCCCGAGAAGGTGCCGGCCGTCGCCCAGGTGCTGCCGCCGTCGGTGGAGACCTGGACCGCGACCGAGTCGAAGCCGGGCTCGGTGTCCAGGCGCATCGACCACTCCAGCACGCCGCGACCCTCGGGAAGCGTCACGGCGGGCGAGGTGAGCGACGTGTCGGCGTTGTCGAGGTAGTTCAGCGGTCCGGCGACGTCGAAGGCCTGACCACCGGCCGCGTCCTGGGCGCCCGTGCCGTGGCCCGGGCCCTCCCGGGTCCACGTCGACGGGGCGCCGTCGGCGGTCCAGTCCTGCGCGTCGGACTCGAAGTCCCAGGCCTGCGCGACCGTCCCGATCTCCGGCGTCGGCGGAGCCTGCGGCGTCGGCACGCTGACCTTCTTCTTGAACGTGTAGGTCCACACGTCGCGGCCGAACAGCGCCAGGACGGCGACGTTCGGGTTGTCGGGCTTCAGCGCGACGCTCGCGACCGGGGCGGCCGGGAGGCCGCCGAGCCGGGCGAACCTCGGCGACCGCTGCTTGGCCCCGCGCATGCCGGACGCGAACGCGCCCACGTCGGTGCCGACGAGCAGCTGGTTCTTGCGCAGCGCGACCCAGTTCGCCGGGGCGTCCGGGAGGTTGCCGGTCACGTCGGTGAAGTGCCGGCCCGCGTCGCGCGACACGAACAGGTGGCCCTTCCCGATCCGCGGGTTGGCGTCCCCCACCGCGCCCGGCGGCACCCAGCGGCGGGTGTAGCCGCCGAGCGTGACGAACACGGTGCGGTCGTTCCTCGGGTCGATCGCGACCGAGGTGATGTACCGGTTCGGCAGCCCCTTCGGCCTCACGACGTGCCAGCCGTCCGACGTCCCGGCCTTCGCGGCCTTGCTGCCGCCGACGTTGGTGGCCAGACCGTTCTGGAACACGGCGTTGGAACCGGCCTGCTTGTTGAGCGTGTCGCAGAAGCCGCAGAACCCGACGTACGTCGCGTTGCGCCGCGTCGCGATCGCCGACATCGAGTTGTCGGGGTCGGTGGCCGACGAGGTCGCGCTCGCGTCGCCGGGCTTCGACCGGGTGCCGAGGTCGAACACCTTGATCCACGTGTTCGTGGAGGCGTCGGCGCTCGCCGCGTCGGTCATCCCGGCCGCGGTGCTCGGGCCCTGCAGGGTCTCGACGACCTCGCGACCGGCCGTGACCAGGTGCTGGGCGTTGGTCGGGTCCATCGAGAACGGGTTGGCGAACTTCGACGCGGTCAGGCCGGGGTCCATGTCCGCCCAGCTGGTGCCGCCGTCGGTCGTGACGGACATGGCACCGTTCGTGTACTCCTCGTACGCGACCTTGGAGTCGAACGGGTCGACCGCGGCGAAGAACCCGTCACCGCCGTACGTCTCGTACTGCTTGCGCGTCGCGCCGTCGATCTTGAGGTTGCCGTTGTCCTGGAGGCCGGCGTAGACGGTGCCGTCGTTGGCCATCGCGGCGTAGTACGGCATCAGCGTGCTGTAGCCGGTCTGGTCGCCCGGACCCCAGTGGCCGTTGTCGAGCTCGCCGTCGGGGTCGTCCTCGAAGCGGTACCGGTACGTGCCGCCGTCGTTGCCGACGACCAGCTGCACGCCGCCGGGCACGGACTCGTCGGTGATCCAGATGCCGTCCTGCTGGTCGGGGTGGGTGGTCGAGCCGTCGTCGGTGGGGTCCCGGTCGGTCGGGCAGGCCGGCAGGCCGGCGCTGAGCAGCAGGCAGGAGTCGCCGCCGAAGTACTTGCCGACGACCTGGAAGTGCACGGGCACCGAGCCGTCGAGCGGGGCGCCGGCCTGCGGGAGGTCGTTGGTCCAGATCTCCTCGAGGCCGAACGCGAGCCGCGTCGGTACGCCGTTGGCGTCGGCGCGCGTCGGGTCCGGCTGGATCCACTGGTTGTACCAACCCTGGACGCCGGGCTGGTAGCCCGTCGCCGTGCCGGTGCCGATCAGCGCCGAGCCCGTGGTCGGGTCGACCGTCAGCTGCGTGCCGGACACCAGCTCCTTCCACGTCGCGCCGAAGTCGGTGGAGACGTAGATGCCGTTGAGGACGGTGGTGCCGACCGGCGGCGCGCCGAGCTCGTCGGGGGTGTCGATGCCGGTGACCCCGCCGTTGTTGAGCAGGTTCGCGTCCTGGACGACCGCGTAGAGCAGGTCGTGGTCCTGCTCGGGGCCGACGGCGTTGCCGAGCTCGACGCGGCCGATCGCGTCCTGCGCCGCGAAGCCGCTCGCCGCGAGCTTCTGGAAGCTGCCGGGCCTGCCGCTCGCCGAGCGGTAGACACCGTTGCGGGGCGACTGGACCGAACCATCGGCGTTCTCCCGCTGACCGCCGCGCCAGCCGACGGTCGCGACGACCGTGCCGGCCTTCGTGTCGGTGTTGACGCCGCCGGGGGCCGCGACGACCACGTCGGTGACGACGTTCGCGAGCGCGCAGGCGGGCTTCCTCGTCGTGTCGGAGACCCCGGCGCACTTGCCCGTCGGCAGCCGGAGGTTGCGGTACGAGCGGCCGCCGTCGGTGGAGCCGAACAGGCCGGCCTGGGTCGCGAGGTACACCTTGCGCAGGTGCGCGGGATCGACCGCGACCGCGAAGCCGAGCGCGCCGGCGGGCACGCCGCGGGCGCGGGTCCAGTGCCGGCCGAGGTCCTTGGACCAGTACGCGCCGAGGCCGGTGTACGCCGACGAGCCGAACGTCGGCTCACCGGTCAGCGCGATCAGCGTGCCGCCGTTCGCCCTGCTCCAGCCGACCGCCCCGGTGACGGTGGTCGGCAGGTTGCCGGTGGCGTCGCGCCAGCGGCCGCCCAGGTCGTCGGTGCGCCAGATGCCGCCGTTGCCGACCGCGGCGAACAGCCGGTGGCCGGCCGGGTCCCAGGCGTAGCTGTCGACGCGGCCCATGTTGTGGGTGAGGCCGAGGCCGTTGACCTCCGGGTACGCCGGGTCGTTGACGATCAGCGGGCCGCGGCCGTGCAGGCGGGCCTTGCCGGCGACGGTGCCGAGCCGGGCGGCCTGCTGCGCGGCGGCGTACGCCGCACCCTGGCGGTAGGCGCCCAGCGGGGCGAGCCGCGACATCGCGCGCGTGCCGAACAGCGCGTTCAGCTCCTTCAACGACTCCGGGCGCTTGCCGACGACGCAGAGGTGGTCCCAGTCGTCGGGGTCGGTGCCGGCGAGCATCGGCAGCTCGCGGGTGGCCTCGCGGACCAGCTCCTCCTCGTGCTCGCCCTCGTCACTCTCCCGCTCGCGCTCGGCCTCCTCGCCCTCGGCCTCCTCGCCCTCGTGCTCGGCGCCCATCTCCTTGCGCACCTCGGCCAGCGCCGCCTCGACGGGCTGGTACCCGGGCGCGCAGGCGCCGTCGGCCGCGGCGGGCGAGCCGCCCGGCCGGAGCAGCCCGACGGCGACGGCCGTGCCGAGGACGAGGGCGAGGACGGCCGCGACGGCGATCCAGCGGAGGCTCCGAGGCTGGCGGAGTGACGACATGGGCATGCTCCTGACACTGAGGACCGTGGAGCCGATCGCGCTCCGGCGTGGTCAACGGTCGTCCCGTGCCGGGGTCATGCCCTGTGCGCGATCTCCTCACGCAGCGGACCAGACCGGTCCGTGGTGGTCGGGTCAGGCGGTGCGCTCCCGCGGCACCTCGAGGCGCGGCACTCCCCCGAGACCGAGCCGGTAGCGCACCTGCCCGGCGTACTGCTCGAGCGCGCGGTAGAGCGCCTGGTGGGCCGACCAGGGCAACGGGTCGGCGCCGGCGTACCAGCTCTCGCCGAAGGAGATCCACACCGGCGTCCAGTCCGCCGCGTCGTCCCACGCGCCGCGCCGGGCCATCAGCATCCGGCGCCGGATCTGGAACGCGCGCCGCGGGCCGTCGTCGCAGATCGGGGCGGTCGCGACCGGCCAGAGACGCAGGTCGAGGGACATCAGGTGCACCTCGAGCTGGGGCAGCACGGCCGGGTCGACCAGGACGGTCGCCACGTTCTCGTGCGGCTCACGCATCATGCCCGCACATTTCCCCGCCTCGGCGAGTGGCGTCAAGGGCGGCCCCGTCGGCTAGGGTCCAGTGGTGGACGCGGTCACCCGACTCAACGCCACCGTCGCCGGCGTCGCGGGTGGACGGCCGGTCATCTTCGCCCACGGCTTCGGGTGCGACCAGCACATGTGGCGTCACGTCGCGCCGCACTTCGTGGAGGACCACCGCGTCGTCCTCTTCGACTACGTGGGTTGCGGCGGGTCCGCCGGCTCCGCCTGGGACCCCGCCCGCTACTCCTCCCTGCAGGGGTACGCCGCCGACGTGCTCGACCTCGTCGAGGAGCTCGACCTGCACGACGTCGTCCTCGTCGGCCACTCCGTCTCGTCGATGATCGGCGCGCTCGCGGTCGCCCGTCGGCCCGAACGGTTCGGCGCGCTGGTGATGGTGGCGCCGTCGCCGCGCTACATCGACGACCCCGACCGGTCGTACGTCGGCGGGTTCGCCGCGGAGGACATCGAGGAGCTCCTCGACTCCCTGGCCAGCAACTACCTGGGCTGGTCGACGGCGATGGCGCCGGTGATCATGGGCAACCCCGAGCGGCCCGAGCTCGGCGCGGAGCTGACCGAGAGCTTCTGCCGGATGGACCCGGCCATCGCCCGCCAGTGGGCCCAGGTCACGTTCCTCTCCGACAACCGCGACGACCTGGCGGGGGTGACCGTGCCGACCCTGGTCCTGCAGTCCACCCAGGACGTCATCGCCCCGATCGAGGTCGGGCGATACGTCCACGACGCGATCCCGGGCAGCGAGCTGGTGCTGCTGGAGGCGACCGGCCACTGCCCAAACCTGAGCGCCCCGGAGTCCACGGTGCGGGCGATCACCGACTTCGTCGACCGTCTCCCCGACCGCGCCGGGTCGACCGGATGACCCAGGCCGCACGGAAGGCCTTCCTGGACGCCCTGGTCGACGACGACCCCGTCCAGCTCTACGACCAGGCGCCCTGCGGATTCCTCTCGACCACGCCGGACGGTCGCATCGTCAAGGCCAACGCGACGCTGTGCAGCTGGCTCGGCACGACCCCGGACGCGCTGTGCTCGGGCCGGTCGTTCGCCGACCTCCTCACGCGCGGCGGGCAGGTCTACCACGAGACCCACTACGCGCCGATGCTGCGGATGCACGACCGGGTCCGGGAGCTGGCCCTGGAGATGCGGCGCGTCGACGGCCGGCGGCTCCCGGTGCTCGTCAACGCCACGATGGTGCGGGACGCGGCGGGCGAGCCGGTCGTGATCCGCATCGCCGTCTTCGACGCCACCGAGCGCCGACGGTACGAACGCGAGCTCGTGGCCGCCAAGGAGCTGGCCGAGAGCTCGGAGGCCGAGGCACTCAAGCTGGCCCGCACCCTGCAGCAGACACTGATCCCGGCGACCGAGCCCGTCGTACCCGGCTTGGAGCTGGCGACGGCGTACCGCCCGGCGACCCACGGTCTGCTGGTGGGTGGCGACTTCTACGACGTCTTCGCGATCAGCCCGGACGACTGGGCCGTGGTCGTGGGTGACGTCTGCGGCAAGGGCGCCGACGCGGCGGTGATCACCGCCCTCGCCCGGTGGACGCTGCGCGGTGCGTCCGTGGCGTACGACGCGCCGTCCCAGGCGATCGCCAACCTCAACGAGGTGCTGCGGAGCCACGAGAGCGAGCGGTTCTGCACCGCCGCGGTGGTGCGGCTGCGCCGGTCGGGGTCGTCGTGGCGCGCCCAGGTCTGCGTCGCCGGGCACCCCGCGCCGTACGTGCTGCGGACCGACGGCGAGTCGGGGCCGATGGTCGCGACCGGGCCGCTGGTCGGCATCTTCGAGGACGCCGAGTTCACCGACCACGAGCTCGAGCTCGGGCCGGGGACCGGCCTGCTGCTCTTCACCGACGGGGTCACCGAGGCGGGGTCCGCCGGCGCGTTCTTCGACGACCGCGGCATCGCCGCCGCGATCAGCACCCACGGCACGCAGCCACAGCTGCTGGTCGAGGGCCTGGTGCACGACGTCGCGGTGTTCCAGGAGGGCGACCCGCGCGACGACATCGCCGTGCTGGCGCTGAGGACTCCGCTCGAGGGGTGACCGGGCCGGCCCCGGCCGGCCGGCGGTGGCCGGCCGGCGGTGCGTGAGCAACCGTTCCGGCGACACATTCGGTTGCCAGCTCACCGCCCGCCCCGGTCCCGCCCGGCCGGCGGTGCGTGAGCAACCGTTCCGGCGACACATTCGGTTGCCAGCTCACCGCCCGCCCCCGCCCCGGCCCGCCCCGGCCCCGCCCGGCCGGCGGTGCGTGAGCAACCGATCCGGCTACGCGTTCGGTTGCCAGCTCACCGCCCGCCGGCGGCGACCCAGCGCGACCGCCGCGAGCGCGGCGGCGACCACCCCCGCGCCGCCGACCACGAACCAGCCGGCCCACGGTCCGTCGTCCGAGGGGTACGACGCCGCCGGGCCCGGCGCGTGGGCGGGGCCGGTGACCTGCTCGAGCCGCTCGACGCCGGCGGGCCCGACCGGCGCGGTACCGCCGCAGAGGTTCGCGGTCAGCTCGTGGCCGCGGTTCGCGTAGACGACGTACTCGCGGTAGACGTGCATGCCCTCCAGCCCGCACGACGCGCCGGACACCGCGGAGGTCACCTGCGCGTTCGACGGCACGTCGCCCTTGAGCACCGCGTCGACGTCGAAGTGGTACGTCGCGGGGTCGCCGCTGGACATGAGCAGCCGCCGCGGCGGCGGCTCGACCTCGGTGAGGGTGCCGGTGAAGACGACGTCGGCCCACTGGGCGTACTGCTTCGGCGAGCCCGCCGCGCATGAGCACGCGTGCGCGGCGGCGGGCGTGAGCGCCACGAGGCCGAAGGCGGTGAGGAGGCCGGCGAGCAGGGTCCGCATGGTCGTCATGCCGGTCCGACGCGGACGGCGCCCGCGCGGTTCCCTACTTGCGCAGCATCTCCGCCCACGCCGGGCTGACCACGCCGACGGCCGAGTCGTCCGGCACGGCGCGCAGGTTCAGGCCGCCGTACGCCGGGGACCCGTCGGCCTTGCCGTACCGCAGCCACGTCTCGGCGGGCCCCTGCCCGACACCCGGCACCGACCAGTCGCAGACGCCGTGCGGGAACGTCGCCTGCAACGTCGACCACTGGTCGTCGCTGAACGGGAGGAGCATGAAGGAGAAGTCCGCGCGGTCGAGCGGCTTGAGCCGGCAGGCGACGTTGTCGTTCGCCACCGGTCCGCCGGCCTCCTGGCGCGGCGTCGAGAGCCGGGTCTGGAGGACCTGGAGCTCGGAGACGTCACACGCGTCGGCGGCCTGCGCGACCACGCAGCGGTCGGTGACGTCGGCGGGCCGGTCGGCGGCGACCTTGTCCGCCAGCGGCTCCCGGGAGCCGTCCGCCTCGACCGCGGCCAGCCAGCGGTCCATGGCGACCAGTGCCTCGTTGGCCCAGCTCACGTCGCCGATCAGCGGGGTCGGGCCGAACCACA
This sequence comes from Nocardioides sp., assembly GCA_035765695.1. Lineage (GTDB taxonomy): Bacteria > Actinomycetota > Actinomycetes > Propionibacteriales > Nocardioidaceae > Nocardioides. The sequence goes on along the minus strand of DASTXB010000027.1, from coordinate 27,527 downwards.
TCACCCGGTTGTCGGTGTCGCCCTGGTCGGCCTGCAGTCGCTCCTGGGTCCAGAACGCGTGGGCGTAGTCGTGCGCGATGCCGGGGTCGGGGCCGCCGTGGTTGATCATCGCGACCTCGTCGAGGTGGTTGGCCTCGTCGATCAGGCCGGTGCGGTAGGCGTTCGCGATCGACGCCGGGTCGCCGGTGATCCGGTCGGAGGTCAGGTTCGAGTCGACGTCGAGCCCGCCGAGCTTGCTGTTGAGGTCGACGAACTGCGCGGGCGTGATCGTCCCGGCCTTCAGCGCGGACAGCCCGTAGAGCACACCGTCGTTCGAGAACGGGATGCCCCCGAAGCCGTGCCCCGCCGCCCTCTCCTGCGGGGTCCATGCCGACTCCGGCCGCGGCCCGAGCTGGTTGACGAGCAGGTCGAGCACCGAGCAGCGCACACCGCCCGGGTTGGTCTCGGAGTCGTACCTCGTGGACGGGTCACCGGCCACCGGGTCGACGGTGCCCGAGCAGGCGTGCTCCGGGTCCAGCGCCGCCTTGAACAGGCCCTCGTCGGCGACGACGGCGTTCACGTGCGAGACGTGGCCCTCGACCTGCGCCATCTGCGTCGGCGACCACACCACGCCGGGCGCCCACCGCGACGGGTCCTCGAAGTACAGCCGTAGCAGGTGGTAGTCGGCGAACTGCGCACCGGCAGTGAACGTGTCCGGGTAGGAGCAGCTGGTGATCAGGCCCTGGTAGATGCCCGGGTACGCGTTGGCCACGGTGTGCTGGGCGATGGAGCCGCCCGAGCAGCCGGTGCCGATCGTGTACCGCAGCGCGCCGTACCGCTCGACGAGCCGCTCCTTGGCCATCATCACCGACTCGGCGTTCATCGCGACCGAGCAGTTGTGGCCGGTGTTGTCGAGCGCCGTCGAGAGCACGGCGAAGCCCAGGCCGAGCGCGGTCACGTAGCTCGGCGTCACCAGCGGCGCGCCCTCGATCGTGCCGGAGTAGTCGGCGGTCGGGGGCGTCCCCGGGGCGTACGACGCGCCACAGCCGCCGCCGTGCGTGACCAGGAGCTTGTGGTTCCACTGCTCCTGCGGCGACCAGGCCTTCCAGCGCTGCCCGGGCCGGAACAGCGTGAGGATCGTGTACCGGTCGCGGTCCTGGAACCCCTGCTCCCGGCGTACGACGAACGGCACCTCGACGCCCTCGTCGGTCGTCGTCGTCGCGACGTCGGAGGGCGGGTTCTCCGGGTCGTAGGGCTGCAGGTCCGGCGTCAGCGGGTCCGTCGACCTGTACAGGTAGTCGTAGGTCGCCGGCTGGTTGCACCGGTCGTCGACCGCACCCTCCTGGCAGCGGTAGTGCTCCGTCTGCGGACCGCTGAAGACCGGGCCACCGTTCGGGTGGTTGACGACCGCGATCCGGCCGGCGCGCGCCCCCGGCGCGGACGCCCGCAGCACGGTGCGGCCGAGGTCGAGCCCCGTGACCAGCCCCTCGAACCGCCCGTCCTCCCGCACGGCGAACCGCCTCGTGACGTCACGCCCGCCCGCGGTCACCCGCACGTCGTCCGGGTCGACCCGCTGCGGCACCCGGACCGCGACGAGCACGTCGCCGCCGGAGACCAGGTCGGCGCGGTTCGACAGGACCTGGATCACCAGTGCCGGCCGGGCCGCCGACTCCGCGGCGGGCACCACGGCGAGCAGCGGCGTCAGGAGGGCCAGCAGCAGGAGGACACGCGTTCGCATGTGTCGTCAACGAGCCGGCCGCCCGCTTGTAACGCCCAGGAGCTTTCGCACCCGCGGCACGACCTGGGTGCCGTAGAGCCGGATGGACTCCAGCCGCTGCTCGTGGGGCAGCGTGCCGACGGCGTACTTGAGCTGGAAGCGCGACAGGCCCAGCGTCCGCATCGCCCAGGCGATCTTGGTGGCGACCGTCTCGGGGGAGCCGACGAACAGCGCGCCGGTCGGGCTCGCGCTCTGCTCGAACTGGACCCGCGTGTACGGACCCCAGCCGCGCTCGCGGCCGATCTTCGTGAACGCCGCCTCCTGGTGCGGGTACATCTGCTCGCGCGCGAGCTCGTCGGTCGCGGCCACGTGGCCGGGGCTGTGCATCGAGATCGGCCGGTCGCCGTGTCCGTAGTGCTCGAGCGCCTGGTGGTAGAGGTCGACCAGCGGCACGAACTGCTCGGGCGAGCCGCCGATCACGGCCACCACCAACGGCAGGCCGTACGACGCCGCGCGCACGACCGACTCCGGCGTACCGCCGACGCCGACCCAGGCGGCCAGGCCGTGCTCGGTGCGGGGGTGGACGCGGACGTCCTCGAGCGGCGGGCGGACCGAGCCCTCCCAGCTGACCGGCTCCTCGGCGAGGAGGCGGGCGAACAGGTCGAGCTTCTCGGAGAACAGCCGCTCGTAGTCGTCGAGGGAGAGGCCGAAGAGCGGGAACGACTCGGTGAACGACCCGCGGCCCAGGGTGACCTCGGCGCGGCCGCGCGAGACGGCGTCGAGCGTCGCGAAGCGCTGGAAGACCCGGATCGGGTCGTCGGAGCTGAGCACGGTGACGGAGGTGCCGAGCCGGATCCGGCGGGTGCGGCCGGCGATCGCGGCGAGGACGACGTCCGGCGCGCTGATCGCGAAGTCCGGTCGGTGGTGCTCGCCGACGCCGAAGAAGTCCAGGCCGACGGCGTCCGCGAGCTCGGCCTCGGCGACGACTTGGCGGATCGCCTCCGCCTGGCTCACCGGCGCGCCGTCGGGGCCGAGCGCGACGTCGCCGAACGTGTCGAGCCCGAACGCCGGGTCCGTCGTGGTGCCGAGCAGCGAGAGGTCCATTGCGTCATCATCGGACAGTGACTCGGCATGCGCTGCTCCCGACCCTGCTGACGGCGCTGCTGCTCGTGTGCGCACCGGGCCCGGCGGGTGCCGCGCCGGCCCACGAGCACCTCCGGCTACGGGCCGCCGTCCGCGCGCTTCCGGTGGCCGACGAGACGCCCCTGGGATACGACCGCGACCTGTTCACGCACTGGGTGGACGCCGACCACGACTGCCAGGACACCCGGGAGGAGGTGCTGGTCGCCGAGTCGCGCGTGCCGGTCGACGGCTGCACGGTCACGACCGGGGAGTGGTTCTCCTGGTACGACCGGGAGACCTGGACCCGGGCGTCCGACGTCGACATCGATCACCTGGTGCCGCTCAAGGAGGCATGGGACTCCGGAGCGCGCGCCTGGGACGCCGACACCCGGGAGCGCTACGCCAACGACCTCGGCGACCCCCGCACGCTCGTCGCGGTCACCGACAACGTCAACCAGTCCAAGGGCGACCGGGACGTCGCGGAGTGGCTGCCGGACTACGGCGTGTGCCGGTACGTCCGCCAGTGGACGGCGGTCAAGCTGCGCTGGGGGCTCACCGTCGACCCCGACGAGAAGGCCACGCTGCGCCAGCGCGCCCGGCACTGCCGCAACCGGATGGTCGACTTCGCACCCGTCGTCACGGCGCGCGGGGTAGGAATGGAGCATGATCTCGGGCGGGGCTGACGCGAGCCGGTTGTTCGCGCTGATCCCGGACGGCCTGTGGGTCTTCGACGACGAGGGCGTCACCACCTGGGCCAACGAGCGGATGGCCGAGCTGCTCGGCCGCGACCCGGCCGAGATGGTCGGGCTGTCGGTGTTCGACACCCTCGACGAGCAGGGCCGCCAGGACTTCGCCGGCCACCTGGCCGAGATGGTGCGCACCGGCGAACCGCGCGACAACGTGGACTCCTACTTCGTGCGCCCCGACGGTACGGCGGTGTGGGGGCTGGTGAGCTACCGCCCGGTGCTCGACGACGACGGCCGGCGTACGGGGTGGCTGCACCGCGTCGCGCCGTACACCGAGCGCAAGGCGCTGCTGGACCGGCTCGCGGCCCGCGAGCAGCAGCTGGCGACCGCCCAGCACATCGCCGGGGTCGGCAGCTGGTCGTGGGACGTCCGCGCGGACCGGGTGACCTGCTCCGAGGAGCTCTACCGCATCTTCGCCGCCGAGCCGGGTGACCTGGACACCTTCGCCGACTACCTCGAGCGGGTGCACCCCGACGACCGGTCGCTCACGCAGCTGTCCGCGGAGGCGGGCGACGGGGCGGAGTACTCCTTCGAGCACCGCATCGTGTGGCCCGACGGGCAGATCCGGTGGATCCGCGAGCGCGGCGTCGTCGAGCGCGGGCCCGACGGCGAGCGCGTGCGGGTCAGTGGGACCTCGCAGGACATCACGGCGCTGCACGCGGCCGACGAGTACGCCGCCGAGGCGACGCGACGGCTCGTGCTGGTGCAGCAGATGGCGATGGCCGCCAACCGGGCGGGCAGCCTCCGCGAAGCGCTCGGGGTGGCCGCGATCGGCCTGCCCGAGCACACCAGCTGGTCGGCCGTCTGTGCCTTCCTCTACGGCGGCACGGACGAGCCGGAGCTGCTCGACCTGCGCGGCGACCTGCCGGTGGAGTGCGACCGGGGCCTCGCCGAGGAGGCGCGGGCGTCGGGCGAGATCACGGTCGGCACGCCGTCGGCGCTGGCCGGGACGCACAGCCTGGTCGCGATGCCGGTGAGCATCGGCGTCGAGGTCGTGTGCGTCATCGAGCTGGTCGCCGACGAGCTGCCGCCCGACGAGAACTCCCACCAGCTGATGACCCAGATCGCCCACCAGCTCGCCGTGGTCGCCGAGCGCGAGCGCAGCGCGGCCCAGCTGGCCGAGGCGCGCGACCAGGCGATGGAGGCCTCGCGGCTGAAGTCGGAGTTCCTGGCCACCATGAGTCACGAGATCCGCACGCCGATGAACGGCGTCATCGGCCTCACCGACCTGCTGCTGCGCACCGACCTGGACGAGCACCAGCACAGGCTGGCCGAGAACCTCCAGGGCGCCGGCCTCACGCTGCTCGGGCTCATCAACGACATCCTCGACCTCTCCAAGATCGAGTCCGGCAAGCTCGAGCTCGAGGTCGCGGACTTCGACGTCCGCCAGGTCTTCGACCAGGTCGCCTCGGTGCTCAGCGGCCCCGCGCACGACAAGGGCCTGGAGCTGGTGGTCGCGTGCGCGCCCGACGTACCGCTGCTGCTGCGTGGCGACCCGGTCCGGCTCGGCCAGGTCATCACGAACCTCGGCTCGAACGCCGTGAAGTTCACCGACCGCGGCGAGGTGGTGATCCAGGCGCACGTCGGGGCGCGGGTCGGCACCGACCTGGTGCTGCGCGTCGACGTCACCGACACCGGCGTGGGGATCGCGCCGGCGGAGCAGGAGCGGCTGTTCGAGGCGTTCACCCAGGCCGACCCGTCCACCACCCGGCGGCACGGCGGCACCGGCCTCGGGCTGGCGATCTCGCGCCAGCTGGTCGAGGCGCTCGGCGGCGAGATCTCGGTGGCGAGCGAGCCGGGCCGCGGCAGCACGTTCACCTTCACGGTGCGGCTGGGCGCCGCGACCGGGCCGGCCGCCACTCCCCCCGCCGGGGACCGGCACCTGCGCGACCGGCGGGTGCTCGTCGTCGACGACAACAGCACGAACCGGCTGATCCTCACCGAGCAGCTCGACGCCTGGCAGATGCGGTCGATCGCCGTCTCGTCCGCGACCGAGGCGCTGGCGACCCTGCGTGAGGCGGCGCGCTCGGGGCAGCCGTTCGAGATCGCGGTGCTCGACCTGGTGATGCCCGGCACCAACGGGCTCGAGCTCGCGGCGCAGATCCGTTCCGAGCCGGCACTGGCCGGCACCGCGCTGCTGCTGCTGAGCTCGGACCAGTCGGTGACCCGGCAGGAGGTCGAGGACGCGGGCATCCGGACCGCGTTGAGCAAGCCGGTGCGCCACGGCGAGCTGCGCGGCGCGCTGCTGTCCCTCGTCGACGGCGCCGCGACCGCCCCGGCCCGGAGCGCGGAGTCGACGCCCGGACTCGACGTCCGGGTCCTGGTCGTCGAGGACAACCGGGTCAACCAGCTGGTCGCCGTCGGCATCCTGGAGAGCCTGGGGTGCACGGTCGACGTGGTCGAGGACGGCATCGCCGCGGTGGAGCGGCTCACGACGCCGCACGACTACGACGTGGTGCTGATGGACTGCCGGATGCCGCGGCTCGACGGCTTCGACGCGACCCGGCAGGTGCGCGCCCAGGAGCCGGCCGGGCGACGCGTGCCGATCGTCGCGATGACCGCGTCGGCGCTCGAGGGCGAGCGGGAGCGGTGCCTGGCCGCCGGCATGGACGACTACCTGACCAAGCCGGTCGACCCCGCCGAGCTGGAGCGGTCGCTGCGCACCTGGACGCAGGCTGCGCTCGCGCCGCCCCCCGCCCCTCCGGAGCAGCCCCCGGCCGGGGCGGCGCCGGCGCGGGCGATCGAGCCCGGCGTCCTCGACCCCGACCGGATCGCGATGCTCGACGAGCTGCGCAAGGACGGCGTCAGCTTCTTCGAGCGGACGGCGGCGTCGTTCATGGGCCGGGTCGGCAGCCAGCTGGTCGCCGTCCGCGAGGCGGTCGAGCGGCGCAACGCCATGTCGCTGCTGACCTCCGCGCACCAGCTCAAGGGCTCGGCGCTGAACCTCGGGCTGCCCCGGGTCGCCGCCGCCGCCCAGCGGCTGGAGTCGCTCGGCATCGCCGGCACCACGGAGGGCTCCGAGCCGCTGCTGCGTGACCTGGCGGCCGAGGTCGAGGTCGCGGTCGCGGCGCTCCAGCGCGCGACCACGCAGCGGTCGTGATCTTCGAGCGGGTCGGGCGGCGCCGGCCGATCGCCCTCGTCGTGCCGGGCTCGACGCTCGCCGAGGTGGTGGCGCCGTACGCCGCCGCGGTCGCGCCCGCGTCGGCCGCCGGCGTGTCGCTGGCGTCGGGGTCCGACGTGCTCGTCGGCCGGTACTACGGCGGCGCGGCCTGGCTCGAGGTGACGGTCGACGGGCGCACCACCCGGCACCGCTCGCGCCGGTACGCGCGCGTCGACGCGGCCCGGGAGGTCGGGCTGGCCCTGACCGGCACCCACGCCACGGTGCTCACCCGGGGCCCCGGGCCGTGGACCGCGCACGGCCGGGTCGACCTCCGCGACCGTGTCGACACGCGCTCGCCCACCTGGCTCGCGGGCCTGGGGTCGGACGCGCCGCTGGCCGGACGGTTCGGCCAGCTCGGGCTGCGCGACATCCGGCTGGTGTCCGGCGTGCCGGACCGGACCGTGCTCTCGGCGACCAGCGCGGGGCCCGGGTTCTTCGACACCGCCCACACCTCGCTGTGGGAGCTGGACCGCGCGACGCTGGGCCTGACGCACCTGTCCGACGTGTTCTTCCGGCGGCCCGACCGGCCCGGGGTGTACGGCGACCACGCGACCCACGTGCTCCGCGACGGCGACGGGTGGCTGGTGGCGACCAGCACCTGGGGCGACTTCGATCGGCGCCGGCCCGGCGTCGAGGTGACGCTGGCGCGGACGACCGCGGACCTGCTGAGCGGGGTGCACCTGCTCGACACCGAGCCGCTCCCGCTGCCGGTCGACGGGCTGCGCTCGGTCGGCGTGTGGGACCCGCACCTGGTGCGGGTCGAGGGCCAGTGGCTCGTCGGCTTCGTGAGCGCCACCAAGTTCTTCCGCTTCCACCCGGCGCTCGCGAGCGGCCCGTCTCTGGACGCGCTGACGCTGCGAGGTGCGGCCACCGGCCTGACCCAGACCGAGGGCACCACGCTGGCGCGGCTGGACGGGCAGTGGCGGGTGCTGGCCAGCGACGGCGAGGCGCGGCGGTACCCCGTGTTCGACCTCGACCTGCGCGAGACCGGCACCCTGCGCGCGCCGTACCCCTCGAACATCCCGTGGCCGACGCTGGTGCCGGACGGCGACCGGTGGCTGCTCGTGGGCTTCAACGGGCGGCGCACGGGCGGGCCGCTGCCGGGCTACGGCACGCACGGTGACGTCGTCTTCGCGCGGTCGGCGCCGGAGGACTAACGTGTGATGCAGGACACGGCGCCACCCCTGCCGTGCCTCACCCCGCCACCCACCCCGTGGCCGACAACAGAAAGCAGGACCATCCATGTCTGCGTCCAACCCTGTCGACGTCTTCGACCTGGGATCCGAGCACGAGCAGGTCGTCTTCGCGAACGATCCCGCCACCGGCCTCAAGGCCGTGATCGCGATCCACTCCACCGCCCTCGGTCCCGCCCTCGGCGGCACCCGCTTCCACCCCTACGCCTCCACCGCGGACGCGGTGTCGGACGTCCTCAACCTCTCGCGCGGCATGTCGTACAAGGCCGCGCTCGCCGGGCTCGACCTCGGCGGTGGCAAGGCCGTGATCATCGGGGACCCGCGGACGGCGAAGTCGGAGCCGCTGCTGCGGGCGTACGGCCGGCACGTGCAGTCGCTCGGCGGCCGCTACTACACCGCGTGCGACGTGGGCACGTTCTCGGCGGACATGGACGTCATCGCCCGCGAGTGCTCGTTCGTCACCGGCCGCACCGTGGCCCACGGCGGCGCCGGCGACAGCTCGGTGCTCACGGCGTACGGCGTGTTCCAGGGCATGCGCGCGGCCGCGACCGTGGCCTGGGGCAGCGACTCGCTCGACGGCCGGACCGTCGGCGTCGCGGGCGTCGGCAAGGTCGGCCACCACCTGGCCCGCCACCTCGTCGAGGCCGGCGCGACCGTCATCGTCACGGACGTGAACCCGGCCGCGGTCGAGCGCGTCCGCGCCGAGCTCCCGAGCGTGCAGGTCGTGGACTCGGCCGAGGCGCTCGTGGCGTCCCAGCTCGACGTGTACGCCCCCTGTGCCCTGGGTGGCGCGCTCACCGACGAGGTCGTCGAGGTCCTCTCGGCGAAGATCGTCTGCGGCGCGGCGAACAACCAGCTCGCCCACCCGGGCATCGAGAAGATGCTCGAGGAGCGCGGCATCCTCTACGCGCCCGACTACTGCGTGAACTCCGGCGGCCTGATCCAGGTCGCCGACGAGCTCGAGGGCTTCTCGTTCGACCGCGCCAAGCAGCGCGCGACGGGCATCTTCGACACCACGCTCATGGTGTTCGAGCTGGCCGCCTCGGACGGCGTACCGCCCGCGATCGCCGCCGACCGGATCGCCGAGCGCCGGATGCGCGAGGTCAGCCGGCTGCGCGGGATGTGGCTGCGACAGGACTGACGCGACGACCGACTGGCGCTCTGCGGGGCGTCAGTCGGTCAGGCGTGCGTCAATCGCGCGCGGGGTCGGAGTAGTCCGACCACTTCTCGAGCACCTCAGGCTCGAGCTGGTCGGTGTCGTCCTTCGGGCTCTGCCCGTGCAGCTCGTTGGCCAACGCCCCGAAGTCCGTCTCATGCGTGCGGTACTTCAGGTCGCGAGCGACCTTCGTCTGCTTGGCTTTTGCTCGGCCGCGCCCCATAGGGTCAGCCCCCTCGCACACTCGGCCGGGAGCGCTGTGGCCCCCGGGCTGTCTCAAAGAGTTCTCGTGGGCGCAACGCTACCTGTTGGGTGGGTGTTCCCGCACATCGGATCGCGGGAATCTCACCAGTGGGGGTGCTGGCCCACCAGCTCGACCGCGCCGCCGCGGTCGCCGGCGGGGGTGACCTCGCCCGCGACCCAGGCGCGGACGCCGTGCTCGGCGAGTACGGCGACCGCCGCGTCGGCGTCGTCGGGGTGGGTCAGCGCCACCATGCCGACGCCGCAGTTCAGCGTCATCTCGAGGTCCGGCTGCGGCACCGAGCCGACCTGACGCACCAGGTCGAACACCGGCTGCGGGCTCCAGGTGGCGCGGTCGACCCGGGCGGCCAGCTCGACCGGCATCACCCGCTCGAGGTTCGCCGCGAGACCGCCGCCGGTGATGTGGGACATCGCGTGGGTGCGGGTACGGTCGGCGAGCGCGAGGCAGGCGCGGGCGTAGATCCGGGTCGGCTCGAGGAGCTCCTCGCCCAGGGTGCGGCCGAGCTCGTCGACGTGCCGGTCCAGCTGCCACCCGGCACCCTGCCGATCGGGGGGGCCGAGCAGCACGTGCCGCACGAGCGAGTAGCCGTTGGAGTGCAGTCCCGAGGACTCCATGGCGACCACCACGTCGCCCGGGCGGACCCGGCCGGGCCCGAGCAGCCGGTCGGCCTCGACGACCCCGGTGGTCGAGCCGGCGACGTCGTACTCGTCCTCGCCGAGCAGGCCGGGGTGCTCCGCGGTCTCGCCGCCGAGCAGCGCGCAGCCCGCCTCGACGCAGGCCTCGGCGATGCCCTTGACGATCGCCGCGATCCGCTCCGGCACGACCCGGCCGGTCGCGATGTAGTCGGTGAGGAAGAGCGGCTCGGCGCCGCACACGACCAGGTCGTCGACGAGCATCCCGACCAGGTCGAAGCCGATCGTGTCGTGCTTGTCGAGCGCCTGCGCGATCGCGACCTTGGTGCCGACGCCGTCGGCGGAGGTCGCCAGCAGCGGCCGCTCGTAGGACTTCAGCGCCGAGGCGTCGAACAGCCCGGCGAAGCCGCCGATCCCGCCGATCATCTCCGGCCGCCGCGCCTTGTCGATCCAGACCTTCATCAGCTCGACGGCCTTGTCGCCGGCCTCGATGGAGACGCCGGCGGCGGCGTACGCGTTGCTGGTACCAGCGTCGGACACGGGACTCCTACGGGTTGTTGAGCACGGGCAGCGCCTTGCCGTACGTCGGCGCCTGGATCGAGCTCTCGAGCAGGTGCTTCCCGAGCAGGCTCTCGTCGGGCAGGGCGATCGGGTACTCGCCGGTGAAGCAGGCCCGGCACAGCCGCTCCTCCGGCAGACCGGTCGACTCGATCATGCCGTCCAGCGAGATGTAGCCGAGGCTGTCGGCGCCGATGCTGGCCGCGATCTCGTCCACGTCGAGGCCGTTGGCGATCAGCTCGGCGCGGGTCGCGAAGTCGATGCCGTAGAAGCACGGCCACTTCACCGGCGGGCTGCTGATCCGCACGTGCACCTCGAGCGCGCCGGCCTCGCGGAGCATCCGCACCTGGGCGCGCTGGGTGTTGCCGCGCACGATCGAGTCGTCGACGACCACGATCCGCTTCCCGCGGATCATGTGCTCCAGCGCGTTCAGCTTCAGCCGGATGCCGAGCTGGCGCAGGGTCTGGCTGGGCTGGATGAAGGTGCGGCCGACGTAGGCGTTCTTGACGAAGCCCTGGCCGAACGGGATGCCGCTCTCCTCGGCGTACCCCGCCGCGGCCGGCGTGCCGGACTCGGGCACCGGCATCACCAGGTCGGCCTCGACCGGGAACTCCCGGGCCAGCCGGCGGCCCATCTCGACCCGTGCCTCGTGGACGCTGCGGCCGCTGATGGTGGCGTCGGGGCGCGCGAGGTAGACGTACTCGAACACGCAGCCCTTGGGCGCGGGCTCGGCGAAGCGGTGCGTGCGCAGGCCGTTGGCGTCGATGACGACCATCTCGCCCGGCTCCACCTCGCGGACCACGCTGGCGCCGATCGTGGCGAGCGCGGCGTCCTCGCTGGCGACCACCCAGCCGCGCTCGAGGCGGCCGAGGACCAGCGGGCGGATGCCCTGGGGGTCGCGGGCGGCGTACAGCGTGTCCTCGTTCATCCAGACGAAGCAGAACGCGCCCTCGAGCTTCGGCAGCACCTCCAGCGCCCGCTGCTCCAGCGAGGTGTCCGGGTGGTGCGCGAGCAGCGCGGTGACCAGCCCGGTGTCGTTGGTGGACGACTCGACCGGGCGGGTGTGCAGCTCGAGCTCGTCCTCGGGCCCGGGCAGGTCGGTGACCATCTGCGCGAGCTCGTGGGTGTTGATCAGGTTGCCGTTGTGGCCGAGCGCGATCGAGCCGTCGGCGGTGGGGCGGAACGTCGGCTGCGCGTTCTGCCAGGTGCTCGCGCCGGTCGTCGAGTAGCGGGTGTGGCCGATCGCGACGTGGCCGTGCAGCGACGCCAGCGTGGTCTCGTCGAAGACCTGGGACACCAGCCCCATGTCCTTGTAGACGAGGATCTGCCGGCCGTTGCTGACCGCGATGCCGGCCGACTCCTGGCCGCGGTGCTGCAGCGCGTACAGGCCGAAGTACGTCAGTTTGGCGACGTCCTCGCCGGGGGCCCAGACGCCGAAGACGCCACAGGCGTCCTGGGGTCCCTGTTCGTGGGGGTCGAGGGCCGCGGTGAGGCGGCCGTCCCCACCCCTGCGGGGGTTGCTCACGAAGGGCACGTGCCGAGTCTAGAGGGTGCCTGCGGGGTGTCCCATTCCGCAGGTTTCGCGCGGAGCCTTCAGATCCGGTCGGGCGTGGCCGACGTAACATGAGGGAGCGCCACCAGATCGAACGGGGACCGATGTCACGGGAGAGCGACGCACGTCCTGCCCATCCGGGCGGGACGACACCGTGGTCCGACGCGCCCTCCCGCGACGCCCTCCAGCTGATCGCCGAGGGCGTCACCCGGGTGGCCGGCTTCGGCATCGCCGCGATCAGCGTGGTCCGCAGCGACGGCAAGCTCGAGGTGATGGCCGTCGCGGGCAGCGACGAGGCCGGCGAGTCGCTCCAGGGCCGCCGTACGCCGGTCGACCAGCTGTCCCGCGAGCTGGAGAAGGCCGACGACTGGGGGCTGTTCCGCTTCGTCCCGCACGAGCGCCTCGACGCGAGCGCCGGCGAGCAGTGGGGCTGGGTGCCCGACATCGAGCCGATCGACGACGCCCCGGACGCCTGGCACCCGCTCGACCTGCTGACCGCCCCGCTGTACGACGACGAGGGCGCGCTGCGCGGCACGCTCGCGATCGACCTGCCCGCTGACGGCCGGCGTCCCGGCGAGGGGCAGCGCGCCGTCCTCAACACCTATGCCGAGCAGGCCCGCCAGGCCGTGATCGTGGCGCTCGAGCGCGAGGCGCTGGCCGAGAAGGTGCGGATGGCCGAGACCGCCCGCCGGATCGTGCGCCGCGCCACCGCCCAGCTGCGGATGGACCGGATCGTCGACGACAGCCGCGAGGCCCTCGTGGAGGGCTTCAACGCCGCCGGCATGTGGCTGCAGACCTTCGACCAGGACGGCCACGGCGCGCTGTACAACGCCGTCGGCAAGGAGATCGAGCTCAGCCCCGCGATGGTGGCGATCGCCGAGTCCGCCGCGCGGATCGCGTGGGACCAGCAGCAGCCCGCGGTCGTCGCGCCGGACCGGCCGTTCGGCCCGACGATCACCGACGAGCAGGGCGAGCTGATCCTCGCCTTCCTGCGCGAGATCGGCGTCCAGTCCCTGCTGTTCACGCCCCTCGGCGCCGGCCCGGAGTGCCTCGGCAACCTGGTGCTCACCCGGATCCACGGCGCGCCGGAGTGGACCGAGGCCGAGGCGACCACCGCCCTCGACATCGGCCACGACCTCGGCCGCGCGATCCTCAACGCCCGCACCTTCGAGCGCGAGCACCAGCTCGTCCAGGAGCTCCAGGCGCTGGACTCCTACAAGGGCCAGCTGATCGCGACCGTCGCCCACGAGCTGAAGAACCCCCTCACCTCGGTCATGGGCCACCTCGAGATGCTCGAGTCGTCGCCCGACTTCTCCGGCACGACGCGCAGCTCGCTGAACGCGATGGAGCGCGGCGCCCGGCGGATGGTGCGCGTCATCGACGACCTGCTGCTGCTCTCGAAGGTCGGCGACGCGGAGAACCCCGTCATCCCGGCACCGGTCGACCTCAGCAGGATCGTCGACGAGGTCGTCGACCTGATCACCGTCGCGGCCCGCCAGAAGGGCGTGAGCCTCCGGGTGGAGACGCCCGCGGAGCCGGTGGTCGCGCGCGGCGACGCCGTCGAGCTCGACCGGGTGTGCGCGAACCTGGTCAGCAACGCGGTCAAGTACACCCCCGACGGCGGCGCCGTCACCGTGACGCTGTGCCGCGAGGGCGACGAGGTCGTGCTGGCCGTCGCCGACGAGGGCATCGGCATCTCCGACGAGGACGTCGCCCGCCTCGGCACCGAGTTCTTCCGCTCCTCCAACCCCGAGGCGGTCGCCCAGCCCGGCACCGGGCTCGGCCTCGCGATCGTCAGCCGGGTGGTCGCCCGGCACCAGGGCCGGATGTCGATCCGGTCGGCGCTCGGCGAGGGCAGCACCTTCCGGGTGTTCCTCCCCGCGGCCTGACCGTGTCCACCGTCGCGGGCTTCGGCCCGGTCGACCGCCCGGCGGGTGGTCCAGCGGTCCCGCGGGCGGATCGAGGTCGAGTCCGGGCTCGGCGTCGGCAGTACGGCGTCACATCTGGCGGGCGCCCTGGAGGATCGCCTCACGGATCCGCGTGTAGGTGCCGCAGCGGCAGATGTTGCGGATGCCGTCGAGGTCGGCCTCGGTGATCGAGCGGCCCTCCCGGCGCACCTTCCGGACCAGGGCGACCGCGGCCATGATCTGGCCGGGCTGGCAGTAGCCGCACTGGGCGACGTCGCGGTCCAGCCACGCCTGCTGCATCGGGTGCAGGTCCGCGCCGGCGGTGTCGGGCAGCCCCTCGATCGTGGTGACCTCGTCGGTCGGCTCGAGGTCGCCGACGCGCACCGAGCACGGGTTGAAGGCCTTGCCGTTGACGTGCGAGGTGCACGCCTTGCACACGTTGATGCCGCAGCCGTACTTCGGCCCGGTCACCCCGAGCAGGTCGCGCAGCACCCAGAGCACGCGCACGTCGGGGTGCACATCGACGGTGACGGTGCGGCCGTTGAGGATGAAGGTCTGCTTGGACATCGGGCTACCACGCCTTCTTCAGGCCGTTGGTCGGCGACTGCGGGACCGGGGGGACGGTCGGCTTCGGCTTGAACCGCAACGGGTCGCGGTGGTTGACCGGGAAGTACGCCGGCACCTCGCCCACTGCTCGCGCGTACGCGCACGCCACCGCGGCGAACGTCGCGGCGACGCCGGCCTCGCCGGCGCCACCGGGCTGGCCGCTGTCGGAGGGCATCACGACCACCTCGACCTCGGGTGGGGTGTTCCACTGCCGCGTGTAGAAGTAGTTGTCCCAGCTGGCCTCGAGGAAGTGCCCGTCGCGCAGGTGCAGGCTGGACGTCAGCGCGAGCGCGATCCCGTCGTTGATGCCGCCCTGCATCTGCGCCTCGAGGCCGCGCGGGTTCACGACCAGGCCGACGTCGATCGCGAACACGACCCTCGTCACCCGCGGGCCGCCGACGCCGTGGTGGATGTCGCGCCCGGTCTGCTCCGGCCGGCAGTCGATCTCGGCCAGGCACGCGCTGGCGCCCTTGTACTCCTTGTGGATCGCGATGCCCTGCGCCGTGCCCTCCGGCATCCGCCGACCCCAGCGGCCCACGTCGGCGACCTTGTCGAGCACCGCGCGGACCCGGTCGTTGCGCAGGTGCGACCGGCGGAACTCGTACGGGTCCTGGCCCATCGCCGCCGCCAGCTGGTCGACGGCGAGCTCGCCGGCGCAGCGGACGTCGGGCGAGTAGATGTTGCGCATGCTCCCGGTGTTGAACCGGTCGTCGGTCTCGACGAGCGTCTGCACGATCGCGCCGAAGTCGTACGGCACCTCCTGCGTCAGCTCGAAGACCGTCTCGGAGAAGCCGAGGTTCCCCAGCCCCGTCGGCAGGTCGGCGGCCATCGCGGTGACCAGCTCGCCGAGACCGTGGCGGAAGTCGGTCTCGACGCTGGTGTGCGCCTGCTGGAAGGAGAGCACCTGACCGCCGGCGTGGACCGCGCGGATCCGGCTGGTGGCCATCGGGTGGGCACGGCCGACCCGGGCGTCGTCGGCGCGGTGCCACATCAGCTTGACCGGCTTGCCCATCGCCTGCGAGATCTTCGCGGCCTCGATCGCGCCGTCGAAGAACAGCCGCCGGCCGAAGGACCCGCCGCCCTGCACGACGTGCACCGTGACGGCGTCGGGAGTGAGGCCCAGCTCCTGCGCGATCCGCTCCTGGGCGGTGATCGGCGACTTGAGGCCCGACCAGATCTCCGCCTTCCCGTCGCGGACGTCGGCGATCGCGGAGTTGGTGTCCATCGCCGAGTTGCTGCGGAAGTAGAAGAGCACGTCGAGCTCGACGGTCTTGGCCAGCGGGGTGTCGGGCAGCGACGGCAGCGGGTGCTCGGCGGCGCGCAACCCGTCGACGATGTCGTCGTCGGACAGCCCGGCGACCGGGCCGTCCGCCCAGTCGACGCGCATGGCGCGGACGGCGTCGATGCACTGGCCGAACGTCTCGGCGCGGACGGCGACGCCGGTGTCGACCAGCGCCACGTCGGTCACCCCCGGCATCCGCAGGATCTCGCGCCGGTTGCGCAGCCGCTTCGGCGTGCCGTTGAGCGTCGGCGCCCGGCAGACCATCGTCGGCAGCGCGCCCTCGACCTGCAGGTCGGTCGCGTACTGCTTGCGCCCGGTCACCGCCTCGAGCGCGTCGATGCGGGGCTGTCCGGTGCCGACCACCCGGAACTCGGCCGGGTCCTTGAGGCGCACGTCCACGCGCCGGGTGGTGCGGCTCGCGGCGGCGCGGGCGAGCTCGCCGTACGACAGGGAGCGGCCGTCGGGCGCCTGGACGACGCCGCCCCTGGCGACCAGGCTCGCGACCGTGTCGCCGAGCTCGATCGCGGCGGCCTCGAGCAGCGCCCGCTTGGCGACGGCCGCGGCCACCCGGATCGGGGTGTACGTCGAGATCGTGGTGTTGGAGCCGCCGGTGAGCTGGTTCCACACCAGCTCGGGGCGGGCGTCGGCGAGCGTGACCCGGACCTTCTCGAGAGGCAGGTCGAGCTCCTCGGCGATGAGCATCGCCGTGGAGGTCGTGATGCCCTGCCCGACCTCCATCCGCGGCAGCTCGAAGGAGGCGGTGCCGTCCTCGTGCACGGCGACCGTGATCAGGTTCGCGGTCGGCATCGCAGCCTCGGTGAGCAGGTCGTTGAGGTCGTAGAGCTCGGCGGGCTGCGGCGTGCCCGGCACCGCGCTCGCCGGCGGGGGTACGACGAAGTCGGCGGCCGCGACCAGGGTGGTCCCCCCGATCACGTAGCCGACGAACGCGCGCCTGCCGACGGATGCTGCCCCGAGATCGGTCGTCATACGGGATTCAACGACCCCGGGTGACCACCGTCACGGCCGCGGGACGGGTTTTTCGGACGACGTTCCTCAGGAGCCGAGGTTGCGCAGCAGCAACGCCTCGGCGAGGACGACCCGCTCGAACTCCGCGAGGTGCAGGCCCTCGTTGGCGCCGTGGGCGCGGGTGTCGGGGTCCTCGACGCCGGTGACCAGGACACTGGCCTCGGGGAACGCCTCGAGGAACTCGGCGATGAACGGGATCGACCCGCCGACGCCCATGTCGACGGGCTCGGTGCCGTCCCAGGCCTCGGTGAACGCGGCGCGCGCGGCGTCGTACGCCGGACCGGTCGCGTCGATCTGGGTGGCCTCGCCGGTGTCGACCACGGTCGTGGTCAGGGTGGCGCCCCACGGGACGTTCGCCTCGAGGTGGCGGACCAGGCAGGCCAGCGCGTTCTCGGTGGTGTCGCCGGGTGCGATCCGCATCGAGATGCGGGCCCGGGCCGCCGGGACCAGGGTGTTGCTGGCGCCGGCGACCTTCGGGGCGTCCAGGCCGGTGATGCTCAGGGCGGGCCTGGTCCACAGCCGCTCGACGGTGGAGCCGGTGCCGATCCACTCGATGCCGGGGGCAGCGCCGGACTCGGCGCGCAGCCGCTCCTCGGGGTACTCCACGTCCGCGGCCGGGCCGGCGTGCAGCCCGTCGATCGCGACGTTGCCCGCGTCGTCGTGCAGCGTGCTGAGCACCCGCGCCAGCGTCATCAGCGCGTCGGGGACCAGACCGCCCCACATGCCGGAGTGGACGGCGTGGGTGAGCGTGCGGACCTCGACGTCGAGGCGGACCAGGCCGCGCAGGCTCGTGGTGAGCGCGGGCACGCCGATGTCCCAGTTGCCGGAGTCGGCGATCACGATGACGTCGGCCTTCAGCCGCTCCTGGTACGTCGTGAGCAGCTCGACCAGCGTCTCGGAGCCGATCTCCTCCTCGCCCTCGATGAACATCGTGACGCTGACCGGCAGGTCGTCGCCGAAGACCCGCAGCGCGCCGAGGTGGGCGGCGATGCCGGCCTTGTCGTCGGCCGCGCCGCGGCCGTAGAGGCGGTCGCCGCGCTCGGTCGGCTCGAACGGCGGGGAGTCCCAGTCGGCGTGGTCGTTCTCGGGCTGCACGTCGTGGTGGGCGTAGAGCAGCACCGTCGGGGCGCCCTCGGGGCCGGCCTTGTGCGCGATGACGGCCGGCAGTCCCCCCTCGACGCTGACGATGTCGACCTCGTCGAAGCTCTCCGCGCGGAACAGCTCGGCGACCGCCTCGGCGCTGCGCCGCACGTCGTCGTGGCGCGTCGGGTCCGCGCTCACCGACTCGATCCGGACCAGGTCCTCCAGGTCCTTGCGGATGCCGGGAAGGACCGCCTGCACGCGCTCACGCATGTCACTCATGGGGACCAACCTAGGTGAGAGCGCGACCGGGCAGATGCTCAGGGCTTCCGGAAGACCACGGCCCGGTGGGTCCGACGCTTCACGTCCTCGGGGACAAGGAAGAGGCTCGTCGGGGCGAAGCCGGGTCGCTTGAGCAGGTACGTGCCCTGGGGTGGCCCCTGTCCGGCGACGCGGAAGGTGAGGCTGAAGGAGTACGGATCGCCGGGCGCGCAGTGCGGCAGGTTGCCGACCGCCAGCAGCCGCACCCGCCAGGTGCCGTGCCGGCCCTCGAGGCGGAAGGACCGCTTCCGCATCGCGGCGAAGCGCGACCGTGCGTAGAGGCCGCGCCGCGTCGTGATGGCGGCGAACACCTCCGGGGCCACGAGCAGCGGCGCCGCAGCGAGCCCCAGGATGCCGGCACGCATGAGGGAGCGACGGGTCGTGGACGTCATGAGGCCCTCCTCAGGCCGCCGGGTATCGACACTAGGCTCGCGGCATGGACGAACCGCGCTGGCTGACCGCCGAGCTCTTCGCCGGCCGCGAGGGCCAGCCCTTCGAGGTGGGCGAGCCCGGCGGACCCACGCTCACGGTCGAGCTCGTCGCCGTCCGTCAGAGCAGCGAACCGGGGGGTCGTTCGCCGGACGGACAGCAACGCCGTCAGTTCTCCCTGGACTTCCGAGGGCCCCGGGAGCCGGTGCTTCCGCAGTCGACGTACGCCTTCGCGCACGACGAGCTGGGACCGCTGCTCCTCTTCCTCGTCCCCCAGGGGCAGGACGAGGACGGGACGACCTACGAGGCCGCCTTCGCCTGATCGCCGGATCACGGCGCCCACTCCATCCGGCGGTAGAGGCCGTGCTCGGCGACCGCCACGAAGCCCAGGCGTCCGTAGAGCACCGCGGCCGGGTTGTGAACCTCGACGTGGATGGTGACGGTCCGACCGGTCGCGGCGGCGTCGGCCTGGAGCCGCTCGATCAACGCGCTGCCGATACCCGCGCGTCGGTGCTCGGGCACCAGCGCGATGTCGACGATGCGGATCTCGTCGACCCGGCGGTCGACGTACAGCCGGCCCACTGGTCGACCGGCCACCTCGATGATGTCGAAGGCACCCTCCGGGTTCTGCGTGCGGTACGAGACGTCCTGGGCGTCGTACTGCATGCGCACGAAGGCCTCGCGCTGGCCCGGCGCCCAGACCACCTGGTCGAGCTCGGCCGCGCGGGTCGATGCGTAGAGGGCGATGAGGAACGGCCGGTCGTCGTCGGTGACCGGGCGGAGCGAGACAGCGTCGGTCGTGGGAGCCCCGCGGCGGGGTGCGGTCCTCGTGGTCATGGCCGCTGCGGGAACACGCCCTGCAGAGCGATGCAGAAGTTGAGGGTCAGGTAGGGCTGCATGTTGTTGTGCGCCTGGTCCCCACCCGTGGGCGCAAGGGCCCGGTCGGACAGCTGCGTGTCCGCGCTGGTGGCGTAGAGGGTGCCGCCCGAGGACTGGGCGAAGCTCGCGCTCGGGCTCGGCACGTTGGTGTCGCCGAGGTCGAGCGTGTCCGCGTTGAGGGCGTGGCCGTGGGACGGGATCTCGGACTCCAGCAGCGACACGGTCTCGGAGCCACCCGTCTCTCCAAGGTCGTGGAGGCTCAGTCCCGGTCCCTGGCCCGGCTGCATCGGCGCACGACCCTGGAGGTCCGGCAGCGCGAAGTTCGACATCCCGTTGCCGCCGTAGTTCGTGCCCAGCAGCGAGAACAAGGCCGTGTTCTGCGACAACGGCAACAGCTGTCCGTCGCAGAAGGCCCAGCCCGAGGGCGCGAAGTTGAAGGGGAAGATGCGGATCTCCGCCACGAATGGATCGGCCATGTCGCTCCTAGGTCGGTGACGGGTAGATGCCGTACATCGAGATGATGAAGTTCAGGCACAGGTAGGGCTGGAAGTTCTCGTGGGGCTGGCTGCCCCCCGTGGCCGTGACGGCGCCGGGGCTGAAGGACCCGGTCGGTGCGTCGTTGATGTACGGCGCGATGTTGAACGACTGGGCGGGCAGCTTCCCGCCGGGGTTGACGGCGGACCCCGGCTGATCACCGATGACGAGCATCGGGTGCGAGTGCGCCGGGATCTGGTTCGTCGTCAGCGTGACCTGCTCGATCCCACCGGATTCGCCGATCACACGGCTGCTCAGGCCGCCGCCCTGGCCCAGGTGCAGTGGCAGGCGACCACGCAGGTCGGGCAGGGCGAACGTCTCCTGCCCGTCCCCGCCGTACGTCGTGCCGATCAGGTTGAACAGGGTGTCGTTCTCGGAGATGGCCACGAGCTGGCCGTCGCAGAACGACCAGCCCAGGGGCGGGAAGTTGCCCGCGAACATCCGGATCTCACCGACGTACGGTTGCGCCATCGTCCACCTCCTCAGGTCGGGCTCGGGAAGATGCCCTGCAGCGCGATGCAGAAGCTCAGGGTCAGGTAGGGCTGGACGTTGGTGTGCGGCTGGCCGCCGCCGGTGTTGCCCACCGTGGCCGGGTTCAGGGTCGTGAGCGAGCCCTCGTTGCCGTAGACGTTGTTGCCGCCGCCGAGGTAGTTGCCGGCCGGCGTGGACGTGCCTCCGGTCGCGGCGCCCCGGACGTTGACCCGGTGGGTGTGGGTGGGGAGCTGGCTGATCGTCAGCGTGACGGCCTCGGTGCCGGCCCGCTCCCCCAGCGTGTGTCCAGCGCCGGCGTGGATCGGCACCCGGCCCCGCAGGTCGGGGAGGGCGAAGTTGACCCTGCCGTCCCCGCCGTACGTCGTCCCGAGCAGCGAGAACAGCGCCTGGTTCTGGTTGATCGGCAGCAGCTGACCGTTGCAGAGCGCCCAGCCCTTCGGTGCGAACGTGAAGGACATCAGCCGGATCTCCGACAGGTAGGGCTCAGCCATCGATCTCCACCTCTGTGCTGCTCATGGGAAGGTCACCGGGCAGGTGCCACCGACGAAGCCGCCACCGGGGCCAGGGGGTGTGGCGATGTTGGCCGCGAGGGTCGTCGCCCCGCCGGAGTTCTGGCCGCTGACGAAGGTCTGCACCGCCGTGTTGTCGTTGTTCGCCCCGCCGTAGCCGGGCAGCCGGATCGTGGTGGCCTGGCGCTGGCGCAGCCGGACGTCGGTGCCGCCCGAGGATCCCGACCCGGTCAGGTTGTTCGCGAGGGCGCCTGCACCGCCGATGACCGCGCAGGCCTGGTAGCTGTCGCCGGGCACGGTGCCGATGTTGAGGTGGACGCCGTTGCGCCCGATGCCGATGCTCGGGTTGGCCCCGGGTTGGCCGATCGTGTTGCCGGTGATCTTGGTGTTGATCCCACCGCTCTGGGCGGTCGCCCCGCCGCCGGCCAGCACCTCGACGCCGAAGTTGTTGTACCCGTAGATCGTGTTGCCGGTGACCGACCAGGTGCTGGAGCCGCCCCCCGCCTGCTGGATCTTGAGCGCCGAGCCTTCCAGGGAGCCAGAGTCGGCCACGCCTGAGGCGCCGACGGTGTTGTTCGCGAACGTGCCTGTCTGGCTGGCCGGACCGGTCGACTTCACGATCAGCACCCCCGTGCCGACGGCGCCCCGGAACGTGTTGTTCTCGATGTCCATCGTGGTGTCGCCTCCGGAGACCCCGCTCTGGAACAGCGACACCCCGCCACCGCCGGTGGCGATCGCCGGGTGCTGGTCCTGGAACGTGTTGCCGGTGAGGACGAGGTCCCCGACCCCGGCGCCGCCGTGGTTGACCTGCAGCAGGTCGCCGCCAGCGCTCGAGAAGGTGCTCCCGGTGACGGTCGCCTTGAGCTGGGCCGCGGACGAGGAGGTCTCTAGCGACAGGGCGTCGTTGGTCGGGCGAGCGCCGTCGACCCCGAAGGTGTCGTTGGTGAACGTGATCCGGTCCAGAGCTCCCGTGGTGTTGACCACGCGGACGTTGTCCTCGTAGCCGCCGCTGACGTAGGTGTTGGCGATGGACGCGGAGCCGGACAGATTGGCGAGCAGCACCGCGGAGTCGTCGTACGGCGTGGTCGCGTTGTCACCGTTGGTGCCGTTGACGACGCTGGTGGCCAGCGTGAAGCCGGCGACGCTCGTGCCGCGGATCGCGTAGTTGCTGAAGTCGTGCAGCCACATCCGCGTGAACGACGGCGCCCGGGTGTCGTTGAGG
Organism: Nocardioides sp.; assembly: GCA_035765695.1. GTDB lineage: Bacteria > Actinomycetota > Actinomycetes > Propionibacteriales > Nocardioidaceae > Nocardioides. The sequence goes on along the minus strand of DASTXB010000027.1, from coordinate 5,163 downwards.
ACGATTCCGGTGCCGGCCGGCGTCGCCGACGAGCTGTCGGGGCCGGTGCCGTTGGCGATCACGCCTCCGGTGCAGCCCGTGGTGCTGGCGTTCGTGCACGTGCCGCCCGCTCCGGTCACCGTGAGACTGCCGGACGGGCCGGTGCCGCTCAGCCGGATGCCGACCGGGGCGCCGTTGGACGAGACCCGCTCGAAGGTGAGTCCGTCCGCACCGATCGTCGTGCCCACGACGTCGAGCGCGACGCCCGTCGTGGTGGTTAGGGTGTTGCTGGCCGCACCGGCCGGGTCGGTCACGGCGACGGTGCCGCCTCCAGTCGCCGAGAACGCCGCGTTGGGGCCGGTCGCCAGCGTCAGTCCGCCGTCGAAGCGGACGGTGGCGCCGGTGTTCGCGGCGAGCGCGATGCCGGAGCCGTCGCCGTCGCCCCCGTCCGTGACGGCGCCGGTGAACGTCTTCGTCCCTCCGGTGGTGTTCTGCACACGCACGAGCCGGCCGAGGTCGTCGGTGATGGTGCCGCCGAACAAGACGGCGCCGCTGCCGCCGTCGAGGTCGAAGTCGATGCCGGCCGCGTCGGTGACGGTGCTGAGCTCGTCCGCGCGGAACGTCCCGGACCCGAGGCCCGCGAGGTTGACGCCGTCACCGGCGCTCCCCGTCGAGGTCACGGTGTCGAGGTCGAGGGTGACGCCCGGGGTGCCAGTGACGTCGACCGCAGGACCTCCGGTCGCGCTGATGTCGGCCGTGCCCGACCCGGTGACGGTGACGTTGCCGGCGTTGCTCAGCTGGAACGCCGGCGTGGCGCCGGAGGTGGTCGTCAAGGACAACGCGGAGAAGGTCGTCTGACCGGTCGTGCTGGTCATCGAGACGCCGCCGGAGCCCGATCCCGTGACGGTGATGTCGTCGAAGACGCTGTCGGCGCCGAGGGACGTCGAGGTGACGGCGAGTCCCGCTGCACCCTTCGTGGCGATCGAGACGGTGCCGCTGCCGGCGAAGGCGACCGTGCCCGCGTTGTCGAGGCGGACTCCGACCGCGGTGCTCGGCGGGGTGGTCGCGCCGGTGTTGTCGACGGTCAGGTCCGAGACGGCGAACGCACCCGTGGTGCCGTCGAGCTCGAGGCCGGGTCGGGTGCCGGCGGTGCCGGTGTCGATGACCCGGACGTCGGCGATCGTGCCGCCGGCGACCCCGGCGCCGCCCGCGATGCCGCCGCCGCCGCTGGGGTCGAGCTGGAGGCCTCGGACCGTGGCCCCGGAGCCGAGGGTGACGACGTCGGCGCTGCTGTCGGTGAGCTGGGGTCGGGCACCGGGGACCGCTGCGTACAGCAGGTCCGCCCCGACCTGGAGTCCCGCGATCTCGCCGAGGAGCTGTTGGTTGCTCTTGAGGTCGAACCCAGTGTCGTAGCCGGTCGTCGTCCCGTCGCCCTTGAACACGAAGACCGTGTCGCCGGCCGCGGATGCGGTTTGGGCCTCGGCGAGCGTGCCGAACGGGTCGGTGGAGCTGCCGTCGCCGGACGCGGTGTTGTCGACGTACCAGACGCAGCCGGCCAGGTCGATCGTCACCCGCCCGGTGTCGGTGCCGGCCGTCGGGGTGGCGCCGTCGGTGACCGTGTAGTCGAAATAGTCGCTGTGATCTGTGCAGCTGGTCCCGGCCTTCGGCCGGTAGATGAAGTCGCCGTCGGGCTGGAGGGTCGCCGAGCCGCCATCGTGGGTCGTCGCCGTGCCCGGTACGACGGCGAGGGTGTTCGGACCGTCGATGTCGGTGTCACCCGCGAGGATGTTGCCGCTGACGGACTTCTTGGGACCCGTCTGGGTGGGGGCACCGTCGCCCGGCGCGTCGACGACGTACGTCGTGTTGCCGACCGCGCTGCTGGCCCCGGTGAATGTCTCGTCGCCCGCGACCGGGGCATCGTTGACACAGGTCACGGTGATCGTGACGGTGGCCGGAGACGACTGGGTCGTGCCGTTGGACGCCTTGTAGGTGAAGGAGTCCGTGCCGCAGTAGTTGGGGTTCGGGTGATAGGTCCCGGTGCCGTCCGCGGCGAGGGTCAGGGTCCCGTTCGCCGGCCCCGTGACCAGCACGGCGGACTCGGGGCCCCCGTCGATGTCGGTGTCGTTGGAGAGCAGGTCGAGGACGAGCGTGCCGTCCTCGGCCACGGTCAGGTCGTCGTCGACGGCGACCGGCGCGTCGTCGACACAGGTGACGGTGACCGAGACGGTCGCCGCCGAGGACCCCGGGGCGATCGTGTAGGTGAACGAGTCGGGGCCGCAGTAGTCGGCGTCCGGCTGGTACGTCAGGCCGGTTCCGCCTCCGGTGATCACGACCGTGCCGTGTGCCGGCGGTGTGATCGACGCGACCGACTTCGGCCCGCCGTCGGAGTCGGTGTCGTTGGCAAGCACGTCGACGGCGGTGGCACCGGAGTCCTCGAGCACTGTCGCGTTGTCGTCCACGGCGACCGGCGGGGTGTCACAGGTCACCGTCACCGTCACCGTCGCTGTGGATCCGCCGTTCACGGTGTAGGTGAACGTCTCGAGCGATGTCCCGGGTGGGTTGTTGCAGTAGGCCGGGTTCGGCTCGTATGTCAGGCCGCTGCCGCCACCGGTGATCACGACGGTCCCGTTCGCCGGCTGCGTGACCGACTCGACCGCCGTGGCGCCGCCGTCGACGTCGGTGTCGTTGCCGAGCACGTCCACGGCGTTCGCGCCGGAGTTCAGCGCGACGGTCGCGCTGTCGTCCACCGCCACGGGTGCGTCGTCGACGCAGGTGACCGTCACGGTCACCGTGGCGGACGAACCACCGGGTGCGACGGCGTAGGTGAAGGTGTCGAGCACCAGGCCCGGCGGGTTGTTGCAGTAGTTCGCGTCCGGTTCGTAGGTCAACCCGGTCCCGGCGCCGGTGATCACGACGGTGCCGTTGGTCGGCTGGGTCACCGACGTGACGGAGCTCGGGCCGCCGTCGGAGTCGGTGTCGTTGACGAGCACGTCGACCGCACTGGCCCCGGAATCCTCCGACACGGTGGCGGCGTCGGCGACGGCGATGGGGTCGTCGTCGACACACGTCACCGTCACCGCGACGGTCGCGGTCGACCCACCGTTGACGGTGTAGGTGAACGTGTCGTCCGGACCAGCACCGGAGTTGCAGTAGTCCGGATCAGGCGCGTACGTCAGCCCCGTGCCACCGCCGGTGATCGCCACCGTGCCGTGCGCGGCCTGCGTCACCGACCCGATCGTGATCGCGTCACCCTCGACATCGACGTCGTTGCCCAGCACGTCCACCGCGCTCGCCGCAGCGTCCTCGGTCACCGTCACCGCGTCGTCGCGAGCCACCGGCAGATCGTCCACACACGCCACCGCGACCGACACGGTCCCGACGTCCTGACCACCCTGCCCATCGGCGACGGTGTACTCGAACGACGCCGCACCGCAGAAGTTCGCATCCGGCGTGAACGTCACCGCCGAGCCGACCAGCGCCGCCGTGCCATGGGTCGCCTGACCCACCGCCGTCACGCTCAGCGCGTCACCCTCGGGGTCGGTGTCATTGCCCAGCAACGTCGAGGCCTGGACCGTCGTCGGCACGTCCTCGTTCGTCGAGAGCGCGTCCTCGGCAGCGTTCGGGGCGTCGTTCACGCAGGTGATGTCGACAGTGACGACTCCACGTGCCGTGCCCCCGCGACCGTCGCCGACGGTGTACCCGAAGCTGTCGGCTGAAGGGCCGCACAGGTTGCCCGGCGGCCGGTAGCTGAGCTGCCCGTCGGCGATCTCCGTGGTCCCGTGGTCGGCCGGGGCGACCGCAACCACTGTCAGCGGGTCGCCGTCGGGATCGGTGTCGTTCGCCGCGAGACTCGCGGGCCCCGACAGCGGCCACGAAACCGGCATGCCCTCCCGGGTGGTCACGGTGTCATCCACCGTGACGGGGGTCTCCTCGACGTCGGTGACCTCCACCGTGAGCGCCCGCTCGACGGACAGTCCGCTGCGGTCGGTCGCCCGCACCCGGATGGCCAGCGTGGGCCGAGCTTCGTGGTCGAGCACCTCCGCCGTCGTCACCACGTCACCCGTGACACTCACGCGGTCGTTGTCGGCCGAGCCCGCCCCGTCGACCAGGCGGTACGTCGCGGCGTCGCCACGATCCCGGTCGGTGACCGTCAGCGTGCCGATCACCGTGCCGGCGGATTGGTTCTCGGGCACCACCGACGGCTCGAGGACCAGGTCCGACGGAGCATGGTCCTGCTCGACGCGCTCGCAGTCGGCACCGACGCGGTCGGACGGATCCGCGCTCGCGGCGTCCCGGCCAGCGCCGCAGCGGAGCACATCGCGGGCCGCAGGGTGCTCCACCCCCTCGAGCGTGTCGCGCCCGGGGCCGCCCAGGAGGCGATCCGTGCCCCGACCACCGACCAGCTCGTCGTCACCACGTCCGCCCCGCAGGACATCGTCGCCGCCGCGGCCAAGGATCCGGTCGTCGCCCCCACGGCCGCAGATGACGTCGTCCCGGGGCGTGCCCCGCAGGACGTCGTCACCCGGCGTGCCCATGATCGTGCACCGGGACGCGCGTGCCGATGCCGGAGCCGACGCCGGAGCGGACGGTGCTGCCACAACCTGGAGACCGAGAACGACGAGCAGGGAGGCGCACATGGCGCGGGCCGTCGACACGAGCAACACGTCCTCTCCCCCCGAGTGGAGCCTTCAGGCTCGCAGAGACGGACGACGTCCGTAATGGACGACTAGACCAGCGGCAGCCAGATCCCCAGATCGGCCCGCTCACCGCTGGCCTGGACACGGCCGGCGGCGTGGGCGTCGGCCCACGCGAGCTCACCGGTCGCGAGCGCGACCCACGTGGCGGCGTCCATCTCGATCACCGCCGGGGGCGTGCCGCGGGTGTGGCGGACGCCGGGGATGACCTGGACCGCGGCGTACGGCGGGACGCGCACCTCGACCGAGTGGCCGGGCGCGCGCTGCTCGAGGACGGCGAGGAAGTGCTTGGTGAGCAGCCGCAGGTCGCCGCTCTCGAGCGCGGCGGCGACCGTCGCGGGGTCGGCCACGCGCAGGCGGGCGGGCATCAGTCGGTGTCCTCGGGATAGGGCTGGATGAGCTGGTAGACGGAGTAGGTGATCCGGCCGTCGTCCTCGCTCTGCGGGCGACGCCGCCACCGCTCGACCAACGCGTTGATCTCACGCATCAG
>DASTXB010000026.1:0-6456 GCA_035765695.1 Nocardioides sp. | reverse complement strand
GGTCGGGTCAGCGAGGCCGGTGGCGAAGCGAGCCACGGCCCGGAGGAAGACGGGGGAGGCGGCGAGGTCGCCGTGCGGGATGAACGTCTGCGAGCAGGTGTCGGCGGGCAACCGGTCCGGGTCTGCCGGTCCGGCGTGGGTGAGCGCGTCGAGCGTGAGCGCGTACGCCACCGGGTCGCCGAGGATCAGGCCGTGCTCCGACGGGTCCTGGGCGCACACGTCCTGCAGCACCACGTTCGTGGCGCCGTCGAGCTGGCTGGCGGCGGGCTGGGGCCGCACGATCTCGTCGTACAGCGAGGAGATCGAGGTGACGGAGACGCGGTCCGGCACGGGAGCGGCGCGGAGGGCGGCGACGGTCTTCGCGCCCTGGCGCAGCTGCCACGCGAGGGGAGCGCAGCGACCGGCGGCGCACAGCTCGTTCCCCAGGGCGGTGCCGCCGAACGGGCCGGCCAGGCTCACCACGTCGGTCACCCGGGCGGCGACGCCCGGCCAGAACTCCACCGCCCAGACCGGCAGCGCGCCGCCCTGGCTGTGCCCGACGACGGCGATCGGTCCGCCGGCGCGTCGGGACGCCACCCGGATGGCCGTCGCGACATACGGCGCCGCGGCGGTGAAGCTGCCGAGCGCGTGGTCCGGCAGCTCGACCGTGCACGTGGCGAAGCCGTCGGCCTGCAGGGCGGGCTCGTAGCTCCAGGACCAGGAGTCGTCGGGCGTGGACCCGGTGCCGGCGACCAGCAGGACGACGCCCCGGGCGGCGCGCAGCTCGGCGCGCGGTGGACAGCTGGTGGCCGCACGCTGCTCGTGCGTGCCCGCGGGGGCGGCCGGTGCCGGCCGCGGGACGAGGGCGAGCACGAGTCCGAGGGCCAGGGCGAGCGCGGAGCCGACGAGGCGGTGCATGCCCGGTCAACGACGGCCCTCGTCGCCGGGTCACGTGCTCAGGCCGACACGCCGGCGAGCGCCGCGAGGTCCCGCCACCAGGACAGCCGGTTCGGGCGGCCGTCGTAGTCCTTGCGCTGGTTGGCGCCGCTGACGCCCGGGAGGACGAACACCTGCGCGGGGCCGAGGTACCAGTCGGCCGGGCCGAGCCCGGGACGTCGTGTCCCGAGGGCGCGCGCCGCCTCGTGGGCCACGGTCTTGCTGGTGAACGCCAGCCACTCCGGCCGCCACCGCTCGAGCTTCTCGACGAGCGCGTCGATCTCCACCCAGCGCGGGTCCCAGTGGCCGACCAGGTCGGTGAGGCCCAGTCCCAGCTCGGCGATGCGGGCGTCCTCGTCGGGGCGCAGGCGGTGCGGCGACAGCCCGCTGAGGTGCAGGGAATCCCAGAAGCTGTTCCCCGGCGTCTCGTAGTAGTGGTCGCGCAGCTTGGTGCTCTCGGCCCCGGCCAGGCCGCAGAACACGATCACCGGCTCCGGCGCGACGATGTCGGGCAGCACCTCCACCCGGCCACCCTCTCAACCGACGCAAGCGGTCACGACGGCTGGGTGCTCAGGACGGGACGACGCCCATCGCGTCGAGCCACGCGGCCGGGTCGGTGTCGTCGGCGTAGATGCTGCCCCCCTCGGGATGGACCTCGAAGTGGAGGTGGCACCCGGTCGCGTTGCCCTCCTGGCCGACCTCGCCCAGCGCATCCCCGGCGGCCACCTGTTGTCCGTCCGCGACGGCCAGCGCCTGCATGTGCGCGTACCAGGTGGCCAGCGATCCGGTCGCCGTGCTGACGATGACCAGCCACCGCCCTGCCCACCGCTGGTCGGTGCGGACCATGACCGTGCCGTCGGTGGCGGCGACGACGGGAGCGCCGCAGGCCGCCGACAGGTCGTCGCCGGTGTGGGTGGTGGCCCAGTGCCGGCTGCGGGCGCCGAAGTTGTCGAGATCGCGGTACGGCGTGCCCGGCGCGAGCGGGAAGGCGATCGCGCCCCGGTACCCGTCGGCGGCCGCGTCCCTGGCCGCGAGGTCGGCGTCGGCCAGCTCGGCCAGCTCGGCCCGTACGCGACGGACCTCGCGGAGGACGGCTCCTCGCTCGCGGGCGGCATCGGCGAGCGAGCGTCGAGCGGCGCCGAGCCGAGCCTCGGCCTCCTGGGCTGCGGCGTCACGCGCCAGCTCGGCCGCACCGAGCCGTTGCCGGGAGCGGTCGGCGGCCTCGACCCTGCCGGTCTGGATGCGCCCCAGCTCCTCCAGCCGGGTCAGGTCGGCCAGCGTGCTCGCGCCGTCCGCGCCGGAGAGCACGGTCGCCAGCGGCGCGAGCCGGGTCATCGAGTAGCTGCCGGTGAACGCCGACACGAGGAGCGTGCGGTCGCGTCGGTACTGCTGACGCGCGTCGCGCAGCGCCACCCGAGCCGCGCGCAACGCGGTCCGTGCCGCCACCGACGCCGCCCGGGCATCCTGCGCCGTCCGCAACGCGGCCTCGTACGCCGTCGTCCGCGCGCGCAGCCGGTCGGCGACGAGCGCCAGCTGCCCACGGGCGGCGGTGGTCGTCGCACTGTCCGTCGGGTGCGGTCTCAGCAGTGCGGGGTCGACGCGCCACGTGGCGGCCGCGGCGACCGACCGGGCCCGCTCCTGCTCGCGCGCACGCTCGCGCGGCCCGTCGTGCCTCGTCATCGCCTGCGTGACGACGGTCAGTGCGTGTGCGGGTGCGGCACCCGACACCAGGACGGCGCCGACAGCCGTCACCGCACCGGCGCGCGCCAACGCGCTCTTCCCCCAGATCCCCACGGCCACAGCGAAGGGGACCGGCGGCCGGCGCCGCCGCGACCGGGGCGCGGTCATCCCTCATATCGATGATGCGCAACGCGGCCGAACGGTCACAGGTCCAGTCCACCGCGACACCCCCGCGGAGGCGACGCGTGATCTGGTCCAAAACGAGAACGTGTTCTAGTATCGGGGTGTTCGTGCTCGTGACTCGAACATGACAGGAGATGCGATGTCCCAGGCTGTTCTCGACGGCGTCCGCGACCTGCTCCCCGGGATCCGGGAGCGGGCCGACGAGGCCGAGCGACTTCGCGTGGTTCCCGAGGCCTCGATCAAGGAGCTGGAGGAGGTCGGGTTCTTCCGGCTGCTGCAGCCGCGCCGCTTCGACGGCTACGAGTCCGACCCCGTCGACTTCTACACCGCGGTCCGCGACATCGCGAGCGCGTGCGGCTCGACCGGCTGGGTCTCCAGCGTGGTGGGTGTGCACCCGTGGCAGGTCGCGCTGTTCGCCGACGAGGCCCAGCAGGCGGTCTGGGGCGCGGACACCTCGACCCGGCTCAGCTCGTCGTACGCGCCCACCGGCAAGGCGGTCGTCGCGGACGGCGGCTACACCCTGTCGGGCAAGTGGAGCTTCTCGTCCGGCTGCGACCACTGCAGCTGGGTGCTGCTCGGCGGCCTGGTGTTCAACGAGGAGGGCAACGTCGTCGACTTCAAGACGTTCATGGTGCCCCGCGAGAACTACACCATCGTGGATGTCTGGAACGTCGTCGGCCTGGCCGGCACCGGCTCGAACGACATCGTCGTCGAGGACGTGTTCGTCCCCGAGGCGTTCACGCTGTCGATGAGCGACACCGGCCGCTGCTACGGCCCGGGCCAGGAGCAGAACACCTCCGACCTCTACAAGCTGCCGTTCCACTCGATCTTCACCGGCACCATCACGACCCCGATCATCGGCATGGCGATGGGCGCGTACGCCGAGCACGTCGACATGCAGCAGAAGCGCGTGCGCGCGGCGTACCTGGGGGAGAAGGCGTCGCTGGACCCGTTCGCCGCCGTCCGGATCGCCAAGGCGTCCTCCGAGATCGACGCCGCGTGGGCGCTGCTGGTCAACAACATCCGCGAGGAGCAGGCCTGCATCGAGCGCGGCGAGAAGATCCCGCTCCAGCTGCGGCTCAAGGTGCGTCGCGACCAAGTGCTCGGCACCCAGCGCGCGATCGACGCGATGGACTCGCTGTTCGAGGCGTCCGGCGGCCGGGCGCTCGCGACCGGCACCTACCTCCAGCGGGCGTGGCGCGACGCGCACGCCGGGCGGGTGCACGCCGCCAACGACCCGGAGCGTGCACTGCAGATGTTCGGTGCCCACGAGTTCGGGCACAAGGTCGACCCGGGGATGTACTGAGTGACGACCACCATCAGCAAGGACAGCGTCCAGCGCTCCGCGAAGGCGCGCGACATCACCCTCACCTACTACGAGGCCGGTGCCGCGACGAGCTCGACGACCGGGGACCCGGTGGGCGGTGGGCTGCCGCTCGTCATGCTGCACGGCGGTGGGCCGGGGGCATCGGCGTGGTCGAACTTCGGCAGCGCGCTGCCGAGGTTCGCCGCGTCGTTCCGGACCCTGCTCGTGGACCAGCCGGGGTTCGGCGGCTCGGACAAGCCGCCGGTCGTCGGCAACTACTACCGCCACGCGGCCGACCACGTCGTCGCGCTGCTCGACGAGCTCGGCATCGAGCGGGTCCACCTGCTCGGCAACAGCCTCGGCGGGGGTACGGCGATGCGCCTGGCGCTCACGTATCCCGACCGCGTCGGGCGGCTGGTCCTGATGGGCCCGGGTGGCCTGTCGCTCAACCTGTTCCACGCGGACCCGACCGAGGGCGTCCAGCGCCTGATGGCCTTCGGCGCCGACCCGACGCGGGAGAACCTCCGCGCGTTCATCTCGACGATGGTCGTCAACCAGGAGCTGGTGACCGACGAGCTGGTCGAGGAGCGGTTCGCCGACGCGACCGCCCCGGGCGCCCAGGAGGCGATGCGCTCGATGGGCATGTCGTTCTGGAACCCGGACACCGCCGAGGACGGCATGCTCTGGCGCGAGGCGCACCGACTGCGCAAGCACACCCTGCTCACCTGGGGCCGCGAGGACCGGGTGAACCCGCTCGACGGGGCGTTCGCCGCGCTCAAGCTCATCCCGAGGGCCCAGCTGCACGTCTTCCCGAACTGCGGGCACTGGGCGCAGATCGAGGCGGCCGACGAGTTCGCGGAGATCTCGACCGCGTTCCTCGCGCGGCACCAGGAGCGGTCATGACCATCGACATCAAGTCCATGGGCTACGTCCGCGTGGCCAGCACCGACCTCGACCAGTGGGAGACGTTCGCCGGCAAGGTGCTCGGCCTGGCGAAGGGCCGCGGCCCGGACCCCGACCACCAGTACTGGCGGATCGACGAGGTCTCCGCGCGGCTCGTGGTCTTCCCCTCCGACGTCGACCGGCTCGACTGCGTCGGCTGGGAGGTCGCCGACCACCGGGCGCTCCAGGAGGCGCGCGAGCACCTGCAGAAGGCCGGGGTCGACTTCGAGGAGGGCACGCGCGAGGAGCTCGACGAGCGCCGCGTGCAGGAGCTGGTCCGCTTCACGGACCCCTTCGACAACGTCTTCGAGCTGTTCCACGGCATCACCTACGAGTCACGGCCCGTCGTGACGCCGTACGCCGCGAAGTTCGTCACCGGTGACCAGGGCATGGGCCACATCGTGCTGCCGGTGACCGACGACGTGGAGGCGCTGCGGTTCTACGCCGACGTGCTCGGGTTCCGGCTGCGCGACTCGATGAGCATGCCGGGGGAGTTCGTCGGGAAGGAGCCGGGCTCGAAGGTCTGGCTGCGGTTCCTCGGCGTGAACCCCCGGCACCACTCGCTGGCGTTCCTGCCGATGCCGAACCCGGCCAAGTGCGTCCACATCATGCTCGAGGTCGACGAGCTCGACCACGTGGGCCGCGCGCTCGAGCGGGTGCGCAAGCACCGGGCGCCGCTGTCGGCGACCCTCGGCCGCCACATGAACGACGAGATGATCTCGTTCTACGTGAAGTCGCCCGGCGGCTTCGACGTCGAGTTCGGCACCGACGGGCTCACCGTGGACGACAGCCGGTGGGTGGCGCGGGAGTCGACCGCGGTGTCGTACTGGGGCCACGACTTCGGCGCCGGGGCCCAGTGACCGGGGCGTCATGAGTGGACCCGGGCCGGATGGGACACTGACAGTCATGACCTCGGAGCCCAGTCGCGAGACCCCCAGCTCGGAGATTCCGGAGGGGATGAACCCGAACGCGCGGGAGACCTGGCCGAGCCCGGAGCTGATCATCTCGTGGTTGGGGGACCAGGACGTCGACTTCGAGTTCCGGCCCGGCGAGGACGTCGCGGTCCACGACGACCCCGAGCACATGGCTGCGGCGCAGCGGTTCCGCGACGTGCTGGGCCGCTTCGCCTCGGGGGTCACGGTCGTGACCGGCACGAGCGACGACGAGCCGGTGGGCATGACCTGCCAGTCCTTCTCGAGCGTCTCCCTCGAGCCGCCCCTCGTGCTCTTCGTGCCCTCGAGGACCGCCCGGGCCTGGCCGTTGATCCAGCGGTCGGGCAGGTTCTGCGTCAACGTGCTCGGCGCCGACCAGGCCGAGGTGTCGAACACGATGGCCAGCCGTGGCACCGACAAGTTCGCCGACGTGAAGTGGACGCCGTCGCCCGTCACGGGTGCGCCGCGGATCGAGGGCGCGATGGCGTACGTCGACTG
>DASTXB010000025.1:0-14562 GCA_035765695.1 Nocardioides sp. | reverse complement strand
CCGCACGGCGCGCGCGAGCGTCTGGCGCTCGACGTCCTCGCCGATCGCGACCAGGTCCTCGACGCGGCGGGAGTGGTCCACGCGCTCGACGTCCTGCTCGATGATCGGGCCCTCGTCGAGGTCGCCGGTCACGTAGTGCGCCGTCGCGCCGACCAGCTTCACGCCGCGGTCGAACGCCTGGTGGTACGGCCGCGCGCCCTTGAAGCTCGGCAGGAACGAGTGGTGGATGTTGATCGCCCGCCCGGTCAGCGACCGGCACAGGTCGTCGGACAGCACCTGCATGTAGCGCGCGAGCACGACCAGGTCGACGTCGAGCTCGTGGACCAGCTCGAGCAGCCGCGCCTCGGCCTCGGGCTTGGTCTCCGGGGTGACCGGGACGTGGTGGAACGGCACGCCGTACGACGCCGCCATCGCCGCCGCGTCGGGGTGGTTGGAGACCACGGCCGGCACCTCGACCCGGAGGGAGCCGGTGCTCGCGCGGAAGAGCAGGTCGTTGAGGCAGTGCAGGTGCTTCGAGACCAGGATCAGCGTCCGGTAGGGCACCCGCGAGTCGTGCAGCTCGAAGCGCATCTGGAACTCCGCGGCCACCGCCGCGAAGCCCTCGCGCAGGCTGTCGGCGGAGGAGGCGCCCGCCATCTCGAAGTCGATGCGCATGAAGAACCGGCCGCTGAGCCGGTCGCCGAACTGCTGGCTCTCCAGGATGTTGCCCCCCTGCGAGACCAGGAAGCCTGAGACCGCGTGCACGATGCCCGGACGGTCGGGGCAGGACAGGATCAGCACGTAGTCGCCGGCCGCGATGGCCGGAGGCGCGAGGGAGGGCACGAGGACAACCTTGTCATCCCCGCGACTCGCGTGCGGTGCGGGGAGGGACTCGTGGGGTAGGCCGACGCGTCGGCGGGTAGACGTACCCTGAGACCAGGGGAGGGTTCATGCGACTGGGGCGCGCGCTCGGCACGACGCTGCTGGTCGCCGCGCTGCTGACCGCGTGCGACGGCGGCAGCGAGCACGCGGGCGACCCGGTCGCCTCGAGCGGATCGCCCGCCACCACCCCCGCGTCCGGCGGCCGGACCGCCGCGCCCGCGCTCGACCCGGCGCACGCGGTCGACCCGCCCGGCCGGCGCACCGGCGCGATCGCCCCCGCCGACATCGTCGTGAACGGCGCGAGGACCATCCCGCAGGACAAGGTCGAGGCGATCCGGAGGCTGACGGGCGTCCAGGACGTCGAGCAGATCTCGCTGGCCTCGCTCGTGATCGAGAACCGCGCGCTGCACGTCGCGGCAGTCGACCCGGCGACGTACCGCAACTGGGTCGTCGACGCGGACAGCGCGCAGACCCAGGACGTGTGGGACCGGGTCGCCGGCGGCGAGGTCGCGATCCGTCCGGCGCTCAGGAAGCGGGCACCCATCGACAAGCAGGGGTTCCTCGCGCTCGGCAGCACCGACGACGCCCCGGAGGTCCACGTCGGCGCGTACGCCCAGCAGTCCTGGCTGGTCGACGCCGTGGTCAACGAGACGTGGATCCCCGACCTCGACATGACCGAGGGCAACGCGCTGCTGGTCCGCACCGGCGGCACCGCCCCCGACACCCTGCGCAAGCCGATCCAGAGGATCCTGGACGGCACCCGGGCGTCGGTGCAGATGACCGACGCCGTCGCGCGGTACGGCCTGGACCCCGGCGTCGTGCAGACCGCCGTGGTCGTCGGGACCATCGCGGACGCGGTCGGGACGTTCCGCTACACCGTCCTCGCCGGCGGCCGCATCGCGCCGGACCCCGCGTGGGTGACGGCGCACATCGTCACCGAGGCCGTGCCGATCCTCGGCAACGTCACCTGCAACCGGCTGATCATCCCGCAGCTGCGCGCGGCGCTCGAGGACGTCATCAGCCAGGGCCTGGCCGACAAGATCCACCCCGGCGAGTACGCCGGGTGCTACTACCCGCGCTTCATCGCCGGCACCACGACGCTCTCGAACCACGCCTTCGGCCTGGCGCTCGACCTCAACGTGCCCGGCAACCAGCGTGGCACCGCCGGCCAGATGGACCGCGGGGTCGTCGCGATCTTCAAGCACTGGGGCTTCACCTGGGGTGGTGACTGGAAGTACACCGACCCGATGCACTTCGAGATGAACCAGCTGGTCCAGCCGAAGTAGCCCTCCACTAACGTCGGCGCCATGCGTGCTGCCCAGGTCCTCGACACGTCAGGTCCCGCCGACGTCACCGTCCGCGACGTCCCCGAGCCGACGCCCGGCCCCGACGACGTGCTCGTCGAGGTGCACAGCGTCGGCATCTCGTTCCCCGACCTGCTGCTCAGCAAGGGCGAGTACCAGCTCAAGCCCGAGCCGCCGTTCACGCTCGGCGTCGACTTCGCCGGCACCGTGGTCTCCGGCCCGGACGGGTTCGAGCCGGGCCAGCGCGTGGCCGGCGTCAACGCGTACGGCGGGGCGGCCGAGCTGGTCGCCAACCCGGCGACGATGACCTTCGCGCTGCCCGACACGCTGTCGTACGACGAGGGCGCGGCGCTGCCGATGAACTACCTGACCGCCCAGTTCGCGCTCGCCGAGCGCGGCGGCCTGCGCGCGGGGGAGACCGTGCTGGTGCACGGCGCCGCCGGGGGTGTCGGCACCGCCAGCATCCAGGTGGCCAAGGGGTACGGCGCGCGCGTCATCGCCGTGGTCAGCACCGAGGAGAAGGCCGCGGTCGCGCGGACCGCCGGCGCCGACGAGGCCGTGCTGCTCGACGGCTTCCGCGACGCCGTGACGGACCTGACCGGCGGCGCCGGGGTCGACGTGGTCGTCGACGTGGTCGGCGGGGACGCCTTCACCGACTCGCTCCGGATCCTGGCCCCGCAGGGCCGGCTGCTCGTGGTCGGCTTCGCCGCCGGCCAGGGCATCCCCGAGGTCCGGGTCAACCGCCTGCTCCTCAACAACATCGACGTCCGCGGCGTCGGGTGGGGCGCGTACGCCATGGTGCGCCCCGGCTTCATGCAGGAGCAGTGGGCCGCGCTGCTGCCGATGCTGGAGTCCGGCGTGGTCAAGCCGCCGATCGGTGCGACGTACGACCTCGACGGCTTCGCGCAGGCGCTGCTGGACATGGAGGCCCGCAGGACCCTCGGGAAGTCCGTCGTCCACGTCCGCGGCTGAGGTCCTCGCGTTCGCCCTGCGCGAAGCAGGCCCCCCGCCCGGCGGCGGGGCGGCTAGGGTCGCAGGGTGAGCACGCTCGACGACGCCCGTGAGGGCATGAACCCCGACATCCGGCCGCAGGACGACCTCTTCGGCCACGTGAACGGCCGCTGGCTCGACGAGACGGAGATCCCGTCCGACCGCTCGAGCTGGGGCCCCTTCGTCCAGCTCGCCGACGCGGCCGAGGAGCAGGTCCACGCGATCATCGAGGACCTCGCGCGGCGGGTGACCGACGGCGCGGACGTCGACGAGGACGCCCGCAAGATCGGCGACCTCTTCGCCTCGTTCATGGACGAGGACGCGATCAACGCCCGCGGCATCGAGCCGATCCGGCCGCTGCTGGACGCCGTCGCCGGCCTGCGCGACGTCCGTGACCTCGCGGCGTTCCTCGGCGAGTTCGAGCGGATCGGCGGGCACGGCCTGTTCGGGTCGTACGTCGACACCGACTCCAAGGACTCCGACCGCTACCTGTTCAACCTCGTGCAGGGCGGCCTCGGGCTGCCGGACGAGTCGTACTACCGCGACGACAAGTTCGCCGAGGTGCGCGACAAGTACGTCGCCTACCTCACGACGCTGTTCGGGCTCGCGGGCCACGAGGACGCCGGGGCCGCCGCGCGCACCGTGCTCGACATCGACACCCGGCTCGCGGCCGGGCACTGGGAGCGCGCGGAGACCCGCGACGTCCAGAAGACCTACAACCTGATGACCAAGGCGGAGCTGGTCGAGCTCTGCCCGGCGTTCGACTGGGACGCCTACGTCACCAACCTCGGCGGCTCCGACGAGACCCTGGCCGAGGCGTGCGTGCGGCAGCCGTCGTACTTCTCCCACCTGTCCGGCGTCCTCGGCGAGGTCGGCATCGAGGCCTGGCGGGAGTGGCTGCTCGCGCACGTGCTGCGCGCCACTGCGGCGTACCTCACCGACGACTTCGTCCAGACCAACTTCGACTTCTACGGCCGCACCCTCAACGGCACCCCCGAGCTGCGGGCCCGCTGGAAGCGCGGCGTCGCGCTGGTCGAGGGCGCGATGGGCGAGGCGGTCGGCAAGGAGTACGTCGCTCGGCACTTCCCGCCGCGCTCGAAGGCGATGATGGACGACCTGGTCGCCAACCTGCTCGCGGCGTACCGCCAGTCGATCTCGAAGCTCGACTGGATGACCGAGGAGACCAAGCAGCGGGCGTACGAGAAGCTCGAGACGTTCCGCCCCAAGATCGGCTACCCGGAGAAGTTCCGCGACTACTCGCGGCTCCAGGTCACCCGCGACGACCTGCTCGGCAACGTGGCCGCGGCGTCGGCGTTCGAGACCGACCGCCAGCTCGCCAAGATCGGCGCGCCGGTCGACCGCGACGAGTGGTTCATGCTGCCGCAGACGGTCAACGCCTACTACAACCCCGGCACCAACGAGATCTGCTTCCCCGCCGGCATCCTCCAGAGGCCGTTCTTCTCCCCCGACGCCGAGGAGGCCGAGAACTACGGTGGCATCGGCGCGGTGATCGGCCACGAGATCGGCCACGGCTTCGACGACCAGGGCGCGCAGTACGACGGCGCCGGCAACCTCAACGACTGGTGGACCCCGGCCGACAAGGAGGCCTTCCAGGTCAAGTCGAAGACGCTGATCGAGCAGTACGACGGGTTCGAGCCGCGCAACCTGCCCGGCGAGCGGGTCAACGGCGCGCTCACCGTCGGCGAGAACATCGGCGACCTCGGCGGCCTGACGATCGGCCACACGGCGTACCTCATCGCCCAGGGCGGCGAGGCCTCGGTCGAGGACCGTCGCAAGCTCTTCATGAACTGGGCGTACTGCTGGCGCACCAAGCGCCGCAAGGAGCAGGACCTCCAGTACCTCACCATCGACCCGCACAGCCCGCCGGAGTTCCGCGCGAACATCGTCCGCAACCTCGACGAGTTCCACGAGGTCTTCGGCACCGGCGAGGGCGACGGCCTCTGGCTCGACCCGGCGGACCGCGTCCGGATCTGGTGATCGACCCGGCCCACCGGCAGCCCGGGCACCGGATCCGGATGGAGTGGGGGCCGGCGGGGGCGGCCGCGGTCGCCGAGGCCGGCCTGGCGGTCGTGGTCGACGTGCTGTCGTTCACGACCACGCTGAGCGTGGCGGTCGAGCGCGGGATGACGGTGTACCCGTACCGCTGGAAGGACGAGCGGGCCGCGGCGTACGCCGCCGAGCGGGACGCCGTGCTCGCCGTCGGTCGGTCGCGCCGCGACGGGCTGAGCCTCTCCCCGGTGTCGGTGCGGGCCGCGGTCGGCGTCGACCGGCTGGTGCTGCCGTCGCCCAACGGGTCGTCGATCGCGTTCGGCCTGGCGGACGCCGGGGTGCGGGTGATCGGGGCCTCGCTGCGCAACCGTGCCGCCGTGGCCCGCTGGCTCGCCGAGCGGGGCGGCCCGGTCGCCGTGGTGGCCGCGGGGGAGCGGTGGCCGGACGGGTCGCTGCGCCCCGCGGTCGAGGACCTGTGGGGTGCCGGCGCCGTCATGGCGGGCCTGGTCGACCTGGGTGTCACCGGCCTCAGTCCCGAGGCACGGGTGGCCGAGCAGGCGTTCCGGTCGGTGGAGGCCGACCTGGACGGCCAGCTGCACGCGTGCGCGAGCGGCCGCGAGCTCGCGGACCTGGGCTTCGTCTCCGACGTCGAGGTGGCGGCCGAGCTCGACGCGTGCGCGGTGGTCCCGGTGCTGACGGGCGAGGCGTTCGTCGGAGCGTGACCGGCCGTCGGCGCGGCGTACGCGGGGGATGGTCGTGCGCCCCGGTGCTTCCCGGTGCTCCGCCGGGTCTCGGGGCGCACGACCACCTGACCGTCAGCGACGCACCCCCGTGTCGGCGCGCTGACGTCGGTCAGGAGCGCGCCGCCGTCCGCCAGATACGTGCTGGGGAAGATTTTTCCTGTGGAGGGCCCCGGCAGCCGGTCGGCGCCCGCTGGTAGACAGGGCGCATGGTCCCCCCGAGCACCGGTACGAGCACCGACGTACGCCGCAGCGCCGAGGCCCACCTGCGCGCCCTGGTCGGTCGCGACGACGCCGTCCTGCGCGAGGACCAGTGGTCGGCGATCGAGGCGCTCGCGGTCGACCGGCGCCGCGCGCTGGTCGTGCAGCGCACCGGTTGGGGCAAGTCCGCGGTCTACTTCGTCGCGACCCTGCTGCTGCGCGAGCAGGGCGCCGGCCCCACGGTGATCGTCTCGCCGCTGCTGGCCCTGATGCGCAACCAGATCGCCGCCGCCGAGCGCGCCGGCATCCGCGCGGTCACGATCAACTCGACCAACATGGAGGACTGGGAGCCGATCCAGGAGTCGATCCGGTCCGGCGAGGTCGACGTGCTGCTGGTCAGCCCGGAGCGGCTGAACAACCCGGGCTTCCGCGACGAGGTGCTGCCGCGCCTGGCCGCGACCTGCGGGCTGCTGGTCGTCGACGAGGCGCACTGCATCTCGGACTGGGGCCACGACTTCCGGCCGGACTACCGCCGGATCCGCACCCTCCTCGGCGACCTGCCCGACGGCATCCCGGTGCTGGCCACGACGGCGACGGCCAACGCCCGGGTCACCCAGGACGTCGCCGAGCAGCTCGGCACCGATGTCCTGGTGCTCCGCGGACCCCTCGACCGCGAGTCGCTGCGGCTCGGGGTGGTCCGGCTCAAGACGCCCGAGCAGCGACTGGCCTGGTTGGCCGACCACCTGTCCGAGCAGCCCGGGTCCGGCATCATCTACTGCCTCACGGTCGCGGCCACCCAGGAGATCGCCGACTACCTGCGCTCACGCGGCCACGACGTCGCGGCGTACTCCGGGCAGACCGAGACCACCGAGCGCCACGCCCTCGAGCAGGACCTCGCGACCGGCCGGGTCAAGGCGCTGGTCGCCACCAGCGCCCTCGGCATGGGCTTCGACGCGACGCTCGGCTTCGTGGTCAACATGGGCGCCCCGGCGTCCCCGGTCGCCTACTACCAGCAGGTCGGCCGTGCCGGTCGCGGACTGGCCACGGATCAGGAGCGCGCGACGGTGGTCCTGCTCCCGGCGGTCGAGGACCGCGACATCTGGGCGTACTTCGCGTCGCTGGCGTTCCCCCGCGAGGAGCAGGTGCGCCGCACCCTCGAGGTGCTCGCCGCGGAGGGCCGGCCGCTGAGCACCGCCACCCTCGAGACGTACGTCGACCTCAACCGCAACCGCCTCGAGACGATGCTGAAGGTGCTCGACGTGGACGGCGCCGTCCGCCGGGTGCGCGGTGGGTGGGAGTCCACCGGCCGCCCGTGGGCGTACGACGAGGAGCGGTACCGCCGGGTCACCGAGGCGCGGGAGCGCGAGCAGCAGGCGATGCTCGACTACATCGCGACCGACGCCTGCCGGATGCGGTTCCTCCGCGAGCAGCTCGACGACCCCGACGCGGTCGACTGCGGACGCTGCGACAACTGTGGCGGCCTCGCGCTGTCGGCCGACGTCTCCGCGGCCGCGGTCGAGGAGGCCGGGGCCCGGCTCTCCCGGCCCGGGGTGCCGGTCGCGCCGCGGAAGATGTGGCCGACCGCGCTCGCCAACCTCGGCATCGACCTGCGGGGCAAGATCGCCGAAGCGGCCGAGGAGGGCCGCGCGGTCGCCCGGCTCACCGACCTCGGCTACGGCAACGCGCTGCGCGAGCTGTTCGCGCCCGGCACCCCGGACGGGCCGGTCCCGGTGCCCCTGGTCAAGGCAGTGATCGAGGTGCTCGGCGACTGGCGGCCGCCGGTCGACGGCATCGTCGTGGTCGAGTCCGCGAGCCGGCCGACGCTGACCGCCGACCTCGCCGACGGGCTCTCCCGCCACCTGCGGGTGCCGGTGGTCGGGCGCTGGGCGATCGTCGACCCCGACGTCGCGCCCGGGCAGGGCGCGGCGAACTCCGCGCAGCGGGTCGCGGCGGTCGGTCGCCGGTACGCCCTGCACACCGACGACGCCCCGTCGTCCTGGGCGGGACGGCGCATCCTGCTGGTCGACGACCTGGTCGTGACGGGGTGGACGCTGACGATGGCCGCCCGCGCCGTGCGGGCCGCCGGGGCGGCCGAGGCCCGCCCGCTGGCGCTCGGGACGACGGCGTAAAATTCGGGAGTGAATCCCGCCGTCCTCGCCTACTTCGCCGACGACCCGACCCGGACCTACCAGCTGGTCCAGTGGCTGCCGGTCCTCGAGCTGCTCGACCAGGAGCAGCCCGTCGCGCTCGTGCTGCGCGATCCCGCGTCCGCGACGGTGCTCCGGGAGCACACGCGACTGCCGATCCACGTGGCGCCCGAGTTCGCGGCACTCACCGAGCTCTACGCGGAGCTGGACCCCAAGGTCGTCCTCTACTGCAACAACTCGATGCTGAACTTCCAGTCGCTGCTGCACGGCCGGATGCTGCACGTGCACGTCAACCACGGCGAGAGCGACAAGCAGAGCATGGCCAGCAACAACGCCAAGGCCTACGACCGCGTGTTCGTCGCGGGCGAGGCCGCCGTGCAGCGGTACGCCGCCGAGCTCCTCGAGCTCGACCCGGCCAGGCTGGTGCGGATCGGCCGCCCGCAGCTCGACCTCACGCCGCCGTCGCTGCTCGAGCCGAGCGACCGCCGTACCGTCCTCTACGCGCCGACCTGGGAGGGCGACGCGGAGTACAACGACTACACGTCGGTCGACACCCTCGGCGTCGCGATCGTCCGCGGCCTGCTGGCGCTCCCGGACGTCCGGGTCGTCTACAAGCCGCACCCGAAGGTGACCACGAGCCGGACCCCCGCGGTCCGCGACGCGCACCGCGCGATCCTGGCGCTGGTCCGAGCGGCCGGCTCGGAGCATCGCGCGATCACGTCCGGTGACATCCTCGCCGTGATGCGCCAGTGCGACGCGATCGTCACCGACGTCTCGTCGGTCGGGCTGGACTGGCTCTACCTGCGCACGGACTGCCCGATCTTCATCACCGACCGGCACCAGGACGCCGACCGCCTGCGCCGCGAGGTCCCGGTCAGCCGCTGCGCCGACGTCCTCGACGACGTCGACGCCGCCGGGGTGGCGGCGCTCGTCGCGGCCCGGTTGGACCACGACGAGCACCACCTGGCCCGGGTCGCCATGCGCCACCACTACTTCGACGACGCCGCCGTGGGCGACAGCACCGCCCGCTTCGTCGCGGAGGTCGGCGCGCTGGTCGCGTTGCGGGACCAGCTGGTGGGCGTGCCCGGGACCGCGATCACGGCCTAGGTCACGGCCTAGGTGGAGTCGGGGTAGTACGCCCGGGGACGCCCCTGCTTGTCCATCAGCGCCAACAGCCGCAGCCCGGCCGGCTCGAGCGTGCGCGAGCTCAGCCACGCCAGCGCGAGGCTCGGGACCGCCACGACCAGCGCGGTCCACACGAAGAACCAGCCCGGGCGCGGGTCGGGCAGCACGCCGAGGTGGCCGGCGAACCGCATGACGGGCTCGTGGATCAGGTAGACGCCGTAGCCGAGGGTCCCGACGAACACCAGCGGCTTCCAGTCGAACCACCGCGACCACGGGCCCTCGTGGAGCACGATGCCGGCGAGCACCGCGACGACCGCGAGGGAGTACAGCGGGTGCCACCACTCGCTGATCTCCGGTGCGTCGAACGGGCGGGTCATCACCAGCACGGCCAGCCCGGCCAGCCCGGCGACGCCGACCGTCCGGCGTGCGGCCGCGCCGAGGCGGACCCCCGCGGCGACGAGCACCGCCAGGCCCATGCCGAGCCCGAAGTCCGCGCCGCGCGACGGCGCGGCGAACCAGACCGACCAGGCGGTCTCGGCGTGCTCGGTGAGCACGGTCGCCCACACGAGGAACGCCACGCCGATCGCGATGCAGAGCGCGGGCAGCGCGGACGCGACGGCGATCCGGCGCCGCCGGTCGTCGATCCGGTTCGCGGCGGCGTTGACCAGCGGGACGGCCAGCGCCATCAGCACGTAGAAGTGGAACTCCACGGCGAGCGACCAGGCCGGCCCGTCGGTCCAGAAGATGTACTGGTCGCTGTAGATCTGGGTGAACGACAGGTGCAGCAGCAGGTCCTGCCAGTGCCCGGGCAGCGCCGGGTTGGTGGTCGTCCACACCACCAGCACGATCGCGTAGTAGAGCGGCAGCAGCCGCGCCATCCGTCGCATCAGCAGCACCCGACCCGGTCGGCCGGTCGTGCCGTCGAGGCAGGACCGGGCGACCGGCAGCCACAGCACCAGCCCGGACAGCACGAAGAACATGTCCACGAACAGATCGGTGCCGAGCATCGCCTGGTGCGCGGCCCCGGAGAACGGCCACGCCCAGGTCTCGGGGTCGCGGTTGTGCTGGTAGGCGTGGAAGAACACCACGCACAGCGCGGCGAGCCCGCGCAGCCAGCCGAGCGGGTAGCGCGGGGTCGAGCTGCGGGGCGGGGCGACCTCCTCGGCCTGCTCGGCTCGCGTCGACTGCTGCGCCTCACGGTTCAGGGGGATGACCGTCATGCCGCCACCTCCTCGTCGTCGTCGGACGGGGCGTCGGGACCGGTGTCGACCGCGGTGCCGGCCGATCGCGGGGTGACCACCCAGCGCCGCTCTCCGCGCAGCTGCTTGAGCTGCGCGACCCGGTTCACGACGTTCTTGATCTCGGTGTAGAAGAACAGGTTGGCCAGGGCCGCGCCGACGAACCAGCGTCGGTGCCGGCGCACGTCGGGCACGGCCAGCCGCCACGCCGCCAGCGTCTGCAGCGGTCCGGAGACCGTGGTGAACAGCGTCAGCAGCAGGAACAGCGGCGAGGACAGATCGAGCCCGCCGTCGCGCCAGACGTAGAAGCCGAGCAGCGGCCAGGTGAGCAGGGCGAGCCACGGGTAGAGCTCGCGCCAGCCCAGCAGGTACACGACGCCCAGGCGCTGCCGGGTCGTCAGCACCGGCGAGCGGAGCACGGACCAGAAGTGCCGCAGCGAGACCTGGAACCAGCCCTGCGCCCAGCGCATCCGCTGGTTCCACAGCGCCTTCGGGGTCTCCGGAGCCAGCTCGCGGCTGACGAGGCCCGGGTCGTTGACGATCCGGCCGCCGGCCTCGAGCACCCGCACCGACGCCTCGATGTCCTCGGTGAGGAACGAGCCGCGCAGCCGGATCCGCTCGAGGGCGTCCATCCGCCAGTAGCCGTTGGAGCCGCCGAAGATGCCGAAGCCGAAGAGCGCCGAGCGGCCCGGGTGAGCGACGGCGTAGATCTGCTCGAACTCGACCGCGACCAGCTTCGCCAGCGCGGAGTCGGTGCCGTTGCGGATCACGCAGTGACCCTGGACGACGTCCGCGCCGTCGTCGATCCAGCGCCAGGCGCGCTCGAACGCGCCGGGCATCGGGTGGTGGTCGGCGTCGAAGATGCCGACGAACTCACCCTCGGCGACGCGCAGCGCCGCGTTGACGTTCTGCGCCTTGGAGGTGCTGTCCGGGACCTTGAGGACGGTGAGGTCGGCGTGCTCACGCGCGAGTGCGGCCAGCTCGTCCTCGACCGCGAGGGGCACGGGGGTGTTGTAGGCGAGCACGACCTGCAGCCCGCCGGCGTACTCCTGGGCGAGGAAGGTGTCCACGGTCTCGAGGATCGTGTCGGCCTCGTTGGGCAGGTACGCCGCGATGATCGCGGTCGCCCGGGGCGCGGGGTTCGTCGCTCGGTCGGGCGGGCGCACCGGGTCGAGCGCGTGGGAGCACTCGGCCCAGATCAGCCCGGCCGTCAGCGTCAGGGCGCCGACGAGCGTCCAGTAGACGAGGCTCGAGGCGTCGAAGCCGAGCAGGTCCAGCCCGACCAGTGCCAGGAACGGCACCAGCGCTGTCCCGACGGTGGCGAGCACGACCTGACGGCTCGCGGTCCACGGGTTGACGCGGGGGCGCCGGGTGCGGAGGTGTGCACCCTGCAGGCGGGGCTGGAGGTCGCGCTCGCGGACCGACTCCTCGGCCGCCGCTGCGGCGTGGATCTCGGCCTGCTCAGGAGACTGCTTGCGGGAGATGTGCGCCCAGCCGACGCCGAGGTCGACCACGCCCTCGTGCTCGGTGAGGGTGTCGAGGGCCTCGACGGCGTGGTACGCCATCTCCTGGAGGCGCTCGGGCCGCGCGGCGCGGTCCTCGTGGCGGAGCCGCAGGGACAGCAAGCCCTCGTCGGTGGCGGTGATCTCCTCGCCCGGCTGGAGGAACCGGGTGAGCCGGTCGGTGGCGGCGTGCACGACCTCGGCCGGAGGCCGGACGCGCGCGGTGACGTCATGGCCGGGCACGGCCCACACGGGGTCGATGACGGCGACGATCTCGCGGCCGCGGAGTGGCAGGCGGCGATCGAGGGTGAGGGACACGGGGAGTGGCCTTTCGGGTCGCGTGCAGACGGACGTGGAAAGGCGCGCTGCGTGAGACGCGCTGAACGTTCCACCGTTCCGAGAGCGTGCCCCGATCGCAACTCCTCGATGGCGTGGGTCCCGTCACGAGACCGCGATCACCTCGAGAGAACAGGGTCTCCCGCCGGGTCGACCTGGTGCTCGATCTTGCGCCGCGGCAGGAAGAATGCCGGCACCAGCACCAGCGCGACCAGCACGGCCGCGACCAGGAACACGTCGCCGAACACCGCGGCCTGGCCGGCGGGAGTGGGCGCCGCGTCCTGGAGCCCGTTGGTCAGCAGCACCGTGAAGACCGCCGTACCGATCGAGGCGGCGACCTGCTGGACGATGTTCATCAGCGTGGAGCCGCGGGCGATGGTGTGGTCGCGCAGGGTGGCCAGCGCCGCCGACATGATCGGCATCATCGTGCCGCCCATGCCGAGGCCCATGATGAACAGCGAGCCGAGCAGGAACGCGTACGACGTGGTGTCGCTGAGTGTCGAGAACATCGCCATGCCGACGGTGATCACGGCGATGCCGGTCATCACGATCCTGCCGGGGCCGATCCGGTCGGCGAGCACGCCGGCGATGGGCATCGTGATCATCGCGCCGAAGCCCTGCGGGGCCAGCAGCACGCCGGCGTGGAGGGCGTCCTCGCCGCGGACCATCTGGAAGTAGAGCGGGAACAGCAGGCCGGCGCCGAAGAACGCGATCGCGAACAGCGACATCGCGACCACCGCGATGGTCATGTTGCGGTTGGAGAACAGGCGCAGGTCGATGAGCGGGTGGATGTTGCGGCGGTTCAGCGCCCACGGCACGAACGCGACGATCAGCACGGTGCCGACCACGACGGGCACCAGCACCTTGGTCGCGAAGAACGTGCCGGTCTCGGGGATCGTGGAGATGCCGTAGAGGAACAGCGCGAGGCCCGGTGACAGCAGCACCATGCCCAGCCAGTCGAAGGTCTCCGAGGGCTCGACGTGGTCGGGCGGGAGCACGATCGCGGCGTACGTGATGGCGACGACGCCGATCGGGACGTTGATGAGGAAGATCCAGTGCCAGCTGGCCGCGTCGATCAACCAGCCGCCGAGGATCGGGCCGAAGATCGGGCCGAGCAGCATCGGGATGCCGAGCACGGCCATCACGCGACCGACGCGCTCGGGCCCGGCCGCGCGGGTCAGGATCGTCATGCCGAGCGGCATCAGCATGCCGCCGCCGAGGCCCTGGAGCACCCGGAAGGTCACCAGCATCGGCAGGCTCGTGGCGAGCGCGCACAGCGCGGACCCGGCCGCGAAGAGCACGATCGCCAGCAGGTAGAGGCGCTTGGTGCCGAACCGGTCGGCCGCCCAGCCGGTGAGCGGGATCACCGCCGCCAGCGCCAGCGTGTAGCCGGTCATCGTCCAGGCGACCTGCGCCGGTGTCGCGTCGAACTCGCGCTGGAACGTCTGGAGCGCGACCGAGACGACGGTGATGTCGAGGATCGACATGATCGCGCCCAGCACGACGACGCCGGCGACGACGAGCACGCCGCGGTCGAGCTTCTCCGGCGCGTCGCCGGTGGTGGCCTGGGTGGTGTCCGCGCTCACCGTTCGAGGCTAGGTGGGCGCGCCGACAGGCCGCACCCTACTTTCGTCGCGACGCCGGGTGGGGTCGGTCACGCGAGCCTGCAGAGTCAGGCGAGGAGGCCCTCGACGGCGTCGACCAGCCGCGGGTCCTCCGGCTCGACCTTCGGGCGGAACCGGGCGACGACGGTGCCGTCGGCCGCGAGCAGGAACTTCTCGAAGTTCCACTGCACGTCGCCGGCCTCGCCCTCCTCGTCGGGGGTGCGCGTGAGGGCGTCGAACACCTCGTGGCGGTCGTCGCCGTTGACCTCGATCTTCTCGGTCATCGGAAACGTGACGCCGTACGTCGCCGAGCAGAACTCCGCGATCTCCTCGGCCGTCCCGGGCTCCTGGCCCAGGAACTGGTTGCACGGGAGGCCGACCACGGTGAAGCCACGGGAGGCGTACCGCTCCTGGAGTGCTTCGAGCCCGGCGTACTGCGGGGTCAGGCCGCACTTCGACGCCACGTTCACCAGCAGCGCCACGCGGCCGTCGGTGATCGCGGCC
>DASTXB010000024.1:0-45854 GCA_035765695.1 Nocardioides sp. | reverse complement strand
CTCAGCACGGTCTTCCCCGAGACCACCGACGACGACCGCCGCGTGCTCGCGGTGTTCCTGCTGCTCTGCGGCCGCACCCAGGCCCCGCCCCAGTCGCCGGCACTCGAGCCGGTCGCGGAGGTGCCGGTGCCCGACGCCCTGACCGACGTGGTGCTGGTCGTGCACACCTACGCCGGTCCCGACCGCGAGCCCATCGCCCGGGTCGAGGGCCACGGGCCGGTCACCGACGCCTGGGTCCGCGACCACCTCGGCCCACACGCCCGGTTCACCATCCAGCCCGTCCTCGACCTGGCCGGGCAGGCACCCGTGGATGCCTACGAGATCCCGGACCGACATCGCCAGGCCGTGCGCCTGATGACGCCGGCCGACACCTTCCCCTACGCCTCCTGCACCAGCGATTCGATGCAGATCGACCACACCATCCCCCACGCCGAGGGTGGTCCCACCGGCGTGGGGAACTACGGGCCGATGACCACCAGCCACCACCGCATCAAGACCCACGGCGGCTGGCAGGTCCGACAACCCTTCCCCGGCATCTACCTGTGGCGCGACCCCCACGGCAGCCACTACCTCGTCGACCACACCGGCACCCGCCGCATCCCGAACAACCCGGACACCACGCCCGAACCACCCCGACCCACACCCCTGGTCCTCGAGCTCCACCACGTCCCCTTCACCATCGAGCTCGACCTCGCCGGCTGACGGCGGGACCGTCCTCAGGTGGCCGAGACCCCGATCCGGCCGGCGCGGAACGCGTCGACGAACAGCGCGTGGTCCTCGCGAACCCGCTCGGCGTAGGACAGCGCGAAGTCGGTGAGCCAGGCGGTGAGCTCCTTGCGGCGCCGGTCGACGGAGCCCGCGATCGCCTCCTCGACCTGGAACGCGACGAGGTCCTGGTCGCTGTCCTCGTCGGACGCGCAGTGGATCTTGGCGGTCGCCCGCCCCAGCAGGTCGACCACCGCCGCGATCTCGTCGGGCTCGGTCAGCCCCGACCAGTCCAGGTCCACCTCGTACGGCGACAGCTCGGCCACGACGTACCCGACCCCGTCCAGGTCGGTGTAGCCCAGGAGTGGGTCGGTGTGCACCTGGAGGGCACGCTGGCTGACGACCGTGCGGTGGCCCTCGTGCTGGAAGTACTTCTCGACCGCCGCCGAGTCGACGAACCGGCTGACGGCGGGCACGTTGGCCTGCTTCATCGTCAGCACGACATCGTTGTCGAGCGCCTGGCTGAAGCCCTCGACGAGCAGGTTGTACGCCGGCAGTCCAGCGCTGCCGATGCCGAAGCCGCTCTTGCCGACCACGTCGCGCAGGTCGTAGAAGAGGTCGCGGTCGAACCGCTTCGTGCTCGGGATCGTGTCGAGGTAGCGGTCGAAGGCGGAGACGACCCGCGCGCGCTCGCGCTTGCCGAGCCGGCGCACGCCGGGGACGTCGGCGAAGGCCCGGCTGCCGTCCACCATCGTGGTCAGCTCGTCCAGCTGGTCTGCGCGACGCTGCATGCGGGCGGTCACGAGCGCGTCGTGGATCGGGCCCTCGGTGTTGTCGAGGTGGAGCGCGAAGTCATCGTCGTCGTCCGACGTCCGGTACTCGTCGACCTGCGCGAGGTAGGCGCGGACGTAGCGGCCGATCAGGCGCCGCACGTCCTCCTCCGGGAGCGCCTTCTGCCAGCCGGTCAGCGCCAGCGACGCCGCGAACCGCTGGAGGTCCCAGGTGAAGTGCCCGAGGTAGGCCTCGTCGAAGTCGTTGACGTCGAAGACCAGGCGCCCGTCGGAGTTGAGGTAGGTGCCGAAGTTCTCGACGTGCAGGTCGCCGTGGATCCAGATCTGTCCGCTGCGGTCGTCGCAGAACGGGTCCTCCTCGGCGGTGACGTCGGCGTAGAACAGGCAAGCGGTCCCGCGGTAGAAGGCGTGCGGGTCGGACGACATCGTGCGGTACTTGCCGCGGAATGCGACCGGATCGGCCTCCATGAGCGGCGCGAAGGCGTCCCCGAGCACCTCGACGATGCGGTCGGCGCGTGACGTGCGAGACATGGACGCAGCATGCCCAGCCCGGATGGGTACATGCTCTAATCCGAGACACGACCGGTTCATCGATCGAAGGGACTCTCCCCGTGGCCACCAAGAGCCCGCTCCAGAAACTCCAGCACACCGTCGTCGGCACCGTGAAGGCGATCACGCACCCGGTCGGCACCGCCGGCAAGGCCGTCGAGCAGGCCCGTGGCACGGTCTCGCTCGGACGCACCGTGGCCGGGCAGGTCGGCAAGACCGCCGTCGGCGCGGTCACCTCCCGCCTCGGTCACGGCGGCCCGGCGACGCCCGCCAAGGTCCAGGAGGTGGTCCCGGAGTCGCCGGCCTCGCTCCGGTCCGTCCCCGAGACGCCGGTGACGCAGACGCCGCCGGCGAAGAAGCCGGCTGCCAAGAAGGCACCCGCGAAGAACGCACCCGCGAAGAAGGCCCCGCCGAAGAAGGCGCCGGCCACGACGAAGTCCACGACCCCCACGCGATCGCCGGTCACCGACGTGGCGACCGAGCTCGTCAAGGAGCAGGCCGCGCACCAGCCGGTGCAGGAGGCCCCGCCGGCGCCGGAGAGCCCGATCGACGCGGCGGCCGCGGCCGTCGAGGTGGAGGCGACCCCGGCGGACGTCGCCAAGAAGGTCGCCAAGAAGGCTCCGGCGAAGAAGGCGGCGACGAAGGCCGCGGCCAAGAAGACCCCGCCCAGGAAGACGGCGAAGAAGTCCGCCCCCAGGCCGTCGACGCCGAGTGCCAAGCTCCCCGCTCGCAAGTCGGCGTCGGCGCCCAAGACCGCCGCCGAGCTGATCGAGGACGCCGACCTGCCGAGCCCGATCGACTCGATCGGCAGCAGCACGGCGACCGACGCCGAGCAGGGCTGAGCCCCGGCTCACGCCGACACGACGACGACACCCCGACCGAGCCGCGCCTCTGCGCGGTCCGGCCGGGGTGTCGCTCTGTGATCGCTCCCTGGTGGTCCGTCCGGCTACTTGAGCTCGGCGCTGGTCAGGCCGAGCACGCGTCGGGCCACGATCAGCTGCTGGATCTGCTGGGTGCCCTCGAAGATGTCGAGGATCTTCGAGTCCCGCGCCCACTTCTCCAGCAGCTCGCCCTCGCTGTAGCCCACCGAGCCCGCGAGCTCCACGCACGACAGCGTGATGTCGGAGCCGACCCGCCCGGCCTTCGCCTTGGCCATCGACGCCTCGAGCGAGTTCGGCTTGCGGTTGTCGGCCATCCACGCCGCCTGGAGCATCAGCAGGTGGGCGGCCTCCCAGTCCGCCTCCATCTGGAGGAACTTCGCGGCCGCGGCGTGCTGCGTGTACGCCGGCCGGTCGTAGTCGACCTGCACCCCGGCCTGCTCGAGCAGCTCGCGGGTGAGGTCGAGGGCCGCGCGAGCGCAGCCGACGGCCATCGAGGCCACCAGCGGGCGGGTGTTGTCGAAGGTCGCCATCGCGCCGGCGAAGCCCTGCTTGACGTCGATCTCGGGCGAGCCGAGGAGGTTCGCGGCCGGCACCCGGCAGTTCTCGAACCGGATGGTCGCGGTGTCGGACGCCTTGATGCCGAGCTTGTGCTCGAGGCGCTCCACCGTCATGCCGGGCGTGCCCTTCGGCACGACGAACGACTTGATCGCCGCGCGGCCGAGCTCCTTGTCCAGGGTCGCCCACACGACGACCGCGTCAGATCGCTCGCCCGAGGTCACGAAGATCTTCTCGCCGTTGAGGACGTACTCGTCGCCGTCGAGCACCGCGGTGGTGCGGATGTTGGCCGAGTCCGACCCGGTGCCGGGCTCCGTGATCGCCATCGACGCCCACACGCCGTCGAAGCGTTCGTGCTGCTCGTCGTCGGCGACCGAGGCGATCGCGGAGTTGCCCAGCCCCTGGCGCGGCATCGAGAGCAGCAGGCCGACGTCGCCCCAGCACATCTCGGCGATCGACATGACCGAGGCGAGGTTCGTGCCGTTGCGCACCGAGCCGTCGTCCTCGTCCGACGAACGCTTCACGCCGGCCGCGCCGGCGCCCTCGCTCGCCCCGGACTCCGAGAGCCCGTCGATCATCGCGGCGAGCATGTCGAGCTCCTTGGGGTACTCGTGCTCCGCCTTGTCGTACTTGCGCGAGATCGGTCGCAGCATGTTCATCGCGACCTGGTGCGCCTGCCCGACCAGCGGCCGGAACTTCTTCGGGTCGTCCAGATTGATGGCCATCAGACCAGCACCGCACCTTCCATCACGCCGATCGCACGCAGGTCGCGGTACCACCGCTCGACCGGGTGCTCCTTCACGAACCCGTGGCCGCCGAGCAGCTGGACGCCGTCCAGGCCGATCTGCATGGCCTTGTCCGCGCACAGCCGCCGCGCCAGCGCGACCTCGCGGGCGACGTCCTTGCCCGCCGCGGCCCGCGCCGCGGCCTTCCACGTCAGCAGCCGCATGGACTGCAGCTCGATCGCGATGTTCGCGACCATGAACGCCACCGACTGCCGGTGCGCCACGGGCTCGCCGAACGCCTCCCGCTCCTTCACGTACGGCACCACGTAGTCCAGCACCGCCTGGCCCGTGCCCACGGCCAGGGCGCACCAGGCGATCCGGGCGAGCCGCACGCACTCGGCGTACGTCGACCCGTCGGTCTCCCCCAGCACCGCATCGGCCGGGACGTGGACGTCGGTCAGCTCGAGCTTGGTCAGCCCGGCCGCGCGCACCCCCATGGCCGGATCGGCCTCGACCGCGATGCCGGGCGTCGACGACTCGACCAGGAACAGCACCGGGGCGCCGTCGAGCGAGGCGCCGATGACGAACAGCTCGGCCTCCGCGCCCCGCGGCACCGCCGACTTCACGCCGTTGAGCACGTAGCCGTCGTCGGTCCGGTCCGCCGTCGTGGCCGGCGAGAGCACGTCGAAGAGCACGGTGGGCTCGGTGAGCGCGATCGCCGCGGCCGGCACCGCGTCCTCGCCGAACGCCGGCAGGTACGTCTGCTGCTGGGCGTCGGTGCCCCAGAGGCCGATCGCGGTGGCGACGGACCCGGGCGCGAGCGACGCCACGGCCAGTCCCATGTCCCCGTGGGCGAGCGCCTCGGCGACCAGCGTGCCGGCCATCGCGGACCGCTCCTCGGAGATCCCGCCGAGGGCCTCGGGGAGGCCGAGGATCGGCAGCCCGACCTCGAGCCCCGCTTTCAGCACGGCCTCCGGCGCCGCGCACGCCTCGTCCGCCTCGGCCGCCGCCGGTCGGAGCACCTCCGCGGCCAGCTCGGTGACGACGTCGACGAGCATCTGCTCGTCCTCGGTGGGCGTCAGGTCGAAGACGCCGCGGGCGGCGGTCGCCGCCGGGCGGACGCCGGCCTTCCCGTTCCTGCCCGCCTTCGCGAACGTCCGGCTCGCGGCCGTGATCGTCCGGAAACCGCTGCGGGTGGTCGTGAACACCGCCTGCTCGGCCTGCTTGCGCAGGCCCACGCGATCGAGCACGTCGCTCTGGGCGAGCCGGCTGAGCGCGGCGACGGCGTACCCGATCGGGTCGCGGCTCTCCTTGCTGGACAGCCCGTGCTTCCCGCCGGGCCGGAGGCTGTTGATCAGGGACATGGCGCCAATGTAACTCGGAGTTACACTCACGGCTACGGCACGCGTCGTGGGGCCGGTCACACGCTCGCTACGCTCCCCCTCATGCCCGACGAGCCCCGCGCCCCGCACGGTCCGCTGCCCACCGGTGGCACCGCCCGCCCGATCACGCGCTGGGGCACCCCCGTCATGCACCGGCCCCAGCAGCGGGTCACGGTGTACGACGAGGACCTGCGCGCCCTGGCCGCGGACATGGTGGCCACCATGTACGCCGCGGACGGGGTCGGCCTGGCCGCCTGCCAGGTCGGCGAGGACGTCGCGATGTTCGTCTTCGACTGCCCCGACGAGTCCGGCGAGCGCACCGTCGGCGTCGTCTGCAACCCCGTGCTCACGCTGCCCGAGGGCCGCGACCGCAGCCTCGACGACGGCGACGAGGGCTGCCTGTCGCTCCCGGGTGCGTTCGTCGAGTGCGCGCGTCCGGACTTCGCGACCGTCACCGGCACCGGGCTGGACGGCGAGCCCGTGGAGTTCTCCGGCGACGGGCTGCTCGCGCGATGCCTCCAGCACGAGACCGACCACACCAACGGGACGGTCTTCGGCGACCGGCTCCCGACCAAGGCCCGCAAGAAGCTCCAGAAGGCCCACGACAAGGCGGCCGCCGACTACCCGCCGGAGTGGCCCGCCGCCTGAGCCGCGGCGTACGCTCCGAGCCGTGTCGGACCGTTCGTTCAAGCCGATCCGGTCGCTGACCGGCCGGGTCCGTCGCCGTCCCCCGGCGGCGCCGGGCGCCTCGCTGGCCGTCGAACGCATCCAGGGGCGGGTCAGCCTGGTCGACAGCGCCGTGTACGTCGCCGGCGACCGGGTCGAGTCGCCGACCACCCTGGCCGACACCTACCGGTCGCTGCGCGAGCACGAGGGCTCGGTCGCGTGGATCGGGCTCTACCGCCCCGACCAGCACGAGCTCGGGTCGCTGGCCCAGGAGTTCGACCTGCACGAGCTCGCCGTCGAGGACGCGATCGTCGCCCACCAGCGGCCCAAGCTGGAGCGGTACGACGGCACGCTGTTCGTGGTGCTGCGCGCGGCGCACTACGTCGACTCGCGCGAGGAGGTCGAGTTCGGCGAGGTGCACCTGTTCGTGGGCCCGGACTTCGTGATCACCGTCCGCCACTCCGAGTCGCCGGACCTGTCCGCCGTACGCCGGCGGCTGGAGTCGAACCCCGACCTGCTCGCCCTCGGCCCCGAGGCGATCCTCTACGCGATCCTCGACCGCGTCGTCGACGGCTACCAGCCGGTGGTGGCGGGACTCGAGAACGACATCGACGAGATCGAGACCGAGGTGTTCGGCAGCGACCCCGGCGTCTCACGTCGCATCTACGAGCTGACGCGCGAGGTCATCGAGTTCCAGCGGGCGACCCGGCCGCTCGCGGCGGTGCTGGCAGCGCTCACCGCGGGCTTCGAGAAGTACGGCACCGACGAGGAGCTCCAGCGCTACCTGCGCGACGTCGAGGACCACCTCATCCAGGTGATCGAGCAGGTCGACGGGTTCCGGCAGCTGCTCCGCGACATCCTGACCGTGAACGCCACTCTCGTCGCCCAGCGGCAGAACGAGGAGATGCGGGCGCTCTCCGAGGCGAGCATCGAGCAGAACGACGACGTCAAGCGGATCTCCGCCTGGGCCGCGATCCTGTTCGCCCCGACCCTGGTCGGCACGGTCTACGGCATGAACTTCGACCACATGCCCGAGCTGCACTGGGCCGGCGGCTACCCGTTCGCGCTGGTGCTGATGGTGGTCGTGAGCGTGACGCTGTGGGGCGTGTTCAAGCTCCGCAGGTGGATATAGCCCCGGTCAGCGGCCGGCGGTGACGTAGCAGGCGACGGCCGTGGCGGCGGCCACGTTGAGCGAGTCGATGCCGGCCGCCATCGGGATGATCGCGCGGCGGTCGGCGGACCGTTCCCAGCGCGACGACAGCCCGTGCCCCTCGGACCCCAGCACCAGCGCGACCCGGTCCAGCCCCGCGACCGCCTCCTCGATGGGGACGGCGTCCGGGGCCAGCGTGAGCGCGACCGTGGTGAAGCCCAGGTCGGACAGCGACGGCAGCGCCGAGGCCCAGTCGGGCAGGCGGGTCCAGGGCATGGTGAAGACCGCGCCCATGCCGACCTTGATCGACCGCCGGTACAGCGGATCCGCGCACCGCGGCGCGAGAAGGACGGCGTCGAAGCCGAGCGCCGCGCCCGAGCGGAAGATGGCCCCGACATTGGTGTGGTCGACGATGTCCTCGAGCACCAGGACCGACCGGGCGCCGTCCAGCACCGACGAGACCGACGGCAGGGGTCGGCGCTCCAACGACGCGAGCGCGCCGCGGTGGACGTGGAAGCCGGTGACCTCCTCGGCGAGCGCCTCGCTCACGACGTAGCAGGGTGCCTCCGTCGAAGCGAGCTCCTCGGCCAGGCCGTCGAGCCAGCGTGGGGCCATGAGGAACGATCGGGGCGTGAACCCCGCCGCGACCGCGCGGCGCACGACCTTCTCCCCCTCGGCGAGGAACAGGCCGTGCTCGGCCTCGAGGTGCTTGCGGAGCTCCACGTCGCGCAGGTCGCGGTAGTCGGCGAGCCGGGGATCGGTGGGGTCGGTGATCTCGACGAGGGTGGCCATCACGCAAAGTGTGCGGGATGGGCCACGGCGACCACGTCGCCGACCACGATGATGGCCGGCGGCCGCACCGCCTCCACCGTCAGCCGCTCGGCCAGGGTGTCGAGCGTGGCGAGCACGGTCCGCTCCCCCGGCATCGTGCCCTCGCACACCACGGCGACGGGCGTCGACGGCGGCCGCCCGGCGGCCACCAGCGCCGTCGCGATGGCGGGTGCGTTCTCGACGGCCATCATCAGCACCACGGTGCCCGACATCGACCCGAGCGCGTCCCAGTTCACCTGGGAGTCGGTGTGGCCGGGCGGCAGGTGCCCGGACACCACCGTGAACTCGTGCGCCACGCCCCGGTGGGTCAGCGGGATGCCCGCGACGCCGGGTACGGCGACCGGGCTGGTCAGCCCCGGCACCACGGTCACCGGCACGCCGGCCTCGCGGCACGCGAGGACCTCCTCGTACCCCCGGCCGAACACGAAGTTGTCGCCGCCCTTGAACCGGACCACGCGCTTGCCCTCCAGGGCGCGCGCGACGATGACCCGGTTGATCTCCTCCTGCAACGCCGAGCGGCCGCGGGGCAGCTTGGAGACGTCGATCAGCTCGACGTGCGCGGGCAGCTCGCCGAGCACCTCGCGCGGGGCCAGCCGGTCCGCGACGACGACGTCGGCCTCGACCAGCGCCTTGCGGCCGGCGACCGTCATCAGCTCGGGGTCGCCCGGACCGCCACCCACCAGCACGACGCCCGGCGTCCGGTCGCGCTGGTGGCGCGCGACGATCGTGCCCTCCCGCAGTCCCTCGAGGATCTCGTCGCGGACGGCCGCGGACCGCTGCGGCTCGCGCTGCCCGAGCACGGCGACCGTCACGCCGGCGTGCCGGCCGACGGCCGGCGTCCAGGCGGTGGCCCGGGTGCCGTCGTCCGAGCGGACGCAGAACACCCGGCGTACCTCCGCCGCCTCCGAGACGCGCTCGTTGACCTCGTGGTCGTCGGTCGCGGCGATGACGTACCAGCTGCCGTCGACGTCGGACTCCACGAAGCCGCGCCGGTGCCAGGTCACCTCGCCCGCCCCGGCCATGCCCTCGATCGCCGGGGTGACGTCCGGGCTGACGACGTGGACGTCGGCACCGACCGCGATCAGCTGCGGCACCCGGCGCTGCGCGACGTGCCCGCCGCCCACGACGAGCACGCGGCGGCCGGCGAGGATCAGGCCTGCGGGGTACGTCGGGAAGTCGTCCATGCCGCCATCATCGCGGCCGTGGTCCGCACGACCGTGGCGCCGGTTCACCCTCCGGACTACGTTGAGGTGGAAGCGTCCACCGAGATAGGAGTGCCATGAGCCTCGACCGTCCGGTCAGCCCGAACCCGTACGACCTGCTCCCCGTCGTCCCGTCCTTCACGGTCACCAGCGCGGACGTCACCGACGGCCAGCCGTTGAAGGGCGACCAGGTCGCGGCCGAGGGGAACACCTCGCCGCAGCTCACCTGGGAGGGCGCGCCGGAGCGCACCAAGAGCTTCACGGTCACCTGCTTCGACCCGGACGCGCCGACGCCGAGCGGCTTCTGGCACTGGGTCCTGGTCGACCTCCCGGCGGACGTGACCTCGCTCGACGCGGGCGCCGGGGCCGAGGGCGCGAGCCTGCCCGGCAACGCGTTCATGTGCCGCAACGACGGCGGCTCGAAGGCGTTCATGGGCGCCGCGCCGCCGGAGGGCGACCAGGTGCACCGGTACTTCTTCGTCGTGCACGCGGTGAAGGAGGAGTCGCTCGGCGTCGACTCCGACGCCTCGCCGGCCATCGTGTCCTTCAACCTGGCGTTCAAGACCGCGGGCCGCGCCATCCTCCACGGCACCTACCAGCACTAGGCCGGGACTCGCACCGTGGCCGAGCGGGTGCTGGTCGGCGGCTCGATCGTCGACATGGGTGGGGTCGCCCGCGCGAAGTACGTCCCCGCCGCCCGGGTCGACGCGTTCCGTGACATCGGCATGGGCGCCTCCCCCTCCTGGAGCGTGTTCACCGTCGACGGCTCGATCGCGTTCACCGGTGACCTCGGCGTCGTCGGCGACCTCCGCATCCGGATCGACCCGGCGGACCTGCGCGACGTCGCCGACGGCATCGCCTGGGCGCCCGGCGACCTGCGCCACCAGGAGGGCGATCCGTCGGCGATGTGCGCGCGCACGGTGCTGCGCCGGGCCGTCGTCGACGCGGAGCGCGCCGGGCTGACCGCCCGCGTCGGTGCCGAGCTCGAGTGCACGCTCCTGACACCCGAGGGCGCGCACGCGACCGGGGCGGGCTGGGCGCCCTACGGCCTGCGCTCCTCGCTGGAGCAAGCGGCGTTCCTCGTCGACCTGACCCGCGCCGCGGAGGTCGCGGGGCTCGGCCTCGAGCAGCTGCACATGGAGTACGGCCACGACCAGCTCGAGGTCTCGCTCTCCCCCACCGACCCGCTGCGCGCCGCCGACGACGTCGTTCTCGGCCGGGTCGTCGTCGGTCGGGTCGCCGAGCGGCACGGGATGCGGGTGTCGTTCTCGCCGGTGCCGTTCGCCGGGGAGGCCGGGAACGGCGCGCACCTGCACCTGTCGCTCGCGACCTCTGACGGACCGGCGTTCGCCGGGGGCACCGGACCCCACGGCCTCACCGACACCGGCGCAGCGGCGATCGCCGGGGTGCTCGACACGTTGCCCGAGCTGATCGGCGTGTACGCCGGATCGACCCTCTCCGCCCGGCGGCTGGTGCCCGGCAACTGGGCCGGCGCCGCGCTCTGCTGGGGTCTGGAGAACCGGGAGGCGGCGGTCCGGCTGGTCGCGGCCGGGCCGGGCAGCGCCCACGGCGCGAACATCGAGCTCAAGGTCGTGGACCCGAGCGCCAACCCCTACCTCGCCGTCGCCGCGCTCCTCGGCAGCGCACGGCTCGGGATCGAGCGCGGCCTGGCGCTCCCGGACGAGGTCGCCGTTCACCCCTCGGCCTCCGGACGCGCCCTGGTGCAGCTGCCGGTCCACCAGGCGGCGGCGCTCGAGGCCCTGGCCGCCTCGGCGGTCGCGCGGGAGCTGTTGGGCGCCTCGGTGGTCGAGGGGCTGCTGGCGGTCCGGCACCACGAGATCGCGACCTACTCCGCCCTGCCGCTGGCGGAGACCGCCGAAGCCCTGCGGTTCGCATGGAGCTGCTAGAGCACCTGCGCGAGGTCCGCCTCGTCGACCACCACGTGCACGGGTGGTTCACCGAGCCCGGCGACCGAGCGTCCTTCGAACGGGCGCTCAACGAGGGAGCGACCGGGCCGGTGACCTCCGGGTTCGACCTGCCCGTCGGCGTGGCGGTACGCCGCTGGTGCGCGCCGCTGCTCGGCCTCCCCCCGCTCGCACCCGCGGACGCGTACTGGGAGGCCCGCTCGGCCACGCCGTACGAGGAGCTCGTCCGGACCTTCGTCGACGCGGCCGGCGTCGGGCACTGGATCGTGGACACCGGCCTCACCCCCGCCCAGGTGACCGACCCGGAGCCACGGTCGGAGGTGCTGCGGCTGGAGCTGTTGATGGAGCAGGTGCTCGGTGAGAGCGACCCGGTCGCGGCCTTCCGCGGGCGGCTCGACACCGCGGATCCTGCCCTCGTCGTCGGGGCGAAGACGATCGCGGCGTACCGCTGCGGTCTCGACATCGACTGGTCCCGCCCCGACGACGCCACCGTCGCGGCCCGCGCACGGGAGTCCGGTCCCCGGGTGGTCGACCCGGTGCTGGTCGCCTTCGGTGCGCACGAGGCCGCCGCCCGCGGCCTGCCGCTGCAGGTGCACACCGGCTTGGGTGACCGCGACCTCGACCTGCTGCGCGCCAACCCACTGCACCTCACGCCGCTGATCCGGGCGGTCGAGAGTCCAGTACTGCTGCTGCACTGCTACCCCTACCACCGCGAGGCGGGCTACCTCGCGCAGGCGTTCGAGCACGTCTTCTTCGACGTGGGGCTCGCCGTCAACCACCTCGGGGCGCGCTCGGTGGAGCTGGTCGCCGAGGCGATGGAGCTGGCGCCGTTCGGCAAGCAGCTCTACTCCTCCGACGCCTACGGGCTGCCCGAGCTGCACCACGTCGGCTCCGTCCTCTGGCGACGGGCGATGGGCGAGGTCCTCGGTGGCTGGGTGCGCCGCGGCGACTGGTCCGAGGCGGACGCGATCCGGGTGGTCGACCTGGTCGGACGGGAGAACGCGCGCCGCGTCTACGGGCTCTGATCCGGCCGGGCGTCAGGCCCCGCGGAGCAGCTCCTCGAACGGGGTCGGGTCGGCCAGCTCGTCCTCGACGGTGCGGGTACGCCGGCGCGGCGCGCCGTGCAGCAGCCCGACCAGCTCGCCCGCCGCGCGGTCGATCCGCTCGTCGAGGCCGCGGTCGCCGAAGTCCTCGCTCGCGGCGAAGACCCCGGTCGGCACGACGGTCGCGCGCAGGTAGCTGAACAGCGGCCGCAGGGCGTGGTCGAGCACCAGCGAGTGGCGCGCGGTGCCGGCGGTCGCGCCGACCAACACCGGCTTCCCCTCGAGCGTGCCGGGCTCCAGGACGTCGAAGAACGACTTGAAGAGTCCGGAGTAGCTCGCGGAGAAGACCGGCGTGACCACGATCAGCGCGTCGGCACGCCGTACCGTCTCCAGGGCCTCTGCCAGCCCACCGGTCGCGAAGCCGGTGAGGAGGTGGTCGGCCAGCGGGTGCGCCAGCGGACGCAGCTCGACCACGTCGACCTCGACCGGCCCCCCGAACGGGGCTGCGGCCCGGACCGTCGCGTCGGCGAGCCGGTCGGCGAGCAGCCGGGTGGAGGACGGCACGCTCAGGCCGGCGCTGATGACAGCGATGCGGGTCATACGGAGACTCCAGTCACGTCGTCGACCGCGTGCACGGTCGTGTCCTTCGCGCCACCGGCGGCCGCGACGAGCGAGGCGTGGGTGGGCGCGTCCGGGATGTGCTCCGGACGCCCCTCGGCGAAACCCTTGCGCATCTCGGGGAGGATCTCGCCGAGCAGGTCGAGCTGCTCGAGCACGGTCTTCAGCGGTAGGCCCGCGTGGTCGACCAGGAACAGCTGGCGCTGGTAGTGACCGACGTAGTCGCGGAAGGACAGCGTCCGCTCCAGCACCTGCTGCGGCGAGCCCACGGTCAGCGGCGTGGCCTCGGTGAAGTCCTCCAGCGAGGGGCCGTGCCCGTAGACGGGGGCGTTGTCGAAGTAGGGACGGAACTCGTCCCAGGCGTCCTGGCTGTTGCGCCGCATGAAGAACTGACCGCCGAGGCCGACGATCGCGGTGTCCGCGGGGCCGTGGCCGTAGTGCTCCCAGCGCCGCCGGTAGAGGTCGACCATCTGCTGGGTGTGCCCGGCCGGCCAGAAGATGTGGTTGTGGAAGAAGCCGTCGCCGTAGTACGCCGCCTGCTCGGCGATCTCAGGGCTGCGGATCGAGCCGTGCCACACGAACGGCGGCACGCCGTCCAGCGGCCGCGGCGTCGATGTGTAGCCCTGCAGCGGCGTGCGGAACTTGCCCTCCCAGTTGACGACGTCCTCGGTCCAGAGCCGGCGCAGCAGCGCGTAGTTCTCGATGGCGAGGTTGATGCCCTGGCGGATGTCCTTGCCGAACCACGGGTAGACCGGGCCGGTGTTGCCGCGACCCATCATCAGGTCGACACGGCCGTCGGTCAGGTGCTGGATCTTGGCGTAGTCCTCCGCGATGAGCACCGGGTCGGTCGTGGTGATCAGGGTCGTCGCGGTCGACAGGATGATGTCGTCGGTCTGCGCGCCGATGTAGGCCAGCGTGGCGGTCGGGTTCGAGGCGATGAACGGCGGGTTGTGGTGCTCGCCGGTCGCGAACACGTCCAGGCCGACCTCCTCCGCCTTCTTGGCGATCTCGACCGTCGCCTTGATCCGCTCGTGCTCGGTCGGGGTCCGGCCGGTCGTCGGGTCCGGCGTGACGTCACCGACGGTGAAGATGCCGATCTGCATGTCCGCTCACTGTCCTCTGCTGGGGAACCGAGTAGTTGAATTCCGTACGATCCTCTCAACCGATGACCGGTCCCGGCTATTCCTGCCACCATCCTCCCGTGCAGCCCACCGTGCAGCCCACCGTGCAGCCCACCGTGCAGAGGGTCCCCGCCTGGGTCCCGGCCCTGGTCCTGGCCCTGACCGTCGCCCAGCTCGCGACCGCGGAATGGGTGCCCGGGATCGAGCGGTTCGCGGACAAGGCGTTCGGCGCGCGGCTGGTCGCCTACCCCCTGCTCATGCTGGTGGCGCCGGCGATCTGGTGGCTGGTGAACCGGAGGCGGACGCTGCCGGAGGCGCCGCCGTACGGCGCGTTCACGCTGGTCATGCTGCCGTTCCTGGTCGACGTGACGGGCAACAGCCTCGACCTCTACGACGCGATCGGGTGGTGGGACGACGCCAACCACTTCGTCAACTGGTGCCTGCTGCTCTGCGGCGTCGGTCTGCTGCTGTGCGGCGCGGTGCGGCCGCCCTGGGCCGTCGTGCTCGTGGTCTGCGGGCTCGGCGCGATCCTGGCCATCGGTTGGGAGGTGGCCGAGTGGTGGACGTTCATCCGGCACGGCACCGAGCAGGACACCGCCTACGAGGACACGCTCGGCGACGAGGTGCTCGGCACGCTCGGCGCGCTGTGCGCGGGCCTGGTGGTGGCCCGCGTCAACCGCGGGGCGTCGCGGTGACGACGACGTTGCTCAGGTAGCGCTCGCCGTCCCAGTCCTCGCACGTGAGGACGACCAGCCGGCCCGGGACGCGCTGGCTGAAGAGCCGCTGGGCCTGGTCCGCGATCCGGCCCTTGCGGTAGACGTGGACGCTCCGCACGGCGTACTCGATGGTGCCGTGGTCGGTCCGGACCACGACCTCGTCGCCGCGGCGGAGCTCCTCGAGGTCGTCGAGCGCGCCGCCGCCGGTGTGGACGGTGTGGCCGGCGATGAGGGCACTCCCCCGAGCGGCCCCCGGCTGGGCGCCGTCGGCCCACCAGCCGAGCCGGCTCGGGTCGCTCGGCGGCACCAGCGTCCGTCCCGGCGCGTGCACCGGCAGCACCGGGGCGTTGACCTCGAGCGCGGGGATCCGCAGCCGCTCGGGTGCGCCCGGCTCGCGGTGGGCGATCTTCGGCTTCACGGTCGCGCCGGTCAGCGGCGCCCGCTGCGGGTCGGCGCCGCTGTCCGCGGAGACCGCACCGGTCGGCTGGGACCACCACGCGAACGCGCCGACGGCGGCCAGGCAGAGCCCGGCCGCCGCGACACCTGCGGTGCGAAGGTCAGGCACGGGCCCGGCTGCGTCGGGCGAGAGCCGCACCCGCCAGGGTCAGACCGCCGGCGACCGCCATCAGCGGCCACGGCGAGCGCGCCCAGTCCGGCAGCGCCGACGCGTCCTCACCGGCGTCGACGGACGTCGGGACGGCAGCGGTGCCGCCGGTCGCCGCCTGCGCCTCGGTGCCGGACGCGGCAGCGGCCGCGGTGTCCGGCGCGGTGGCGGTGTTGGCCTCGACGCCCTGGTCGGTCGAGCCCTGCCCGCCCGTGCCCTCGTCGGTCGAGCCCTGGTCGTCGCCGCCCGGCGTGGTGTCGTCCGACTCCTCGTCGGAGGGCGTCGTGCTGTCATCGGTGCACGGCGCGACCCAGAAGACCTTGGTCTTGGTGTCGTTGCCGAGCGAGTGCGGCGTCGCCACCGTGAGCTTGACGTGGTAACCCTGCTTCGGGTGCGGCTCGCCGCCGCTGAAGGAGAGCGTGTAGGCCTGCCGGCCGTCGAGGTCGGTGCCGCCACCGGCCGGGTCGCCGCCGACGAAGACCTGCGACGGGGAGGTGCCGCCGATCGTCACGTCCGAGGTCGGGGCCTGCGGGGCGAAGGTGACCGTCGAGACGACGTCCTGGCCCTCGTCGTAGCCGAACCACTCGACGTAGAAGGTGCAGCCCGGGTGCGGATTGTTGCTCGGCTGCCCGACCGCGTCGCCGGGACCGGCGATCTTGACGGTGCCGTTGTTGCCAGGCGGGTTGCCGTGCCCCGGTCCACCGTTGCCCGGGCCGTTCCCGTTGCCCGGTCCGCCGTGGCCGTTGCCGTTGTCGTTGCCGTTGCCGTTGTCGTGGCCGTTGTCGTTGTCATTGCCGTGCCCGCCACCCTGGTGGCCCGGGGCGTGGTCGTGGCCGTGACCCTGCTGGCCCTGACCCTGGCCCTGGTGGCCGTGCGACTGACCCTGGCCCTGCTGGCCCTGGCCCTGGTGGCCGTGCGACTGTCCCTGTCCCTGGTCCTGTCCGTGGTCCTGTCCGTGGTCCTGGCCGTGCGACTGGCTCTGGCCCTGCGACTGACCCTGCCCCTGTCCCGGGTGGTCGGTCTTGGGGTCGGCCACGGCCGCCCCGGTCAGGGCTCCGCACGACAGCGAGATCAGCGTCGCCGCGGAGGCGAGGGCAAGACCGTGATGGATCCGAGAATGCGACATTGGTGTACTCCCTGGTGGTGGCCGCACCCGCGGCCTCGACAAGTCCCCTACGGACCTCTCAGTGCCACACGGGCACGCATGTCAACCACTGGTCTAGTCCAGGTCGGCATCACACGTAACCGGCACGCCTCGGTCTCGTGTCAGGCCAGTGGGGCCCTGAGCGAGCACGTCACCTCGAAGCGCTCGCCGGCGACGTCGACCTCGAACGACCCGGACCCGAGCCACTCGCCCGTGACCGGACCGTCGTGCCGCAGGAGGGCCAGCCCGACGCCGGCGCCGACGGTGGCGCCCCAGGCGGCGCTGGTGACCTGACCGACGGTCACACCGTCGCGCACCACCAGCTCACCGCCCCAGAGCATCGGATCCGGCGACGTGACGACGAAGGAGACGACCCGCCGGCGCGGTCCGCCCGCGGCCAGTGCCTCGCGGTGCGCGACCAGTGCCGCGCGCCCGAGGAAGTCCTTCGACCCCGCCAGGGCGGTGGCGAAGACCAGGCCCGCCTCGACCGGTCCGACGTCCGGCGTGAGCTCGCGTCCGAAGGCCCGGTAGCCCTTCTCGAGCCGCAGCGACTCGATCGCGTAGTAGCCCGCGTCGGTGGCGTCGCCGGCAGCGAGTGCGTCGTAGACCGTCCCGGCGTCGGCCACCGGGACCAGCAGCTCCCAGCCCAGCTCCCCGACGTACGTCATCCGGGTGGCCCGCAGCCGCACGCCGGCGACCGTCGTCTCGCGCGACGTGGCGAACGGGAAGCCCTCCTCCGACCAGTCGTCGCCCGACAGCGACCTGAGGAGGGCGCGGGACCGGGGGCCCATCACGCCGAGGACGGCGTACGTGTCCGTCACGTCCGTGGCCGGCGCCCCGTGCCGCGACAGCCAGTCCAGGTCGCGGACCGTCGTCGCGGAGCTGGAGACGAGCAGGAAGGAGTCCGCGCCGGTGCGGGTGACGGTGAGGTCGGCCTCGTAGGTCCCGCGTTCGTTGAGGAGCGGCGTGTACACGCACCGCCCGATGTCGACGTCGACGTCGGCCGCACACACCCACTGCAGGGCCGCGAGCGCCGAGGGGCCGGCCACGACGTACTTCGAGAACGACGTTTGGTCGAAGACCGCCACGTCGGTCCGGCACGCGACCTGCTCGGCCGACGACCAGGGCAACCAGGACGGCTGGCCCCACGAGTACTCCAGCGCCGGGCCGAAGACGTTCGGCCGCTCCCACCCCATCCGGGTGCCGAAGAGGGCGCCGCGCTCCTCCAGCCGGGCGTGCAACGGTGAGGTGCGCTGCGGCCGGCCCGATTCGAGCTCACGGTTGGGCCACGGGACTGCGTAGTGCAGGCCCAGCACCTCCGAGACGCGCGACCGCAGCCAGCCGTTGTCGCCGTGGAACGGCGCGAACCGGCGTACGTCGACCGCGACCAGGTCGTCCTGCGGCTCACCCGCCACGATCCACTCGGCCAGCGCCCGTCCAGCGCCGCCGGCCGACGCGATGCCGACCGAGTTGAAGCCGGCACCCACGAAGTATCCGCGCAGCGACGGCGCCTCGCCGAGCAGGAACTGGTTGTCGGGGGTGAACGACTCCGGCCCGTTGTAGAACTTCCGGATCCCGGTCTCGGCCAGCGCCGGGATGCGGAGCAGCGCCTGGTCCATCAGCACCGAGAAGTGGTCCCAGTCCTCGTCGAGGAGCTGGAACTCGAACGGGTACGGCAGGTCGTCGGGCGAGCGCCACGGCTTGGCCTCGGGCTCGAAGCCGCCGACCACCAGGCCGCCGG
Organism: Nocardioides sp.; assembly: GCA_035765695.1. Lineage (GTDB taxonomy): Bacteria > Actinomycetota > Actinomycetes > Propionibacteriales > Nocardioidaceae > Nocardioides. Next base: position 27,505 of record DASTXB010000024.1, on the reverse strand, counting down.
TCTCCTCCTTGAAGTAGGTCCAGCCGTCCGGGTCCCGCATGATCGGCAGGTCGGGGTGCACCCCCGGCACGGCCTCGGTCACGACGTAGAAGTGCTCGGCGGAGTGCAGCGGCACGGTCACGCCGACCAGGTCACCGAGCGCCTTGGCCCACTGGCCGGCGCAGTTCACGACCACCTCGGCCTCGACGTCACCGTGGTCGGTGCGGACAGCGGTCACGCGCCCGTCCGCGACGTCGAAGCCGGTCACCCGCACCCGTTCCGCGATCCGCGCCCCGCCCCTCCGGGCACCACGTGCCAGGGACTGCGTCAGGTCGGCCGGGTTGACCTTGCCGTCGCCCGGCAGCCAGATCGCACCGAGCAGGTCGTCGACCCGCATCACCGGCCACAGCTCCTGCGCGCGCTCCGGCGACACCAGCTCGCACGGCATGTCGTAGGCCACGGCGTTGGCGGCGGTACGCCGCAGCTGGACCATCCGGTCCTCGCTCCGCGCCACGATGACCCCGCCGACGTTGCGGTACCCCGTCGCCAGCCCCGTCTCGGCCTCGAGGGCCGCGTAGAGCTCAGCGGAGTACTGCACCAGCCGGGTGCCGCTCTCCGAGGCCCGCAGGGGGCCGACGAGACCGGCCGCGTGCCAGGTGGTCCCGCACGAGAGCGTGCCCTGCTCGAGCAGCAGCACGTCGGTCCAGCCCAGCTTCGTGAGGTGGTAGGCGACCGACGTCCCGATGACGCCGCCGCCCACGACGACCACACGGGCGCGGGTGGGCAGGTCGGGTCCGACACCTTCAACCACCGCCGGCGACCTCCTCGAGGAGACGTCCCAGGTCCGGGCCGCGGAAGGTCGCGACCGCCTTCTCGTAGCGCTCCATCCCCCAGCCGCGGAAGTCGTAGTCGATCGGGCTGGCGGCGGCCTGGATGAAGCCCCAGAGTGACCAGCCGTACTCGCTGCACAGCATCTGCAGCCGCACCCGCGCGAGGTCGGCGCGCGTGGGGGCGCCGACGTAGCACTCGACGTACGCCTCGACCTGCTCCGACGACAGGTTGCACTCGGTCGCGGTGTTGCCGAGCTCGAAGCACGGGTCGTTGTTGCCGGAGTACTCGTAGTCGATGAGCCACACCTGCTCGCCGTCGTCGATGAAGTTCGCGGCAAGCAGGTCGTTGTTGCACGGCACGGTCGGCCGAGGAGCGACGGCGAGCGCCCGGCGCACCTGCTCCCACGCGTCGGCGTGGTCCTCGTACCCGTCGGGGAGCCAGTAGCCGTTCTCCCGCACCGTCCGCAGGTATGCCGCGCGCCGGGCGAACATGTCGAAGTGGCCGGTGAACCGCGGACCGGCGTGCAGCCGCCGGCAGGCCTCGGCGGCCCGCCGCAGCACGCCCGGGTCGGCGAACGACCCGTCCACCAGCGCCTGGCCGGGCAGGAACTCGATCACCAGGATCGAGAGGTCCGGCCGGTACTCGACGACCGCGGCGCCCACCCCCGCCTGGGCCGCGGCCCGGGTGTTGTCCGCCTCCGCGTCCCGGTCGATGCCGAGCAGGGCGGCGTCGCCGTGCGACCACCGCACGACCAGGTCGAGGTCGCCCTCGTCGGTGACGACATGGAGGTTGCGGTTGGTCAGGCCCCCGGGCAGGTCCGACACGCGCCAGGACCGCCCCGCCAGGCAGGCGAGGCGGTCCAGCGGCGGGACCCCCACTCGTTCAGTCGTCGAAGGCCTCGAGGACGGCCTCGTCGATCGTGTGCTTCGGACCGGTGAACCAGCGCTTCGCCGACACGTTCCACCAGATCCCCAGCACGATCAGCGTGCCGATGGTGAGGACCGGCGCGTAGTTCACGCTGCTCCACGTGAACTCGTCGTTCCACGGGATGCCTGCGGGCGTGAAGGGGAGGATGAAGTACACCGAGATGATGGCGATCTCGATGACGGCGACGAGGTTCATCCACTTGTACTTCGGGCCGTTCGTCCACGCGCCCGGCTGGAAGGCGTCGCCCATCCGCCAGCGCAGCCAGATCGGGATGAGGAACGCGAGGTACAGCCCGATGACCGCGACCGACACGACGGCGTAGAAGGCGATGGGCACGCCGCCGATGCTCTTCAGGGCCGGCAGCGTGATGAGGATGCCGATCACGCCGACGAAGACCACGGCGTTCGCCGGGACCCGGCTCTCGGCGTTGACCTTGGACAGCCACGACGAACCCGGTATCGCGCCGTCCCGGCTGAACGCGAAAGTCATCCGCGAGGCGCTCGTGAGGCAGGCCGTGGTGCAGAACAGCTGACCTGCCGTGGAGATGAGCAGCACCAGGAAGTGCCAGCCTTCTGGTAGGGCCTGCCCGAAGATCACGTCCACCGCTCCGAAGCCGTCGGACACGCCCTGCTCGTCCTGGACCGCGAAGAGGAACGCCAGGAGCAGCAGATACCCGCCGACGGCCGAGTAGAAGATCGAGCGCCAGATGCCCTTGGCGGCGCCCATCGCCGCACCGTGGGTCTCCTCGGACAGGTGCGCGGAGGCGTCGAATCCCGTGATGGTGTACTGCGTGAGCAGGAAGCCGAGCGGGAGCACCAGGAACCAGTACATCCCACTGCTGAAGCCGGAGTTGTTGATGCGCTCGGTGAAGACGAAGTCAGCGCTCTGGTGGTGGTCGGGGACGATCACCAGCACGAGGATGACGATCGCGGCACCGGCGACGTGCCACCAGACCGAGATGTTGTTGACGATCGCCAGCAGATGGCCGCTGAAGATGTTGGCGAGCGCCGCCAGCACCACGATCGCGATGAAGAGCAGGAAGACCCGGTTCAGCGAGTAGCCGTCGGCCCAGCTGTCGCTGATCGTGCTCAGCGTCAGGTCGAGGAACGTCGCCGCGCCGTACGCCACGGACGCCGTGACGGCGAGCAGGCCGATCAGGTTGAGCCAGCCGGTGAAGAAGCCAGCGGCCGGACCGCCCATCTTCGCCGCCCACCAGTAGATGCCACCGGACGTCGGGTACGCCGAGACCAGCTCACTGAGCGTGAACCCGATGATGAGGATGAACGCGGAGATGATCGGCCAGCCCCACGAGATGGCGATCGGGCCCCCGTTGTTCCAGGCCTGGCCGAAGGTCGTGAAGCAGCCGGCCAGGATCGAGATGATCGAGAAGGAGATGGCGAAGTTCGAGAAGCTCGACCAGCTGCGGCTCAGCTCCTGCTTGTACCCGAGACGCGCCAGATGAGCTTCGTCCTCGCTGAGGTGCGGCTGGTGGTGCTCCGCCAGCGGCTCGTGGGCTTCAGGCATGCGACACACCTTTCGGGATGCATGTGCGAATGTGAACGGGACGCTAGACCCGCCCGGAACGGGGTGTAAATACTCACCTCGAAAAATGGTATGAACTCAGACCATTGCGCGATCCGTCCCGACTCCCGAGGATGACCCCGTGACCGCTTCGCCCGAGCACCTCCCGGACGCGGTGCTGCGCCCGGTGCGCGGGCACCACGCCTTCGAGGCGTGCGTGGAGCAGCTGGCCACGGCGATCCGGCTCGGCGTCTACCCCCTCGGCACCACCCTGCCGTCCGAGCGTGACCTCGCGGCGATCCTGCACGTCTCGCGCGCAACGCTGCGGGAGGCGATGGCGGCCCTGCGTGAGGCCGGGCTGGTCGAGACCACCCGGGGCCGCGGCGGCGGCACCGTCGTCACGCTGAAGCCGCGGACCCCGTCGGGGCGGGCCGCGGCGCGGATCTCCCCCGACCGGCGCAGCGACTGGCTGGACGCCCTGGAGTTCCGGCGGGTCGTCGAGCCGGGTGCGGCGTACCTCGCCGCACGCAACCGGCCCACGGGCGTGCGCCGCGAGCAGCTGGAGCGCGCCCTCGCGGACGTCGACGCCGCCCGCAAGGCAGGCGCGCACCGGCAGGCCGACTCACGGTTCCACCTGACGGTGGCGTCGCTCGCGGACTCGCCGCGGGTGATCGAGGCGGTCACCTCGGTGCAGTCGACGCTGCACGAGATGCTGCTGGCGATCCCGGTGCTCGGCACCAACATCGCCCACTCCGACCGCCAGCACGCCGCGCTGGTGAAGGCGGTCCTGGCGGGCAACGCCGACCGGGCCCGCACGGTCATGGAGGAACACTGCGACGACACGGCCGCGCTGCTGCGCGGGCTCGTGGGTTAGGAGTCCGTGTGACGGATCTGCGCAACAGCCGGCACCTGTCGATGGAGCAGCTCGTCCAGCGCATCGACGCCGGGGGGATCGACACCGTCGTCGTGGCGTTCACCGACATGCAGGGTCGGCTGCAGGGCAAGCGCCTGCACGGCCGCTACTTCGCCGACGTGGTGGTCCCCCACGGGACCGAGGGCTGCAACTACCTGCTCGCGGTCGACGTCGAGATGAACACCGTCGACGGCTACTCGATCTCGTCGTGGGACAAGGGCTACGGCGACATGGAGTTCGTCCTCGACGAGCGGACGATCCGCCTGCTCACCCACCTGCCCGCGACCGCGATGGTCCAGTGCGACCTGGTGTGGCCCGACCACAGCCCGGTCCTGCAGTCGCCGCGGGCGGTCCTCCAGCGCCAGCTCGACCGGGTCGCCGACCACGGCTGGCAGGCGCTCGCGGGGACCGAGCTGGAGTTCATCGCGTTCGACACGTCGTACGAGGACGCGAGTCTCCGCCACTACCGCGACCTCACGCCCGTCAACCAGTACAACGTCGACTACTCGATCCTCGGCACGTCCCGCGTCGAGCCGCTGCTGCGCGCGCTGCGCAACACGATGTACGACGCGGGCCTGGACGTCGAGGGCGCGAAGGGCGAGTGCAACCTCGGGCAGCACGAGGTCGGCTTCCTGTACGCCGACGCGCTGACCACCGCCGACAACCACGTGGTCTACAAGACCGTCGCCAAGGAGATCGCCGCGCAGCAGGGCCGTTCGATCACGTTCATGGCGAAGTACAACCAGCGCGAGGGCAGCTCCTGCCACATCCACCTGTCGCTGCGCGGCCAGGACGGCGAGATGGTGTTCTGGAAGGGGGGCGCGCGCACGCCGCTCTACGACCACTTCGTGGCCGGCGTCCTGGCGACCGCGGCGGACTTCACGCTGCTCTACGCGCCGAACATCAACTCGTACAAGCGGTTCGCCGACGGTTCGTTCGCGCCGACGACGATCGCCTGGGGCCTCGACAACCGCACCTGCGCCGTACGCCTGGTCGGGCACGACGCCAGCGCCCGGATGGAGAACCGGATCCCGGGCGCGGACGTGAACCCCTACCTGGCGCTTGCGGCGATGCTGGCCGGCGGGCTGCACGGCATCGAGAACGAGCTGCCCCTCGAGCCGGAGCTGGTCGGCAACGCCTACCACTCCGACAAGCCCAAGGTGCCGCACACGATGGGGGCCGCGCGCGAGGCGTTCGTGACGTCCGAGGTCGCCCGGGCGGCCCTGGGCGACGAGGTCGTGGACCACTACGCGAACATGGCGGCGGTCGAGCTGGCGGCGTACGACGCCGCGGTGACCGACTGGGAGCTGCACCGAGGGTTCGAGAGGCTGTGAGTGGTGTCGACAAGCTCAACCAACGAGATGTTCACCGTCATCAACCCGGCGACCGCGTCGCCGGTGACCGACGTCCGGCTGGCGACCGTGACGGAGACGGACACGGCGATCGAGGCCGCGCACGCGGCGTTCCCGGCGTGGCGCGCGATGCCGCCCGGCGAGCGGGCCGCGCTGCTGCGGAGGTTCGCGGCCGTCGTGGACGCGCACATCGACGAGCTCGCCGAGCTCGAGGTGCGCAACGCCGGGCACACCTGGGGCAACGCCCGCTGGGAGGCCGGCAACGTCCGTGACTGCCTGAACTACTACGCGGGCGCCCCCGAGCGGCTGTTCGGCCGGCAGATCCCGGTGCCCGGCGGTGTGGACGTGACGTTCCACGAGCCGCTCGGCGTGGTCGGGATCATCGTGCCCTGGAACTTCCCGATGCCGATCGCCGGATGGGGCTTCGCGCCGGCGCTCGCCGCCGGCAACACCGTCGTCCTCAAGCCGGCGGAGCTCACGCCGCTGACGGCGATCCGGATCGGCGAGCTCGCCCGCGAGGCGGGGGTGCCCGAGCACGTGCTGACGATCATCCCCGGCAAGGGCTCGGTCGTCGGCGAGCGGTTCGTGACGCACCCGCTGGTGCGCAAGGTCTGCTTCACCGGCTCGACCGAGGTCGGCAAGCGGATCATGGCCGGCTGCGCCGACCAGGTGAAGCGGGTGACGCTCGAGCTCGGCGGCAAGAGCGCGAACATCGTGTTCGCCGACGCCGACATCGACGCCGCGGCCGCGGCCGCGCCGTACGCCGTCTTCGACAACGCCGGCCAGGACTGCTGCGCCCGCTCGCGCATCCTGGTGGAGCGCTCGGCGTACGACGAGTTCCTGTCCAAGCTGCAGCCCGCCGTGGCGGGCCTGCGGGTGCTCGACCCGAGCGACGAGTCCAGCGAGATGGGTCCGCTGATCTCGGCCCAGCAGAAGCAGACGGTGACCGGGTACCTCGACGAGGTCGAGGTGGCGTTCGCCGGCTCGGCTCCCCGCGGCGACGGGTTCTGGGTGCCGCCGTCGGTCGTCACCGTCGACGACCCCGGTCAGCGGATCTGGCGCGAGGAGGTGTTCGGCCCGGTCGTCGCGGTGATGCCCTTCGCCGACGAGGCGGACGCCGTCGCGAGGGCGAACGACACCGAGTACGGCCTGTCCGGCTCGATCTACACCAGCGACATCGGCAAGGGCCTGCGGGTCGCGCGCGGCGTCGAGGCCGGCAACCTCAGCGTCAACTCGCACTCGTCGGTGCGCTACTGGACGCCGTTCGGCGGCTACAAGCAGTCCGGCCTCGGCCGTGAGCTCGGACCGGACGCCCCCATGGCGTTCACCGAGGAGAAGAACGTCTTCATCGCCCACTAGGTCTCGATACGGCCGCTCGTTCCTCGCGGCCTACTCGACCAACGAACGGAGAGACATGGCAGGACGCATCCAGGACCGGGTCGCGGTCGTCACCGGCGGGTGCTCGGGCATCGGTCTCGCGACGGTGCAGCGCTTCGTCGAGGAGGGCGCGAAGGTCGTCATCGGCGACATCGACGACGAGCGCGGGCACCAGCTGGTCGGCCAGCTCGGCGGCGAGTCGGTCGCGACCTACGTCCACGTCGACGTCACCGACAAGGAGCAGGTCGACGCGCTCTTCCGGACCGCCAAGGACACCTACGGCTCGGTCGACATCGCGTTCAACAACGCGGGGATCAGCCCGCCCGAGGACGACTCGATCCTGGACACCGACCTCGACGCGTGGCGGAAGGTCCAGGAGGTCAACCTGACGTCGGTCTACCTGTGCTGCAAGGCGGCGCTCCCCTACATGCTCGAGCAGGGCAAGGGATCGATCATCAACACCGCGTCGTTCGTGGCGGTGATGGGCGCGGCCACCTCGCAGATCTCGTACTCCGCGTCCAAGGGCGGCGTGCTCTCGATGACCCGCGAGCTCGGCGTCCAGTTCGCCCGTCAGGGCGTCCGCGTCAACGCGCTCTGCCCCGGGCCGGTGAACACCCCGCTGCTCCAGGAGCTGTTCGCCAAGGACGCCGAGCGCGCGGCCCGGCGGCTGGTGCACGTGCCGATGGGGCGGTTCGGTGAGCCCGAGGAGATGGCCGCCGCCGTGCTGTTCCTCGCGTCCGACGACGCGTCGTTCATGACCGCGAACACCTTCCTGGTCGACGGGGGCATCTCCGGGGCCTACGTCACGCCGCTCTGATGCCGGCCCCGCTCGTCGGCCTGACGACCTACCGCGAGGACGCCGCCTGGGGCGTGTGGCGGCAGCGCGCGGACGTGCTGCCGACGCAGTACGCCGCGGCCGTCGAGGCCACCGGGGGCATCCCGGTGCTCCTCCCTCCGGTCGTCGTGGCCGGCGCCGCCGACGCCGTGGTCGCCCGGCTGGACGGGCTCGTGATCAGCGGCGGCGCGGACGTCGACCCCGGCCGGTACGGCGAGGAGCCGCATCCCCGCACCGCGCACTGGCGCGCCGACCGGGACGCCTGGGAGACGGCGCTGCTCGACGCCGCCGACGCGGTCGGCCTGCCGGTGCTGGGTGTGTGCCGCGGGATGCAGGTGATGGCGGTCCACGCAGGCGGCGCGCTCGAGCAGCACGTGCCCGACCTCGTCGACCACGAGGAGCACTCCCCCGGCGGCGACGAGTTCGGGTTGGTCGAGGTGTCGACCGTGCCGGGCACCCGACTGGCCGGCCTGGTCGGTGACCGGTTGTCCGTGAACTGCCACCACCACCAGTCGGTGCGGACCCACCCGGGGTTCGCCCCGGTGGCGCACGCCGCGGATGGCACGCTGGAGGCCATGGAGGCACCCGGAGAACGGTTCTGTCTCGGCGTGCAGTGGCACCCCGAGACCGCGGCGGACGTCGGCCTGCTCGCCGGGCTGGTCCGCGCGGCAGCGGCCCACGCAGCGGCTCGATGACCCTGGTCAGCGCCCACCGCTGCCTGACGCGCGAGGCCATCGAGGCCGCGATCGCGCTCGGCGCCGACTACGTCGAGATCGACGTACGGCGGACCGCCGACGGGTCGCTGGTGCTGCACCACGACCCGGTCGACGTGGCGCCGGACGGCGCCCTCCGCTACGAGGAGGCGCTCGACCTGATCGCCGGTCGCGCCCGGGTGCACCTGGACCTGAAGTTCCGCGGTCGCGAGGTCGAGGTGGTGGCGCTGGCTGTCGAGCGCCTCGGCACCGACCACATCCTGGTGACCACCGGTCACGACGACGGGGTCCGAGCGGTCCGGGACTGGGCCGACGCCAGCGGACACCCCCTGATGGTCGGCCTCTCGCTGGGCCGTGGGGTCCGCGGCTTCTCGCTGTGGCACGCGGTGAGGGTGCGGGCGTCCGAGCTGTGGCCCGAGATCCGCTACCGCGACTCCCGCGCGAACGTCGCGGTCGCGCACCACACGCTCGCACGGCTCCGCGTGCGCCGGTTCGCGCGCCGGCACGGCCTGCCGCTCATGGTCTGGACGGTCGACACGAAGCGCTCCCTGGCGTACTGGATGAAGCCCGGCCGCGCCTGGCTGGTGACGACCAACGAGCCGGGGCTCGCCCTCGGTCTGCGGGCTGGCAGGATTTCCGCATGAGCAGCGGTGTCTTCGACGAGCTCGTCCCCGACGTCCTGGGCGAGCCCTACCTCGCCGAGATCATCAACCTCCCGCCCGACGAGGAGGGGCCGGTCGTCGCGACCCTCGTCGTACGCCGCGCCGACGAGCCGGCCGGCGGAGCCGTGCTCCACGTGCACGGGTTCTGCGACTACTTCTTCCAGACCGGGTACGCCGAGTGGTGGAACGAGCGCGGGTACGACTTCTACGCGGTCGACCTGCGCAAGTACGGGCGCTCGCTGCTGCCGCACCAGACGCCCAACTACGTCACCGACCTGCGCGAGCACTTCCCCGACCTCGACGCGGCGCTGCACCGGGTGCTCGAGCGCGACGGGCACGACCACGTGGTGATCAGCGCGCACTCGACCGGCGGCCTGATCGCCTCGCTGTGGGCCAACGAGCGCCAGCCTCCGATCGCCGGCATGGTGCTCAACTCGCCGTGGCTGGACATGCAGGGCGGTGCGCTGATCCGCGGCCTGGGCACCAAGGTGATCAAGGCGGTCGGCGCGCGGCGGCCGAAGCGGGTCGTCCCCCGCACGCCCGAGGGTCACTACGGCCGCAGCCTCCACGTCGAGCACGACGGCGAGTGGATGTTCAACACCGAGTGGAAGCCGCTGGACTCCTTCCCGGTGACCTTCGGCTGGCTGCGCGCGATCCGGATGGGTCACGACGAGCTGCACTCGGGTCTCGACGTCGGCTGCCCCGTCCTGGTGCTCTCCTCGGCGGACACCCGCTGGCCCAAGGAGATGGGACCCGACGCGCACGGCTACGACATCGTGCTCGAGGTGCCGCAGATCCGGCAGTGGGCCAGCGCGATCGGCAGCCACGTCACCTACGTCGCCATCCCCGGCGCCCGGCACGACGTCGTGCTGTCGCTGCCCGAGCCGCGCGACCGGGCGTACGCCGAGCTCGACACGTGGCTGCGGGCGTACGTCGACCGCTGAGGCGCCTCAGAAGGGGGCGCCGTCGAACCGCTCCCGGCGGGCCAGCTCGGCGACGGGGACCCGCCGCAGCCTGGTGAGCTCCCGCACCGGCCTGCCGAGCGGCACGACCGCGGCCACGGCGTACCGGTCCGGGATGCCGAGCAGCTCGCGGACCGCCGGCTCCTGGGCGACCGCCATCGTGGTGATGGTGCCGCCGAAGCCCTCGTTGCGGGCGGCGAGCAGGGTGTTCCAGACCAGTGGGTACACCGAGGCGCCGCCGACCAGCCCGATGCGGTCGAGGTCCTGGTCCATCGCGGCGACGACACCGAGGTCGACGACGAAGACCAGGACGGCCGACGCGGTGAGGACCGGCTTGGTGAACGACTCCGGCACCTCCGTGCCGGCGATCTCCTCAGCGGTCGGCGCGGGCGGCTCGAGCGGGTTCCACGGGCTCTGTCCGGCCTTGATCTGGGCGACGTAGCGGCGCACGGCGGGCTCGTTGAGCTCGGCGAGGCGCTCCCGGGTCCCCTGGTCGCGGATGACGATGACGCGGGTGCCCTGGCGGTTGCCGCCGCTGGGCGCGAACCGGGCGTGCTCGAGGATCCGCTCCAAGGTCTCGTCGGGCAGCGGGTCGCCGGTGAACTCCCGGACGGCGGGGGTGGTCCGCATGACGTCGTACAGGTCCATGGTCCGAGCCTGTCACGGGAGCGCTAGGTTGCTCGGCATGAACCCTGTGATCGGACTGTCCCTCGGCCGGATCGCGGTCGGCGCTGTCGCTGTTGCGGACCCCGAGCGGGGCGACCGCGTGTTCCAGCTCGACCCGGTGTCGAACCCGCAGCTCCCCTACGTGACCCGCCTGTTCGGGATCCGCGAGATCGCCCTCGGCCTGGCGACGCTGATGAGCAGCGGCCGGACGCGCACGGGGATGATCGGGCTCGGCATCCTGGTCGACGCCGCCGACGGCGCGACCGGCTACCTGGCGATGCAGGACGGCTCGATCTCGCGGAAGACCGCGATGACGCTGATCGGGCCCGCGGTCGGCGCCGTGGGCTCCGGGCTGGTCGCGCTCGTCAAGCGCTGACCTCAGGCCAGCAGGAAGACCGACAGCGCCACGACGCCGACCAGCACGATCACGATGCGCAGCACCGTGCTCGGGAGCCGGCGTCCGACGGTCGCACCGAGCTGGCCACCGATCACCGAGCCGATGCCGATCAGCAGCACGACCCCCCAGTCGACGTCGGCAACGAGCGCGAAGATCAGGCCCGCCACGGCGTTGACGATCGCGGCCAGGACGTTCTTGACCGCGTTGAGCCGCTGGAGGGTCTCGGCGATGCCGATGCCCATCACGGCCATCAGCAGCACGCCCTGCGCGGCGCCGAAGTACCCGCCGTACACGCCGGTGAGGAGGACGGAGGGCCACACCCACCAGGTGCCGTGGTGCGGCAGCCCGCCGGTGGCGTCGTGCCGGCGCGCGACCCAGGCCGAGATCCGCGGCTGGAACACGACCAGCACCAGGCCGAGCAGGATGAGCACCGGCACGATCGCCTCGAACGCGCCGGCCGGCAGCACCAGCAGCAGGACGGCGCCCGCCGTACCGCCGAGCAGGGAGGCGACGCCGAGCCGCAGCACCCGCGCGCGCTGGCCCGCGAGCTCGCGGCGGTAGCCCACCGCCCCGGAGACCGACCCGGGCACCAGCCCGATCGTGTTGGAGACGTTGGCGGTCACCGGCGGTACGCCGAACGCCAGCAGGGTCGGGAACGTGATCAGCGTCCCCGACCCCACCACGGTGTTGATGGTGCCGGCCGCGACCCCTGCCAGCAGGACCGCGACGACCTCGAACGGACTCACTGGGTGGGCGGCACCTCACCCGGGTTCACGGCCGCGTCGGTCTCGTCGGCCCCGGCCGTCCCACCGCCCTGGGCGTTCGACGGCCGTCCGGGGTTCGCCGCGCTGGCGGCCTCGGCGATCGCCGCCTCGACGGCCGCGTTGGTCTCGCTGAGCGCAGCGTCGCTCTTCGGCTCCTGCGGCTCCGAGGAGCCCATGTCGACGCGCTTGAGCGGCCCCTCGACGTGCTGCGGGATGCCCTGCAGGTTCGTCATCGTCGACCCGAGGCCCTCGAGCGCCTTGCCGATCTCGCTCGGCACGATCCAGACCTTGTTCGCGTCGCCCTCGGCGATCTTCGGCATCATCTGGAGGTACTGGTAGGCCAGCAGCGACTGGTCCGGCTGCCCGTCGTGGATCGCCTGGAAGACCGTCTGGATGGCCTGTCCCTCACCCTGGGCGCGCAGGATCTGCGACTCGCGGTCCGCCTGGGCGCGCAGGATCTGCGACTCCCGGTCACCCTCGGCGTTCAGGATCGCCGACTGCTTGTTGCCCTCGGCGGTGAGGATCGCGGACTGCCGCTGGCCCTCGGCGGTCAGGATCAGCGCGCGCTTGTCGCGGTCGGCGCGCATCTGCTTCTCCATCGCGTCCTTGATCGACGGCGGCGGGTCGATGCCCTTGATCTCGACGCGGTTCACGCGGATGCCCCACTTGCCGGTCGCCTCGTCGAGCACGCCGCGCAGCCCGTTGTTGATCTCCTCGCGGCTGGTCAGGGTCTGCTCGAGGTCCATGCCGCCGACGATGTTGCGCAGCGTGGTCATCGTCAGCTGCTCGACGGCCTGGATGTAGTTGGCGATCTCGTACGTCGCCGCGATCGGGTCGGTCACCTGGAAGTAGATGACGGTGTCGATGGAGACCACGAGGTTGTCCTCGGTGATCACGGGCTGCGGCGGGAAGCTCACCACCTGCTCGCGCAGGTCGATCAGGTAGCGGACCTTGTCGACGAACGGCACGACGATGTTGAGGCCGGCAGGCAGGGTCTTGAGGTACTTGCCGAAGCGCTCCACGACACCGGCGCGCGCCTGCGGGATGATCCGCACGGTCTTGGCCAGCAGCACGATCACGAAGATCAGCAGCAGCGCCAGCAGGATCAGGATCACAGGGGGCACAGGGCTCTCCTATCTGGGTCGGTCACTCGCCGAGCTCGGCGACCGGGTGGACGTACGCCGTGGCACCGCGGATCTCGAAGACCTCCACGGTCGCCCCGGGCTCGATCGTGACGTGCTCGTCGTACGGCGCCGCCGTCCAGGTCTCCCCCGCGAGCTTGATCTGGCCGACCGCGAGGCCGGTGATCCGCTGGGTGACGACGGCGCGCTGGCCGACGAGCTTGGTGTGCCCGAGCCGGAGCTCCGGGCCCTGGTGCAGCTTGGCCACCAGTCCGGGCCGCACCAGCGCGAGCATCGCGATGGACGCGACGCCCGCGATGAGGATCTGGGCGACGACCGCGGCACCGAGGGCGGCGGACACCGCACCGGCCAGCGCACCGACCGCGAGCATGATCAGCACCAGGTCGAGACTGACCAGCTCGGCAGCGCCGAGCACCGCGGCGATCCCGAGCCAGGCCGCCCAGGCGTGCTCGCTCAGCCAGTCCATGCCCCGACCCTAGCCCGACGGTCAGCGATGGAGGGTGCGACGACGCGCGCTCCAGCGATCGTCCTCGTGGCCCAGCACCAGCGGCATGCCGAACGTCGTGGCCAGGTTGGTCTCGTTGACGACCTCGTCCAGCGGGCCGGCGGCGACCACCCGGCCGCCACGCAGCAGCAGCGCGTGCGTGAAGCCGGGCGGGATCTCCTCCACGTGGTGGGAGACCAGCACGGTCGCCGGCGAGCCCGGGTCGGTCGCGAGCACCGACAACGTGGACACCAGGTCCTCCCGGCCGCCCAGGTCCAGGCCGGCTGCCGGCTCGTCGAGCAGCAGCAGCTCCGGGTCGGCCATCAGAGCACGGGCGATCTGCACCCGCTTGCGCTCGCCCTCGCTGAGGGTGCCGAAGGTCCGGTCCACGAGGTGCGCGGCGCCGACCTCGGTCAGCAGCTGCGCGGCGCGCTCGTGGTCGAGGTCGTCGTACGCCTCCCGCCAGCGCCCGACCACGCCGTACGACGCGGACACGACGACGTCGTGCACGCGCTCGGAGCGCGGGATGCGCTCGGCCAGCGCGGCGCTGGTCAGGCCGATGCGTGGGCGGAGCTCGAAGACGTCCACGGTCCCGAGGACCTCGTCGAGGATGCCGGCCACGCCCTCGGTCGGGTGGAGCTGCGCGGACGCCACCTGCAGGAGCGTGGTCTTGCCGGCGCCGTTCGGCCCGAGGATCACCCACCGGTCCTTCTCCTCGACCCGCCAGGAGATCCGGTCGAGCAGGGTGGCCTGCCCGCGCCGGATCGTGACGTCGGCGAAGTCCAGCACGGCGGTCATGGCGCTCACCCTATAAGGGCCCTCCCGGGCGCCCGCGGACCGCTCGCCGCGTATCCTCGGCGGCCGTGACCACCGATCTCCCGAGCGCGGCGCGGCTGGCCTGGTGGGGCACTGCGTGGCTGCGCGGCCACGCCGTCACCGACCTGGTGCTGGACGCGGTGATCGGCGCCGACGCCACGCACGTGGTCGCCGGGCTGCCCGGCGTGAACGGCACCGCGACCCTGGTCGAGGGTCTGGCCGCACTGCGTCGGGCCGGGGCCACGGGCTTCGGTGCGGCGTTCCCGGCCGAGGGCGACCCGCTCGGCCTCGGCGGTCCGGCTGAGTTCAACCGTGACGCGCTCGAGGAGGGCGCGGCGGTGGTCATCGAGGGTGCCGGCCTGGGGCTGGTGCCCCGGCGTACCGGCGCGGCCGTGGTGTGGACCGCCCACCCGGCGGGGCGCCGCCAGCTGCCCGACGTCGGCGAGGCGGACCGGTCGCTGCGCGCCGGGCTGCTGGAGACGGCCGAGGCGCTCGCCGACCTGGACGTCGCCCGCTGGCGTCCGGAGGTCGCCGACCGGCTCATGGACCTGCGGCACCGCGAGCCGCTGGCGGCGCCGGACGGCGTACCTGCCCGCTGCGTGGAGCTGGCCGCCCGCGGCCTGCAGGCGACCGAGATCGTCGCGCTCGCGCTCGAGGACGACGGCGCGTCGATCTCGGCGTACGAGATCCAGCAGCGCCGGGCCGCGTTGGTCCCCCTCGACCGCGCGGGGCGGCGGGCGCTGACCGCGGCGTGCTCGCCCGAGGTGTGGCCGCCGGGCTGAGCCGGCGGCGCCCGGGCGATAGCCTCGCGGGTGCCATGACTGACGCGAAGCCGGAGACCCTGCTCATCACGCTCACGGGCAAGGACCGCCCGGGCGTCACCTCCTCGGTCTTCGGCGCGCTCTCCGGCGCGGGCGTGGAGGTGCTCGACATCGAGCAGATCGTGCTCCGGGGCCGGCTGATCCTCGGCGTCCTCGTGACCGCCCCGCGCAACGTGCGGCGGGTCAGCGACGCGGTGCAGTCGACCGCGCAGGACCTCGGGATGACCGTCGACGTCGAGAGCGGCGTCGGCGACAACAAGGAGCGCGGCTCCGGGCGCTCCCACGTCACGGTGATCGGCGCGCCCCTGCGCGCGTCGGCGATGGCCGCGGTGGCCGGCCGGATCGCCGACGCCGGCGCGAACATCGACCGGATCGAGCGGATGGCCCGCTACCCCGTCACCGCCATCGACCTGCACGTCAGCGGCGCCGACACCGACGCGCTGCGGGGCGTGCTCGCCGCCGAGGCGGCCCGCCAGTCGATCGACATCGCCGTGCAGCCCGCGACCCTGCTCCGCCGGGGCACGCGGCTCATCGTGATGGACGTCGACTCCACGCTGATCCAGGGCGAGGTGATCGAGATGCTCGCCGCCCACGCGGGCTGCGAGGCGCAGGTCGCGGGGGTGACCGAGGCCGCGATGCGGGGCGAGATCGACTTCGAGGAGTCGCTGCGCGCGCGGGTCGCCCTGCTCGAGGGGGTGCCGGAGTCGGCGCTGGACGAGGTGTACGACGCGATCGTGCTCGCGCCGGGTGCCCGCACCATGGTCCGGACCCTGCGCCGGCTGGGCTACCGGTTCGCGATCGTGTCGGGCGGGTTCTCGCAGATCACCGACCGGCTCGCCGCCGACCTCGGCATCCACTTCTCCCGGGCCAACGAGCTCGAGATCGTCGACGGCCGGCTGACCGGCCGGATCGTCGGGCCCGTCGTGGACCGGGCCGGCAAGGCGGCGGCGCTGCGCGAGTTCGCCGCGGAGATCGGCGTACCGGACGCCGCCGTGATCGCCATCGGCGACGGCGCCAACGACCTGGACATGCTCAACGCCGCCGGGCTCGGCATCGCCTACAACGCCAAGCCGATGGTCCGCGACGCCGCCGACACCGCGGTGAACGTGCCGTACCTCGACACGATCATGTACCTGCTCGGCATCAGCCGCGAGGAGGTCGAGGCGGCCGACGCCGAGGCCGGCATCGTGACGCCCGCGCCGCCGGTCTAGGCCGAGCCGGCGCCATGTCGCCCCGCATCCGCGCCGAGTCGGCGCCATGTCGGGCGACACTGCGCCGACTCGGGACTAACCGCGGCCGACGTGGTAGCCGACCAGCCGGGCGGAGCCGACGCCGAGGTCGGCCCAGGTGCCGTCGTAATCGAACACGGCCGTCGCGCTGGTCGGGAAGCCGGCCAGCAGCTCGGTCTCCAGCTGCGGGTCGCCTTCGCCGTCGCCGAGCATCTGGGCGAGGTAGGCCATCGTCGGGTTGTGCCCCACCACGACGAGTGCGGCCACGCCATCGTCGACCAGCGAGATGAGGTCGACCGCGGTGTCGGGCTCGGCGGAGTACAGGCCCCGGTCCAGCTCGGGCTCCAGGTCCCAGCCGGCACCCCGGGCCAGCGACTCCCACGTCTCGCGGGTCCTCGTCGCGGCGGAGACGAGCGCATGGTCGGGCGCGACACCCTGCTCCACGAGCCAGGCGCCGGCCTCGGCGGCGTCGGCGTGCCCGCGGTCCGTGAGCGCGCGCTCGAAGTCGGTCGGGCCGTCCTGGGCAGCCTTCGCGTGCCTCATCACGACCAGGCGGCGGCGCACCGGATCAGGCTCCCATGGCGTGGAACCCACCGTCCACGTGCACGATCTCGCCGGTCGTGGCCGGGAAGAAGTCCGACAGCAGCGCGCACACGGCCTTCGCGGTCGGGGTCTGGTCGGTGTTGTCCCACCCGAGCGGCGACCGGTCGCTCCACATCGACTCGAGCTCCTCGAAGCCCGGGATCGCCTTCGCCGCGAGCGTCTTCAGCGGACCTGCCGACACGAGGTTGACCCGGATCCCCTCGGGGCCGAGGTCGCGCGCGAGGTACCGCGCGCAGGACTCCAGGCCGGCCTTGGCCACGCCCATCCAGTCGTACGCCGGCCACGCGACCGTGGCGTCGAACGTCAGCCCGACCACGGAGCCGCCGTCCGTCATCAGCGGGCGGCAGGCCTGCGTGAGCGACATCAGGGAGTACGCCGACACCTGGACCGCCTGCGCGACGTCCGGCCACGGGCCCGTGAGGAACTTGCCGCCGAGCAGCGTCTCGGGGTTGCCGTACGCGATCGAGTGCACGACCCCGTCGAGACCGGCATCCGGACCCAGGTGCTCGCGGACCTGGTCCGCCAGGCCCGCGAGGTGGTCCTCGTCGGTGACGTCGAGCTCGAGCACCGGCGGCTCGACCGGGAGCCGCTTGGCGATGCGGCGGGTGATGCCGAGCGCGCGGCCGAAGTTCGAGATCAGCACGGTCGCGCCCTGCTCCTGCGCCACCTTGGCGGTGGCGAAGCCGATCGAGGAGTCCATCGTGACCCCGGCCACCAGGATCCGCTTGCCGTCGAGAATGCCCATGGTTCAGTGCCCCATTCCGAGTCCACCGTCGACCGGGATGACCGCCCCGGTGACGTATGCCGCGCCGGGGCCGGTCAGCCACAGCACCGTCTCCGCGATCTCGTCCGGCGCGCCGTACCGCCCCAGCGGCACCTGCGCCTTGATCGCGTCCTTCTGATCGTCGGTGAGCACCGCGGTCATGTCGGTCTCGATGAAGCCCGGTGCCACGACGTTCGTGGTGATCGAACGCGACCCGAGCTCCCGCGCCATCGACCGCGCCATGCCGACCAGGCCCGCCTTCGACGCCGCGTAGTTCACCTGGCCGGCGGACCCGAGCAGCCCGACGACCGAGGAGATGAACACGATCCGGCCGCGCCGCATCCGCAGCATGCCCTTCGCGGCCCGCTTCGCGAGCCGGAACGACCCGGTCAGGTTGGTGTCGATGACCGTCGACCAGTCGTCGTCCGACATCCGCAACAGGAGCGTGTCGGCGGTGACACCGGCGTTCGCGACGAGCACCTCCACCGGGCCGTGCGCCTCCTCGATGGTGGCGAAGGCCGCCTCGACCTGGCCCGGGTCGGTGATGTCGCACCGGACGTCGAGCGTGCCGATCGGTGCCCCGCCGCTGCGCGTGGTCACGGCGACCCGGTCGCCGTGCCGGACGAAGGCCTCGGCGATGGCGCGGCCGATGCCGCGGTTGCCGCCGGTGACCAGGACCGACCTGGGCTCGTGCGCCCTGCTTGCTTCTGCGCTCACCTCCGGGACGCTAGCGACTACTGGGGGGTAGGAGAAAACCCGTCCGCCGCCGGACCGCTACCGCGATTCGGTGAACCCGGTCCGGAACCCGTCCCGGCGACCCCGCCCGCGCCCGGAATGTGGCCGGCGGGGGGTGAGGCCGATGCGGTCGACGCGTCTGCGAGCACTGGTCGCGGTGGTCGTCGTGGCCGCCGGCCTGCTCGTGCCCGTGCCTCGGTCCGCCGCAGGGCCCGGTGCGCCCGGCGTACGACGGGGTGGGTGCGAGACCTCGGCGTGGACCACGGCCAACCCGGCCGGCGTCCCTCTCGCGATGGGACGGGCGGGGTGGGGCGACTGCCCGTCGCGCCGGAACGCCTGGTGGTGGGCCCGCTGGAGCTACCCCGAGTACCCGCTCCTGTGCGTCCCGGCCACGAGCCCGCTGCCCGCCTGGGAGTTCGTCTGGGTGACCGATGGCCAGCAGCCGCGGACCCCGTTGGTCGACACCCGGCCGGGGCTGGTCGAGGACGCCGTACGCCGGGCGGCGTCGGTCTTCGCCGCGTCCCGCGGTGCCGCGATCACCACGCTGAGCGGCCTCGCCGCCGCCGGAGCGCCACGGATCGTGACGACGACCGCGGCCGACGGCCGGTGCGTGCCCTCGTTCCGGCGTGCGACCGTGCCGCACACCGTGCTGCAGCGCGAGCCCTACCAGAACTGGACCGACCCCGACACCGGTGAGCTCCAGCAGGGGCTGTGGCCGTGGCTGGAGGTGCACGGGTTCCCCGCGCGCGACGACCGGCGCTACATCACGGTCACCGACACGCCCGGGGTCTGGAACTACCTGGGCGGCGCGACGATCATCCCCTGCTCGGGCTCGGGGTACGGGCCGGCCGACCTCACCCCCGGCGCGCAGAACTGCAACCAGCAGGGCGGCACGTGGATGACGATCTCGACGGACAACCGGCCGCGGGACTTCGACGTGCGGGGCACGGGAAGCTTCGGCGAGCGGCTCGCCCACGAGTTCGCCCACGGCATGGGGGCGGTGCTCGACGGGTCGCCGCACGCCAACGGGCAGAACCCGTTGCACCCCACCGACTGCGCCGACCTGCTCTGCTACAACAACGTCGACGAGCCGGGGCAGACCTACGACAGCTGCGGTGGCGGCAGCGGCGGGTGGGCCGCGTTCGTCGCCGGCGGCGCGAGCACGTCTCGCGCGGCGTACCGCCTCGACTGCGGCCGCGACGACTACTACGCGCTGCGCCTCCAGGACGGTGTGGTCACGGAGCGCAGCTGGGCGGCCACCCGCTTCGCCGGTGAGGACAACCGGTTCTACTGGGGCGGCGTGCCGGGCTACGCGGGCCCGACGTTCAGCAACGCGGACCACGCGATCCCGCCCGGGTGCACCTACGACCCGGCGGGGTGGTGCCCGCCCGGGGTGGACCCGGTCAACGCCCGCGCACCCGCGGCCCCGGAGACCTGGGCGGTGCGCTGAGAGGTCAGTCGTCCTCGAGCCGGAAGCCGACCTTCATGCCGACCTGGAAGTGCTCGACGGTCCCGTCCTTGACCTGGCCACGGACCTGCGTGACCTCGAACCAGTCGAGGTGGCGCAGCGTGCGGCCGGCCCGCTCGATGCCGTTGCGGACGGCGGCGTCGATGCCGTCCGGGGAGGTGCCGACGATCTCGGTGACGCGGTAGGTGCGGTTGGTCATGGCCCGACCCTAGGGCACGCGGAGGCGTGTGGAGCCCGACGTACGATGGAGCAATGGCCCGAGACCTCCGTCGCTCGCAGCACGAGGCGGTCCGCATCACCACGGCCCCGTCGAACCGCAGGGACGACATCGCCGCACGTCAGAAGCGGTACCTCGTCTCGATGAGCATCCGGTCGGCCTGCTTCGTGGCGGCCATCGTGACGGCGTTGGCCGGCATCGGCTGGCTGTGGCCGATCTTCATCGCCGGCGCGCTGATCCTGCCGTACGTCGCCGTGGTGATGGCCAACGCCTCGGCTTCGAGATCCGACGGGTTCAACCTGCTCGACGCGCAGTACGACAGGCCGGAGCTGGGCCCCGGCACGGATTCGGCACCGGATCGGGACTGAACGGTGCTTGGACTCCGCCGCGCTGCGTGACACAATCTCCGCTGCGAGCCGGGTCTCCCCCGTCTCGGCTCGCAGCGGTGCCGGACGGCTTCCCCCGTGGCTGTCCGGCACCGTTCATGTCTCCAGGAAGGCACCATGACCGACGCCGACACCTGCTCCGCCAAGGGTTGCCAGGCGCCCGCCGCCTGGGAGCTGCAGTGGAACAACCCGAAGCTGCACACCCCCGACCGACGCAAGATCTGGCTCGCCTGCGACGAGCACCGGCAGTCGCTGTCGGACTTCCTCGCCGCGCGGCAGTTCCTCAGGGACGTCGTCGCCCACTGATCGGGCGTGTCGTCACCCGCCGATGGCGGACATCGGCCGGTCGGGCTGGAGGAACGTCGGGTCGTCGATGCCGTGGCCGGCGCGCTTCCCGGCCATCGCGGTGACCCAGCGGTCGGCGATCTCCTCGTCGGAGGCTCCGGCTCGCATCGACGCGCGCAGGTCGGACTCCTCACGCGCGAACAGGCAGTTGCGGACCTGGCCGTCCGCGGTCAGCCGCACCCGGTCGCAGTCCCCGCAGAACGGCCGCGTCACGCTCGCGATCACGCCCACCGTCGCCGGCCCGCCGTCGACGAGGAACAGCTCGGCCGGGGCGCTCCCCCGCGGCTCGGCCGCCGGCGTCAGCGTGAACTCCTCCTCCAGCCGGGCGAAGATCTCGTCGGCGGTGATCATGCCCTCGCGGCTCCAGCCGTGCTGGGCGTCGAGCGGCATCTGCTCGATGAAGCGCAGCTGGTAGCCCTCGGCGATCGCCCAGCGCAGCAGCTCGGGCGCCTCGACGTCGTTGATGCCGCGCATCAGGACGGCGTTGACCTTCACCGGACCGAGGCCGGCCTCACGCGCGGCGGCCAGCCCGGCCAGCACGTCGGGCAGCCGGTCGCGCCGGGTGATCTGCTTGAACGACTCGCGCCGGATGCTGTCCAGGCTGACGTTCACCCGGTCCAGGCCCGCAGCGGCGAGCGCGTGGGCGGTGCGGGCCAGCCCCAGGGCGTTGGTGGTCAGCGAGGTCTCGACCCCGAGGGCACTGGTCTGCCGCACGATGTCGACCAGCCCGCGGCGCACCAGGGGCTCGCCCCCGGTGAACCGCACCTCATGCACGCCGAGCAGCTCCACGCCGATGCGCACGAGCCGAACGACCTCGTCGTCGGTGAGCACCGTCTCGTCCGGGAGCCAGTCCAGCCCCTCGGCGGGCATGCAGTAGGAGCACCGCAGGTTGCAGCGGTCCGTCAGCGACACCCGCAGGTCGGTCGCGACCCGTCCGAACCGGTCCTCGAGCCTCCTCGTCACTACCACCCCTGCAGTCTAGGCGGCGACCAAGGGACGGATAGCCTCGACGGGTGCGGTCGTTGCGCTTCCTGCTGAGTCGGCGGTGGCTGCTGTTCGCACTCGTCGTGGTCGTGCTCTGCTGCGCGACCTGGTGGCTCGGCCAATGGCAGTTCGACCGCCTGGCCGACCGCAAGGCGAGCAACCACGTCATCCGCGTCAACGAGGACCGCGCGCCGGCTCCGGTCGCGGACGTCCTCTCCCCCGGCGCCGACGTCCGGGAGGACGACGAGTGGCGGCTGGTCACGGCGACCGGCACCTACGACACCGACGACACCGTGATCGTCCGCTACCGCACCCGCGACGGGCAGTCCGGCGTCGACGCCGTGGTCCCCCTCGTCACCGCCGGCGGCACCGCCGTGCTCGTCGACCGCGGCTGGATGGCCGCGGACAACCAGGGCACCGGTCCGACGGACCTGCCCGAGCCACCCTCCGGCGAGGTCACGGTCGAGGGCTGGGTGCGCGCGGACGCCAGCGGCGACGCCACCGCGGTCGACGACCACTCCACCCGCGCGATCTCGAGCGCCGAGATCGGGCGCGCGATCGACCGGACGGTGTACGGCGGGTTCGTGGAGCTGAGGTCCGAGGACGGCCGGCCGGCCGACGGGCTGGAGCCGGTGGAGCTCCCCGAGCTGGACAACGGACCGCACTTCTTCTACGGCCTTCAGTGGTGGTTCTTCGGGCTCCTCGCGATCGGCGGGTTCCTCTACCTCGCGTACGACGAGTGGCGCGGTCGGGCTCGGGACGAGGGCTCGTCCCCGGACGCGGCCGGGGAGTCGCCCGCGGACGAGCGCAAGCGCAGGCGAGCAGCGAAGAACGCGAAGAAGCAGCGGGTGCGGGAGGCCTACCGGCGCGCGTACGAGCAGGAGCGCCGCGAGCGGGAGAGCGCGCGCAGCGCGCCGCCCCCGCGTGACGGGGCCGGTACGCCGTAGCGCCGGCTGCACCAGCTGCGCCGCACGAGGGTCAGGCGGAGGTCCGGGCGTCCTCGGCGAACTGCGTGCGGTAGAGGTCGGCGTACAGCCCGCCCTCGGCCAGGAGCTGGGCGTGCGTGCCGCGCTGGACGACCCGGCCGTCGTCGACGACGAGGATCTGGTCCGCGTTGCGGACCGTCGAGAGCCGGTGGGCGATCACGAGCGACGTGCGGCCCTCGAGCGCAGCGTCCAACGCTCGCTGGACCGCGGCCTCGGACTCGCTGTCCAGGTGGGCGGTCGCCTCGTCGAGGACCACGATCGCCGGCGCCTTGAGCAGCAGCCGCGCGATGGCGAGCCGCTGCCGCTCGCCGCCGGAGAGCCGGTAGCCCCGGTCGCCGACCACGGTGTCCAGGCCGTCGGGCAGGCCGCGCACGAGCGTGGCGATCTGGGCCGCCTCGAGCGCGGCCCAGACGTCCTCGTCCGTGGCGCCGGGGCGGGCGTAGAGGAGGTTGGCCCGGATCGTCTCGTGGAACATGTGGGCGTCCTGGGTGACGTACCCGACGGTGTCCTCCAGCGACTGGAGGCTCAGGTCGCGCACGTCGCGGTCGCCCACCCGGACGGCGCCCGCGCCGACGTCGTACAGCCGCGCCACCAGGTGCGTGATCGTGGTCTTGCCGGCGCCGGACGGCCCGACGAGCGCGACCATCTGGCCGGGCTCCGCCGTGAAGGTGATGTCGGTGAGGACCTGGCCGGAGTCACGGCTCTCGGTGCGCGCGATCGACTCCAGGGAGGCGAGCGAGATCTCCTCGGCGCGCGGGTAGCCGAAGGCGACGTGGTCGAACTCCAGGCGCGCGGCGGTCGGCGGCAGCGCGATCGCGTCGGGCTTCTCGACGATCAGCGAGGGCAGGTCGAGGACCTCGAAGACGCGCTCGAAGCTGACCAGCGCGGTCATCACGTCGATGCGCACGTTCGAGAGGCCCTGGAGCGGGCCCAGCAGCCGGACCAGGAGCGTCGCGAGGGCGAGCACCGTACCGATGGTGAGCGCGCCGCTGATCGCCAGGTGGCCGCCGACGCCGTAGACGACGGCCGTCGCCAGCGCCGGCACCGCCAGCATCGCCGCCATGAAGACCCGCTGCACCAGGGCGATCCGGATCCCGAGGTCGCGGACGACTGCCGCCTTCGAGGCGAAGACCCGGTCCTCCTCGTCACGGCGGCCGAAGAGCTTCAGCAGCATCGCGCCACCGACGTTGAAGCGCTCGGTCATGGTGTTGCCCATGTCGGCGTTGCCGTTCATCTGGTCGCGGGTCAGGCCGGCGAGCCGGTTGCCGACCCAGCGCGAGCTCAGGTAGAGGATGGGGAAGAGCGCGAGGCAGAGCAGCGTGATCTGCCAGCTCAGCGCGAGCATGGTGACACCGACCACGGCCACCGAGATGGCGTTCGACACCACGCCGGACAGGGTGGTGGTGAAGGCACGCTGCGCACCGATGACGTCGTTGTTGAGGCGGGAGACCAGGGCCCCGGTCTGCGTGCGGGTGAAGAACGCGAGGGACTGGCGCTGCACGTGCCCGAAGACCTCGGTACGCAGGTCGTAGATGAGGCCCTCGCCGATCCGCGAGGACAGGTAGCCGGTGAGCACGGTCAGCACGGCGTCGAAGAGCGCGACCACCGCCATCGCGATCGCGAGCACCGTCACCAGCTCGGTATCGCCGGCCGTGATCCCGTCGTCGACGATGCGCTGCACCAGCAGCGGGGAGACGACCACGAGGCCGGCGTCGACGACGGTGAGGACCAGGAACAGCGCGATCAGCGACCGGTGGGGGCTGGCGTAGCCGATGACCCGACGCAGCGTGCCCCGGGCGAGCCGCTGCTGCGTCGCGCTGCGGTCGGCGCGGAGGGCCCGGAACGCCGGTCCCATCCCCATCCCCGACATGTGTCCTCCCGTCCTGCGGCTAGCGCATCAGTGCTGCGAGCTCCCGGAACCTGCGGATCTGCGCCTCCCGCTCGTGGCGGCGCTGCTCGTCCAGGCTCCGGTCCGCGGCGCCCTGGAGGAGCGCCTTGGTCTCCCGTACCGCGCCGGCCATCGGCGCGGTCAGGGCGCCGACGAGGTCGTCGACCGTCGCGTCGAGCTCGGCGGCCGGTACGGCGGCCAGCGCGAGCCCGATGTCCACGGCCTCGGCCGCACTGACCATCCGCGCGGTCGCGCAGATCTCCAGCGCCCTGGCGTAGCCAACGCACTCGACGAGCGGTTTTGTTCCCGTCAGGTCCGGCACCAGCCCGAGTGCGGACTCCTTCATGCAGAACTGCGCGTCGTCGGCCACCACCCGCAGGTCGCACGACAGCGCGAGCTGGAAGCCCGCGCCGATCGCGTAGCCCCGGACCGCCGCGATCGAGACGTAGCGCGGGTCGCGCAGGAACGTGAAGCCCTGCTGGTAGGCGTCGATGGTGGCCGACACCTCCTCGTCGGACAGCGCCAGCAGCCCGGCGACGGACTCCTCGCCGGAGGTGTTGCCCGGGTCGAGCATCGCCCGGTCGAGGCCGGCGGAGAACGAGTGCCCCTCGCCCTTGACCACGACCACCCGCACGTCCTCGGGGATCGAGGCGCCGAGCTCTGCGAGCGCGCGCCACATGGTCGGCGTCTGCGCGTTGCGCACGTCGGGCCGGTGCAGCGTGATCGTGGCGACGGGACCGGCCACGGCGTACCTCAGACCGGCCTGCCCCAGGGTGTCAGCGTCCATGCCTCGAAGCCTAGAGGGGACCTCCGTCAGGCGAGCGACACCAGGTCGGCGTACTCCGCGTTCCAGAGATCTTCGACACCGTCGGGGAGGATCAGCACCCGGTCGGGCTCGAGCGCGAGGACGGCCCCCTCGTCGTGGGTGACGAGCACGATCGCGCCCTCGTAGCTGCGGATCGCGGCCAGGACCTCCTCGCGGGAGGCCGGGTCGAGGTTGTTGGTGGGCTCGTCGAGGAGCAGCACGTTCGCGCTCGAGACGACCAGGCTCGCGAGCGCGAGGCGGGTCTTCTCGCCGCCGGAGAGGACCTTGGCGGGCTTGTGCGCGTCCTCGCCGGAGAACAGGAACGAGCCCAGCACCGACCGCGCCTCGGTGTCGGTGAGCTGCGGGGCGGCGCTCTGCATGTTCTCGAGCACGGTGCGGTCGACGTCGAGGGTCTCGTGCTCCTGGGCGTAGTAGCCGAGCTTGAGACCGTGGCCGGGTACGACGGCGCCCGTGTCGGGCCGGTCGATGCCCGCCAGGATGCGCAGCAGCGTGGTCTTGCCGGCGCCGTTCAGGCCGAGGATCACGACGCGCGTGCCCTTGTCGATCGCGAGGTCGACGTCGGTGAACACCTCGAGCGACCCGTAGGACTTGGACAGCTCGCTGGCGGTGAGCGGGGTCTTGCCGCACGGGGCGGGCTTGGGGAACGCGATCCGCGCGACCTTGTCGCTCTGGCGCTCGCCCTCGACGCCCGCGAGCAGCTTCTCGGCGCGCTTGAGCATCGACTGCGCGGCCTGCGCCTTGGTGGCCTTGGCGCGCATCTTGTTGGCCTGGTCGGTGAGCGTCTTCGCCTTGTTCTCGGCGTTCATCCGCTCCCGCTTGCGCCGCTTCTCGTCGGTCTCGCGCTGGGTGAGGTAGGCCTTCCAGCCCATGTTGTAGACGTCCATCACCGCACGGTTCGCGTCGAGGTGCAGCACCTTGTTGACGGTGGCCTCGAGCAGCCCGTTGTCGTGGCTGATCACGATGAAGCCGCCCGAGTGCGCCTTGAGGAAGTCGCGCAGCCACACGATCGAGTCGGCGTCGAGGTGGTTGGTGGGCTCGTCGAGGATCAGGATCTCCGCGCCGGAGAAGAGGATCCGGGCCAGCTCGACGCGGCGGCGCTGGCCGCCCGAGAGGGTCTTCAGCGGCTGGGCGAGGATCCGGTCCTCGATGCCGAGGCTGTGCGCGATCGTGGCGGCCTCCGACTCGGCGGCGTACCCACCGCCGGCGTGCAGCTCGGCGTCGGCGCGCGTGTAGCGCCTCATGGCGCGCTCGCGGACCTCGGGATCGTCGCTGCCCATCTCGGTCTCGGCCGTCCGCATCCGGCGTACGACGTCGTCGAGGCCGCGCGCGGACAGGATCCGGTCGCGCGCGAGCACCTCGGGATCGCCGGACCGGGGGTCCTGGGGCAGGTAGCCGACCTCGCCGGTGCTCTGCACCGACCCCGAGGCGGGCTGCGCCTCCCCCGAGAGGATCTTGGTCAAGGTGGTCTTCCCGGCGCCGTTGCGCCCCACGAGACCGACCTTGTCACCGGCGGCGACCCGGAAGCTGACGTCCTCCATGAGGAGCCGCGCGCCGGCACGGACTTCGAGCTGGTGGGCGGTGATCATGAGGCTGGCTAGTCTAGGCGCCGCCCGCCGCGACAGCCGAAACCCGGGAGCCCCCCATGCGCTTCAACCCCAAGGCACGCCTGGACACCAGCCGCGTCCGGGATCGCGGGCGAGGACGCGGGGGCGGACCCGGGGGCGGCCCCCGGGGCGGCGGCCTCGGCTCGGGCGGCGGCCTCCCGATCCCGGGCGGCCTCGGCGTCGGCGGCGGCATCGGTAGCGTGATCATCGTGGTGCTCGTCCTGGTGCTCACCCAGTGCGTCGGCGGCGGCAGCGGCTCGCTGCCGACCGGCGGCGGCGGCATCGACGCCAGCCGGATGGGCAGCACCG
>DASTXB010000023.1:0-5452 GCA_035765695.1 Nocardioides sp. | reverse complement strand
GGGCAAGATCCCGCAGATCTCGGTCGTGCTCGGACCGGCGGCCGGAGGCGCGGCGTACGGCCCCGCCCTCACCGACGTGGTCATCCTCGGCCCCGAGGGCCGGATCTTCGTCACCGGACCGGACGTCGTCCGCTCGGTCACGGGCGAGGACGTCGACATGCTCCGCCTCGGCGGCCCGGAGCCGCACGGCCGCCGCTCGGGCGTCGTGCACATCCTGACCGAGTCCGAGCGGGAGGCTCTCGACCGGGCCCGGACGGTCGCGTCGCTGCTGGGCTCGCAGGGCAGCATGAAGCTCGACGCGGTCGAGGACCGCGACCTCGCCGCGCTGCTCCCGGAGTCCAGGAAGCGCGCCTACGACGTCCACCCGCTGGTCGAGTCGATCCTCGACGAGGGCACCGCCCAGGAGCTGCACGCCCGCTGGGCCCCGAACATCGTCACCGCGCTCGGCCGGCTCGGCGGGCGCACCGTCGGCGTGGTCGCGAACAACCCGCTACGTCTCGGCGGCTGCCTGGACTCGCTCTCGGCGGAGAAAGCCTCCCGCTTCGTCCGCATGTGCGACGCCCTCGGCGTCCCCCTCGTGGTCGTGGTCGACGTCCCCGGCTACCTGCCCGGGGTCGGGCAGGAGTGGGACGGCGTGGTCCGGCGTGGCGCGAAGCTGCTGCACGCCTTCGGCGAGTGCGTGGTCCCCCGGGTCACCCTGGTCACCCGCAAGACGTACGGCGGCGCCTACATCGCCATGAACGCCCGCTCGCTCGGCGCCACGAAGGTGTTCGCCTGGCCGGGCGCGGAGGTCGCGGTCATGGGCCCGGTCGCCGCGATCCGGATCCTGCACCGGCGCCGGCTGGCCGAGGTCGCACCCGACATCCGTCCCCAGGTCGAGGCCGAGCTCGCCGCCGAGCACGAGCGGATCGCCGGCGGCGTCGAGCGGGCCGTGGAGATCGGTGTCGTCGACGAGGTGGTCGAGCCCGAGGTCACCCGCAGCACGATCGCCCGCGCGATCGAGGACGCCGTCCAAGGTGGCGGCGTGCGGCGCGGGGTGCACGGCAACATCCCCCTGTGAGCCGACCCGAGCGGTGAACAACCCGTAACCGGGCGCCCCGGTGCCGCGTTGGACCTGCATGACGCCCGTCACACGCACGGCAACGGTGCTCGGCAGCCTCGTCCTGGCCGCCGGCGTGCTGACCGCCGTTCCGGCCCAGGCCGATCCGCTGCCCGACCCGGTCTCGGGGCTGGTCGGACCGCTGCTCGGCCCCCAGCCGGACGGCGGTCGGCAGCGTCACCGCGACCGCAGCGACCTCGGGCACGCCCACGCGAAGGACGGCGTCCTGCGGCGCGGCTGCCACAACTACCGGTACCGCTACGCGGTCGGCGTCCGCACCAACGACTGGACCCTCGAGACGTTCCTCGACGACCGCACGGGCGACACCATCGCCTCCGGGGCGTTCAGCGCCGACTCGGACCCCAGGAGGGGCCGTGCGGTGTTCCGCTTCTGCCGCTACTCGACGTACGCCGGCACGTTCACGATCCGCGCCAAGCTCAGCTGGTACAACGACGCCGGCGAGCACCAGGGCTGGTTCGAGCCGTCGCACTTCCGGCTCCGCCGGCCCTAGCAGGCCGGTCAGACCACCTGGTGCAGCCAGCGGACGGGCGCGCCCTCGCCCGCGTGGCGGAACGTCTCCAGCTCGTCGTCCCACGGCTTGCCGAGGAGCTTGTCGATCTCGACCAGCAGCGTCGTGTCGCCGAGCGCGGCCTTGACCACCGCAGCCTTCAGCCGGTCCTCCGGGATCATGATGTCGCCGTGCAGCCCGGTCACCGCGTGGAAGACGCCGAGCTCGGGGGTGTAGGAGTAGCGCGCGCCCTCGGACGACGCGGTGGGCTCCTCGGTGATCTCGAAGCGCAGGTGGTTCCAGCCGCGCAGCGCGGAGGCGACGGCCGCCGCCGCACCGACGTCGCCTGTCCACGACAGCTCCGCCCGGTACGCACCCGCCTGTGCCGGCTGGGGGGTCCAGTCCAGGCTCACGGGCACGCCGAGCACACCGCTGACGGCCCACTCGATGTGCGGGCACAGCGCGGACGGCGCTGAGTGGACGTACAGGACGCCCCTCGTCGCGGTGCGGGTGGCAGTGCGTGCGGTCACCGTGACCTCCTTCATCTCCGGCGCGAGATGCGCCTTCCCCAGCGGTCTCTCAGCGGAGATGTGCGGTCGAAGTGACAGCGATGTAGTTGTACCACCATTGTGGCCTATGGGACGCGTGAAAACCAGTGATCAGCGAGGTACGGCGTTGGCGCGCCGCGGACCGAGGTTCATCAGCGTCTCGATGACCTCCTGCGCGATCCCCAGGCCGCCGAGGTGGCTCTCGCCGCCGATCACGCTCATCGTGGCGTCCGGGAGGCGCTCGACCACGTGCCGGCCGTGGCGGAGCGGGACGATGTGGTCGTCGTCGCCGTGCCACCAGCGCACCGGCACCCGCACGTCGGCCAGGTCGAACCCCCACGGCCGGGTGAACAGGATCAGGTCGTTGATCGGCGCCGAGGTCTGGAACCGGCTGCCGTTGAGCAGGTCGTCGAGGAACATCGCCTTGAACTCCGGCCGGGAGAGCAGGTTCTTGTCGCCCGGAGGCTGGACGGCGGCGTAGAGGTCCAGCGCCGGGCCGGCCAGCGGTCGGACCAGCCGGATGCCCTGGGTCAGGGCGACGCCGAGCGGCACCCGCGCCACGGCCAGCAGCGGGGCGAGAGCGACCGCGAGCTGGATGATGCCGCCCTCCGCGGCGTCCGTGCCCTGGGTCGGCGCGACGCCCCCGAGCACGCCGACGCCGTGCACCCGATCGGGCAGGGTCGCACCCGCGGCGAGCGCGTACGGGCCGCCCCCGGAGAGCCCGATCAGCCGCACGGTGTCGATCGCCAGGGTGTCCAGGACGATCTCGAGGTCGCGGGTCCAGTCCAGGACCTCCGGGTAGAGGTACGGCGTGGACGAGCCGATGCCCGGCCGGTCGAGACCGATGATCCGGACCCCCTGCCGGTCGGCGTACTCCCGGACCTCGAGCGGGATCTGCCGACGGGCCCCCGGGGTGCCGTGCATCCACACGATCGCCGGCCCGCGCCGCGAGCCGTACTCCGCGAAGCTGAGCCGCCGGTCGTCGCGTACGGCGACCGTTCCCTCGAGGGCCGGACGCCGCACGTTGCTCATGGCGGTCAGTGTCGCACCTCAGCGGGCGCGGACGGCTCCGGGATCCACGATGTTGCCGATCTCACGCACGGCGCCGAGCACCTGGCCGTCCCCGACCACCGCCGGACCGTCCACCACGTCCAGGACGACGCAGGTCACGTTGTCCCTGCCCCCGGCGGCCAGTGCCGCCTGCACCAGGGCGGAGGCGGCCGCGTCGGGGTCCTCGGCGCCGAGCAGCTCCGCGACGACGTCGTCGGGGACCAGGTCGGTCAGCCCGTCGCTGCACAGCAGCAGCCGGTCGCCGGCCCGGACCGGGACCGGGACGAGGTCGATCCCCTGGTCCAGCGGGTCGCCGTCGACGGACCGCAGCACGACGTTGCGCCACGGGTGGCGCCAGGCTGCGCCCGCGTCGATCTGCCCGCTGTCGACCAGGCCCTGCACGTAGGTGTGGTCCCGGGAGAGCTGGGTCAGTTCGTCGTCACGCAGCAGGTACGCCCGTGAGTCGCCGACGTGCCCGAGCACCACGCGCTCACCGTCGCAGACGAGGGCGGTCAGGGTGGTCGCCATCCCGAGCCGGTGCTGCACGTCGGTCTGCACGCCACGCTGGACGCTGGCCCGCGCCGCCTCGGCGCCCTCGCGGAGGACGACCTCGGGCAGCGCCCCGAACCGGGCCAGTGCCGTGGCGGCCATCGCGTAGGTCGCGGTCGCGGAGGCGACCTCCCCGGCCGCCGCTCCCCCGACACCGTCGGCGACCACGGCGACGTACGGGCCGACGAACGCCGAGTCCTCGTTGTCGGGACGCACCAGGCCGACATCACTCACGCCGGCACCCGAGAAGCGCAGCATCGAGGTCCTCCTCGCAGACTGTCGTCGCAGTCAAACCCGCGGAGCGGGGTCGGTCAAGTGTCAGCCGAGACGCTTCTCCAGCGCCTCGGCGCGGACGTCGGCGTCCGTCAGCTGCTCGCTGTCGATGGCATGGGTGCGGTGGAACCACGCCAGCGCGTCCTGCTCGCGGCCGGCGGCCTCGAGCGTGTCGGCGTACGCGTAGCGCAGCCGCACCACCCACGAGGCGCGGCTCTTCGACGTGAGCGGGGCGAGCTCGAGCGTGCGCAGCGCGGCGTCGAGCTGGCCGAGGTCGCGGCGGGCGCCGGCCTCGACGATCGTCATCTCGGCCTTGGCCTCGGGAGCGAAGTTCACGACCGACGGGCTCTTGGCCAGCTTCAGCGCCTCCTGCGGCTTGCCGAGCGCGCGGTGGCAGTCGGCCATGATCGGCAGGTACGCCGTCGCGCCGTTCATCCGCTTCGCCGCACGCAGCTCCGCGAGCGCCTCGGCGTAGTGGCCGGCGGCGTAGGCCGCCTCGCCGGTGGCCTCGCGCACCACGGCGAGCCGCGGGGCCCGCGCGCGGGCCGCCAGGGTGTGCTGGTACGCCGTCTCGGGGTCCTCGTCGAGGAGCAGCCCGGCCGCGGCGAGGTGTCGTGCGACGCGGGCGGCGAGCTTCTCCGGCAGGCCCTTGAGCTGAGCGACCACGGCGCGGTCGAGCTCGCCACCGGTCACCTCGGCGGGCAGGTCGGGACCGTCGTAGATCGCCTGGTCGGCGGTCCGGGTCGTCTGCTTCTCGGCGGGCTTGCGCCAGTCGCCCTTGCGGGGCGCCTGGCGCTTGCCGGCGGGCTTCCCGCCACGCTCCTGCGGCTTCCCGCCACGCTCCTGGGGCTTCCCGCCACGCTCCTGGGGCTTGCCCCGGCCGCGGTCCTGGGCGGGCTTGCCGCCCCGGGCTGGCGGCTTGCCCCGGCCGCTCGGGTTGCCGGTGGGACGCTGGGGGCGGCGCTGCTCGGCCACGACGGTGTGCTCCTCGGTCGAAAAAGGGGGGTAAATGCATCGTAGGGGCCACCTGACGGTGGCCCCTACGACAAAAGGTTGTCCGGCGGCGTCCTACTCTCCCACAACCTCTCGGTTGCAGTACCATCGGCGCTGAAAGGCTTAACTTCCGGGTTCGGGATGGGACCGGGTGTTTCCCTTTCGCCATGGCCGCCGTAACTCTATCTGGAGTGCGCCACGTCCCGGATCGGGACGGCGCACCTCCAAAGCCACTTTTCACTTGTGGTGGATCATGCTGGACTCGTGGACGCGAGCGAGGTGTTGTCTTGGTTGAGGGTTTGTGGGACAAGCCCTCGGCCTATTAGTACCGGTCGGCTGGGCATTGCTGCTGTACACCTCCGGCCTATCAACCCAGTGTTCTGCTGGGGGCCTTACCCCCTCGAGGGGGTGGGAAACCTCATCTTGAAACGT
>DASTXB010000022.1:0-16022 GCA_035765695.1 Nocardioides sp. | reverse complement strand
GCGATCCGGGACGACGAAGCTTCGTCGTCCCGACCCGAGTTTCGTCGGCCGGCCGACGAAACTCCCCACCGGCCCGTCAGCCGCTGACGACCGCGGCGTAGACCACGCCGTCGGGGGTGTGCTCGGCCGTCGCCCGCCCCTGCGCGACCAGCAGGTCGAGGTGGGCCTTGGTCTCCATCGAGGCCATGCCCTGGGCGAACAGGTCGAGCGCGTCGTACTCGTGCTCGTGGCGGGTCCACGGCAGCCGGTGCGCGACCTGGTGGCCGGTCTTCGCCCCGTCGGAGAGCGCGGCGAGGCTGAGCCCGAGCCGCTGCTCGTGGTGGAACAGCAGCTCGTCGACGCGCGCGTGGGACGAGGGCGCGACCGGCCCGTGGGCGGGCAGGACCGTCAGGTCGGGCAGCCCGCGGACCTTGGTCAGCGAGGCCATGAAGTCGCCGAGCGGGTCGGGCACCGGGGGCACGGTGAACCCGATCGACGGCGTGATCGTCGGCAGCACGTGGTCGCCGGCGAACAACAGCCCCGCGGCCCGCTCGGCGTACACGTAGTGGCCGGGCGTGTGGCCGGGGGTGTGCACCGCGTCGAGCGTGCGGGCGCCGACGGGGATCTGCTGGTCGCCGGTGAGCCAGGTGTCGGGGTACTGCCACCACGCCGGGTCCGGCTGCTCGGCCGGGCCGGCGGCCCACTGGTCGGCGATCTCGTGCGCGCCGGCCGTCCGGAGCACGTCGAGGAACGGGTTGCGGTCGAGCTCGACCTCGCCGTTGAGCAGGTCGAGGCCCGGCTTCTCGTCGAGCCCGAGCGCGACGTCGACGCCGTACTCGTGGCCGAGGACGGTCGCGAGCGTGAAGTGGTCGCGGTGGATGTGGGTGACCAGGAAGCGCCGGATGTCACCGAAGCCGTAGCCGACGTCACGCAGGCAGCGCTCGAGCAGGTCGCGGGCCACCTCGATGGCCCACCCGCCGTCGATCAGCGTGAGGCCGTCGTCGGTCTCGATCGCGTAGACGTTGACGGCCCTGAGCCCGTCCATCGGCAGCGGCAGCGGGATCCGGTGGATGCCCTCCGCGACCCGCCACGCGCCCTCCTTGCTCCAGTGCTCGCCGGAGTCCGGTGAGACGGCGTGCGCGGTCGGGGTGGTCGAGCTCGTCACGCTGCGGACCCTACGGGGCCACGTCCGGGAACCCGAGGTCCAGGGTGGGCTGCTGGATGCCGCCGTCGATCTCGAGCAGCTTGCCGGTGACGTACTGCCCGGCCCGCGAGGCGAGGTAGAGCACACCGGCGGCGATGTCCTCGGGCTCGCCGACCCGGCCGAGCGGCGTCTTGGACTCGAGCTGGCCCATCAGCTCGGGTTGGCCGGCGACGTACTCCAGCGCGCTGGTCATGATCGAGCCGACGTAGATGCCGTTGACCCGGATCCTCGGGGCGAGGTCCTGCGCCGCCATCTTCGTCCAGTGGGCGAGCGCGGCCTTTGCGGTGCCGTAGGCGATGAAGCCGCGATCGGCGGTACGGCCCATCATCGAGCTGATCGTCACGACGCTCTTCTGCGCCGCCCCCTGATCGAGCTCGTCGAGATCCTTCAGCATCAGCGGCACCGCCGCCCGGGTCAGCGCGTGCGCGGTGGTCACGTTGAAGCTGAACGCCTCGTTGAGGAACTCGTTGCTGGTCTTGAGGAACTCGTTGGGGAACGTGCCGCCGACGTTGTTGACGACCGTGTCGAGCCGCCCGAGCCCGTCGTACGCCGCCTGCGCGAGGCCGGCGACCGCGTCGAGGTCGCTGAGGTCGGCGGGTACGACGAGGCAGCGGCGGCCGGTCGCGCGGACCCGCTCGGCGACGCGGTCGAGCTGGCGCTCGGTGCGCGCGGAGATCAGGACGTCGGCGCCGGCCTCGGCGAGCGCGACGGCGGTGGACGCTCCGAGGCCGCGACCCGCGCCGGTGACGATCGCGACCTGGCCGGTGATCGCGAAGCGGTCGAGGATCGTCACGCCTTGCTCACCAGGCCCTTCCCGGTCACGAGCGGGAGGTCGAGCGCGGTGACGAGGCCGCCCTTCGCCGCGACGACGGCGGGGACGGCGTTGACGATGCGTTGGGCGGTGACGATCATCCCGGAGACGTTGTGGTCGCCGTGCTCCCCGTGGTGGGTGAAGTCGCACTGCATGAACGGCTCGCCCTTGATCACGACGCGGTAGCACCCGTCGCCCTCCGGTGGCGTCGGCCACTCGGGCACCTGGTCGGGCGCCGTGCGCGTGACGTGGTCGAGCACCACCCGCGGGACGCCGTCGACCTTGCCGATCACCTGGAACCGGACCGCGCCCATGGTCCCGGCCTTGACGTCCCCGGACACGGACGGCGTGTCGACCTCCGCCGGGCGCCGGTCGACGTCCTCGGTGAGCGGCTCGTCGAGGGTGATGCCGAGGCCGGCGGCGATCTGCCGGACGACGCTCCCCCACGCCATGCTCAGGATCCCGGGGGCGAACAGGAAGCCGGGCTGGTCCATCGGCTTGCCGAAGCCGAACAGGTCGTTCATCACAACCGGCTGGTAGTACGTCGAGTAGTCGCAGATCTCCATGACCCGCACCTCGTCGATGCGCTGGCTGAGGCTGGTCAGGGTCAGCGGCAGCACGTCGTTCGCGAAGCCGGGGTCGATGCCGTTGACGTGCAGGCTCGCGCCGGTGCGCTCCCCGGCCGCGGCGATCCGGTCGGCGAGCTCCGGCGGCAGGATGCGCTCGGGCCACTGGAGCAGCACCGGGCCGGACGACGTCACGTTGACGCCGGCCTCGAGGAACCCGATGAGGTCCTCGAGCGCCTCGAACACCCGGTCGTCGGTCATCGCGGTGTGCACGATCGCGTCCGGCCTCATCGCCAGCAGCGTGTCCCGGTCGGTGGTCGCGCGGACGCCGAGCTCGCGGCCGAGGCCGGCCAGCTCACCGGCGTCCTTGCCGTCCTTGGCGGGGTTCGACACCCACACCCCGACGAGCTCGAGGTCCGGGTGCGCGTCGATCCCGGCGATCGCGTGCCGGCCGACGGTGCCGGTCGACCACACGACGACCTTCAGTGGTTCTGCCATGCGGAGAATCTAGAACACGTTCTAGTGCCGTGGGAAGGGTGCGGGTTTCGGCGGTCAGCAGCCAAGACCCGCGCGACACGCCGGCGGCGTTCGGCGTGTCGCGCGGGTTTCGGCTGTCAGCCGCCGAAACCCGCAGCCTCCGCGACCACCGGGCACCGGGTGCCGGAGTAGATGGTCGGCATGCACCGGTTGCAGTGGATGCAGATCCCCGCGTCGGCGCGGCCGGACGCGAGGCGGTGGACCAGGTCGGGCTCGCGCAGCAGCGCGCGGCCCATCGCGACGAAGTCGAAACCGTCGGCCATCGCCTGCTCCATCGTCTCGCGGCGGTTGATGCCGCCGAGCAGCATCAACGGCATCGACAGCCCGGCGCGGAACTTCAACGCCTTCTCGCGGAAGTACGCCTCCTCGAACGGGTAGGTCTTGAGGAAGCGACGCCCCACCGGCGTCCTCATGCCCAGCCGCACGACGAGCGGCATGCTGGCCGCGAACTCCGCGACCGGCGCCCCGCCGCGGAACAGGTACATCGGGTTCATCAGCGACGAGCCGCCGCTCATCTGGAGCGCGTCCAGGCACCCGTCCGCCTCCAGCAGCTGCGCGTACGCCAACCCCTCGTCGGTGGTGACGCCCCCCTTGAAGCCGTCGGAGAGCGAGACCTTCGCCGTGACCGCGACCTCCGACCCGACCTCGTCGCGTACGGCGCGCGCGACCTGCCGCCCCAGCCGCGCCCGGTTCTCCAGCGAGCCGCCCCACCCGTCCTTGCGACGGTTGAGGCCGGGCGCGAGGAACGACGAGATGAGGTAGCTGTGCGCCATGTGCAGCTCGAGGACGTCGAACCCGGCGCGCACGAGCAGCCGCGCGGCCGCGACGTACGCCTTCGTGATGCGGCTCAGGTCGGCCTCGCTCGCCGAGCGGATCATCTGCATCGACAGCGGGCTCGGCATCCGCGAGGCGCTGACCGCCTTGACGCCGTTGGAGCGGCCGTTGGCGACCGGCCCGGCGTGGCCGACCTGCCCGGCGATCGCCGCGCCGGTCTCGTGGATGGCGTCGGCGAGCCGGCTCAGCCCGGCCAGCGAGTGCTCACCGACGACGATCTGCTCCCGGTGCGTGCGACCCTCGGGCGCGACCGCGAGGTAGGCGACGGTCGTGAGGCCGACGCCGCCCCGGGTCACCACCGCGTGGTACTCGATCAGCTCGTCGGTCACCTCCCCGTCGGGGGTGCGGCCCTCGAAGGTGGCCGCCTTGACGGTCCGGTTGCGCAGCCGCACCGGGCCGAGGGTCGCGGGGGCGAAGGGATCAGGGGTCACGCCCCCGAATCTAGAACACGTTCCTGTTCTGGCACAGCCCGCTGCCGGCGCAGCCACAGCAGGCCGGCGATCGGCAGCACGGCCGGCACGAAGCCGTAGCCGATGCCGTAGTCGGACCACACCGACGCATCGGGGAACCACCGGTCGACGGCGAGGCTCAGGGTGCCGACGGTGACCACGCCGCCGAGCTCGATCCAGAGCATCACGCTGGCGAAGCCGGTGCGACCGGCCGAGGCCTCGCGGATCGCGTACCACCCGAGCGCGTAGGTCACCGCGGCGGCGAGCGACAGCCAGTACGCGACCGGCGCGTCGTCGTACTGCGTCGTCAGCTGCACGACCGCCCGTGCGCCGGCCGCGACGGTGAACAGCGCGTAGAAGGCGAGCAGGACCTTGTGGGGTCCCGAGCGCGGGGCCGGGTCGGACGGGGTGCTCATGCGGTCATCTCCAGTCGTACGGCGATCACGCCGATCGCCACGGCCGCGACCGCGACGACCGCCGACGACCACACCGCGCGGTCGCCCTCGATCGACTTCATCGCGATCGGCAGCACGCAGACCGACGCGATCAGGTAGCCCACGTAGGTCGACGTGGAGTCCGGCTCGTCGTCGCCGACCAGCGGGCCGAGGCCGGCGAGCGCGCGGACCAGGAGCAGCAGCTCGAGCATCCACACCATCTGGTCGAGCCACCGCGGCCGCTCCTGGCGGCGCAGCGCCACGACGAGCGCGAGGACCGCGACGAGGACGGCGTACCCGACCACGATGTAGGTGATCTGGGTGGACACGCTCGGCATGGGAGCATCATCGGCCATGGATCCCGACGCGCTCGCAGCCACCCTCCGCGCGGCCGGCTGCGTGTTCGCCGAGGAGGAGGCCGCGCTGCTGCTCGGGGAGGCGCCGGACGAGGCCACGCTCACCGCCATGGTGGCCCGCCGCGTGGCGGGCGAGCCGCTCGAGCAGGTGGTCGGGTTCGCGGAGTTCTGCGGGCTGCGCATCGCCGTCGCGCCCGGGGTGTTCGTGCCGCGGCAGCGCTCGACGGCGCTGGTACGGCGGGCCGCGCTCGGCCTGGGCCCCGGCGACGTGGTCGTGGACCTGTGCTGCGGCACGGGCGCCCTGGGCGCTGCGGTCGCGGCCGCCGTACCGGGCCTCGAGGTGCACGCCGCCGACGTCGACCCCGCCGCGGTCGCCTGCGCGCGGCGCAACCTGCCGCCCGACCGGGTCCACGAGGGCGACCTGTACGACGCCCTCCCGGAGGGGCTGCGCGGCCGGGTGGCGGTCGTGGTGGCGAACGCGCCGTACGTGCCGACCGGCGCGATCGCGACGATGCCGCCCGAGGCCCGCGACCACGAGCACCGGGTGGCGCTCGACGGCGGCGCGGACGGCCTCGACGTGCAGCGCCGGGTGATCGCCGGCGCACCGGCCTGGCTCGCCCCCGGCGGCCGCGTCCTCGTCGAGTCCAGCGACCGCCAGGCGCCGGACAGCGCCGCGCTCATGGTCGCGGCCGGCCTTGCCGCCGAGGTGGACGGCCAGGTCGTGGTCGGCACCCGCACTACGCTCGAGGCGTGAGCACCGGCCTGGCCCTCACCTGGTGGGGACACGCCTCGACGACGGTCGAGATCGACGGGGTGCGGGTCGCCACGGACCCGGTGCTGGGAGAGCGGCTCCTGCACCTGCGCCGGTACGCCGCGAGCCCGGCCGCGCGCGCGTTCGAGGCCGACGTCGTGCTGATCTCGCACCTGCACCACGACCACCTGCACCTGCCGACGCTGCGCCGGTTCGGGCGTGCGACGCCGATCCTGGTCCCGCGCGGCGGCCAGTCGCTGCTCCGCACGGTCGGCGCCGACCGGGTGCAGCCGGTGGTCCCCGGTGACGTGCTCGAGGTGGCCGGGCTGACCGTGACCGTGCTGCCCGCCACGCACGACGGTGGCCGGGGACCGCACACGAAGGTCACCGGCCCGGCGCTCGGCTTCCGCGTCGACGGCGGCGGCCGGTCGTTCTGGTTCCCGGGCGACACCGAGCTGCGCGCCGACATGGCGGGCATCGGGCACGTCGACCTGGCACTGGTCCCGATCGGCGGGTGGGGGCCGACGCTCGAGGACGGGCACATGGACCCCGTCGACGGCGCCGAGGCGGTGCGGCGGGTGGGCGCCGACGTCGCGGTGCCGGTGCACTGGGGCACCTTCTGGCCGCGCGGGTTGCGCCACGTCGCGAAGGCCAACCACCACCGCCTGTTCACCACCCCCGGGCAGCGGTTCCTGGACGAGCTCGAGGGTGCGGACGTGACCGCGCTCCTCGCGCCGCACGGCGAGCGGCTGGTTCTCTAGGACAGGACGAGTCTCGCGAGCAGCGCGTTGTGGTCGCTGCGGAACCCGCCCAGCACCCACTGCCCGGCGAACCGCATCCGCCCCTCGGCGTACGCCGTGCGGTCCGCCCAGACGTAGTCGATGTTGCGGCCGTTCTCCGGGAAGGTCGGCGGCAGGTGCAGGCCGAGCTTCATGTACGACGAGACCGCGGTCGGTCCGAGCGCCTGGCGGGGCCCACCCGCGGGGTGGTGCGCGGCGTCGGAGCGGGCGTCGAAGTTGTAGTCACCGGTGCCGACGACCCACCGCCCCGGCGCGGTGCGCCAGATGTCGGCGATGCGGTGCAGCTGGTTGCGGGCGCGGTAGGCGTTGATCGTGGGCGTCCACCGGCCGGGGCGGTACAGGTCCTCGATCTTCTGCGGCAGGTGGGCGTTGACGACCGTGAGCAGCCGGCCGGTCTCACGGTGCCGCAGGGTGACGGTGACGACCATCCGGTTGCCGAAGGGGTAGCGGCCCTCGCGGTAGCTGACGCCGAGCGCGACCTGGCGCTGGTGCGCGGCGACGAGCTGGAACTCCGAGGCGCGCCACGACACCGCGAGCTCCGAGCTCCGCTTGCCGAAGGGGAAGGTCCGGGTCTGCCACCCGGGCAGGTGGTGGAGCACCCCGGCGAACCGGTCGGCCTCCTGCCACCCGACCACGTCGACACCGGCGCGCCGGGTCAGCCGCATCGCGTCCTGGTGGGCGTGTGCGGCCGACAGCTTGCGGAACATGTTGAAGCTGGCGACCCCGACGTACGCCGGCTTGAGGTGCACGGGCGCGACGCCGCGCGAGGCCTGGCCGCCCTGGCTGCCGGCGATCCGCTGCGGGCGGATCGTGTGCGGCTCGACCGAGCGCGGCGACGTCGTGGTCACGGCCGCGGTCGTGATCCCGGCCGGGGGCCGGGCGTCGTTGCCGACGAACGGCGTCACCACCAGCGCGGCCACGGTGGCGACCATGAGCAGCGGCGGCGGGCCGGCCCAGCGGGCACGCCTGGCTCCGCTGCGTCCGGGCAGGGGTCGCCGGCGGTCGTGGCGGCGCCCGAGACGGACCCGTCGGACCACGCTGCTTCCCCTCAGCTCGCTCGGCAGGTCCGATCACGCTAGTCCCAGAGGCCCCTCAGGCCTCGGAGATCACGCGAGTGTCGACGAACTGCCCTTCGACGCTGAGACCGCGAGCCGGTCCACGAAGTCGTTCATCGCGTGCCCGGAGTGGCCCTTGACCCAGGTGAACGCGACGTCGCCGCGCTCGACCACCAGGGTGATCAGGGGCTCCCAGAGGTCCCGGTTGGCGACCGGCTTGCGGGCGGAGTTGACCCAGCCGCGGTCCAGCCAGCCGCGCCACCACCGGTCGCGGAAGCAGTTCACGACGTACGTCGAGTCGCTCACCACGAGCAGCGGGCCGTCGAGGGAGCGGACCGCCTCGAGCGCGGCGCGGACCTCCATCCGCTGGTTGGTCGAGGCGTCCTCGCGGCCGGAGGCGTGCACGCTGGTGTCCAGCGCCCAGGCCCAGCCCCCGGGGCCGGGGTTGCCGGCGCAGGCGCCGTCGGTGAAGACCTCCCGGGCGCCGGGTGGGACGGGCATGGCGGGGCGGGCGGGACGCGGCGAGCGTGCGGCACGGGACACGGGGCGGGGCACGGGGAGCACCCTCGCACACGGGAGAGCAGTACCGTCCG
The DNA here is from genome assembly GCA_035765695.1 of Nocardioides sp. Taxonomy (GTDB): domain Bacteria; phylum Actinomycetota; class Actinomycetes; order Propionibacteriales; family Nocardioidaceae; genus Nocardioides. The sequence continues at coordinate 7,653 of DASTXB010000022.1, read as the reverse complement.
TGGGCATGACGCCGCTGGACCTGCTCGGCACCTGGGAGCTGCGCCGGGTGGTCGACGACCACCGCAACGGCGAGCGGCGCGACGTGCGCGGCACGGCCACGCTGGAGCTCGAGACGCCCGACCGGGTGCGGTGGGACGAGGAGGGGACGATGACCTGGGCCGGCCACGCGGTACCGGTCTCCCGGACGCTGTTCGTGGTGCGGTCAGGCGAGGCGTGGTGGGTGGAGTTCGAGGACGGACGGCCGTTCCACCCGTGGGCGGTCGGCGAGCGGGTCCGACACGACTGTGCCCCCGACCTCTACACCGGGCTCATCCGGCTCGACCAGGATCCGGTCGAGGATCCCGTGGAGCGGTGGACGGTCGAGTGGCGGGCGACCGGGCCGGAGAAGGACTACGTGATGACCACGGTCCTGTCCGGACGCCGGCCGCCCCACCACCCCGGCTGACGTCCGCACGCGCCGCTCAGGCGGCGCGGCGGGTGGTGGCGGCGACGGCCGGGTGGGCGGCCGACATGCTGACGACGCGGCCGGCGGGGCGGCGCGCCTCGGCGACGAGCGCCACGAGGGTGATGACGGCCATCGCGATCGCGACGCCGGCGACGACGAAGAACCCGATGACGGCGGGCTGCAGGGCGGTGAGGTCCATGACGATTTCTCCTGGGGTGTGATCGGTCCGGGTGTTCCCCGGTGCGACCACGCTCCCCCGGACCTCTTGGACCCCACTGGGAGCGCACTCGGGGCCGACTTGGAGTCGCCGGCCACCCGAACTGGAACATGTTCCGATTTGGCCCCGGAGCCCCTACAGTCCGCGCATGGGCAGGTACTCCCGCGCGGAGCTCGAGCAGGCGTTCCAGCACTACCAGGACGAGGTGGACCGGATCGCCCGGTCCGGCGACTGGGCCCGGTTCGCCGACCTGTTCGCCGAGGACGCGACGTACCGGGAGCACGCGTACGGCGACTTCACCGGCCGTGAGGAGATCCGCCGGTGGATCGTGTCGACGATGACCGCGTTCCCCGGCAGCGCGATGCCGCGCTTCCCCATCGAGTGGCACGTCGTCGACGAGGACCGCGGCCGGATCGTCTGCGAGGTCTGGAACGACCTGCTCGACCCCGGCGACGGCCAGCGGCACGGCGCCAGCAACATCACGATCCTCACGTACGCCGGCGACGGGCTCTGGTCGTGCGAGGAGGACGTCTACAACCCCGCGACGTTCCTCCGCGCCACGCGGCGCTGGGCGCAGGTCGCCGACGCGCACGGCCGGCTCCCCGACGACGGCCGGACCTGGCTGGCGGCGTTCGCCCGCTGAGCGTGCCCGACCGCCGGCCGCACGCGGGTCAGCGGGCAGCGCGCCGGTACTGCACCGGCCACAGGTCGAGGTCGGGCTCACCGAGCTCGTACGCCGCCCGCAGCGGCCAGTGCGGCTCGCGCAGGAGCTCCCGCGCCAGCAGGACGACGTCGGCCGAGCCCTCGGCGAGGATCTCCTCGGCCTGCTTGGGCTCGGTGATCATGCCGACCGCGCCGGCGGGGACACCGGCCTCGGTGCGGATCCGCGCGGCGAACGGCACCTGGTAGCCCGGGCCGACCGGGATGTCGGCGGACACGTTGCCGCCGGTCGAGGTGTCGACCAGGTCGACGCCCTCCTCGCGCAGCAGCCCGGCCAGCCGCACCGTCTCGTCGGCGGTCCAGCCGCCCTCGACCCAGTCGGTGGCCGAGACCCGCACCAGGAGCGGCACACCTGCGGGCACCCGCCGGCGGACCTCGCGCACGACCTCGAGCACGATCCGGACGCGGTGGTCGAAGGGTCCGCCGTACTCGTCGTCGCGGTGGTTCGAGACCGGCGACAGGAACTCGTGGAGCAGGTAGCCGTGGGCCGCGTGCACCTCGAGCACGTCGAAGCCGGCCGCCACGGCGCGCTCGGCGGCGTCGCCGAACGCCGTGACCACGCGGGCGATGCCCGCATGGTCGAGCGGCTCGGGGTCCTGGCGCAGGCCGGGATAGGGCTCGGCCGACGGCCCGACCGGTCGCCACCCGCCGGCGGCGTCCGGGACGCCGCCGCGTTCACCGGTGAAGCCCGAGTACGTCGAGGCCTTGCGGCCGGCGTGCGCGAGCTGGACGCCCGCGGCCGCGCCCTGGCCGTGCACGAAGTCCACGATCCGAGCCCAGGCCGCCTGCTGATCGTCGTTCCACAGGCCGGTGTCCTCCGGGCTGATCCGGCCCTCGGGAACCACCGCCGTCGCCTCGGTGAGCACCAGTCCGGCACCGCCCCGGGCGAACGAGCCGAGGTGCACGAGGTGCCAGTCGTTCGGGACGCCGTCGACGGCGGAGTACTGGCACATCGGCGCCACCCAGACCCGGTTGCGGAGGGTGACGTCGCGGAGGGTGATGGGCGAGAAGAGGAGGCTCACGACGAGGCCCAACCGCCAGCCGCGGCCGGGGATTCCCCGGCGTGAGCATCGACACGGCAGCCGGTCAGCGGGCGATCGAGCACCACACGGTCTTGCCACTGGCGGTGCGGTGCGTGCCCCACTCCAGGCTCAGCGCCTCGACGATGTTGAGGCCACGGCCGCGCTCGTCGTCGTCCTCGGGACGGCGCCGACGCGGCCGGAGCAGGGCTCGGTCCTGCACCTCGAGGACGATGTGCTCGGCGACCGCGCGCAGCCGGAGGTCGATCGGCGGGCGGGCGTGCACGAGCGCGTTGGTGACCAGCTCGCTGGTGGCCAGCACCACGTCGTCGACGGTGTCACGGTCGACCTCCCACCGGCCGAGCTGCTCGCCCACCGCCCGCCGGGCGTCCCGGGGAGCGGTCTTGGCGTCGCTGAGCCGGACCTCGTAGACGTGCCCGTCGTCGGGTGCGACCTGGGCCGCGATCAGGGCGACGTCGTCGTCGGCGTCGGCGCCGACCAGCGCCGTCACGAGCGCGTTGGGCAGCTCGGCCAGCGGTACGTCGCGCCGCTCGTCGATCATCCGCGCCAGGGTGTCGATGCCGTCCTGGATGTCGTGCCCGCGGCGCTCGACCAGTCCGTCGGTGTAGAGCAGCACCACGTCGCCCTCGTCGAGGTCGGTGGTGGCCGCCTCCGCACCGAAGAAGCCGGCGCCGAGAGGCGGCCCGGTGCCCTCGGACCCCTCGACGACGATCGAGCGACCGTCCGCGCGCCTCACCAGCGGCGGGAGGTGCCCGGCGTTGGCGTAGGTGAGGGTCTGCTCGGCCGCGTCGTGCACGGCGTAGATGCAGGTGACGATCTGGTCGCCGGTGAGGTCCTGCACCAGCGTGTCGAGGTGCTCCAGGACCTCGACCGGGGTCAGGTCGAGGGTGGCGAACGCGCGCACGGCCGACTTCAGCTGGCCCATCACGGCGGCGGCACGGACGCCGCGACCCATGACGTCGCCGACGACGAGGGCGGTGCGACCGGCGCCGAGGTCGAGGACGTCGTACCAGTCGCCGCCGACCTGGGTGCCCTCGACGCCGGCGCGGTAGACCGCGGCGACCTCGAGCTGGTCGACGTCGAAGCGGCTGGCGGGCAGCAGGCTGGCCTGCAGCTGCTCGGCGATCCTGCGCTCCCGGACCGACGCCTCGCGCTCGGCCTGCGCGGTGATGAGGCGCTGCTGGGTGGCGCGCTGCTCGGTGACGTCCTGGAACGAGCCGCGCAGGACCCGGGCGCCGTCCGGGCCCGGCGGCACGACCTCGCCGCGGGCCTCGAAGACCAGCTCACTGCCGGACGGGAGCACGATGCGGGTCTCGTACTCGATGATCTCCCCCGGCTGCGCGTCGGCCAGCCGGGCGTCGACCATCTTCAGGTCGCCGGGGTGCACCCGTGACCGGATCACCGCGGCGGCGCCGCGCTCCTCCAGCTCCTCCCGGGTGAGCTCGAGGAGCTCGAGGAAGACGCGGGAGGCGATGAGCGTGTCCTCGTCGAGGTTGATCTCCCAGCTGCCGACCCGGGCGAGCCGCTGGGCCTGGTCGAGCAGCTGCTCGCTGCGCTCGAGCACCTCGCGCACCCGCTGCTCGCGGTCGAGCGCGAGCGTCACGCGGACGCGTGCCATCAGCTCGCGGCCCGAGAACGGCTTGACGAGGTAGTCGTCGGCGCCGGCCTCGAGGCCCTCGATCATGCCCTCCTCGCCGGCGCGCGCGGACAGCATGATCACCGGGATCGCGGTCAGGACCGGGTCGGCCTGCATCCGCTCGAGCAAGCCGAAGCCGTCGAGTCGCGGCATCATCACGTCGGTGATGACGAGGTCGGGGCGCACGTCCTGCATGCACTGCAAGGCCTCGACGCCGTCGGCAGCGAGGTCGACCACGCAGTCGCCGCCGATGGTGTCGGCGATGTAGGCGCGCATGTCGGCGTTGTCGTCGACGACCAGCACGCGGGCGCGCGGCGGACCGTCGGCCGCAGCCGGGGACGGCTCCTCCGCGAGGATCGGCACGTCGTCGCTGGGCAGCCAGCTGAGCGCCTGGGCGATCAGCTGGCTCGCCGGCCCCTCCTCGACCTGGGGTGCGACGGCCTCCCCCTCGCGCACCTGGTCGGCCGGCAGGTGGTCGCGCCCCTGCGGGAGCCGGACCGTGAACGTCGACCCCTCGCCGACCCGGCTGGCCACCTCGATGCGGCCGCCGTGCAGCGCGACCAGCTCGGCGACCAGGGCCAGCCCGATGCCGGAGCCCTCGTGCGTCCGTGACCGTGCGCCCGCGACCCGGTGGAAGCGCTCGAACAGGTGCGGCATCTCGCTGTCGGGGATGCCGGTGCCCGTGTCCTTGACGGTCAGCACGACCTCGCCGTCCTGCTCCTCGAGCGTGAGGCGGACGGCGCCCTCGAAGGTGAACTTGAACGCGTTGGACAGTAGGTTGAGCACGACCTTCGCCCACTGGTCGTGGTCGACCCACGCCCAGACCGGGCCGTCGCAGTCCACCTCGAGCCGCAGGCCGGAGCGGTCCGCGGCGGACTGGAACATCGCCGCGAGCTCGCCGGTCAGGGTGCACAGGTCCGTACACCGGAACTCCGACCGCGCCCGCCCCGACTCCAACCGGGAGAAGTCCAGCAGCGTGTTGACCAGCTGCAGCATCCGCTGGCCGTTGCGCACGATGGTCGCGAGCCGCTCGCGCTGGTGCGGCGGCAGCGGCTCCTCCTCGCTGACGAGCGCGTCCTCGGCGGGCGCGAGCAGCAGCGTCAGCGGCGTACGCAGCTCGTGGCTGACGTTGGCGAAGAAGTCGGTCTTGGCCTGGTCGAGGCGCGCGAGCGTCTCCGCCCGCTGCTTCTCGGCCTCGATGGCGCGCGAGTCGGAGATCGCGGCGGACAGGTGCGCCGCCACCAGCGTCACGAAGTCGCGGTACTGCTCGTCGAACGGCCGGTGCGGGTTGAGGCCGACGAGGAGGAAGCCGTAGGGATGGTCCTGGGCGGGCTGCAGGAGCGGGACGAGGACACCCTGCTCGGGCGGCAGCTCCCACGCGCCGGTCGGCAGGTCCGCGAACCGTCCGGCGAGCGGCTCGAGCACGGTCTCGCCGGCCCAGAGCCGGTCGAGCGGCCACCGCGGGGGGTCGTCGCCCGACGTCACCACCGACGGCGCCGCCGGGTGGTCGGGATCGATGCCCGCGGTGCCGGTGAGCACCGCGCGCTCGCCGTCCTCCTCGAAGAGGTAGACGCCGGCGAACGGGAGCGTGTGGGCGTTGGCCGAGAGCTGCGTGCAGGCGGCCCGGACGGCGGCGAGCTCGTCGCCGGCCGCGCTCATCCGCACGCCGAGGTCGCGCAGGGTGGTCATCCGCCGGGTGGCGACGACCTCCTCGGTCACCTCCGAGACCACGCACAGCATGCCGACGATCTGACCGTCGTCGTCGGCCAGCGGGCTGTAGGAGAAGGTGTGGTAGGTCTCCTCCGCGTATCCGGACCGCTCGAGGAACAGCAGCAGCGCCTCGTCCCAGGTCGCCTCGCCGGTGCTCATCACCCGCTCGATCCGCGGGCCGATGTCGGGCCAGATCTCCGACCAGACCTCTGACGCCGACCGGCCCAGCGCCCACGGGTACTTCTTGCCGAGGGTGTCGCGGCGGTAGGCGTCGTTGCAGAAGAACGTGAGCTCGGGACCCCACGCCATCCACATGGAGAACCGTGAGGTCAGCAGGATGCGGATCGCGTTGCGCAGGCTCAACGGCCAGGTGTCGGGGTCGCCGACCGGCGTCCGCTCCCAGTCGACGGCGAGCAGGTCGGCCCCCACGAGCCCGCTGGCCCGGAGGGTGTCGCGCATGGAGGTGGTGGTCACCGAGCCTGCCTTCCTGTCGGCCACGAACCTAGTCGGTGCGTCCCGCCGCGACGCAGTCGTTGCCGTCCGACGCGGTTCGCCGGCCCGAAGTTCACCCGACCGGGTGAAGTCCCGAGGCCATCCCATCCGCGATGCACCACTGCGCGGTCGTGTACGTCGCCATCACCGCGCCGTCCAGCCCCGGGACCCGGCCACCGAGCAGGAAGGTCCGCGCGCCGAGCAGCGAGTCCGACACCAGGAACAGCGAGGCCCCCGCCAGCACGCGGGCCCGGCCACGGTCCTGGTCGATCGCGGCCGCGGCCGCGACCATGACCGCGAGCGTCGAGCCGTACGCCGCGACCGGCAGCGCGACCACCCGGTCCTCTCGCGACGCCGCCCACGCCATGCCGCCGGCGACGGCACCGCCGGCCGCGACGACACCCCGCCGCCCCGGCGACGACAGCAGCGGCTCCGACGAGCGGGCACGGAAGGCCAGGACGTACGCGAGGTGCGCGGCCAGGAAGCAGGAGAGGCCTGCCAGGAACGGCCGCCGGCCCTCGCGCATGAGCGCGACGTCGCCGGCCCACGAGAAGGCCTGCGCCACGACGACCGCGGGGCCCTGGGGGCCGCGGGTGGCCAGTGCCGGCATCAGCAGCGGCTTGGTGAGGACCCGCGCCCGTCGCCACCGCGCGGGCCCGGCGGCGAGCACGGTGTCCGCGAGGGCGAGGACGGCGTACCGGGTGTCGCCGGGGCCGCGGGGAAGGAGTCGCACGGGCTCAGCCTGCCGGAGTTCCGTGCCCCGGTCGACGCCCCGGGCTGACCCACGCGCGGACATGCTCTACATTCGGCGAACGTGAGTGCTCAGGCCCCTTCCGCCGTCATCCTCGTCCGGGCGGAGAGATTCGTTCCCAACCCGGCGACGGCGGCCGACAACGCGTTCCAGCGCGACGTCCCGGCCGGCCAGTCCGACGACACCACGTCGAGCAAGGCGCTGGCCGAGATGGACGCCCTGGCCCAGGCGCTACGGGACGCCGGCGTCCGGGTCCACGTCTTCCGGGACGAGGACCACACCCGGCCGGACAGCGTCTTCCCGAACAACTGGCTCTCCACCCACGCCGGCGGCTACGTCGCGGTCTACCCGATGTACGCCTCGAACCGGCGTCACGAGCGGCGCGCGGACGTGCTGGAGATGCTGAAGTCCGAGTACCGCTGCCAGACCATCGTCGACTACTCGGGCCTCGAGCCCGACGGGATCTTCCTCGAGGGCACCGGCGCCATGGTGCTCGACCACGTCTCGCGCGTGGCGTACATGGCCGTCAGCCACCGCGCCGACACCCATGTGCTGGAGCGCTTCTGCAGCGACTTCAACTACGAGCCGATGGCCTTCGAGGCCGTCGACTCCGACGGCGTGCCCGTCTACCACACCAACGT
>DASTXB010000021.1:0-26245 GCA_035765695.1 Nocardioides sp. | reverse complement strand
ACCCAGCAGCGCGAGCTGTCCTCGAGCGCGTTCCGCCGGATGTGCAAGGCGGAGTTCCTGAACTATCTGCGGATCCGGGAGTGGCAAGAGCTCGAGGCGCAGCTGCGCCAGGTGGCCAAGCAGCTCAAGCTGCACGTCGGGCACCCCGCCGACGAGCCGGACGCCGACGCGATCCACCAGGCCCTGCTGTCCGGCCTGCTCTCGCACATCGGCCTGCGCGACCCCGACCGCCGCGACTACCTCGGCGCCCGCAACGCGCGGTTCTCGATCTTCCCCGGTTCGGGGCTGTTCAAGAAGCAGCCGCAGCTGGTCATGTCCGCCGAGCTCGTGGAGACCTCCCGGCTCTACGCCCGCGTCAACGCCGCGATCCGCCCCGAGTGGGCCGAGCGCCTCGGCGCGCACCTGGTGAAGCGCTCCTACTCCGAGCCGCACTGGAGCAAGAAGCGCGCGGCGGTGATGGCCTTCGAGCGGGTCACGTTGTACGGCGTCCCGCTGGTCGCCGACCGCCTGGTGTCCTACGGCTCGGTCGACGCGCCGCTGGCGCGCGAGCTGTTCATCCGGCACGCGCTGGTCTACGGGGAGTGGAACAGTCGCCACCGGTTCCTCGAGACCAACCGGCGGCTGCTGGAGGAGGCCGAGGAGCTCGAGCACCGGGCCCGGCGCCGCGACATCGTCGTCGACGAGCACACGCTGTTCGACTTCTACGACCAGCGGATCCCGCCCGACGTGGTGAGCGGTGCGCACTTCGACAGCTGGTGGAAGCACGAGCGGCAGCGCAACGGGCGGCTGCTGACCTTCGACCCCTCGATGCTCACCCGGGCGACCGCCGACGAGATCAGCGAGGCGGACTACCCCGAGGAGTGGGCGAGCGAGGGGCTGGCGTTCGCGATCAGCTACCACTTCGAGCCGGGCGCGGCCGACGACGGACTCACCATCGACGTGCCCGTCGCGACGCTGAACCGGGTCGAGGCCGACGACTTCTCGTGGAACGTCCCCGGCCTGCGCGAGGAGCTGGTGACGAGCCTGATCCGCAGCCTGCCGAAGAACCTGCGGGTCAGCTTCGTGCCGGCGCCCAACAAGGCGCGCGAGTTCCTGGCCGCCGTGCCGCCGGGGGAGGAGCCGCTGCTCGACGCGCTGGAGCGGTGGTGCCGCGCGACGACCGGCGTGGTGGTGCCCCGCGACGCCTGGGACTGGTCCAAGGTGGCCGAGCACCTGCGTCCGACCTACCGCGTGGTCGACGAGGGCGGCCGCGAGCAGGCCCGCGGCAAGGACCTGGAGGCGCTCAAGGAGCCGCTGCGGCCGAAGTTCGCGCAGGCGCTGCGCGAGGTCGCGACCGAGAGCGGCCTGGCGCGCAGCGGCGAGACGTCGTGGGCGTTCGAGACGATCGCCGCGTCGTTCACGCAGCACCGTGCGGGCCACGAGGTGCAGGTGTTCCCGGCGCTCGTCGACGAGGGCACGACCGTCGGGCTGCAGGTGTTCGGCTCCGCCGACGAGCAGGAGGCGCGACACCGGCTCGGTGTGCGGCGGCTGCTGCTGCTCGAGCTGCCGTCGCCGGTCAAGCGCGTCGTGGACGGGCTGACGAACGCCGAGAAGCTCGGGCTCGCCGGATCGCCGTACCCGAGCGTCGCCGAGCTCCTGGAGGACTGCCGCGCGGCGGTCGTCGGGGCGGCGGTGGACGCCCGGCCGCCGGTGCGGGACCAGGCGTCGTACGACGCGCTGAAGGCCGAGGCCGCCCGCGACCTGGAGGCGCACCTGCGTGCGGTGATGGCCGACGTGATGCGGGCCCTGGACGCCTGGCGGCGGGTGGAGAAGTCGGTGAGCGGGCGGGCCGACATGGCGATGCTGCCCGCCCTGACCGACCTCCGCGCGCAGCTCGCGCGGCTGGTGCACCGCGGGTTCGTCGCGGAGGCGGGTGTGACCCAGCTGCGGCGGTACCCGACGTACCTCGCCGCGATGGAGCAGCGTCGCGAGCGGCTCGCCTCGCAGGTCGACCGCGACCGGCAGCTGATGGACCAGATCGCGGACCTCGAGGAGGCGTACCTGCACCAGCTCGACGCGCTGCCGGAGGGGCGGCCCCCCGGCGAGCAGCTGCGGCAGGTGCGGTGGATGCTCGAGGAGTACCGGGTCTCGCTGTGGGCCCAGCAGCTCGGCACCCCCTACCCGGTCAGCGACCAGCGGATCCGTCGTACGCTCGCTCGGTGATGTCACCGTGACCGACCGCCAGCACCACCGGCCGATGACGCCCGGCGGGCTCTTCTTCGAGTCGATGGTCGGCGGCACGGACCCGGCACTGGTCAGCGAGGCGGCCGACCGGGCCGCGACGCTGCTGGTACGCGGCGCGCGGAGCTCGACGGACGGCGAGGTCGCCGAGCGGCTGCTCCGCCTGGCCGACACCGAGGGCATCGAGACGATCGCCGAGGTGTGGTCGGGCTCGCCCGCGGACTCGCTGGCCGGCTGCCTGTGGCGGCTGTACCTGCTGCGGTCGTGGGTGTACGCCGACCCGGCCGGGGTGTCGCGCGAGTTCGAGGCCGGACGTCGCAGCGCCCAGGTCGCGCGCGTGGTCGCGGGGGTGGCCGACCCGCCCGGGCCCGAGCAGCTCAAGGCGATGGTCGACGAGGTGCTGCGCGGGATCGCGGGCAGCGACTTCGCCGACGTGCTGCTGCGCGCGGCGGCGTTCGCGCGGGTCGTGGCGACCGGCCGCGCCTCGCTGAACGGGCCGACCGACGCCGAGGTGCAGCGGATGCTGGTGCTCTCCGAGCAGCTCGAGGCGGCCGGACACGCCGAGCTGGAACAAGGATTGGCCTGACCCCGTTAGACTCTCCGCGGAGTACGTCGGGCTGTGGCAGCCCCGGGTCCCAAAATAAGCCGCTACGAGCGGCCACGCGCCGTGAGGCGCTCCCGGTCCGGCGTACTCCCTTTATCTTTCTCCCGTGCGAGCGCTGCGACGACTGTTCCGACGACCGGTGTCGGCCAGCTACTCACCGAGGGTGGACGGCCGACCGGATCCCGGTGAGGTGGTCTGGGGCTGGGTGCCCTACGAGGACGACCCGAAGCGGGGCAAGGACCGCCCGGTGCTGCTGGTCGCCCGGGACGGGACGCGGCTGTTCGGGCTGATGCTCACCAGCAAGGACCACGACCGCGACGCCGAGCAGGAGGCCCGCTGGGGCCGCTACTGGATGGACGTCGGCACCGGAGGCTGGGACCGGGAGCGGCGGCCCAGCGAGGTGCGGCTGGACCGGCTCGTCGAGCTCACCGCGGAGGGGGTGCGGCGCGAGGGCGCGGCGCTGGACCGGGGCGTGTTCGACGAGGTCGTGGCGGAGGCTCGGCGCTTCCACGCCTTCTAGCGCGAGCTCCGGTCAGAAGGTCCGCGCGATGCGCCGTACGGCGACGCGGGCCGGGTCCCAGCGGCCCGGGTACCGGTCACCGGTGGCCGTGACCTCGACCAGCGTGAGGTAGTCGCCCGCGCGCAGGATGCCGAGCCCGGCCGAGCGGGACCGGAACGAGCCGCGGTAGCCGTCGGCGGTGCCGGTGTGCACGGTGATCGGCTGCAGGGGCCCGACGTCGGCGCGCTCGACCCGGGAACCGCAGTCGTCACGCCAGGCGGCGAGCACGCGGTGGGCGCGCCATGCCGACTTCGCGTCGGCGAACCGGGCCACGACCTGGGTGGCGGCCAGCCCGTCCTCGGCGGTGAACGTGCGGCTGACCGTGTCGACCGCGCCGATGGTGCCGAGGTCGGTCTTCTGGCAGGCACCGACGGCCCCCGCGGCCGGCTTCGTGTCGACGGTCCAGGCCCGGCGGCCGATCATCGGGAGCCGGTCGGCGGCGAGCAGGTGCAGGTCGGCGGTGTTGGCCGTGCGGGTGCGCGGGGCGAGGGTGCCGACCTTGTGCCGGTGGTGGCCTTGCGTCGGAGCCGCCGGCGGCGTTGCTGACGGGCTCGGCGCCGGCGTCGCCCGTGCGGAGTGGGTGCGCGCCGGGCTCGGCTCGGGAGCGGCCGCGTGCTCCGGCGCACTGCCGTCACCGCAGGCGCTGAGTGCGAGCGCGGTGATCAGGCTCACGATGGCGAGGGGAACCCGAGACACAGCCGCCATCGTAGGGAGAAACGGGGGCCGGGCCCGGTTCCGACACTCGGTAGGGTGGCCCCGGTCATGGGGACGAGAGGGGACGATGTGCGGGCGAACCGGGTACGCCGGACGCTGGTCGGGGCGATCGCCGTGGTGGGCCTCGCCCTGGCCGCGGTGGGGTGCACGGACGGCTCGGACGGACCGCGGCCGAAGCCGCCGACGTCCAGCACGCCCGAGGCGGTCACCCACCTGACTTTCGGGGTCTACGGGCCGCCCGCGCAGACCGTCGCCTTCCGGTCGACGGTCGACCAGTGGAACGGCCTGACCGACGGCCCGGAAGTGAACCTGAAGGTGTGGGACACGCACGAGGAGTTCCGTCGCGCGATCGAGTCCGGCACCGACCTGCCCGACGTGTTCCTCACCTCGCGCACCGACCTGCGCTGGCTGCTCGACAACCACCTGACGCAGCCCGTCGACGAGCTGCTCGACGAGCGCGGCGTCGACTTCGGTGACGGCTACTCACGCGATGCGCTGCAGGCCTTCAGCACCGAGGACCGCCTGCAGTGCATGCCGTACGGCGTCTCGCCGATGGTCATCTACTACAACAAGCAGCTGGTGAACTTCGCCCGGATGGCGCGGCGCGGCCTGGACGCGCCCGACCCCGACTCGACGAGCTGGTCCTTCGAGCAGTTCAGTGCCGCGGCGTCGTTCGCGAGCCGGGCCGGTCGTGGCACCAAGGGCGTGCACATCGCGGCGACGCTGCCGGGGCTCTCGCCGTTCATCCAGTCCGGCGGCGGCTCGGTCTTCGACGACGCTGTGGACCCGACGTCGCTCACGTTCTCCAGCGACGGCTCGAAGGCGGCGCTCGACACGACGCTCCAGGTGCTGCGCAACCCGCAGGTGACCCTCGACGAGCAGCAGCTCGACGAGGCGACGCCGTTGCGGTGGTTCGAGCGCGGCAAGCTCGGGATGATCGCCGGCTACCGCTCGCTGGTGCCCGAGCTGCGGCTCGTGCCCGACCTGGACTTCGACGTGATGGCGATGCCGTCGCTCGGCAGCTCCTCGACGGTCGGCGACGTCAGCGGCCTGTGCCTGTCCCGCAAGGCCGCCAGCATCCCCGAGGCGGCGGACTTCATGGTCCACGAGCTGTCGGTCGACTCGGTCACCCGCGTGGCCCGCACCGGCTACCTCGCCCCCGCGAACCTCGAGGTCGCGCTCTCCGACACGTTCCTCCAGCCCGCGCGCGAGCCGCAGCACAGCACGGTCTTCAACAGCGCGGTCCGCAACATGACGTTCGCGCCCCTCGTCGACACGCTCCCCGCCCTCCAGCAGGCGGTCCGGCCCGAGCTCGAGCGGCTCGTCTACGGGGTCGGCAGCCTCGACCTCGACGAGGTCACCCAGCAGATCGACGAGACCTCCCGCCCGATCCTGGACCCGGAGTACTCCGAGTCGCCCGAGCCGACCGAGTCCCCCGAGTCGCCCTCGGCGCCGTAGGTCGCGCCTGTCGCGACCCCGCGCGCTGCTCCGGGATCAGTCCTCGGCGGGAGACTCCTCGGCCGGCTTCTCCTCGGCGGGCTTCTCCTCGGCGGGCTTCTCGGCTTCGAGGATCGCGTCGACGATGATCGGGCCGGCGATGTCGATCTGCCAGGGGCGGGCGCCGTACGCGGCGAGCTGCTCGGCGACGGCCGGGCCGAGGCGGTCGGCGTCGCGGGTGGACGGCGGCGTCCAGAGGGTGCGGCGCAGGTAGTCGGGGGTCAGCAGGTTCTCGACCGGGACGTTCAGCTCCTCGGCGCGGGTGCTCATCGCGTCGCGGGCGAGCGTGAGCCGTCGGGCCGCGACCGGGTCCTTCTCCGCCCAGGCGCGCGGGAGCGGCGGGCCGTCGCCGCGTGGGGAGCGCGTGGGGAGCTCCGACTCGGGCATCTCGGCGACCTCGCGGAGGACGGCGACCCACCGGGACGCGTACCGCTCGGCGCCGCGGCCGTGGAAGCCCTTGGTCGACAGCAGCGTGGCGCGGTCGGCCGGCATCGCCTGCGCGGCGGCGACGATCGCGGCGTCCGGGATGATCCGGCCGGGCGTGACGTCGCGCTGCTCGGCGATGGCGTCGCGGGCCTCCCACAGGGCGCGGACGGCGCCGAGGCCGCGACGTCCGCGGACCCGGTGCACGCCGGAGGTACGACGCCACGCGTCGACGCGCGTGGGCTGCTCGAAGCCCCGGAGGGCGTCGAACTCCTGGCGGGCCCACTCGTCCTTGCCGGCCGCGACGAGCTCGGCGCCCAGCAGCGTGCGGAGCTCGACGAGCACCTCGACGTCGAGGGCGGCGTACTCCAGCCACGGCTCGGGCAGCGGCCGCGTCGACCAGTCGACCGCGGAGTGCTCCTTGGCGAGCCGCGCCCCGACCAGGCTCTCGACGAGGGTGGCGAGCCCGACCCGGGGGTAGCCGAGCAGCCGCCCGGCCAGCTCGGTGTCGAACAGCGCGGACGGCCGCAGGCCGACCTCGGCGAGGCACGGCAGGTCCTGGGTGGCGGCGTGCAGGATCCACTCGGTGCCCTCGAGCACCTCCTGGAGCGTCGGCAGCTGCCGGAACGGGATCGGGTCGACGAGGAACGTGCCCGAGCCCTCGCGCCGCAGCTGGATCAGGTACGCCCGCGAGGAGTACCGGTAGCCCGACGCGCGCTCGGCGTCGATCGCGACCGGCCCGGACCCGGCGGCCAGCCGCGCCACGACCTCGGCCAGGGCCTCGGGCGTGTCCACGACCCGTGGCAGCCCGTCGCGCAGGGTGAGGAGGGGCGGCTCGGGAGTCTGGTCAGGGGTCTGGTCAGAGGTCATGTCAGCGTCCCGAGCCCCGCTGTCCGCGGCGGCTCGGCATCACGGCGACGCCCTCGGGCACGGGGGGCAGCCCGACGGCCGTGCACAGCAGCTCGCCCCAGGCCTCCACGTGCGGAGCCAGGTCGAGCGTGGCGAGGTCGGGGCCCACCGATGACACGGCGTCGGGGATCAGCGGCGTCCACGACGCGCGGATCTCGATCTGGGCGGTGCCGCCCTCGTCGGACATCCCGCCGAAGCTCTCGGTCGACACCCGCGTGACCGTCCCCGAGATCGCGGCGTACGACGCACCGTGGGCGTCGAGCGCCTCGGTCAGCCACGACCAGCCGACCGCGGCGAGCAGGGGGTCGATCGCCTGCTCGACGTCGACCTCGGCGCGGGCGTAGGCCACGCAGCGGAAGGTGCCGTCCCACGCGTCGTTGCCGGCGGGGTCGTGGAGCAGGATGATGCGGCCGGTCCCGAGGTCGGTGTCGTCGACGGTCACGTCCGCGGAGAGGGCCGAGGCGTACGGCGCGATCCGCTGCGGCGCCGGCATCTCCTCGCAGAAGACCTCCGGTCGCAGCCTGGCCGCGCGCATGGTCGCCACCGCGTCCCGGAACTCCGGGGGCACGGCGTCCGCACCCGTTCCCGGGTGCGTCTCCTGACCGACGACCATGAGGTCACAGTAGGTCGATCCCCCCGATCCCGATGTGCGAACACGCCGGGTGACCTGCGAGGCTTCACCTTGTGACGACCCCGGCCGACCCCTCCCAGAGCGCCTTCATGAAGGCGGCGCGGGGCGAGCCGGTGCCCCACACGCCGGTCTGGTTCATGCGCCAGGCGGGCCGTTCGCTGCCGGAGTACCTCGAGGTCCGCCAGGGCATCGGCATGCTCGAGTCCTGCATGGACGCGGCGCTGGTGACCGAGATCACCCTCCAGCCGGTCCGCCGGTACGGCGTCGACGCGGCCATCTTCTTCTCCGACATCGTGCTGCCGCTCAAGGCCGTCGGCGTCGACCTCGACATCAAGCCCGGCGTCGGCCCCGTGGTCGCGAACCCGGTCACCACGCTCGCCGACGTCGAGGCGATCCCGGACCTCACCCCCGACCACGTGCCGTTCGTCGCCGAGGCCGTCCGCGACCTGGTCGCCGAGCTCGGCGGGACGCCGCTGATCGGCTTCGCCGGCGCGCCGTTCACGGTCGCGTCGTACCTCGTCGAGGGCGGCCCGTCCAAGGAGCACGCGAAGACCAAGGCGATGATGTTCGGCGCACCCGACGTCTGGGACGCGCTGATGCGCAAGATCGCCGGCATCTCCGCGGCCTACCTCGAGGTCCAGGTGGGCGCGGGTGCCTCCGCGGTCCAGCTCTTCGACTCGTGGGCCGGCGCCCTGACCCCCGCCGACTACGAGGCGTTCGTCATGCCGCACTCCGCGCGCGTCCTCCAGCGCGCCGGCGCGCTGGGCGTGCCGCGCATCCACTTCGGGGTCGGTACGTCGAACCTCCTCGGGCTGATGGGCGACGCAGGCGCCGACATCGTCGGTGTCGACTGGCGCACTCCGCTCGCCGACGCGATCACCCGGGTCGGCGACCGCGGCGTGCAGGGCAACCTCGACCCGACGCTCGTCTTCGCGCCGACCGACGTGATGACCGCCCGCGCGGCCGAGATCATCGAGGCCGGCCGGGCGGCGAAGGGCCACATCTTCAACCTCGGCCACGGCGTGATCCCCGCGACCGACCCCGACCAGCTCACGCGGCTGACGGAGTTCGTCCAGACCTACCCGCGCTGATCCTCCGGCGGACCGCCCGGCCCGCGAGGTAGGCCGGCGGCCCGAGCACGGCCACCACGACCAGCCAGGGCAGCAGCGCGCCGAGGATCGTCGCGATCCCGACCGCGAACGCCGCCAGCGCCTCCCACCCGGCCGAGAGCCCGGCGAGGAAGCCGGACCGGTCCTCGTCCTTCTTCACGGCGGCCTTCGTCGGCGTCCGGTCGATGCTGACGGTGATCGTCGACATCGAGGTCTGCCCGTGCAGGAACGCCGCCTGCCGCTCCAGCGAGTCCAGGTCGGCCTGGCGCTGCGACAACTCGGCCTCGATCGCCATGATGTCGCGGATGCTCTCGGCCCGGCCGAACAGCACCGTGATCCGGGCGATGCTCCGCTTCTGGGCCACCAGCCGGGTCCGGGTGTCGATGACCTTCGTGCTGACGTCGTTCTCGCTGCTGTTCGCCGAGACCAGCTCCGCGTCCGCGATGCCCTTGAGGTCGGCCATCGCGTCGCCGAACCGCTCCGTCGGGATCCGCAGCACCAGGTTCGTGTACGCCGGTCGGCCGTCGTCGTCGGTGCTCGTCTGCTCCTCGGTGACCTGCCCGAAGTAGCGGTTCACCACCTTCTGCACCTGGGACTGGGCCGCGCCCACGTCGTCGGCGCGGAGCTCGACGTTCCCCTTGCGGATCACCGCCCGCGCCATCACGTCCGGGCCCGGCGCGGCCCGCCCCCGGCCGCTCGCAGGGGCGGCCGGCGCCTCGGCCGCGACGTCGCCGGCGATCGCGTCCGCCGCGCCGCCGCCCGAGCTCCCGGCGTCGCCGCTCGACGACGAGTCGCCGCTCCCGCTGCACCCGACCAGGGCGCCCGCGAGCAGCACGGACAACAGGGCGAGACCGGGGAGCGTGGCGCGCGGGTTCATGCGCTCTGGGACGTGGCCGCCGGGCAACCGGTTCCCGAGCTCTGGGAGGATCGGGACGTGAGCAGGGTGGTCGTCGTGGGCGCCGGTGTCGCCGGCCTGACCGCGGCGCACGACCTGGTCGCCGCCGGTCACGAGGTCGAGGTGCTGGAGGCCGCGTCGCGGGTCGGCGGCAAGCTGCTGAGAGCCTCGGTCGGCGGCGTGACCGTCGACGTCGGCGCGGAGGCGATGCTGAACCGGCGTCCCGAGGGAGTCGAGCTGGCCGGGTCGCTCGGCCTCCAGCTCGAGCACCCGACGCTGGCGTCCTCGCGGATCTGGACGCGCGGCGCGCTCCGGCCGCTGCCCCGGTCGCTGATGGGCGTCCCGCTGGAGGACCCCGGCCCGTCCGGGGTGCTGTCCCCCGAGGGGCTGGCCCGGTTCCGTGAGCCCGTGGCCGTCCCGGTCGAGGGCGACGTGGCCGTGGGTGACCTGGTCGACGCCGTCTACGGGCCCGAGGTCACCGACCGGCTCGTCGAGCCGCTGCTGGGAGGCGTCTACGCCGGCCACGCTCGGCTGCTCTCGGCGCGGGCGACCGTGCCGCAGCTGATCCCCTTCGTCGAGGGCGGGGCGCTCCCGGCGCCGACGTCGGACGGGCCGGTGTTCGCCGGCATCGCGGGCGGGATGGGCCGGCTGCCGGAGATGCTCGCGGCGAGGCTGACCGTGCGGACCCACGCGACGGTGCGCGCGCTGCGGCGTACCGACTCCGGCTGGGCACTGACCGTCGGACCCACCAACGCCGCCGAGGAGGTCACGGCCGACGCGGTCGTCCTCGCCGTGCCCGCAGCCCCGGCCGCCCGCCTGCTCGCCGACGCCGCGCCGGTCGCGGCCGCCGAGCTGGCCGCGATCGAGTACGCCTCGATGGCGGTGGTGACCTTCGCGTTCCGCGAGTCGTCGGCGCCCCAGCTGGCCGCGACGGACTCGTCGGGCTTCCTGGTCCCGCCCGTCGACGGGCGCAGGATCAAGGCCTCGACGTTCTCGTTCTCCAAGTGGGGCTGGGTCCGCGCTGCCGGCGGCGGGCTGCTGGTCCTGCGCACCTCGCTCGGCCGGCACCGCGAGGAGGCGACGCTCCAGGCGTCCGACGAGGAGCTGGTGGCCTGGTCGCTCGCCGACCTGCGCGACGCGGTCGGCGTGGCCGCCGAGCCCGTCGACACCCACGTGCAGCGCTGGGGCGGCGGCCTGCCGCAGTACGCCGTCGGCCACGAGGACCGCGTCGCCCGCATCCGCGCCGCGGTCGCCGCGGTCCCCGGCCTGGCCCTGTGCGGCGCCGCCTACGACGGGGTCGGCATCCCGGCCGTCATCGGCTCGGCCCACCGCGCCGCGGGCGAGATCAGCTGACGAGCAGCGTCCCCTCGACGGCCGTCCGGTCGAGGTAGGCCGCCGACAGCTTGCCGACGAACGGACCGGGCCGACCGGGGCCGATCGTGCGGCCGTCGACGGTGAGCACGGGTGTGACGCCGCCCATCGTCCCGGTCACGAAGACCTCGTCGGCGCTGTAGACCTCGGTCAGCGAGTAATCGCCGACGGCCGTCGGGATCCCGGCCACCGCGCAGATCTCGAGGATGGTCTCCCGGGTGATGCCCTCGGGGCAGGCGCGGGTGGTCGAGGTCCGCACGACGCCGTCCTTGACGTGGAACACGTGGGTCGCGTTGGTCTCGGCCACGAACCCGCGGTCGTCGAGCATCAGCGCGTCGTCGGCGCCGGCCACGTTCGCCTCGATCTTCGCGAGGATCGAGGTGAGCAGGTTGTTGTGGTGAATCTTCGGGTCCAGCGAGTCCGGGCGGGTCCGCCGGACCGACGAGGTCACCAGCGAGATCCCGCTGTCGTCGTACACCGGCGACTTGAACTCCGCGAGCACGATCAGCGTCGGGCCGGACTGGTTGAGCCGCGGGTCCATGCCGCTGGTGATCTTCACGCCCCGGGTCAGCGTGAGCCGGATGTGCACGTCGTCGGTCATCCGGTTCGCGGCGACCACCGCGCGCAGCCGGGCGGTGATCTCCTCGTCCGACGGCACCGAGGTGAACGCCAGCGCCTGCGCCGACCGCCGCAGCCGGGCGAGGTGCTCGGTGAGCTTGAAGATCCGGCCGCGGTGCAGCCGGAGCCCCTCCCACACCGCGTCGCCGCCCTGCACGACGGAGTCGAAGGGGCTGATCCCCGCCTCGTCGCGGTGCACGATCCGGTCGTCGATACCGACCATGAGGTCGCGGTTGCGCTCGTCCCACTGCTGCTGCATCAGATCGTCTCCTCGGCACGAAGGCGGTAGGGCGCCATCGCCTCGTAGTACGGCCGGCACCGCTCCAGCAGCGGCACCAGGTGGTCGGGCAGCGGGTCGCCCGAGCCGGGGGAATACGGCGCGAAGCCGGTCGACGCCTCGACGCCGGCGTACCAGTACGGCGCCCACACCCCGTCGGTGTCCCGGGGTCCCGCCGGCCACGCCAGCATCGCCTCGTCGAAGGCGATCCCGAGCGCGTAGCAGAGCAGCGACAGCGTCCCGCGCGGGTCCCGCAGCACGTCCGCGGCGTCCACCACCGGGCCGCCGTACGTCTCGAAGAGCTCCAGCTGCTGCGGGAGCCCGAGGTCCTCGAGCGTCGGCTCCTCGCGGACCTTCGCGTACGACGTCAGCACCCGCTCCGGGTCGCGGACCAGGAACGCGTGGGTGAGGCCCGCGAGCGGCGCCCGCGGCACCGACGGCAGCACGTGGTGGGTCATGTGCTTCTGGTACTGCAGCGGCGTCGCGACCGCCCCCGTCGTCAGCTCCTCGACGACCACCGACGGCGAGGTCGGCTGCGACGCGACCACCGCGTCCCGGCCGGGGTGGTCGAGCCCGGTCTCGTGCAGGTACGCCGCGTACAGCGGCTCGTCGACCACGGAGCAGTCCGCGCGGTTCTCGAAGCTGCGCATCATCGCCGTGGACAGGTTCCGCGGGCCTGACCACATCGCGATCCGGGTGGGGGACGTCATCGGAACGCAGTCTGCCCCGTTGTCCCTGTCCCGCGGGACAGCAGGCCCGAGAACGTCGGGGCATGACGATCTACACCACCACCCAGAATCCCGTCCGCTCGGACGTCACCCCCGTCCCCACCACCCGCGCGTCGCGCCGCTGGGCGTACGCCGGCCTCGGCGCCGGCCTCGCCGGTGTCGGCACGATCATGACCTCCGGCATGGTCAACGCCGTCTACGACAAGGACCTGGTCGGCAACACCCCGGCGATCGCCGACAAGCTCGCCGACCAGACCGGCCCGATGTTCGTGTTCCACTCGGTCACCGTCGTGGGCGCCGTCCTGATTGTGGTCTTCGCCGCCGGCCTCTTCCAGCGCCTGCGCCGGACCACCGGACCGGACGCTCTCGCCCCGCTGGTGGCGTTCGCCGGCCTGGTCGGCACCGCCGTCGTCTCCGTGATCGGCAGCGGCCTCGACACCGAGTTCATGATGGGCCTCGGCGAGGACGAGGCCGTGATCGACCCGACCAACGCCGTGATGTACAACCACTGGATCGGCACCGTCCCGTGGTGCTGGGTGCTCGCGGGCCTCGCGGGCCTCGCGCTGTTCGCTGCCAGCCGCGCGGGCGCCGTCCCGCGCTGGATCGGCGTCGTCGGCCTGGTCCTCGGCGGCCTCACCCTGATCGCCGGCATCTCGCCGCTGCAGTACATCGCCGGCATGTTCGGTCCGCTGTGGCTGATCGTGACGGCCGCGGGTTTCTGCTTCGGAGACCGTGCCCAGCAGTGAATGATGTGCGCGTGAAGGATCAGCAGCGACCGGTCTCCTGGCCGGTCGCTGCCGTCCTTCCCGCCCTCTGCCTCGCCTGCGTGGTCGGAGTCGGCCTGCTCTGGCTGCAGTCGTCCGGCGAGCCGGTGCTGTGGTGGTTCGGCGAGGACATCGAGGTCGGGCGCGGCATCGGTACCGGCCTCGTCGGCCTCGCCCTCGGCATCCTCTCCACCGTCGTGCTGCGCCACCCCGGCCACGCCGTGATCGGCTGGACCCTCGGCGGCACCGGCCTGTTCTGGGCGCTGGACGGCCTCTCGGAGGCCTACGTCCGGCTCGGGGTGGTCACCGACCACGCCCTGCCGGGCATGACGGCCGCGGTCTGGTTCCTCGTCCGGTTCACCGCCCTGCTGCCGGCCACGATCGTGGTGCTGCCGCTGCTGTTCCCCGAGGGCCGGTTCCTCCGCGGTGGCTGGGGCGCCGCCAGCTGGACCTGCATGGGCGTGCTGGTGCTCAGCCCGGTCGCGGTCATGGTCGCCCCGTACGACGAGGACGGCGCGAACCTCCCGCCCGGCGTCGACCTCGACCCCACGACGATCTGGCCGCTCGAGAGCGTCGCCGACGTGCTCGTGAACTCCCTCCAGGCGCTCACCGTGATCGGCGTGATCGTGCCGGTCGGTGTCGTCGTGCACCGCTACCGCCGGGCGAGGGGCGCCGAGCGCGACCAGATGCGCTGGCTGCTCTGGGGGGCGCTGGTCACCGCGACGATCATCGTGCTCACGCTGCTGCTCGATCCCGGCGTGCTGACCGACGTCGTCTTCTTCCTCTGCATCACGCTGGTGCCGGTCGCGATGACCGTCGCGGTCGTCAACCCGGCGGTGGTCTCGATCGAGGACCTGCTCGGCCGCACCCTGCTGCTCTCCGTGCTCGCCCTCGCCCTGGTCGCGATCGACTTCGGGGTCGTCGCGTTGCTGGCGCTGCTGCTGGACGACCAGATGGCCCAGTCGCAGGTCGTCATGGTGGTGCTGCTCACCACCGTCCTGCTCTACGGCCCGCTGCGCCAGCGGCTCGCGCGCTGGGTCCGCCGGCTCGTGCTCGGCGAGCGCGCGACGCCGTACGACGCCGTCTCCGGCCTGGCCTCCACCCTCGAGACCACCGACGAGGGCCCGGAGCAGCTCGCCGCGGTCGCCGGCGCGGTGGCCGACGCCTTCGGGGTGGGCTTCGTGAGCGTCGAGGTGGACCGCAGCGGCGGCGAGCGCCTGGTCGCGACGTACGGCGAGCGCCCGGCCGACACCCGCAGCCTCCCCATCTCCTACCGCGACACCGAGGTCGGCCGGCTGGTGCTGCCCGCGCGCGGCCTGCGCAGCCGGCTGTCCCGCCGCGACGAGGAGCTGCTCGGCGACCTGGTCCGCCAGGCCGCGACGGCGGCGCGCACCAGCCGGCTCGCCGAGGAGCTCCAGGACAGCCGCGAGCGGCTGGTCACCGCGCGCGAGGAGGAGCGGCGGCGGATCCGACGCGACCTGCACGACGGGCTCGGCCCGGCGCTGAGCGGCATGGTGTTCCAGCTCGAGTCGGCGCGACTGCTGGTCGACCGGGACCCCGGCGCGGCGAAGGAGCAGATCGGCCACACCAGCAGCCAGGTGCAGGAGGTGGTCGCCGACGTCCGCCGCCTGGTCCACGACCTGCGGCCCCCCGCGCTGGACGACCGCGGCCTGGTCGGCGCGCTGCGCCAGCAGGCCGAGCAGCTCTCCCCACCCGCGACCGTCGTCGCCGGCGACCTCGGCAGCCTGCCCGCGGCGGTCGAGGTGGCGGCGTACCGCATCGCCGGCGAGGCGATGACCAACGTCGCCCGGCACGCGCGGGCCACGACCTGCACGGTGCGGCTCGACGTCGTCGACAGCGCGCTGCTGGTCGAGGTCGCCGACGACGGCACCGGCGTCCCCGCCGACGTGCAGGCCGGCGTCGGGCTGGTCGGGCTGCGGGAGCGCGCCGCGGAGCTCGGCGGCCGCAGCGAGGTCACCTGTCCCCCGAGCGGCGGCACGGTCGTGCGCGCCTGGCTGCCCCTGAGGAGTGCCCGATGAGCATCAAGGCGAGCATCACGGTCGTGGTCGTCGACGACCACCAGATCGTCCGCGAGGGGCTGTCCAGCCTGCTCGGCGCCCTGGACGGCATCGAGGTGGTCGGCACCGCCGCGGACGGCCGCGACGCCGTGCACGTGGTCGGCGAGACCGACCCCGACGTGGTGGTCATGGACATCCAGATGCCCCGGCTGGACGGCATCGAGGCGACCCGGATGATCACCGGCCGCCGGCCGGACGTGCGGGTCGTGATGCTCACGATGAACGAGGACGACGAGACCGTGCTGAGCGCGATGCGCGCGGGGGCGAGCGGCTACCTGCTCAAGGGCTCGGGGGCCGACGAGGTGGAGACCGCGATCCGAGCGGCGGCGACCGGCGGCATGGTGTTCGGCGCGAGCCTGGCCGGGCGGGTCGCGGCGTACTTCACCGGCGCGGCGCCGAAGGCGGAGGAGCCGTTCCCCGAGCTCACCGACCGCGAGCGCGACGTGCTCCGGCTGCTGGCGGCCGGCCGGTCGAACGACGCGATCGCCGCCGAGCTCTACGTGTCCAACAAGACCGTGCGCAACGCGGTGTCCGGCATCTACGCCAAGCTGCACGCCGCCGGCCGCGCCGAGGCCATCATCAAGGCACGGGAGGCCGGCTACGGGCGGGATTGAGCGCGGAGCGACAATGGACCCATGAGCAAGGCCCAGAAGACGCGCGAGATCAACGACACCGTCCGCTACACGATGTGGTCGGTCTTCGCCCTCGCCGACCCGCTCGGTCCCCCGGACGCCGGGGCGGACCGCGCGGCCGAGGGCGCCGAGGTGGAGAAGCTGTTCGCCGAGCTCGCCGGGGCCGACGTGATCGTCCGCGGCGTCTACGACGTGTCCGGCCTGCGCGCCGACGCCGACCTGATGGTCTGGTGGCACGCCGCCACGTCCGAGGAGCTCCAGGACGCGTACAACCGCTTCCGCCGCACGACCTTCGGCTACCGCCTCGAGCCGGTGTGGTCGCAGATGGCGCTGCACCGGCCGGCGGAGTTCAACAAGAGCCACGTCCCCGCCTTCCTCGCCGACGAGGAGGTCAAGGACCACGTGTGCGTCTACCCCTTCGTGCGCTCCTACGAGTGGTACCTCCTCGAGGACGGCGAGCGGCGCCGGCTGCTCGCCGAGCACGGCCGGATGGCGCGGGACTACCCGGACGTGCGGGCCAACACGGTCTCGAGCTTCGCGCTCGGCGACTACGAGTGGCTGCTGGCCTTCGAGGCCGACGACCTGTCCCGGATCGTCGACCTGATGCGCCACCTGCGCGGCTCGGAGACCCGTCGGCACGTGCGCGAGGAGGTGCCGTTCTACACCGGCGCCCGCGTCAACGTCGCCGACCTCGTCGACCGGCTGCCGTAGGACGCCTGCCGGGGGACCACGGCCGCCCCGCGCCCGTCGTACCGGCATGAGGACCGCACCGGCGCCGGCGGGCTGGGACCGGACCGAGCACGAGGGAGTGACTCACTCCACCGCGTGGTGACCCACGAACACGCCGCCCGGGTCGGCCGCGGCGCGGGCCGCCCGCAGCCGGTCGAGGCGGTCGCCGTACATCGTCGACGCGTCCGCGACGCCCTCGGTGAAGTTCAGCACCCGGGTGCCCGTGCTCCACGGCTCCAGCGCCGCGCACAGGGCGAGCGCGTCGGCCCGTCCCTGCGCGGCGGCCTCGGGGAACGGCGCCATCGCGACCGCGAACAGCGCGTAGGCGCCGTCCAGGTGCGAGGCCGCGCCCCCGTCGGGGTGCGGACGGCCGAAGGCGCCACCGAGGTGGCGGAGCTCCCCGAACAGCAGCGCCGTGGTCGTGCCGGGACCGATCTCGCCGAGGTACGCCGCGACGGCCTCCTCGGGCAGGTCCGCGAGGACCGTGTGGTCGCTGACGGCGGGCACCGGCGTGGGCGGGTCCATGTGCACGGTGGTCAGGCCGGCCGCGGGGATCCGGCCGAACGTGTCCATCTCGGGGGCGAGGGCGCGCAGCGGCGCGAGCAGCTCGGCCGCCCGGTCGTCCTCCTCGAGCACCGCGCCGTCGATCACGACGATCTGGCGGCCGCTGAGGAACGGCGGGAGGTCCGGCAGCGGCGGGAAGCTCATCACGCGCAGCGACGTCGTCACCGACTCCGGGAGGTCGCGGGTCCAGGTGGCCCAGGCGCGGACCACCTCGGGTGCCCGCTCGCGGTCCCAGAGCAGCATGCCGGCGTACACGTCGGCGTACGGCAGCAGGTCGAGCTCGAACGCCACGGCGACCCCGAAGTTGCCGCCACCACCGCGGACGGCCCAGAACAGCTCCGGGTTCTCCTCGGCGCTCGCGCGGACCAGTGACCCGTCGGCGGTGACCAGCTCGACAGCGCGCAGGCTGTTCGCGGCCAGCCCGTGCCGGCGCCCGTAGAACGACAGGCCGCCGCCGAGCACGTAGCCGGCTACCGACACGTCCGGGGAGCTGCCGTGCATCGCGGTGAGCCCGTGCGCCGCGGCGGCGGTCACGACCTCCTGCCAGAGCGTGCCGCCCAGCACGCGGGCCGTGCGGGCCACGGGGTCGACGGTCACGCCGGTGAGCTCGTGCACCCGGACCAGCACGACGTCGTCGAGGGCGCGCTCCCCGAGCGGGCCGGCGCCGTGGCCGGAGCTCTGCGGCGCGACGCGGAGACCCGCGCCGACCGCCGCGCGGACGACCTCGGCCACCTCGTCGGCGGAGTGCGGGACGGCGACCGCGGCGGGACGCTGGTCGACGGCCAGGTTCCAGGGGGTGCGCGCGGCGTCGTACCCCGGGTCGCCCGGGAGGTGGACGCGGCCGCCGCACAGGCCGCGCAGGCCGTCGGCGGGGGGCAGGGGGGTGGTGGTCATGCGAGCTCTTCCTTCGGGGTGGGGGTCGTGAGGGTGGCGCCGAGGGCGACGAGCGTCCCGGGAGGGGGCAGCTCGGCGACCTCGACGACCGTGGTGACGGGATGCGCGTGCACGTCGACGAGCCGCTCGTCGAGGACGTCGCGGGCGGCCGAGAACGCCCGCGGGTCCGTGGTCGAGACGCGCAGCTCGGCGACGTCGCGCGGGCTCCGGCCGACCCGCGCCAGGGTGGCCTCGAGCCGGGCGAGGGCGAGCGCGAGCTGCGCCGGGTAGTCCTCCGCGTGCAGGAGCCGGCCGAGGTCGTCGACCGGAGCGTGCTCGGGGATGGTCGTCATGACGAGAACCCTTCCGCCGCGAACCCTGCTCCGCCATCCCGAGGATGGGGGGCTTTCGCCCCCGCTCGCGATGGGTGGACTGGACCACCCACATTTGTGGGATGGGCCCGGCCGCTCCGGCCCGGGAGGATCTGGTGTCGTGGCGACAGGACTGACGGCCGAGCGGGTCCGCGGTGACGTGGAGGTGCTCGCGCGCGCCGGGCTCGACCTCGAGGCGTTCCTGGCCGAGGCGACGGAGTCCGTGGGCCGCGCGGTGCCCTGGGTGGCGGCCTGCCTGGCCACGCACGACCCGGGCACCCACATGCTCACCAGCGCGCGGAAGTACGGCCACCTGTGCGAGGTCAACAGCCACGACCACGAGTTCGGCCTGGTGGAGTACGGCGGCATCGAGCCCACCGCCTTCACCGAGCTCGCCGTCGCGCCGGTCCCCGCGGCCGGCGTGCACCTGGTGTACGACGGGGAGATCGGCCGCTCGACGCGGATGGACACCTTCATGCGCCCGAACTTCGGCTTCGGTGACGAGGCCCGCCTGGTCTTCCGGGACAGCGGGCAGGCGTGGGGCGCGATGGCGCTCTTCCGGGGTCCCGACGACGCGCCGTTCGCCACCGGCGACATCGAGTTCCTGGCCTCGCTGAGCACGCAGTTCGCCCGGGGCGTCCGCGCGGGCATGCTGACCCGGCTCGCGGTCGCGGCGCCGGCGATGGAGCCCATGGGTCCGGCGGTGGTGATCGTCGACGCCGACGACCGGATCGTCCAGATGAGCGCCGGCGCCGAGCAGCGCATCGCGCGGCTGCCCCACGGTGCCGGTGCCGCCGACCCGATGAGCCCGGTCTCGGCGCTCGTGGGTGCCGCTCGGCGCTACGCCCGCGGCGAGACGGCGACGCCGCCGCGGGCCCGCCTGCGGGCCGCCGACGGGATGTGGCTGGTGCTGCACGCCTCCCCGCTCACCGGCCTCGGCGACCGGGCCGGCGAGGTCGTCGTGACCATCGAGGAGGCGCGACCGCCCGAGATCGTGGCGCTGGTCGTGGCCGCCTTCGACCTGACGCCCCGCGAGCGGGACGTGACCCAGCTCGTGCTCCAGGGGGTGGACACCAAGGAGATCGCGGCGACGCTGCACCTGTCGGCGTACACCGTCCAGGACCACCTGAAGTCGGTGTTCGAGAAGGCCGACGTCCGGTCCCGCCGCGAGCTGATCGCCCGGATCTACTTCGACCAGTACGTCCCGCGGATGGGCACCGAGCTCAGCCCGTCGGGGTGGTTCGCGGGCTGACTACTGCTGGTCGGCCGGCTCGAGCGTGAGGCTGATCGAGTTGATGCAGTAGCGGTCGCCGGTGGGCGTGCCGTACCCGTCGGGGAAGACGTGGCCCAGGTGCGAGCCGCAGCTCGCGCAGCGGACCTCGACCCGCTTCATCCCGTGGGAGTTGTCCTCGAGGTACTCGATGGTGTCGCTGATGGGCTGGTAGAACGACGGCCAGCCGCAGCCGGAGTGGAACTTGGTGTCCGACTCGAAGAGCTTGGCCTGGCACGCCTTGCAGCGGTAGATGCCGGTGGTCTCGGTGTCGGTGTACTCGCCGGTGAACGCGCGCTCGGTGCCGGCCTGTCGGAGGACGGCGTACTCCTCGGCCGAGAGCTCCTCGCGCCACTGCTCGTCGGTCTTCTCCACGTCGTAGGCCATGCCTCGATCCTAGTGGGAGCGGGAAAGGTCACCCCTGGGGGCGTTGACTCGGTGGGAGAACATGTGTTCACTCACAAGACATGGCCGCCACCATCCCGTGGACCCGGCTCCGCACCGCCGGTGCGAAGCTGACGACACCGCTGCACCCCGACGACTACCTCCGCCTGCTCAACCCGCTGTGGAGCGAGCGGGAGCTGCGCGGCCGGATCGAGGAGGTCCGGCCGGAGACCGAGGACGCGGCGACGCTGGTCATCCGCCCCGGCTGGGGCTGGCGCTACGACCACCGCCCCGGGCAGTACGTCGGGATCGGCGTGCAGGTCGAGGGGCGCTTCCAGTGGCGCTCGTACTCGGTGAGCTCGCCACCGCGCCGGGACGGGCGCACGATCACCATCACGGTGCGGGCGATGCCCGAGGGCAAGCTGTCCAGCCACCTGGTCAACGGCCTCGAGCCGGGCACCATCGTGCGGCTGGCGCGGCCCGAGGGCGACTTCGTGCTGCCCGAGCCGCCGCCCACGAAGATGCTGTTCCTCGTCGGTGGCAGCGGCGTGACGCCGGTGATGGCGATGCTGCGCACGATGGACCGGCGTGGCTCGATGCCTGACGTGGTCATGCACTACTCCTCGCCGACACCGGAGCGGATGATCTTCCGGTCCGAGCTCGACCGGCTCGAGGAGAAGTACGACGGCCTGACGATCCACCGGCTGCACACCGACCTCGAGGGGATGCTCGACCTCGCCGACCTCGACCGGATCTGCCCCGACTGGCGCGAGCGGGAGACCTGGGCCTGCGGCCCCGGGCCGATGCTGGACGCGATCACCGAGCACTTCGAACGGGCGGGCCTCGAGGACCGGCTGCACCTCGAGCGGTTCTCGCTCGAGCTCGGCGGCGACGGCGGGGAGGGCGGCACCATCACGTTCCGCACCTCGGGCAAGACGATCGAGGTCGACGGCGCCACCACCGTCCTCGAGGCGGGGGAGGAGGCCGGCGTCGGCATGCCGTACGGCTGCCGGATGGGCATCTGCCACACCTGCACGCTCACCCTCGTCGAGGGCCGGGTCCGCGACCTGCGCAACGGCGAGGAGTTCGACCAGCCCAACGAGCAGGTGCAGACCTGCGTCACCGCCGCGGTGGGCAACTGCACGCTCGACATCTGAACGGGTCTCGACAGGCTCGACCAACGGAGGAGAGACATGGCCATCTCGGACGTCCAGGAGTACACCCACCTCACCGACGAGGAGGTGGAGCAGATCGGCCGCGAGCTCGACGCCATCCGCGCGGAGATCGAGGAGTCGCGGGGCGCCGAGGACGCGGCGTACATCAACCGGCTGATCACCGTGCAGCGGTCGCTGGCCGCGGCCGGCCGGGTCGCGCTGTTCGCCTCGGCTGCGTCGAACCGGGGGAGGAAGCCGGCCTGGGCCGCCGGTGCCGCCATGCTGGCGCTGGCGAAGATCCTCGAGAACATGGAGATCGGCCACAACGTCATGCACGGCCAGTGGGACTGGATGAACGACCCGGAGATCCACTCCTCCAACTGGGAGTGGGACACCGCGCAGCCGGCCGAGCAGTGGAAGCACAGCCACAACTACGTGCACCACCAGTTCACCAACGTGCTCGGCTACGACAACGACATCGGGTACGGCGTGCTCCGGATGGCGCGCGAGCAGCGGTGGACGCCGTACCACCTCGGACAGCCCGTCTACAACGCGCTGCTGGCGACCCTGTTCCAGTGGGGCGTCGCGTTGCACGACCTCGACATCGAGCGGATCCGCAAGGGCGAGAAGGACCCCCAGGAGATGAAGCGCCAGCTGCGCCAGATCTTCCGCAAGGGCCGCAACCAGGTCATCAAGGACTACGTCGTCTACCCGGCGCTGTCGGGGAAGAACTGGAAGACGACGCTGACCGCGAACATGGCCGCCAACCTGACGCGGAACCTGTGGTCCTACGTGATCATCTTCTGCGGGCACTTCCCCGACGGCGCGATGCACTTCACCGAGGAGGAGATCGAGGACGAGACCCGCTCCGAGTGGTACCTGCGGCAGATCCTCGGTGCCGCGAACTTCAACGGCGGCCCGCTGCTGCACATCCTCAGCGGCAACCTCGGGTTCCAGATCGAGCACCACCTGTTCCCGGACCTGCCGAGCAACCGGTACGCCGAGATCTCGGTGCGCGTGCGCGAGCTGTGCGAGAAGTACGACCTTCCGTACACGACCGGTCCGCTGTACCGGCAGTACGGCCAGGCGCTGCGCACGATCATCAAGCTGTCGCTGCCCAACGGGATGACCTCGAGCGACCAGCCCGAGCCGCCGTCCCCGGAGCGTTCGCGCAAGCGCAAGACCGACGCCGAGCGGCCGCCGCGCCGGAAGGAGCTGGGTGGATGGATGCGCAGCGCCTCCTGACCGAGCGCCTGATGACCAAGAAGTGGGTCACGCAGTGCGCGCTGAGCCGGATCTGCGGGGTGTGCGGGGAGTCCCTGGGCCGTCCGATCGCGTTCCGCGGCACGCCGCAGGAGGTCGGGCGCAACGCGTTCCACCTGCCGCCGATGCACGTCGACTGCGCGGCGTCGCTCGGTGGCCGCCCCGAGACGGAGCTGGTGACCACCGCCGGGTTCGAGTTCGTCCGGCCCACGGCGTACGACGAGGACAGGCGGCCGACATTCCAGCCGAACTCGCTGCTCTGATCACGCCCCGGCGCCGTCTCCCGGAAGACCCCACATCCCCGGACGCCTGAGCGTCCGGGGCGGGGTCCTCGGTGTCGGGGGTCACCGGAGGACCGGCTGGTGTCGGTCCTGCTGGACCGAGCAGCCGTCCGGCACTCCGTCGTCGCCCCTCGCCGAGGACCCCATCGTCCCCCGTCGGCGGCGCCGTCCTTCAGGGCAGAAGGTCATGAGGCGTCCGGGACGGTGGTCCGTTCCAGGCGCGGGGTCGGTGGAGGACCCGTCTCCGCGAGCTGCTGCTTGAGCAGCTCGGCGGCGTTGCGGAGCGACACGATGTCCCCGACCAGCCGGTGCGCCTCGGCGCAGCACCCCCGGACCGCCGGATCATGCTCCTCCGCGGCGCGCAGCTGCGCACGCAGGTGTGCCGCCCGGTTCAGCGCGGCCTCCGCCGACCGGTCGACGAGATCGACAATCTCCATCCCCGAACCTCCTCAGGCCCTCCCCCGGCAGCTGCCGCTGGGTCTCCCCCGCCACGAGATCGCACCCAGGGCGCTGCGGTACGGACAGCGTTGCCCACCCGGGGGCACACCAGCAGGGCACAAAGTCCCGGTCCCGGCCCTGACGAAGGTGCAGGTGAGTACATGGACGGCGACGTCGGTGCGGTGCCCTAGGGTCGTGCCCATGCCGAAGCCACCCGCAGCCGAGGTCGAGGCCGGCGGTCGCGTGGTCCGGGTGTCCAGCCCGGACCGGGTGATCTACGAGGCGACCGACCGCACGCCGGAGGTCACCAAGCTGATGGTCGCGGAGTACTTCGCACGTGTCGGCGACGGGCTCATGCGGGCACTGCGCGACCGGCCGACCGCCCTCGAGCGCTGGACGTCGGGCGTCCGGCCGGGGATGAAGCTGGCGACCGGACCGGCGGACCGGGACGCCGACGCGTTCTACCAGAAGCGGGCCCCCCGCGGAGCGCCTGAGTACGTCGAGACCGTGCAGGTCACCTTCCCCTCCGGTCGGACCGCGGACGAGATCTGCCCCACCGAGGTCGCGGTGCCGGTGTGGTGCGCGCACATGGGCACGCTGGTCTTCCACCCGTGGCCGGTGCGGCGCGGGGACGTGGACCACCCCGACGAGCTGCGGATCGACCTCGACCCCCAGCCGGGCACGTCGTTCACCGACGCGGTGCGGGTCGCCGGGGTGGCGAGGGAGCTGCTCGAGGAGCTCGGGCTGCGCGGCTACCCCAAGACGTCGGGCAACCGTGGGGTCCACATCTACGTGCGGATCGAGCCGCGGTGGGAGTTCACCGACGTGCGGCACGCCGCGATCGGGTTCGGCCGCGAGCTGGCCCGCCGCGACGAGGGCGTCACGGTGGACTGGTGGAAGGAGGAGCGTGGCGAGCGGATCTTCGTCGACTTCAACCAGAACAACCGCGACCGCACCATCGCCTCGGCGTACTCCCTGCGCCCGCTGCCCGGGGCGCCCGTCTCCACGCCGGTGACCTGGGACGAGCTCGCCGGCATCGCCGACCCGGGGGAGTACCACCTCTTCTCCGTGCCGGACCGGCTGCAGGACGGCGACCCCTGGGCGACCATCGACGACGACGCGTTCTCGCTCGAGCCGCTGCTCCGGCTCTGGGAGGAGCTGCCCGGCGGCGAGCTGAACTTCCCGCCGGACTACCCGAAGATGCCCGGCGAGCCGCCGCGGGTGCAGCCGAGCAAGAAGGTCGCCGAGCACTGGGACGAGGACGGCAACCGGGTCGAGGGGACGTGACGTCGCGATGACCGAGGACAGCCGCGTCGCGCGCGCCGACGGCGAGCCCGGCAAGCACGGTCCGGCGGGCGCAGCGCGCTGGGCCGCGTACCTCGACTGGGTCCGGCAGGAGATCGTCGACGGCGTGCTCGGGCTGAGCGAGGAGGAGCGGCGCACGACGCGGCTCGCGTCGGGCTGGACGCCGATCGAGCTGCTCAGCCACGTGCTGCACATGGAGCAGCGGTGGTTCGTGTGGGGCTTCCTCGGTGAGCACGTCGACGAGCCGTGGGGCGACTGGACGGTCGACGAGCCCTGGGACGCCGAGCTCGGCGGGCGCTGGGCGGTCGCCGACGACGTGACCGCCGAGGAGCTCGTCGCCGCGCTGTGGGCGATCGGGGAGCGGACCCGCGCGGTGCTCCGGGACTTCCCGCTGGACGCCACCGCATCACCCGGTGGGCGGTTCGCGGCGGACCCGCCGACGTTGGAGTGGATCTGCTTCCACGTGCTGGCGGAGTACGCCCGGCACGCGGGCCACCTCGACATCGTCGTGGAGCTGGCCCGGGGTTGAGCCGGACATGGAGGAGGCCCGTTCCGCCTTCTCGATCATGACCGAGCGCGCGGGACGGGCCTCCCGGACCGGCCGATGACGCTCCCCCCAGCGCGCCTGCGGATCCCCACGCCCCGCTCGACCTGTCCGATGAGAAGAACACTAGGGCGGCCACATCCACGCGACGCCCACGACGGATCCACAACACAGCCATCAATCAGCCAGGATTCGGTGACGCGTTAGCCTCAGCGGCGTGCTCCTCGCGTTCGACACCGCCACCCCGCTCGTCACCGTCGCCCTGCACGACGGCGAGGACGTCGTCGTCGAGCTGACCGCCGACCGGCCGATGAAGCACGCCGAGCAGCTCGCGCCCCTCATCGAGCGGGCGCTGGCCGAGCAGGGCCTGGTCCGCCAGGACCTGACCGCGATCGCCGTCGGCGTCGGGCCGGGCCCGTTCACGGGCCTGCGGGTCGGCCTGGTGACGGCGCGGACGCTCGGCTACGCGCTGGAGATCCCCGTGTACGGCGTGTGCTCGCTCGACGTGCTCGCGGTCGAGGCCGCGGACGCCGGGATGCCGGGGGAGTTCGTGGTCGCCACGGACGCGCGGCGCAAGGAGGTCTACCTCGCGTCGTACGACGAGCAGGGCGCTCGCCTGGAGGGCCCCCTGGTCGGCAAGCCGGCGGACCTCGCCACCGAGCGGCCCGTCGTCGGCCCGGGCGGCGAGCTGTACCCGGACGCGTTCCCCCACCGGACCGGTCCCACCGCGCCGAGCGCCGGGTGGCTGGCGCGCGCGGTGGCCGAGGAGCGCGCCGAGCTCCGCGACCCCGAGCCGCTCTACCTGCGGCGCCCCGACGCGGACGCGGCGCACGCGCCGAAGCGCGTCTCGTGACCGTCCGCCGGGCGGCCGTCGGGGACGTGCCCGCGATCGCCGCGCTCGAGCGGGACAACCTGGGCGACGACGCCTGGTCGCCGGCGCTGGTCGAGGAGGGTGTGCGCGGCAACCTGCCGACCATCGTCTACCTGGTCGCCGAGGTCGCGACAGGGGACGGGCCGACGGTGGTCGGGCACGCCGTCGC
>DASTXB010000020.1:0-25263 GCA_035765695.1 Nocardioides sp. | reverse complement strand
CCGGTGGGTGGCGCGGGAGTCGACGGCGGTGTCGTACTGGGGCCACGACTTCGGCGCCGGCGGCCAGTGAGACGATCGGTCCCATGAGCTCGGACCCCAGCCGCGAGATCCCGGACGGGATGAACCCGAACGCTCGTGACACCTGGCCGAGCCCGGAGCTGATCAACTCGTGGCTGGGCGACCAGGACGTGGACTTCGAGTTCCGTCCCGGCGAGGACGTCGCGGTCCACGACGACCCCGAGCACGTGGCCGCCGCCCGGCGGTTCCGGGACGTGCTGGGGCGCTTCGCCTCCGGCGTCACGGTCGTCACGGGTACGTCGCACGACGAGCCGGTCGGCCTGACCTGCCAGTCGTTCTCCAGCGTCTCGCTGGAGCCGCCGCTCGTGACGTTCATCCCGGCCAAGTCCTCGCGCGCCTGGCCGCTGATCCAGCGCTCGGGGAAGTTCTGCGTGAACTTCCTCGCCGCCGACCAGGCGGACCTGTCGAACACCATGGCCAGCCGTGGCGTGGACAAGTTCGCCGACGTCAAGTGGACGCCGTCGCCGCAGACCGGCTCGCCGATGCTCGAGGGCGCGCTCGCCCAGGTGGACTGCACGATCCACGCGGTGCACGAGGCCGGCGACCACTACGTCGTCATCGGCCGGGTCGTCGACCTGATCAGTCACGACGGCGGCGAGCAGGACCCGCTGCTCTTCTTCCGCGGGGAGTACCGGACGACCGACGAGCGCTGAGCGACGTCGACGGCCCGGCGCGACCGGGTCAGATGCGGATGCGGGACTGGTTCGCGGTCGAGGTCGGCCACTCGTCGGCGGTGGCGTCGGCGGTCTCGGTCTTCTCGTCCTCGTGCGTCTCGTTCGCGTCCACGGGACAACCCTAGGAGCCCGCGGCGGCCGTCCCGAGCCGGCCCGGCGTGAGGTTGCTCTCAGTACGACGGGAGCCGGTCCCGGTCCGCCTTGGCGTACCCCGTCCACGTCGTCCGCCGCGGGTTGGCGACCGTGGTCGGTGCGGGCTCCTGGCGGTCGCCGGCGCCGTCGAAGAGCGGCTCGAGGTGCAGGTCGAGGTCCGACGGGTTGGTGATGAAGGTCGTCATGGCGACGAAGGTAGGTGTGGCGCGTGTGACTGGCGAGGTTTGTGTCGCAACTCGTCGGATCGGTCCAGAGCGATCGGTAACGAGTCGTCCACGGGCCGTCAACAGGCCCGCCACAGCCCTTGACTCACCGGCCCTCGGCTCACCGGCCGCGGGGAGCCTCCACGTTGACGGTCGGGATCCCGCCGCCGACCCGGGCGATGACCGCGAGCGAGGGCTCTCCGGACGGGTTGCTCTCGCGGTGCACGGTGTACGCCGGCACGTGCACGAAGTCGCCCGCGACGGCGTCGAGGTAGCCCTCGTGACCCTCGAACTCGAAGCGCAGCACGCCGCGCACGACGTACAGGCTGGACTCGTTGCGGTCGTGGTGGTGCCAGCCCGACGTCACGCCGGGGGCCGTCTCGACCTGCCCGGCCCAGAGCAGCGGCAGCTCGAAGGCGCGCTGCCGGTCCATGCCGGGCGTCGGGTCGGCAGCGACCAGGTCGCCCGGGCCGATGATCCGCACCGGGCGGGGGAGCTCCAGCGTCATGCCCTCAGAGTGTCACGAGTGCGCGGTGCTCGCGCGGCGTCCCGAACAGCTGGCCGAGGGCGTGCGCGCGCTTGAAGACCAGGTGGGCGTCGTGCTCCCAGGTGATCGCGATGCCGCCGTGGAGCTGGATCGTCTCGCCGGCGATCGTGGCCAGGGCGTCGCAGCAGTAGGACTTCGCGACGTGGGCGAGCTGCCCGGCGTCGTCGGCGTGCCGCGCGACGGCGTACGACGCCGCCCAGGACGCCGAGCGGGACATCTCGGCCAGGACCAGCATG
This sequence comes from Nocardioides sp., assembly GCA_035765695.1. Lineage (GTDB taxonomy): Bacteria > Actinomycetota > Actinomycetes > Propionibacteriales > Nocardioidaceae > Nocardioides. Next base: position 23,372 of record DASTXB010000020.1, on the reverse strand, counting down.
TCGGCCATCCGGTGCTTGAGCGCCTGGAACGAGCCGATGGGCCGGCCGAACTGCACCCGGTCTCGCGCGTACGCCACCGTCATCTCCAGCGCGCGCGCCGCCAGGCCGGCGGCGAGGGCGGCAGCGCCGACCGCGCCCACGAGTCGGGCCCGCTCCCGCGCGACGGGTCCGTCGCCGATCCGCGTCCGGGTGCCGCCCGTGACGGTGGCGAGCCGGATCGTCCGGTCCATCGTCGGGACCCAGGCGGTCTCGGCATCCGTGACCTCGACGAGGCCGTCGTCGGTCGCCGCGACCACGATCGAGGCGAGGTCGCCGTCGAGGACCGGGCCGTCGCCGTCCACGAAGGCTGCCACCTCGCCCGCGGCGATGCGCGGGAGCAACCGGGCCTGCGCATCGTCGTCAGCGCCGGCCAGCAGCGCCTCCGACACCACCAGCGACGACAGCAGCGGTGAGGGCACCAGCGACCGGCCGATCTCCTCGAGCACGACGAGCGACTCGAAGAGCGAGGCGCCGACGCCGTCGTGCTGCTCCGGGACGTGGAGCGCCGCGACGCCGATCTGCTCGCACAGCGTCGACCACAGCGCCTCGTCGTACGTCACGACGCGGGCGTCGCCGCGCCTGTCCAGGAGCGAGCGGACGGTGGCGGCGAGCTCCTGCTGCTCCTCGGTGAGCGCGAACTCCATCAGCGCCGTCCTGAGCCTGTCGGAGGGCGCAGCCCCTCGAGCACGCGGCCGCGGTGGTACGCCGGGGTCCCCCAGGCGGTGACCAGCGCGCGGACCTTGGTCAGCCACAGGCTCAGGTCGAGCTCGCGGGTGTAGCCGATCGCGCCGTGGACCTGCAGACCGGTGCGAGAGGCGCGGTACGCCGCGTCGCCGGCCGCCACCTTGGCCGCGGAGGCCGGGACCTCGCCGAGCGCGGCGCCGAGCACCAGCGGGCGGGCGAAGTCCAGGGCGATGCGGACGTCCGCCAGGGCGTGCTTGATCGCCTGGTAGGACCCGATCTCGCGTCCGAACTGCTTGCGCTGCTTCACGTAGGCCACCGAGTCGGCGAGCAGTCGCTCGCCCGCGCCGAGCAGCTGCGCGGCGGTCGCCAGGACCGCCAGGTCGAACGCCTCCGTGTGCACCTCGCCCGCACCCGTGACGCGGAACAGGTGCCGGGTCGGATCCACCGACCCGACCCGGGCTCCGACCGACGCGGTGGGCGAGGAGCCGACGTACACGTGGTCGGCCACGTCGGCGTCGAGGGCGTAGGGCACGTGCGGCGGCACCGCGACCGTGGCCACCCCCTCGACCTCGTGGCCCAGCGCCAGCGGGAGGTACGCCGCGGATTCGACCCACGGCCCGGGGACCGCGTGGCGGCCGAGGGCCTCGAACGCGAGGCACACCTCGACCGGCGTGGCGTCGGTCGCGAGCGACAGGAGGCCGAGCTCGACGAGACGGGTCCAGAGCTTCAGGCCGGGACCGTGGTCGCGCTCGGCCCACGCGCGGGCGGCGCCGACCGGATCGACGCCGGACAGGAGGGACTCGAGCGCTGCCGCGAAGTCGCGCTGGTCGTCGTCGAGCTCGAACCTCACTTCGCCCCCCTCGGCTCGCGCGGCAGGCCGAGGATCCGCTCGGCCACGATGTTGCGCTGGATCTCGTTGGTGCCGGCGTAGATCGGCCCGGACAGTGCGAACGTGTAGCCGTCGAGCCAGCGGGACTCGACCTCGGCCTCCGGGCCGAGCAGGTCGAGCGCGGTCTCGTGCAGGGCGACGTCCAGCTCCGACCAGAACACCTTGTTCACCGATCCCGCGGCGCCGATGTCACCGCCGTCGCGGAGCTTCGTGACGGTGCCCCACGTGTAGAGCCGGTAGGCCTGGGCCTTGATCCAGGCGTCCACCACGCCGTCTGCGTCGGCGCCGGTGGTCGAGCCTGTCGGGACCCGTCGCCGATAGAGGTCGACGAGCCGGTCGGCGGCGGCGCAGAAGCGACCGGGGGAGCGCAGCGAGAGCCCGCGCTCGTTGCCGGCCGTCGACATCGCGACCCGCCAGCCGTCCCCGGGCGCGCCGAGCACGTCGGCGTCGGGCACGAACACGTCCTCGAAGAAGACCTCCGCGAAGCCGGCCTCGCCGTCGAGCTGCGCGATCGGGCGCACCGTGATCCCGTCGGCGTCCAGCGGGAAGAGGAAGTAGGTGAGTCCGTGGTGCCGCGCCGCTTCCGGGTCCGAGCGGAAGAGCCCGAAGCCCCGATGGGCGAACGCCGCCCGGGACGACCAGGTCTTCTGGCCGTTGAGGATCCACCCGCTCTGCCCGGTGGTCGAGGTCGTCGAGACCCGACGGGCCGTCGATCGCAGTGAGGCGAGGTCGGAGCCGGCCTCGGGCTCGGACCAGCACTGGGCCCAGATCTGCTCGCCGGTGGCCATCGAGGGCAGGAAGCGGTCCCGCTGCTCCTGCGTGCCGTGCTCGAAGAGGATCGGGGAGAGCAGGAAGATGCCGTTCTGGCTGACGCGCCCGGGCGCACCCGATCGGTAGTACTCCTCCTCGAAGAGCACCCATTCGACCAGCGAGGCGCCGCGGCCGTGGTACTCCTCGGGCCAGGAGACGACGGACCAGCGCGCGTCGGCCAGCGTCCGCTCCCACTCCTGGTGGGCGACGAAGCCCTCGGCGGTGTCCATCGACGGGAGTGGCTCGCTCGGGACGTTGGCCTCGAGCCAGGCACGCGCCTCGTCACGGAAGGCGAGCTCGGACTCGCTCAGGTCGAGATCCATCAGGACCCCCTCAGCCGGTTCTTCAGCACCTTGCCGGACAGGTTCCGTGGCAGCGCGTCGACGATCTCGACGTACCGCGGCACCTTGAAGTTCGCGAGCCGCTGCTGGGCGAAGGCGATGACGTCGTCGGGCCCGATCTCGTCGGTCGAGCCTGTGGTCACCACGACATACGCCGTGCCGACCTCGCCCATCCGCTCGTCCGGGACGCCGACCACGGCGACGTCGGCGACCCCGTCCATGCGCGCGAGCGCCTGCTCGACCTCGGCGGGGTACACGTTGAACCCGCCGGAGATGTACATGTCCTTGAGCCGGTCGGTGATCGCGAGGTTGCCGTCCTCGTCGAGCACGCCGACGTCGCCGGTGTGCAGCCAACCGTCCTCGTCGATGGCCTCGGCGGTGGCCTGCGGGTCGTCGAGGTAGCCGAGCATCACGAACTCGCCGCGGACCAGCAGCTCGCCGTTCTCGGGCGCGATCCGGATCTCCATGCCGGGGATCGCGCGCCCGCACGTGGTCGCCACGGTCTCGGCTGGGTCGTCCTCCCGGCACATCGTCACCACGACCGCCTCGGTCATCCCGAACGCCGTCACCACGTGGTCGATGTGCAGCTCCTCCCGCATCCGTTCGATGAGCACCACGGGCACGACGGCGGCGCCGGTCACGGCGAGCCGCAGCGAGGACAGGTCGCGGTCGGCGCGGCCGGGCGCAGTCAGCAGCGACTGGTAGATCGTCGGCGCACCGGGCAGCACGGTGATCCGCTCGGTCTCGATCAGGCGCATCGTCTCGTCCAGGTCGAAGGTGGCCAGCGGATAGAGCGTCGCGCCGGTAAGCAGGCCGGTGACGATGCCGACCTTGTAGCCGAAGGAGTGGAAGAACGGGTTGACGACGAGGTACCGGTCGTCGGCGTCCACGCCGCCCAGCGAGCCCCAGGCCTCGGCGACGCCGACCGTCTGCCGGTGCGCGGACATCGCACCCTTGGGCCGGCCCGTGGTGCCCGAGGTGAACAGGATGTCGGCCAGGTCGTCGGGGGAGACTTCCGCCGCGATCGCGTCGATGTCGCCGGGCTCGGCCTCCACTCCCGTCAGTGCGGCGATGTCCACGACCTCACGCACGCTCGCCAGCTCACTGGCGGCGCGCAGGTCGGCGATCTGCGTGCGGCCGAGGAAGCCGTCGGCCGCGACGACGAGCACGGCGCCGGCGCGGTCGACGAGGTCGGCGACCTCGTGGCCGGTGTACCGGGAGTTCGCAGGCACGAGCGTGCCGCCGGCGTACGACACGGCGAGGGCGGCGACCACCCAGTCGATGCTGTTCGGCGCCCACACCACGACCCGCCCGCCGGGCTCGAGCCCGCGCCGCCGGTAGCCCGCCGCGGTCCGCCGCACCCGCTCCAGCAGCTCGGTGAAGGACGTGCGCGCTCCACCCTCGACGTACGCCGCCCTGTCGCCGAACCGGTCCGCGGCGGCGCGGAGCACCCCGGGGATCGTGCGCTGCATGGCACCTCCATGTCCGACCAAGCAAGTGCTTGGTAGGGTATCACCCGTGGACCTGACCTACTCCGACGCGGACCAGGCCTTCCGCGCCGAGGTGCGGGGCTGGCTCGAGGAGCACCTGACCGGCGAGTGGGCGGCGCTGCGCGGCCTCGGCGGCGCCGGCCGCGACCACGAGGCCCACGACGAGCGGCTCGCGTGGAACCGGCTGCTCGCCGAGCACGGCTGGACCTGCGTCGGCTGGCCGGAGGAGTACGGCGGCCGGGGGCTGAGCCTGGTCCAGCAGGTGATCTTCCACGAGGAGTACGCCCGCGCGGACGCGCCGGTGCGCGTGAACCACCTCGGCGAGGAGCTCCTCGGGCCGACGCTGATGGCGTTCGGCACCGACGAGCAGAAGGCGCGCTTCCTCCCCAGGATCGTCGCGGTCGAGGAGCTGTGGGCACAGGGCTACTCCGAGCCGGACGCCGGCTCGGACCTCGCCAACGTGCAGACGAAGGCGCGGCTGGACGGCGGCGAGTGGGTGATCGACGGCCAGAAGGTGTGGACGTCGAACGCGCACTTCAGCCAGTGGGCGTTCGTGCTCTGTCGCACCGGTGGGGGCCGCACCGAGCCGGGCAGTGAGCGCCACCACGGGCTGTCGTTCCTGCTGGTGCCGCTCGACCAGGAGGGCGTCGAGATCCGGCCCATCGAGCAGCTGACCGGCGGGTCGGAGTTCAACGAGGTCTTCCTCACCGGCGCCCGCACGCCGGCCGACCTGGTGGTGGGCGAGCCCGGCGAGGGCTGGAAGGTCGCGATGGCGCTGCTCAGCTTCGAGCGCGGTGTCTCGGTGCTCGCCCAGGTCGTCGGCTTCGCCCGCGAGCTCGAGGGCGTGGTCGACCTGGCGAAGGGGAACGGCGCGATCGACGACCCGGTGCTCCGCGACCGGCTGGCGCGGCTGAAGGTCGAGCTCGAGGTGCTGCGGTTCCAGGCCCTGCGGGGCCTCTCCTCCGACGCTCCTGGCGGCCCCTCGATCTTCAAGCTCGTCTGGGCCAACTGGCACAAGCAGCTGGGCGAGGCCGCCATGGACGTGCTCGGTGCCGACGGCCTGACCGCGGGCGCGCCGTCCGAGGGCGGGTACGACCTGGACCGATGGCAGCGGCTCTTCCTGTTCTCCCGCGCAGACACGATCTACGGCGGCAGCGACGAGGTGCAGCGCAACATCCTGTCCGAGCGGGTGCTCGGCCTGCCCCGCGAACCGAAGGGGAGCCCCATGAGCAGAGAGGCGGGTCGATGACGACTCCTGAGTACGTCCAGGGACACGACCTGCTGGCCGGGAAGGTGGTCGCGGTGACCGCCGGCGCGGGCGCCGGCATCGGCGCGTCCGTCGTACGGCGCGTGCTCGAGGAGGGCGCGCGGGCGGTGGTGTTCAGCGACACCCACGAGCGCCGGCTCGCCGAGGCCGAGGAGGCGCTGTCCGCGGAGTTCGGCGCCGACCGCGTCCGGCAGCTGGTCTGCGACGTCACCGACGAGGCCCAGGTCGCGGCGTTCCTCGACGCGGCCGACGAGCTCGGTGGTGCCGACGTGATGATCAACAACGCCGGCCTCGGTGGCACGGCGAGCATCCTCGACATGACCGACGAGCAGTGGTCCCGGGTCCTCGACATCACGCTGACCGGCACGTTCCGCTGCGTCCGGGCGGCCGGCCGGCGGATGGTGGCGGCGGGCAAACGGGGCGTGATCGTCAACAACGCCTCGGTGATCGGCTGGCGGGCGCAGGAGGGACAGGCGCACTACGCCGCGGCGAAGGCCGGCGTGATGGCGTTGACCCGGAGCGCGGCGATGGACCTCGCGCCGCACGGCATCCGTGTGAACGCCGTGTCGCCGAGCCTGGCCATGCACCCGTTCCTCGCCAAGGTCACCTCCGACGAGCTGCTCGCGGAGCTGACGGACCGCGAGGCGTTCAAGCGGGCGGCGGAGCCGTGGGAGGTCGCCAACGTGATGGTGTTCCTCGCGAGCGACTACGCGTCGTACCTGACCGGCGAGGTCGTGTCCGTGAGCAGCCAGCATGCGTGAGCGCAGGGACGAGCTCCTCGCGATCGCCGCCGGGCTGTTCGCCGAGAAGGGCTTCAAGAACACCACGGTGCGCGACATCGCGGACGCCGCGGGCATCCTGTCCGGGAGCCTCTACCACCACTTCGACTCCAAGGAGTCGATGGTCGACGAGATCCTGCGGACGTTCCAGGAGGAGCTCTTCGGCCGGTACGACGAGATCCTCGCCAGCGACGCCGACCCCCTCGCGCAGCTCGAACAGGCCGTGCTGGTGTCGTTCGACGCGATCGACCAGCACCACGACGAGGTCGCGATCTTCCAGAACGACGCGGCGTACCTGCTGACCTTCGACCGGTTCGCCTACCTCGCCGACCGGAACAGGCAGTCCCGCCAGGTCTGGCTGACCCTGCTCCAGAACGGCATCGACGCCGGCGTCCTGCGCGACGACCTCGACGTCGAGCTCACGTACCGGTTCATCCGCGACACCGTCTGGGTCGCCGTCTCCTGGTATCGCCCCGGCGGCAGGCGCACGCACACCGAGATCGCCCGCCAGTACCTCTCCATCCTGCTCGAAGGGATCCACCGTGCCTGAGGCCTACATCGTCGACGCCGTCCGCACGCCGGTCGGCAAGCGCGGCGGGGCGCTCGCCGGCATGCACTCCGCCGACCTGGCCGCGCACACGATCGCGGCGCTGGTACGCCGTACCGGTGTCGACCCGGCCGCGGTGGACGACGTGATCCTGGGCTGCTGCGACACGATCGGCTCGCAGGCCGGCGACGTCGCCCGTACGGCGTGGCTGGTAGCCGGACTGCCCGACCACGTCCCGGGCGTGACGATCGACCGGCAGTGCGGGTCGTCGCAGCAGGCCGTGCACTTCGCGGCGCAGGGCGTCATGTCCGGGACGCAGGACCTCGTCGTCGCCGGCGGGGTGCAGAACATGAGCGCGATCCCGATCTCGGCGGCGATGCTGGTCGGTCGGCAGTACGGCTTCTCGACGCCGTTCGCGGAGTCGCCGGGCTGGCAGGAGCGGTACGGCGACCAGGAGGTCAGCCAGTTCCGCTCCGCGGAGATGATCGCGGAGAAGTGGGACATCTCCCGGGTGGAGATGGAAGCGTTCGCGCTCGCCTCGCACGACCGGGCGCGCACCGCGATCGCCGAGGGCCGGTTCGACGACGAGGTCGTGGCGGTGCCGCTGCCGGACGGGCAGAGCCTCGACGCCGACCAGTGCCCGCGCGAGACGTCGATGGAGAAGATGGCCGGCCTCGAGCCGCTGGCGCCGGGCGGCCGGATCACCGCCGCGGTCGCGTCCCAGATCTGCGATGCCTCCTCGGCGATGCTCATCGCGTCCGAGGCTGCCGTGCGCGAGCACGGGCTGAGCCCGCGGGCGCGGATCCACCACCTCTCCGTGCGCGGCGACGACCCGGTGTGGATGCTCACGGGCCCGATCCGCGCGACGCAGCACGCCTTCGAGAAGACCGGCCTCCGCGTCGACGACATCGACCTGTTCGAGTGCAACGAGGCGTTCGCGTCGGTCGTGATCGCGTGGATGCGCGAGACCGGCGCGCCGCACGAGAAGGTCAACGTCAACGGCGGCGGCATCGCGCTCGGCCACCCGATCGGCGCGACCGGCACCCGCCTGATGGCGACGCTGCTCAACGAGCTCGAGCGCACCGGCGGCCGCTACGGCCTGCAGACCATGTGCGAGGGCGGCGGCCAGGCCAACGTGACGATCATCGAGCGGCTCTAGGCGGACCGACAGGTCAGCGCAGCACGAGGACGAGACCGACCACGCCGGGGATCACCCCGAGCAGGAGCCAGGGCGAGGCGAACCTCTTCTGGTGGATCGCGCGGAACACCGCGATCGCCACCACGCCGAACGCCGCCGCGATCACGTTGAGGCCGATCCGCGCGCTCGGCCGGTCCTCGTCGATGTAGAGCGACGCGATCACGATGCCGGCCGACAGGTGGATGATCGTCGTGAACGCCAGCGCGGAGAGCACCCACTTCTGCACCGGCTCGAGGTGCATCGGACCGGAGTCGCCCGCCTTCCGGATCTCCCGGTGCGGGTTGTTCGGGTCCATCAGGTGTCGGGGGCGCTTCTTCTTGTTCGGCCCCGAGAGCTCGCCGGTCCGGTGCTCGGTCACGCTCCCAGTGTCTCAGGCGGCCGCCCACGCCCGGCGGCGGGTGCCGTCCCGCGAAAACGACGTGCGGACCGCAGTGCGGACGTCCATCCTCGGAGCATGGACATCACGCAGGTCGCCTGGTCGGACGAGGACGGCGTACGCCGGTTCGCGGCCGTCAAGGAGGCCGTGCGCGCCGCCGACGAGCCGTGGGGCCACCCGATCCTCGCCGGCCGGACCGCCGCGGACCTGCGCTACGGCTGGGACGGCGAGCCGCGCGTGCCCTTCCTCGTCACGGTCGACGGCGTCGACGTGGCCACGGCGGACTACGAGGTCACGTCGTACGACAACCAGCACCTCGCCTGGCTCGGCATCGACGTCCACCCCGAGCACCGGCGTCGCGGCCACGCGGACGCGGTGCTGGCCTTCCTCCTCGACCGCGCGCGCGTCGAGGACCGCACCTCGGTCGGCGGCAACAGCTGGGACCTGCCGGCGCCGCGCGCCTGGGCGCCGCGGCACGGCTTCGCGTGCAAGACGGTCGAGGTCAACCGCCGCCAGCATCTGGCCAGGGTCGACCGCGAGGAGCTCGACCGCCTCCACGAGGACGCGCTCGCCCACGCCGCGGACTACGAGCTCGTGCGCCGGACCGGCGCGAGCCCGGCCGACGAGCTGCCCGCCCTCGCCGAGATGACGGCGGCCATCAACGACGCGCCGACCGACGACCTCGACGTCGAGGACGAGGTGTTCCCGCCGGAGCGCGTGGCGGCGTACGAGCAGGCGCAGCTCGGCAGGGGCGACCACCTGCTCCGGGTCTTCGCGCGGCACCGGGGCACCGGAGAGCTGGCCGGCCAGACCGTGGTCGTCGTCGAGGGCGAGCGCCCGCACCTCGCCCACCAGCACGACACGTCGGTGGTGCGCGCGCACCGCGGGCACCGGCTCGGCCTCCTGCTCAAGACCGAGATGCTGCGCTGGCTCGCCGAGGACCAACCGCAGCTCGAGTCGATCGACACCTGGAACGCCGAGTCCAACGACCACATGATCGGCGTCAACCGGGTGCTCGGGTACGAGATCATCGGGCGCGCGCTGGCCTGGCAACGGCCCCTCGGCGCGAACGGTTAGGCTGCCGCAGGTCCGCCGGATCTGCGACAGGGGTGCTGATGATCGGGCTTCCCGCCCACGGCTTCGTGCTGCTCTCGATGCCCAAGTGCGCGTCGACCTCGCTGGTGCAGGCGCTCCAGGGTCGCGCCGAGCTCGTGCTGCGGATCAACCCGCGGCTCAAGCACATGAACTGCCAGTCGTTCCACACCCTGATGGTCCCGGTGCTCAACAACGGCGGCTACCGGCGCGAGGACTACGAGCTGGTCTCGCTGTTCCGGGAGCCGGTCGCCTGGATCGAGTCGTGGTGGCGCTACCGGCAGCGGCCGGCGCTGGCGCGGGACGACCCGAGCAAGTTCACCGGCGAGGTGTCCTTCGAGGAGTTCGTGGGGCGATACGTCGACAACGACCCGCGCCCCGGGACGCTGCGCGGCCGGCCGGCCAAGTTCATCGCCCTGAGCGACGGCCTCGACATCGGCGTGGACCGGCTCTTCGCGCTCGAGCAGCCGGACGTCTGGAAGCGCTGGATCGACGAGAAGGTCGGCGGTGGGGTCGACGTCCAGGTCGACAACCGCTCGAAGGTCCGCAAGGAGCCGGAGCTGAGCCGCACGATGCGGGCGCGCCTCGACGAGTTCTTCCGTCCCGAGCTGGAGATCTACGAGCGGCTGCGGGCCACGGGTGAGTGGGCGCCGCCCCGCGGCTACGTGCCGGGTACGCCGTCCGGCGGCGATCCCGGCAGCGCGTAGGACGCCGCCCGGCGGAGCTCGTCCGCGGCCCGGGTCACGACCCGGTCGACGAGCTCCTCGCACGTGGGCAGGTCGTCGATGACGCCGACCACCTGACCGCTGGCGAGCACGCCGGCCGACGTGTCGCCCTCGACCAGGCCCGCCCGGAGCATCGTGGGCGTGTTCGCCGCGAGCGCCATCTGGCCCAGCGTGCGGCCCTGCGCCTTCCTCATCGAGCGGCCGTCCCTGGCCAGGCCCAGCCAGGACATCCCGCTGGTGCGCTTGAACTCCACCGTCCGCCGCATCGTCGGGCCCAGCCGCCGGAGAGCGCTGGACTCCTCCAGCTCCTCGACCAGGTCGGTGCGCAGCATCCGGTGGGGCATGCCGTCGACCTTGGCGGTCACGACGGTGTCGGTGAGGCCGCGCTCGAGGTAGAGCTGCTTGACCGCGTCGGGCACCGCGGAGTCCTTGGTCAGCAGGAAGCGCGTGCCCATGCCGATCCCGGCGGCGCCGTACGACAGGGCGGCCGCGAGGCCGCGGCCGTCGAAGAAGCCCCCGGCCGCCACGACGGGGATGTCGCTCTGTGCGTTCCGGAGGGCGTCGAGCACCGTCGGCAGCAGCAGCGTGGTCGGCACCGGGCCGGTGTGGCCGCCGCCCTCGCCACCCTGCACCATCACGGCGTCCGCGCCCCACGACGCGACCTTCACCGCGTGCTTGGCCGCGCCGATCGACGGCATCACGACGATGCCGTGCTCCTTGAGCCGGGCGATCAGCTCGGGCTTGGGGGCGAGCGCGAACGACGCGACCCTGACGCCGTGCTCGATCAGCAGCTCGCAGCGCGCGGGGGCGTCGGCCGCGTCGGCGCGGAGGTTCACGCCGAACGGCTGGTCGGTGCGGCCCTTGACCTCGACGATCGCCCTCTCGAGCTCCTCCAAGGTCATCGTGGCGCTGGCGAGGATGCCCAGGCCGCCGGCGTTCGCGGTGCCGCTCACCAGGCGCGGTCCGGACACCCAGCCCATGCCGGTCTGCACGACCGGGTGCCGCACGCCCACCAGGTCGGTGAACGGCGTCCGCAGGCGCTGGTCAATCACGCGGGACCTCCTTGAACCGCAGGCCCTTCGGGTCGAGCACCTCGCGGACGACGAGGAGCTCCTCCGTCGTGGGCACGCGGGTCTCCGGCACTTCTCCCTCGACACCGAGCTCGAAGCCCGTGGCCGCCTGCACCTCGTCGACGGACACCCCGGGATGGGTGCTCAGCAGGCGGACGGTGTCGTCAGGGCCGCCGACGTCGAAGACCGCCAGGTTGCTGACGATCCGGTGGATGTCGTTGAAGCGGGCGGCGGCGGGACCGGCCTCCCGCGCGAGCTTCGGGCCGACGCCGGAGACGATGTCGACGCGCTCGACGAAGACCCGGGCCGAGTGCTTCGGCACCCAGTACGACGTGCGGTTGTTGACCGTGTTGCCGGGGGCGCCCCGGCTGCCGAGGAGCTGCCGCTTCGGCTGCCGCCAGTCCCCGATGGCGGAGATGTTCTGGTTGCCGTGCCGGTCCACCTGGGTGGCGCCCATCATCACGTGCCGCTTGCCGTACGCGATGACGTCGAAGACCTTGCGGAACGGGATCCAGCCCTCGACCACCTCCGTCCGCGCGTGGATCGGGGGCACGCCCGCGAGCCACATCGCCTCGCCGTCGGAGATCACCAGGTCGGGGTTGCTGGTCAGCTTCGCCAGCCGGACGCCGAGCATCGGCAGCAGGCCCATGGGGCTGGCGAAGATCTCCCCGTCGTCCTTGAAGGCGTCCGCGATGGCGGCGGCGCAGACGTCGGCGCGGGTCACGTCGTCGGTCGAGCTCACTGCTGCTCCTCGCTGAAGGCCGCGACCGCGGCCTGGTACGCCGCCTCGTCGCCGCTCAGGAACCGCTCCTCGAAGGCCGACCACTCCTCGGCGGTGCCGGACGCGGCCGCGGCGTACGCCCGCTGGAACCGCTCGTCGCGCTCGTAGTCGGGCGTGCAGGTGGTGAAGTGCGCGCCGTTCGGGGTCTCGACCACGCCGCTGACCATCATCCGGTTGAGCAGGAGCCGCTGGACGGGGGCGTCGACGGTGAGGCCGGCGGTGTCGACGACCCGCTCGACGGTCACGTAGCAGCGCTCGGCGGCCATCGCGAAGAGGTCGTCGAAGTAGGGGTCCGGCCCGAGGTAGGTCGCGTTGCCGTGCCGGTCGGCCCGGTTCAGGTGCACCAGCGCCACGTCGAGCCTCAGCGCCGGGACGGCGACCAGCTCCTCGCCCCTCTGCTCACCGGGCGGGGCGTAGGGACTCGTCACGGTCCTGATCCACGGCTGGTTGACCAGGACGTCGGAGCCGAGGCCGGCCCGCATCGGCAGGAACGGCAGCCGCTGGGCGGCGGCCTCCAGCCCGGTCTGGAACATCCCCTCGTCGAGCTCGACGAGCTCGGGGATCGTCCCCTCCTGGCGGGCCTTGGAGAAGTTCGGCTCGAGCGGGATCGAGTCGAGGGAGACGAACGCGTAGACGAGCCTGCGGATCTTGCCGGCGCGGGCCAGCAGCCCGACGTCGGCGCCGCCCCAGCTGACGATCGTGAGGTCCTTCAGGTCGCTGCGGAGGATGGCCCGGACCAGCGCCATCGGCTTGCGGCGGGGGCCCCAGCCGCCGATGCCGATCGTCATCCCGTCCTTCAGCTCGCCGACGACCTCGTCGATCGTCATCCGCTTGTCGCGTGGTCCCTTGCTCACCGCTTGCTCTTCTCCGTCCCTGCGAAGTCGTCTCTCAGCTCGTCGCTCACACCGGCGAGGTTGAGCTCGAACGTGAAGCCCTGCTCGAACCGGTAGCTGCGGTTCACGTCGATCGGGTCGATGCCGTTGAGGCACTCCTTGGCCGCGCGGATCACCCGGGTGTCGTGGGCGGCGATCTCGCCGGCCACCGCCAGCGCCGCGTCGTCGAGCCGGTCGCGGGGCACCACCTCGAGGACCGAGCCGAACGGCACGAGGTCGGCGGCCTTGATCGTGCGCGCGGTGAAGTAGAGGGTGCGCATCATGTGCTGCGGCACCAGCCGCGCCATGTGGGTCGCGGCGCCGAGCGCGCCCTGCTTGACCTCCGGGACGCCGAAGTAGGCGTCGTCGCTGGCGACCACGCAGTCCGCGTTCCCCACCAGCCCCACGCCGCCACCGAGGCAGAAGCCGTTGACCGCGGCGACCACGGGGACCGCGCACTCGTAGACCGCCTTGAACGCGGCGAAGCAGCCCTTGTTCGCGCCGATCAGGGCGTCGAACCCGCTGGTGTGCTGCATCTCCTTGATGTCGACGCCGGCGTTGAAGCCCCGGCCCTCGGCGCGCAGCACGACGACCCTGGTGTCGAGGTCGCGACTCGCCTCGTCGAGAGCGGCGGCGACGTCGTACCAGCCCTGCACGGTGAGGGCGTTGACCGGCGGCGCGTCCATGGTCACGACCCGGATGCCGTCCGGGCGGAGTTCGGAGGTGATGGCCATTGACGTCCTCGCACGTGGGGAGAGTCTGACGAAACCAAGCAAGTGCTTGGTAGGGTAGCAGCATGACGCTGGCGGTGGACCTGTCCGGACGCGTCGCGCTCGTCACGGGCGGGACGCGCGGCATCGGGCTCGGCATCACCCGCGCCCTGCTCGCCGCGGGGGCGGGCGTCGTGACCTGCTCGCGATCGGAGGCCGAGCCGGTGGCGGGGACGGAGCACCGGGTGTGCGACGTCCGCGACCCCGACGCGGTGCAGGAGCTCGTCGGGTCCCTCGACCGGCTCGACATCCTGGTGAACAACGCCGGGGGAGCGCCGGCGGCCGACGCCGCGACCGCGTCCCCGCGCTTCCACGACAAGATCGTCGGGCTGAACCTGCTGGCGCCGCTGCTCTGTGCCCAGGCGGCCAACGCTGTCATGCAGCAGCAGGCGACCGGCGGAGCCATCGTCAACATCTCCTCGGTCTCGGCCCACCGGCCGGCGCCGACGATCGCGGCGTACGGCGCGGCCAAGGCCGGTCTCGACTCGTTGACCACGTCGCTGGCGATGGAGTGGGCGCCGAAGGTGCGCGTCAACGCCCTCGACGTCGGGCTGTGCCGGACCGAGCAGACCGACGACCACTACGGCGACGACGCCTCGGTGGCGGCGATCGAGCGGACGATCCCGCTCGGCCGGATGGCCCGGCCCGACGAGGTCGGGAACGTCGTGGCGTTCCTGGCGAGCGACCTCGCGTCGTACGTCTCGGGCGCCACTGTCGCCTGCCACGGCGGGGGAGAGCCGCCCGCCTTCCTGATCGTCCAGAAGGGACTCACATGAGCAACCTCCTCGCAGGCCGCACCGCGATCGTCACCGGCGCGGGCCGCGGCATCGGCCGGGCGCACGCGCTCGAGCTTGCCCGGCACGGCGCGGCCGTGGTCGTGAACGACTACGGCGTGTCACTGTCCGGCGAGGGCACGGGGGACACCCCGGCCGAGTCGGTGGTCGCCGAGATCGAGGCGGCCGGCGGACGCGCGGTCGTGAACACCGCCGACGTCGCCGACTTCGAGCAGGCGGCCGCGATGGTGCAGCAGGCGATCGAGACGTACGGCGGCCTCGACATCCTGGTCAACAACGCCGGCTTCGTCCGCGACCGGATGCTCGTGAACACCTCCGAGGAGGAGTGGGACGCCGTCATCCGCGTGCACCTCAAGGGGCACTTCGCGCCGCTGCGGCACGCCGGTGCCTACTGGCGTGCAGAGTCCAAGGAGGGCCGCCAGCGAGCGGCGCGCGTGATCAACACCTCGTCCGGGGCGGGCCTGCAAGGGTCGGTCGGCCAGGCGACGTACTCCGCTGCGAAGGCCGGCATCGCCGGGCTCACGCTCGTCGCCGCCCAGGAGCTGGGCCGGTACGGCGTGACCGTCAACGCGATCGCGCCCGTGGCCCGGACCCGGATGACCGAGGGCGCCTTCGACACCTCGGCCATGGCGCTCCCCGAGGACAACTCGCCGATCGTGGCCTGGCTGGCCGCCGAGGACGCCGGCGACGTCACCGGCCGGGTGATCGAGATCGACGGCAGCACCATCACCGTCGAGACCGGGTGGGCGCACGGCCCGGCCCGCGACCTCGGCCGCCGCTGGGAGGCCGCCGAGGTCGGCCCCGCCCTCCGCGAGCTCCTGGCCGCAGCGCCCGCCCCGGAGCCGGGGTACGGCGCCTGCGCGGGTCGGATCGCGGGCGGCGAGTTTCGTCGGCCGGCCGACGCAACTCGAGGGGGGACGACGAAGCTTCGTCGTCCCGGCGCGTACTTCGTCGTCCGGGCCCGAGGCCGGGGCTGGTGAGTGAGGCGTGCGCGCGGGCGCCGCGTCAGCCGGCTCGACGCACCGTGCTGGCGTGCACCGCACGATCGATCAGCCGCCTGGGCCGGTCGAGGTCGGCCCAGACGATCCGGAACATGCGCAGTCCGGTGAGCTCCTCGAGCAGGACCTCGCGTGCGCGTTCCGCCCGGATGACGTCGTCGATCGTCTGACCCGGTGTGAGCAGTCGGCCGTACTTGATCGCGCCGTCGAACTCGACCAGGAGCTCGAGCTCGCGCACGAGCAGGTCGACCCTGCCGGCCAGGCGCCCCGACGGGTGGAAGACCTTGAACTGCGGCTCGACACCGAACCCGTGGTCGCCGAACACGAGCCTGGCGCGACTCTCGCCCACCGACTCCGACCGTCCGTCGCAACGCGGTACAGCCAGCTGCAGCGAGGGCGAGTCCGACCAGTCGCTCATGCGCTGCGCATATCGCTCGAGCTCTGCAGGAGTGGTCAGCTTCTCGTGGAGGGTCCAGTCCAGCACGCACACGGCCGGGGCCAGCGGCGCCAGGCTGGCGGTCTCGGCCGCGGTACGGCCGGGCGCCGTGATCCAGTGGTCCTCGGTACGGGTCACGTCCTGCGCCCCCGCCCACCCGCGATGGTGAGTGATGCCTGCCTTCTTGCGGTCGCCACGGCCGACGAGGTTGGTCAGATTGACCGTGCTGAGATCGAGGCCCCAGTCGGGGCCGCCCCGGCGCACGTGCGCGCTGCCGTGGGAGAGAGCCACGCGGTCGTCGTACTGCTGCATGACAGCGCGACCGAGCAGGACGTGCCGCGTCGCGGCCGTGGCCGGCAGCCAGATCGCCGGATCTACGTAGGCCCCGTGGCGCATCCGGACCAGGGCGCCCTCCCGCACCAGGCGGTGGAGCCAGTCATCCTCGATCCCATACGCGACTGCCGTGCGTCGCAGCAGGATGCCGTGCTCGTCGAACGGGAGGTGCATGCCCCCAACGCTTCCCGGCAGCCACGGACCCCACCCCGACGTTCTCGGCGTTGTGGAGAACGGCCTGGACGAGTAGTTCCGACCCGGGACGACGAAGCTTCGTCGTCCCGGGTCGAGTTTCGTCGGCCGGCCGACGAAACTCGAGGAGCCGCGTCGGTCAGATCCGCTCGAGGACCGTGCCGGTCGCCATCGCACCGCCGGCGCACATGGAGATGAGGGCGGTCGTGGCGTCGCGGCGCTCGAGCTCGTGCAGTGCCGTCGTGATCAGGCGGGTGCCGGTCGAGCCGACCGGGTGGCCGAGCGCGATGGCGCCGCCGTTGACGTTCACCTTGTCCAGGTCGACGTGGTGCTGACCGGCCCACGAGAGGACCACGGACGCGAACGCCTCGTTGACCTCGAACAGGTCGAAGTCCCCGATGCCCATCCCGCTGCGGTCGAGCACCTTCTGCGTCGCCTCGATCGGCCCGTCGAGGTGGTAGTACGGGTCCGACCCGACCAGGCAGTGCGTGACGATCCGGGCCCGCGGCGTCAGGCCGAGGGCGCGCGCCTTGTCCCCGTCCATGATGAGTACGGCGGACGCGCCGTCGCTGATCTGCGAGGACGTCCCCGCGGTGTGCAGCCCGTCGGGCAGCACCGGCTTCAGTGCCGCCAGCCCCTCGAGCGTGGTGTCGCGCAGCCCCTGGTCGGTGTCGACCAGGCGCGTCTCGCCGGTCGGCGAACCGTCCTCGCCGAGGACCGGGGCCTGGATCGGCGCGATCTCGCGCTTGAACCGGCCCTCGTCGACGGCGACGCGCGCCTTCTGCTGCGAGGCCAGGCCGAACGCCTCCAGGTCGGCGCGGGTCAGGCCACGGTTGCGGGCGATCCGGTCGGCCGCCTCGAACTGGTTGGGCAGGTCGATCGTCCAGTCGGCCGGCCGCGGGTCGCCCATGCCCTGCGGCACGTTCGCGCCCAGGGGGATCCGCGACATCGACTCGACGCCGCACGCGATCCCGACGTCGAGGGTGCCGGCGGCGACCATGTCGTGGACGAGGTGCGCCGCCTGCTGGCCGGAGCCGCACTGGGCGTCGATGGCGGTGGCGCCGGTGTGCTGGGCGAGCCCGGCGTGCAGCCAGGCGCGGCGGACCATGTCGTTGGACTGCTCACCGGCCTGGGTCACGCACCCGCCCACGACCTGGTCGACCAGGTCGGAGTCGATGCCCGCGCGAGCGAGCACCTGGGACTGGGCGAAGCCGAGCAGCACGGCGGGGTGGACCCCGGCGAGCCAGCCCCTGCGCTTGCCGAGGGGGGTGCGGACGGCGTCGATGATGACCGGGGTGCCCATGGCAGAAAACTAGAACACGTTCTCACTCTGGACAACCTTCCGCTCCGTACCTCCGGTATGTATCCTGCCTCACTAGAACGTGTTCCACTGACGCCGAGGGAGCTCCCGTGACCGCCACCGTCCTGCCCGAGGGATTCGACTTCACCGACCCGGACGTGAACCAGCGGGCGATCCCGCACGACCAGTTCCGCTCGGCCCGCCAGCACGCCCCGGTCGTGTGGGTCGACCAGGACCCGACCTGGACGTCCGGCTTCGGCTCCGAGGGGCAGGGCGGCTACTACGCGATCACGCGGCACGAGGACGTCTCGGCGATCTCCAAGGACAGCAAGAACTGGTCGACGTACGAGAACGGCGCGATCATCCGGTTCCCCACCGAGATGGTGCGCGAGCAGATCGAGCTGCAGCGCGTCATCCTGATCAACCAGGACCCGCCCGAGCACACCCAGACCCGGCAGATCGTCTCGCGCGGCTTCACGCCGCGCTCGATCGGTGAGCTCGAGGACCTGATGGTCGAGCGGGCGGCGCAGATCGTGAAGGACGCCGCTGCCCGCGGCACCGGCAACTTCGTCGAGGACGTGGCCGCCGAGCTACCGCTGCAGGCGATCGCGGACCTGATCGGCGTCCCGCAGGAGGACCGCCACAAGCTGTTCGACTGGTCGAACCAGATGCTCGCCGGCGAGGACCCCGACTACGCCGGCAACAACGACGTCGCCGCGGCCGAGATCCTCGGGTACTCGATGATGCTGGCCGCCGAGCGCCAGGCGAACCCGCGCGACGACCTGATCACCAAGCTGATCAACGCCCACAAGGGCGAGCGCGGCCTCACCGACGACGAGTTCGGCTACTTCGTGATCCTGCTGACCGTGGCCGGCAACGAGACGACGCGCAACGCGATCTCGCACGGCATGAACGCCTTCCTCGACAACCCCGAGCAGTGGGAGATCTGGAAGCGCGACCGGCCGGCCACGATGGTCGACGAGGTGGTCCGCTGGGCGACGCCGGTGAGCGTGTTCCAGCGCACCGCGCTCGACGACGTCGAGATCGGCGGCGTCGAGATCAAGAAGGGCCAGCGCGCCGCCCTGTTCTACGCGAGCGCCAACTTCGACGAGGACGTCTTCGAGGACCCCTTCACCTTCAACATCCTGCGCGACCCCAACCCGCAGCTCGGGTTCGGCGGCCACGGTGCGCACTACTGCCTGGGTGCGAACCTGGCCCGCCAGGAGATCCGGGTGATCTTCGACGCGCTGGCCGACCACGCGCCGGACATCACCAAGCTGGAGGAGCCCGCCCGCCTGCGCCACTCGTGGGTGAACGGGATCAAGGACCTCCGGGTGAGGTACGCCTGAGGGGGCTGGCGCTCAGTCGCGGTCGGTGAGCACGAGCGGGCCGTCCTCGGTGACGGCCACGGTGTGCTCCATGTGGGCGCCGCGCGAGCCGTCCTTGCTGCGCAGCGTCCAGCCGTCGGCGTCGGTGTAGATCTCGTCGGTCGTGTGGAGGAACCACGGCTCGATGGCGATCACCAGGCCGGGCTTGAGCTTGTAGCCACGGCCGGGTCGGCCGTCGTTGGGCACGTGCGGCTCGCCGTGCATCGTGCGGCCGACGCCGTGGCCGCCGAACTGGAGGTTGACGCCCAGGCCGGCGGACCGGGCGACGTCGCCGATCGCGGCCGAGATGTCCCCGAGCCGGTTGCCCGGGCGGGCCTGGGCGATGCCGGCGTCGAGCGCACGACCGGTCACGTCGATCAGGTCGAGGTCCTCCTGAAGCGGCTTACCGACGACGACGCTGAGCGCGGAGTCCGCGACCCAGCCGTCGACACTCGCGGCGAAGTCGACGCTGAGCAGGTCGCCGTCCTGGAGCGTGTAGTCGTGGGGGAGCCCGTGCAGCACCGCGTCGTTGACGGAGGTGCACAGCACCTTGCCGAACGGCGAGGCCCCGAACGAGGGGTGGTAGTCGATGTAACAGGACTCGGCGCCGCGGTCGCGGATCATCGCGTGCGCCAGCGCGTCGAGCTCGAGCAGGTTCACCCCCACGTCGGCCTTCTCCGCCAGTGCGGTGATGACGTCGGCGACGAAGCGCCCGGCGGGGCGCATCTGCTCGATCTGGGTCGGGGTGCGGAGCTCGATCACGCACCGACCCTATCTAGGGTGGTGGCGTGGACCTCGTTCTCGGCACCATGTACTTCGGCACACGCACGGACGAGGCGACGTCGTTCGCCCTTCTCGACCGGTACGTCGAGGCCGGCGGGCGGACGCTCGACACCGCGAACTGCTACTCCTTCTGGTCCTCGCCGACCGGCCACGGAGGTCAGAGCGAGGCGCTGATCGGGCGCTGGCTCGCGGCGAACCCCGGCCTGCGCGAGGAGCTCGTGATCGCGACCAAGGTCGGCGTCGAGCCGCGCGACGACGGTGGGGTCGAGGGCCTGTCCGCGGCGGTCATCCAGCGCGAGTCGGCGCGCAGCCGGGAGCGCCTGGGGATCGACGTGATCGACCTGTACTGGGCGCACGGCGAGGACCGGTCGACCGACCTCGAGGAGACGGTGTCGGCGTTCGGCTCGCTCGTCTCGTCGGGGGCCGTCCGCCGGCTCGGGGTCTCGAACCACCCGACCTGGCGGGTCGAGCGGGGTCGCGCGATCGCCACCCTGCTCGGGGTCGAGCCGTGGACGGCGCTCCAGCTGACCACGTCGTACGTCGAGCCGCGGCCCGGGGTGTCCGTGCCGGGCAAGGACCACCGCTTCGGGTTCGTCAGCGACGAGACCGTCGACTACCTCGACGAGCACCCCGACCTCGAACTGTGGGTCTACAGCCCGCTGGTGCAGGGCAGCTACGACCGCGCGGACCGGCCGTTCCCGGAGGCCTACGACCATCCCGGCACGACGCAGCGGCTGGCGCAGCTGCGCGCCGAGGCCGACGCCCGCGGCGTACCGGCCTCGCAGCTGGTGCTCGCCTGGCTGGTGGCGAAGGGCTGGAAGCCGATCGTCGGGGTGAGCACGCTGGAGCAGCTCGACTCCGCTCTGTCGTCGGCGTCCCCCGTCCCAGAGATCAGCTGAGGGCAGATCTGCTGCGGGCCGATCCGCTGGATCGACGGCGTGCCGCCGCCGACGCTGGAGGCATGACCCAGACTCCCGGACTCTCCGCAGCCGACCGCCTCCTCCACCAACGGATCATCGTCCTCGGCCAGGAGGTCGACGACGCCATCGCCAACACGATCTGCGCCGAGCTGCTGCTGCTCTCGGCCGAGGACCCGCACCGCGACATCAGCCTCTACATCAACTCGCCCGGCGGCTCGGTGAGCGCCGGGCTCGCCATCTACGACACCATGCGGCTGATCCCCAACGACGTCAGCACGCTCGCGATGGGGCTCGCGGCCAGCATGGGCCAGTTCCTGCTGTCGGCCGGCACGCCGGGCAAGCGGTACGCCTTGCCGCACTCGCGGATCCTCATGCACCAGGGCTCCGCCGGGATCGGTGGCACCGCGATCGACATCGAGATCCAGGCCGAGAACCTCGAGCACACGAAGAACGTCCTGCTCGGCCTGATCGCGGAGCACACCGGTCAGTCCGTCGAGCAGGTCGAGCGGGACTCCCTGCGGGACCGGTGGTTCACCGCCGAGGAGGCGCGGGACTACGGCTTCGTCGACGAGGTGCTGACCGACGTCAGGTCGGTCACGCCGGCGCGGCCCGCGGCGACGTTCGGGGTGGCGCGATGAGCCAGTACACGATCCCGTCCGTCGTGGAGAAGACGGTGCGCGGCGAGCGCGCCGTCGACATCTACAGCCGGCTGCTGACCGACCGGATCGTCTACGTCGGCACCGAGATCGACGACGGCGTCGCGAACGTCGTGATCGCGCAGCTGCTGCACCTGGAGTCCGAGAGCCCGGAGACGCCGATCAACCTGTACCTGAACTCTCCGGGCGGCGCGGTCACCGCGATGCTGGCGATCTACGACACCATGCAGTTCGTCCGCTCGCCGATCGGGACCACGTGCGTGGGCCAGGCGGCGTCGTCCGCGGCGGTGCTGCTGGCGAGCGGCGCCCCGGGCGGCCGGATGGTCCTGCCGCACGCCCGGGTCGTCCTGCACCAGCCGTCCGGTGGTGGCCAGGGCACGCTCCCGGACCTCGCGCTGCACGCCAAGGAGATCGTGCGGCTGCGGTCGGAGATGGAGCGGATCCTGTCGTCCCACACGGGCCGGTCGGTCGAACAGGTGCGCGAGGACACCGACCGCGACCTGATCCTGTCCGCGGAGGAGGCGGTGGCGTACGGCGTCGCCGACGGGATCCTCGACAGCCGGAAGCTTCCCGCGGCGTGAGGGGCCGGCGCGGGTCGGCGGCCAGGGAGTCCGGCTACGCGGCGAGGCAGACGGGCCCCGAGATGCGGGTGAGCCGCCGGGTGACGCGGGTGGTCAGGTCGACGAGGCGCAGGCCCAGGGCGCCCGCCACCGCGCCGAGGACCTCCGAGCTGGGCTCCTTGAGGCCGCGCTCGACCTCGGAGAGGTACTGCGTCGACACGCCCGCGTCGCCGGCGACGTCGGCGAGCGTGCGGCCCGTCGTACGCCGCTCCTCGCGCAGCTCGCGGCCCACGGCCTCGCGCCACAGCGGCTCGGGCTCGGGCCCGGGTGCGGGGGTGCGGTCGGGGGTCGGGAACGCGATCAGGTCACCCATGCACGGAGGCTACGCCCGCGGTCCCGGGCGCAGCGGCAGCGTTCGCCGACGGCGAACGCGCACCAGGGTCGCCGCGGTCAGTCCCGCAGCCACTCGCCGAGGTCGGCCTCGCGGATCAGCTCCCGCGCGTCGTCGGCCCGGTCGTCCGGGACCAGCACCCGCATCTGGACGAACCGAAGCGACCCGTCGATGACGCTCGAGTGCCGGTCGGCCACGTGCACGGGGATGTCCTCCCCGTTCAGCAGCGCCTCGACGACGGCGATCAGCGCGAGGTCGTTGCTGCGGATCAGCTCAGCCATGCCCCGACACTAGTTCGAGGGCTTCTCCGACCCCACGACCCACATCGCGAAGAACTGCGACCCACCGCCGTACGCGTGGCCGAGCGCCCGGCGGGCGCCGTCGACCTGGTGCTCGCCGGCGGCGCCGCGGACCTGCAGGGCCGCCTCCCCGAAGCGGAGCATGCCGGAGGCGCCGATCGGGTTCGAGGAGAGCACGCCGCCCGAGCAGTTGACCGGGAGCCTCCCGTCCATGGCAGTGGCGCCGGACTCGGTGAGCCGCCAGCCCCCGCCGTTCTCCTCGGCGAAGCCGAGCGACTCCAGCCACATCGGCTCGAACCACGAGAACGGCACGTAGATCTCGGCCGCGTCGATCTCCTCGATCGGGTTGGTGATGCCGGCCTGCTTCCACAGCGCGGCAGCGGCGTCGCGCGACGCCTGCGGGTTCACCTGGTCCCGCTCGGCCGCCGTGGTCGCCTCGGACCGCATCACGGTGCCGTGGATCCAGGCCGGGTTCGGCGACGCGGCCGCGGTGTCCTCGTCCACGATCACCAGCGCGCACGCGCCGTCGGAGGACGGGCAGGTCTCGTCGTACCGGATCGGGTCCCACAGCATCTGGGACGCGAGCACCGACTCGACGGTGGTGTCCGGGTTC
>DASTXB010000019.1:0-28884 GCA_035765695.1 Nocardioides sp. | reverse complement strand
GTGAACACCGTCGTCGTCGACTCGACCTCGGACTTCGCCGCGATGTGCCAGAACCTCGCCTTCTCCTTCTCGCTGTACTCCGGCCAGATGTGCACCGCGCCGCAGAACGTCTACCTGCCCGCGGCCGGCGTCGCGACCGAGGACGGCGTGAAGACCCCCGAGGAGGTCGCGGCCGGCATCGGCGCCGCGCTCGACCGGCTGCTCGGGGACGACGCCCGCGCGGTGGAGCTGCTCGGCGGCATCGTCAACGAGGGCGTGCTGTCCCGGCTGGAGGCCTCGGCGGCCGGTGACGTGCTGGTCGCCTCGCGCACCGTCACGCACCCGGCGTTCGAGCACGCGACCGTCCGCACGCCCACGATCCTGCGCCTGACCGCCAAGGACGCGGACGTCTACGAGTCGGAGTGCTTCGGCCCGGTGGCGTACCTGATCGAGACCGATGGCACCGACCAGTCGATCGCGCTGTTCCGCGACACCGTGCAGCGACACGGGGCGATGACGGCGTCGGTGTACTCGACGTCCGACGCGGTGGTCGAGCAGATGCGCGACGCGGCGCTCGACGCCGGCGTCGCGCTGTCGGAGAACCTGCTCGGCGGGGTCTTCGTCAACCAGTCCGCGGCGTACTCCGACTTCCACGGCACCGGTGCCAACCCGGCCGCGAACGCGTCGTACACCGACGGCGCGTACGTCGCCTCCCGGTTCCGCGTGGTGCAGTCCCGCCGCCACGTGTAGTCGCTGGTCGTGCGGCCGCTGGTCGGGCAGCGGCTGGTCGAGCCTGTCGAGACTCCCCGGAACCACCGATGAGAACGGAGGTCTCGGCAGGTCTGTCGATCTCGTAGTTCCTGGTTCGTGGAGAAGGTGACCGCACCTTCCACCGAGGAGACGACGATGACCGACACCAAGAGCCGCTGGCTGGCGCTGTACGTGCTGTGCCTCGGTGACCTGATGATCGTGCTGGACTCGAGCATCGTGAACGTCGCGCTGCCGTCCATCCAGTCCGACCTGGGGTTCTCCCAGTCCGCGCTCGCCTGGGTGGTCAACGCCTACCTGCTGACGTTCGGCGGGTTCCTGCTGCTGTCCGGCCGCCTCGGCGACCTGCTGGGCAACCGGCGCGTCTTCCTCGGCGGCGTCGTGTCGTTCACGGCGGCCTCCGTCGCGTGCGGACTCGCCCCGTCGTCGTCCCTGCTGGTCGTCGGCCGCGCCGTCCAGGGCCTCGGGGGTGCCGCGGTGTCCGCGGTCGCGCTGTCCCTGATCATGGGGTTGTTCTCCGATCCGGGCGAGCGGGCGCGGGCGATGGGCTTCTTCGGGTTCGTGATGTCGGGCGGCGGCGCCCTGGGCGTGTTGCTCGGTGGTGTGCTCACCGGGCTCTTCTCGTGGCACTGGATCTTCCTGGTGAACGTGCCGATCGGCGCCGGCGTCTGGGTCGCCGCCCGCCGGGTCCTGCCCGTCGACGAGGTCGTCGCCCGGCGCGCCCGGATCGACGTCCTCGGCGCGGTGCTGGTGACCGGCGCGCTGATGCTCTCGGTCTACGGGATCGTCAGCAGCACCTGGGTCCTGCTGGCCGGCAGCGCGGTGCTGCTCGCGACGTTCGTCCTGTGGGAGTCGCGCACCGCGGAGCCGCTGGTGCCGCTGCGGCTGTTCCGCCTCCGCAACGTCGTGGTCTCGCAGGTGGTCGGCGTCCTGTGGGCCGCGGCGATGTTCGCGTGGTTCTTCCTCGCCGCGCTCTACCTCCAGCAGGTGCTGGGGTACGGCGCACTCGAGGTCGGCCTCGCCTTCGTCCCCACCAGCGTCGTGATGGCGATCTGCTCGCTGCGGGTCTCCGACCGGCTGGTCATGCGGTTCGGCATCCGCCCGCCGCTGGTCGCCGGCCTCTCGCTCGCCGCGGTCAGCCTGGCGCTGTTCTCCCGCGCGCCCGTCGGCGGCAGCTTCGTGACCGACGTGCTGCCCTCGATGCTGCTGCTCGGCGCGGGCGCCGGCATCGCGTTCAACCCGGTCCTGCTGGCCGCGATGGGCGACGTCGAGCCGCACGAGTCCGGCCTCGCCTCGGGCGTCGTGAACACGTCGTTCATGATGGGCGGCGCGCTCGGCCTCGCCGTGCTCGTCAGCATCTCCGCCGGCCGCACCGAGTCCCTGGCCGCCGCCGGCTCCGCCCCACTCGCGGCCCTCAACGGCGGCTTCCAGCTCGCCTTCGCCGTCGGCGCGGCCGCGGCCCTGTTCGCGGCGGTCGTCGGCGGTGTGCTCCTCCGCCCCCGGCCGATGGTCGTGCCCGGGCCGGAGTCCCACCTCGACCCCGCCGAGCCCTGCCCGGAGGTCGCATGAGGCGGTAGTCCCTGACGATCGAGTGAAATGGGAGCGCTCCCACTCGCTCGATCGTCAGGGACTACCCCCACATCTCAATCGACGGGGAGGGGAGCGCGCGAGATCGGGCAGCTCATGCACCGCGGCCCGCCGCGGCCGGAGCCCAGCTCGGAGCCGGCGATGCGGACGACCTCGATGCCGGCCTCCTCGAGGCGTTCGTTGGTCTCGACGTTCCGCTCGTACGCCACGGCCACGCGGGGGGCGATCGCGAGGGTGTTGTTGCCGTCGTCCCACTGCTCGCGCTCGGCGGTCACGGGGTCCAGGCCGGTGTCGATCTGGTGGAGGGTGTCGATCTCCATCGCCTTCGCGGCGGCGACGAGGAACGGCTCGGCGTCGGCCACCGACAGCACGAGGTCGCGGTCGTCCTCGGCGCGGTCGGCCAGGGTGACGGCGTACGCCTGGAGCGAGTCGGCGACGTTGGGGTACATCACGATCTTGTCGACGTCGACCATCGTGCACACCGTGTCGAGGTGCATGGTCGCGCGCTCCTGGGCGATCGGTACGGCGAGCACCGTGTGCGCCAGGTCGGCGTGGAAGACCTGCCGGGCGAAGCGCTCGACGCCGGCCGGGGTGGTCCGCTCGCCGACGCCGACGGCGATCACGCCCGGCGCCATCAGCAGGACGTCGCCGCCCTCGACGTGCTCGTGGTGCCAGCCGAAGATCTTGCGGGTGCCGCGGAAGCGCGGGTGCTCGGTGTAGATGAGCTCGGTCAGCTGCGTCTCACGGGTGCGCGCCGGCATCGCCAGCGAGGTGACCGCGACCCGGTCGCGCACCCAGACGCTGGAGTCGCGGGTGAACAGCAGGTTCGGCAGCGGGTCGATGAGGAAGTCGTCGCTCGCCAGCAGCGAGGTCACGATGCCGAAGCCGCCGCGGACCTCGTCGTTGCGGATGCCGGCGGTGAGGTAGCCGGTCAGCTCCGCCGGGGACGCCTCGCGGAGGAACCGCGCGAGGTAGGACCGCAGCGTGTCGCCGAGGTGCAGCCCGGCGAGCGCGGTGGTGATCGCGTGGTTGCGCGCGTCGTCGCTCTCGAGCGTCTCGGTGAGCAGGTCGGTCAGGTACAGCACCTCGACCCCGCGGTCCCGCAGCTGCTGGGCGAAGCTGTCGTGCTCCTCCTGGGCGCGCGCCACCCACGGGATGCCGTCGAAGAGCAGCCGGTCGTTGTTGCGCGGGGTGAGCCGCTTCAGCTCGTTCCCCGGCCGGTGGAGCATGACGGTCTGGAGCGTGCCGACCTCGCTGTCGGCGCCGTGGATGGCCATGGCGGACAGCCTAGGGCTTCGGGGTGTCAGGTCAGGAGCTCGTACGCCGTGACGGCGGCCAGCACCAGGCAGACCGCGGCGCCGACGTAGTGCAGGACGTGCAGCTTGACGAACCGCTGCAGGCCGCGCCCGGCCACCACGGCCAGGCCGCTCACGACGAGCAGCGCCGCGAGGGCGCCGATGAACACCGCGACGGGCTGCTCGTACTTCGCGACCAGCGAGATCGTCAGCAGCTGCGACAGGTCGCCCCACTCGGCCGCGAAGAGCACGAGGAACGACGCCATCACCGCCTTGAGGCCGTGCACGTCCTTGGTCTCGACCTCCGCACCGTCGGCCGCCTGGTGGCTGCGGCCCTCCCGGACCAGGATCACCGCGCCGACCAGGAAGATCGCGCCGGCGATCGCCTTGACCAGGTCGTCGGGCAGGAACGACACGGCGTGCCCGAGCAGCACCGCCACGGTCGTCTGCACGGCGAACGCCAGCCCGACGCCGATCCAGACCAGGATCGGCCGGTACTTGGTGGCGAGCACGAGCGTCGCGAGGAAGGTCTTGTCCGGCAGCTCGACCACGAAGATGGCGAGGAAGGTCAGGCCGATGACGACCGGGTCCATCAGTCTCCTGTTCCAGGGGCCGCGAGGAAGGCCCGGCTCAGCGCCGAGGCCTCCGCGAGCACGTCGTTCACGGGGCGGCCGAGGGCGGCCGCGGCCCGGGCGACGTCGTCGTACTCGGGCTGCGCGTTGACCACCACGCCGTCGTGGCGGGCCAGCTTGACGGCCACCGCGTGGCCGCCGACCTCGACCCCGACCATCTCACGGACCAGCGCGTGCTTGCGCAGCGGCTGCTCGCGCAGCCCGATGGTCGTGGTCTGCCGGAAGATCGCGGCGCGTACGGCGGCCGCGCGGCTGCCGTCCACCAGGGCGCTGAGCGTGTGGGCCGGGCGGCCCTTCTTCATCAGGATCGGCGTCAGCCAGGCGTCCGCGGCGCCGGCCTCGAGCAGCGCGGCGATCACCGCCGGCCAGACGCGGGGGTCGAGGTCGTCGACGTTGCACTCCAGCAGGAGCGGGCCGGTGTCGCTGGCCGAGTCCGCTGCGTCCCCGGCGAAGAGCCGCAGCACGTTGGCGTGGCCCTCGGGGTCGCGACCGCCGGCGCCGACGCCGATCGTGCCGACGGACATCGCCGGCTGCGGCCCGTAGGCCGTCGCCAGGGTCGCCAGCAGGGCCGCCCCGGTCGGCGTGCACATCTCCATCGGCACCGGTCCCGCGAAGGTCGGCGCGCCGCGCAGCAGCTCGGCCACCGCGGGTGGCGGCACCGGCAGGGTGCCGTGGGAGGTCCGGACGGTGCCGGACCCGACCGCGACCGGCGAGACGGTCACCGACGTCGCGGTGAGGTGCGCGAAGCCGGCGCACACCCCCACGACGTCGGCGATCGCGTCCAGCGCGCCCACCTCGTGGAAGTGCACCTCGTCGGGGGTGGTCCCGTGGACGGTCGCCTCGGCGACCGCGAGCCGCTCGAAGGTGGCGAGTGCGAGGTCGCGGACGTGCGGGTCGAGGGCGCCGTGGGTGATCAGCTCGCGGACGTGGTGCCAGGTGCGGTGCACCGAGGAGTCGGTGACGTCGACGTGCACGCGGGTCGCCGCCAGCCCGTTGCGGCGCACCTCCTCCACCCGGAGCGCGATCGGCTCGGGCGCGACGGCGTCGACGGCCGCCTGCATCACGGTCAGCGGCACCCCGGCCCCGGCCAGGGCGCCGAGCAGCATGTCGCCGCTGGCGCCCGCCGACGCGTCGATCCAGATGGCGGTCATCGGGGCGCGCTCTGCGGATGGCAACGACGGGCGACCCGGGCGGCGTGCACCCCGGCGCCGTACCCGTTGTCGATGTTCACGACCGTGATGCCGGGCGCGCAGGAGTTGAGCATGGCGAGCAGGGCGGCGACGCCGCCGAGCGAGGCGCCGTACCCGACGCTGGTCGGCACGGCCACCATCGGGACGCCGACGAGCCCGCCGACCACGGAGGGCAGCGCGCCCTCCATGCCGGCGACCACGACGAGGCAGTCGGCCGCGTCGAGCCGGTCGCGAACGCCGAGCAGCCGGTGCAGGCCGGCGACGCCGACGTCGTCGATGCGGTCCACGCCGGCGCCGTGCACCGCCACGGTGAGGGCCGCCTCCGCCGCGACCGGGGCGTCGGAGGTGCCCGCGGCGACCACGGCGACCGTGCCGGTCGGGGTCGGGAGGGGGCCGAGGGTCACGGCCCGGGCGACGAGGTCGATCTCGGCGTCGGGCAGCGCCCTGCTGACCACGTCGAGCGCCTCGGGCGCCAGCCGGGTCGCGAGGACCGCGCGCTCGGGGTGCTTCTCGTGCAGCGCTCGGAGGATCGCGACGACCTGGTCGGGCGTCTTGCCGGCGCCGTACACGACCTCGGGGTCGCCGGTGCGCGCGGCGCGGTCGACGTCGACGCGGGCGAAGCCGAGGTCGGCGATCCGGGGGTCCTGCTGGTCCACGCGCCGAACCTACTCGACGGCCGCGGCGGCCGAGGAGGGGCCGGGAGGCTCCTAGCGGGACACCTCGGCCCGGAACGGGTCGGCCGGGTAGACGCCGAGGATCTTGACGTCGGTGGTGAAGAACGCGAGCTCCTCGAGCGCGTTCCGCACGCCCACGTCCTGGGGGTGGCCGTCGACCTCGGCGAGGAACTGGGTGGCGGTGAACTCGCCGCCGACCATGTAGCTCTCCAGCTTGGTCATGTTCACGCCGTTCGTGGCGAAGCCGCCCAGCGCCTTGTAGAGCGCGGCGGGGAGGTTGCGCACGTTGAAGATGAAGCTGGTGACGACCGGCCCGTTCCCGGCGGGTGCCTCGATGAGCTCGGGGGAGAGCACGACGAAGCGCGTCGTGTTGTGCTCCTCGTCCTCGACGTCCTCCGCGAGGATCTCGAGCCCGTAGATCTCCGCGGCGAGCGGCGGGGAGATCGCCGCCTGGCTCGGGTCGGCGAACTCCGCGACCTCCCGGGCGGCGCCGGCGGTGTCGCCGGAGATCACCGGCTTGAAGCCGTGCTCGCGGATGATCTTGCGGCACTGGCCGAGCGCGTGCACGTGGCTGTGCACGGTCCTGATCGTGTCGAAGGTCGTGCCAGGGACGCCCA
Source organism: Nocardioides sp. (assembly GCA_035765695.1). Taxonomy (GTDB): domain Bacteria; phylum Actinomycetota; class Actinomycetes; order Propionibacteriales; family Nocardioidaceae; genus Nocardioides. The sequence continues at coordinate 22,142 of DASTXB010000019.1, read as the reverse complement.
TCAGGCAGAACCGGATCCGCAGGAAGTGCTCGGCGATGATGTGCAGCCCCGAGTCGGGGAGGAAGTGGTGGATGTCGGCGACCCGGCCGGCGATCGAGTTGTCGATCGGGATCATCGCGAGGTCCGCGTCACCCGACTCCACCGCGGCGAAGACGTCCTCGAACGACGCGCACGGCACGGCCTCCCAGTCGGGGTAGTGCTCCTTGCACACCTGGTGGGAGTTGGCGCCGGGTTCGCCCTGGTAGGCGATGCGTCGGGTCTCGGTCGTCACGGGCGCCATGGTCGCACGCGTCCCGGCCCGTCAGGATCCCGTCAAGGCCGGGTGAGACGGCGCCGGGGCGGGCCAGAATGGGGGTGTGGTCGACCGGTGGTCCGCGTGGTCCGCAGCGCCGTGGTGGCGTCGCGCGGCGCGCGCTGCCGCCGTCGTCGGGCCGCTCGTCACGTGCGCGGTGCTCGCGGGCTTCCGGGACGACGTCGCCGCGGCGACCGCCGTGCTGGTGCTGGTGCTCTGGGTCGTGGCCGCCGCGGCGAGCGGGGACCGCGTCGCCGGCGTCCTCGCAGCGCTCTCGGGCGCCCTCTGGTTCGACTTCTTCCTGACCGAGCCCTACCACCGCTTCACGATCGACGACAGCGAGGACCTCCAGGCGACGGTGCTCCTGGTGCTGATCAGCCTCGCGGTCACCGAGATCGCGCTGTGGGGCCGACGGCAGCAGGCCGGGTCCGCCCGCCGGTCGGGCTACCTGTCCGGTGTCGTCGACACGGCCAGGTCGGCGGCCGAGGGCGACGTACCGGGGTCCGCCCTGGTCGAGCTCGTCGCGCGGCACGTGCGCGAGGTGCTCGGGGCCGACGACGCACGGTTCGTGGACGGCCCGGTCCACGACGCGCGGATCGCCCTGCTCGACCACGACGGCGACCTGACCCGGAACGGGAACCCGGTCGACGTCGACCGGGTCGGCCTGCCGACGGACGAGTACGTCGCGATCCCGGTCCGCCGCGGGGACCGGCAGCTGGGCCACTTCCTCGTCACGGCGACGTCCCGGGTCGCCCACCCGACCCGCGAGCAGCGCCGGGTGGCCGTCCTGCTGGCCGATCAGGTCGCCGGCGCGCTCTCGTAGGGTCGGGGGCGTGCCCGGATACGACGCCTGCCTGATCGACGTGTTCGAGACCGTGCTCAGCGTGGACCACCTGCAGCACGGCGCCCGGCTCGCGGAGCGCGCCGGCGTCGACCCCGAGGCCTTCGCCGCGGCCACCGGGCGCTGGGGCCCGATCGTCACCGACGGCCGCGCCACGCTCGCCGAGGCGCTGGCCGGGGTGCTCCGCGACTGTGGCGCGGAGCCCGACGACGGCTTCGTCGAGCGGCTCGTGACCGCGGACCGGGAGGAGATCCTCGACCTCGCCGTCCTCCACGACGACACCGTGCCGTTCCTCGAGGCACTCCGGGCGGCCGGCGTCCGCACGGCCTTCGTCAGCAACTGCGCCGAGAACACCCGGCCCGTGCTCGACGCCCTCGGCCTGACCGACCTGGTCGACGAGCTCGTGCTGTCCTGCGAGGTGGGCTCGGCCAAGCCGGAGCCGGAGATCTTCCGGGCCGCGCTCGACCGGCTCGGCGTGCCCGCCGCACGCGCCGTGCTGGTGGACGACCAGGCGACGTACTGCGACGGCGCTCGGGCGCTGGGCATGGCGGCGGTGCGCATCGACCGCCGCGGCGGGACCGGCGACGTGGACACGCTGTCCGCCCTGACCGGCAGGCTGATCGGGCGGCTCTAGGCTCGGCGCGTGGACATCGCCGCTCTCGCCCTCGCCGTCGTCGCCCTCGCCGTCGCGCTGGGGACCCGCCGCGGCACCGGCCGGCGCACGGGCGAGGGGGTCGACGCACTGCCCGAGGACGTGCACGGCCTCCGGCAGGAGGTCGCGGCGCTGCGTGCCGAGGCGACGGACGCGCTGCGGCACCTCGCGGTGGTGCGGTACGACGCGTTCGGCGACATGGGCGGCCACCTCTCCTGGTCGGTCGCGCTGCTCGACGACGGCGGCGACGGGGTCGTCCTGACCTCCATCCACGGGCGCAGCGAGGCCCGTACCTACGCGAAGAGCATCAGCGGCTGGACCTGCGAGCAGCAGCTGTCGCCGGAGGAAGTCGAGGCGATCGACCACGCCCGGCCCGCCTAGTCCCTAGGCTCCGCTGCATGAACCCGATGCGGTGGGTGGCGGTGCGGCTGGGCGCCCAGCCGTGGCTGCACCGGTTCTCGGGCCTCATCGTCGGCTCGGACAAGGCCGTGCAGCGGGTCACCCGCGGGCGGGTGACGCTCCTGACCTTCGCCGGGCTGCCGGAGCTCCTGCTCCAGGTGCCGGGGCGGAAGACCGGGATCCTCCGCTCCACGCCGCTGCTGTGCGTCCCGCACGGCGACGGCTGGCTGGTCGCCGGCTCCAACTGGGGCGCCCCCGATCCGCCCGCCTGGGTGGCCAACCTGCGGGCCGCCGAGGAGCCTCTGGTCACGTTCGGGGGGCGCACCGTGGCTGCCGACGCCCGCCTCCTCACCGGGCTCGACCGCGACGAGAAGTGGGCGATCATGCTCGAGACCTGGCCCAACTACGCCAGGTACGCCGAGCGCACCGACCGCGAGCTGCCGGTCTTCTGGCTGACCCCGCGTTGAGCTGCGGCTGTCCTCACGGCTCGAGCGTGTAGCCGAGGCCGGGGCTGGTGACCAGGTGCACGGGGTGCGCCGGGTCGGCCTCGAGCTTCCGGCGCAGCTGGGCGGCGTACACGCGCAGGTAGTGGGTCTCGTGCGCGTACGCCGGGCCCCACACCTCGCGCAGGATCTGCTCACGGGGCACCAGCCGGCCGAGGTTGCGCGCGAGCAGCTCGAGGAAGGACCACTCGGTCGGCGTCAGGCGGACGTCGCTGCCGCCGCGGGAGACCCGCTTGCGCGCCAGGTCGATCACGAGGTCGCCGACGGCGACCTCGGTCTGCTCCGGCCCCGACTCCTCACCGCGCCGGACGGCGGCGCGCAGCCGGGCCATCAGCTCGTTCATCGCGAACGGCTTCGTGACGTAGTCGTCCGCCCCGAGGTCGAGGGCCTCGACCTTGTCCTCCCCGTGCTGGCGCGCGGACAGGACGACGATCGGCACCTTCGTCCAGCCGCGCAGGCCGGCGATCACCTCGGTGCCGTCCAGGTCGGGGAGGCCGAGGTCGAGCACGACCACGTCCGGGCGCTCGGTCGCGGCGGCCTCCAGGGCCGAGCGCCCGTCGGCCGCCGTGACGACCTCCCAGCCGTGCGCGCGCAGGTTGATGGCGAGGGCCCGGACCAGGGCAGGCTCGTCGTCGACCACCAGGACCTTGCTCACGTCGCCGCCCGCGGGATCGACAGCACCATCGTCAGCCCGCCGCCCGGGGTGTCCTCCGCGGCGAGGGTCCCGCCCATCGCCTCGGTGAGCCCGCGGGCGACGGCCAGGCCCAGCCCGAGGCCACCCGGACTGGTGTCGTCGAGGCGCTGGAACGGCTCGAACATCCGCTCCCGCAACGCGGGCGACACGCCGGGCCCCCGGTCGACGACGAGGATCTCGACGGTGGCGGGCAGCACGTGCGCCAGCACGCGGACCGGGTCCCCGGACGACATGCGGACGGCGTTCGCGATCAGGTTCGCCACCACCCGCTCCAGGAGGCCGGCGTCGGTGTGCACCAGCGGCACCGACTCCTCGACCTCGAGCGCGACCACGCCGGGCGGGTGGCCCGTGACGGCCAGCGGCAGGATCTCCTCGAGGCTCCGATCGGCCAGCGCCGGGTGCAGCAGCCCGGACTGGATCCGCGAGAGGTCGAGCAGGTTGTCGATGAGCCGCTCGAGCTGCTCCGTGGACGCCTCGACCGCCCCGACGAGCTCCTTCTGGTCGGCGGGCTCCAGGGAGCCCGAGACGAGGCCGTCGACGGCGGCGCGCATCGTCGCCAGCGGTGTCCGCAGGTCGTGCGAGACGGCACGCAGGATGGCGGTGCTCGTGGCCTCCGCCCGCTCGATCGCCGCAGCGCGCTCGTCGCGGTCACGGAGCCGGCGGTACTCCAGGACCAGGCCGGTCTGCACCGCGAAGCCCTCCAGGACCCGCCGGTCGCTGGCCCGCAGCGGCTCGCCGCTCAGCACCATCACGTGATCGTCGTCCACCTGCACCCGGGTGTCGCCCTCGTCGGGCACGCTCGCGGGGTCGGTGCCGGCGGCCGCCAGGACGGTCCAGCCCGCGGCGTCGCGCGCGAGGAGCGAGACGGCCCGCTGGCCGAACGTCTCCTGCAGCCGCTCGACGATCGCCTCAGCCGTGTCCTGGCCGGTCAGCACCGAGCGGGAGAGCGACCCCAGCGTCGCGGCCTCGGTGCGCGCCCGGACGGCGTCGGAGGCCCGCCGCGACGCGCGGTCGACGACGGTGGCGACCCCCACGGCGACCGCGACGAACACCAGCAGGGCCACGAGGTTGGCCGGTTCGGCGATCGTGAACCGGTGCACCGGTGGGGTGAAGAACCAGTTGAGCAGCACGAAGCCCCCGAGCGCGGTGACCAGCGCGGGCAGGAGGCCGCCGACCAGCGCGACCAGCACGGTGACGGCGACGAACAGCAGCACGTCGATCGAGAGCTGGTCGGGGTCGTTGAACGCGTGCAGGAGCAACGTCAGGACCAGGGGCAGGACGACGGACAGGGCCAGTCCCGCGACCTGACGCCGCTTGCTCAGCGGCGAGGCGTACCAGCGCGGGCGCCCGGTGCCGGCGCCGTGCTCGTGGGTGACGAGGTGGACGTCGACCGAGCCGGCGAGGGAGGCGACCCGCTCCCCGGTGGTGCCCGTGAACAACCGGCGCAGCCGGCCGTGCCGCGACGTGCCGACGACGATCATCGACGCGTTCGCGCCGGTCGCGAAGTCGACGACCGCCTGCGGCACGTCCTCCCCGGCGACCGAGTGGAAGGTGCCACCGAGGGAGCCGACCAGTTGCTGCGCCCGGGCGATCCGGCGCTCGTCGGGGTCGGCCAGGCCGTCGCTGGCGATCACGTGCACGGCCAGCAGCTCGGAGCCGGCGGCGCGCTGCGCGAGCCGGGCGCCCCGGCGCAGCAGCGTCTCGCTCTCGGCGCCGCCGGTGACCGCGACGACGATCCGCTCCTTGGCGGGCCAGGGCTGGTCGATGCGGTGCGCGCGCCGGTAGTCGTCGAGCGCGTCGTCGACCCGGTCGGCCAGCCACAGCAGGGCGAGCTCGCGCAGCGCGGTGAGGTTGCCGACCCGGAAGTACGACGTGAGCGAGGCGTCGATCTGCTCGACCCGGTAGATGTTGCCGTGCGCCATCCGGCGGCGCAGCGCGTCCGGGGACATGTCGACGAGCTGGATCTGGTCGGCGGTGCGCACCACCTCGTCCGGCACCGTCTCGCGCTGGCGGACGCCGGTGATCCGCTCGACCGCGTCGTTGAGCGACTCCAGGTGCTGGATGTTCACGGTGGTGATCACGTCGATGCCGGCCCGGCGGATCTGCTCGACGTCCTCGGCCCGCTTCTCGTGCCGGCTGCCGGGGACGTTGGTGTGCGCGAGCTCGTCGACGCACACCACGAGGGGCTTCCGCGCGATGACCGCCTCGGTGTCCATCTCGGTGAACGTGCTGCCGCGGTAGGAGATCTCCCGTCGCGGCACGACCTCGAGCCCGTCGACCATGTCGGCCGTGTGCCGGCGACCGTGCGTCTCGACGTACCCGACCACGACGTCGGTGCCGCGCTCGTGGCGGCGGCGGGCCTCGCCCAGCATGGCGTAGGTCTTGCCGACCCCGGGTGCGGCGCCGAGGTAGACCGTCAGCCGTCCCCGGCGAGGCTCCTCCATGGTCACGATCCTGCCAGTCGCCGCACGTCGATGTTCAGCTGCAGGACGTTGACACGGCGCTCTCCGAGCACCCCCGCGGTGCGGCCCGACGTGTGGTCCTCGACCAGGCGCTGCACCTCGGTCTCGGTGAGGTCGTTGGCGGCGGCGACGCGGGGTACCTGGAGGTTCGCGTAGGCGACCGAGATGTCCGGGTCGAGGCCCGAGGAGGATGCCGTGACGGCGTCCGGCGGCACCTCGCTCGGGTCGACGCCCTCGCGCTCGGCGACCTCGGCCCTGCGGTCCTCGATGTCCTGGACCAGCTCGGGCGCGTTCGGACCGCGGTTGGAGCCGGCGGTGCTGAGCGGGTCGTAGCCGTCGCCGGCGGCCGAGGGTCGCGGCTGGAAGAGCGCGTCGTCGTCGACGACCTGGCCGAGCAGCGCCGAGCCGACGGCGTCGGCGGGGTCCGTCGTGTGCTCCCCGGTCGCGGTCAGCAGCGAGCCGTCGGCCTGCCACGGTGCGACGAGACGGCCGATGCCGAAGACCGTGGCCGGGTACACGACGCCGAGCACCAGGGTGGCCGCCACGAGGGCGCGCAGCCCGGCCAGGCCGAAGCGGAACAGGCGGTAGACGTCCTTCATGTCAGGCTCCGCTCTCTCAGAGGCCGGGGATCAGTGAGATGACGAGGTCGAGCAGCTTGATGCCCACGAAGGGGGCGACCAGGCCGCCGACGCCGTAGATGAGGAGGTTGCGGCGCAACAGGGCAGCAGCCGACGACGGCGTGTACCGCACGCCGCGTAGCGACAGCGGGATCAGCGCGATGATGACCAGCGCGTTGAACACGACCGCCGAGAGGATCGCCGACTCGGGCGACGCCAGGTGCATGACGTTCAGCACGTCGAGGTCCGGGAACGCGACCACGAACATCGCCGGCAGGATCGCGAAGTACTTCGCGACGTCGTTGGCGATGGAGAACGTCGTCAGCGCGCCGCGCGTGATCAGCAGCTGCTTGCCGATCTCGACGACGTCGATGAGCTTCGTCGGGTCGGAGTCGAGGTCGACCATGTTGCCGGCCTCCTTGGCGGCCATGGTCCCCGTGTTCATCGCGACCCCGACGTCGGCCTGCGCGAGCGCGGGCGCGTCGTTGGTGCCGTCGCCGCACATCGCGACCATCCGGCCGCCCGACTGCTCCTGGCGGATCAGCGCCATCTTGTCCTCGGGCGTCGCCTCGGCGAGGACGTCGTCGACGCCCGCCTCCTCGGCGATCGCCCGGGCGGTGATCGCGTTGTCGCCGGTGATCATCACCGTGCGGATGCCCATCGCGCGCATCTCGTCGAAGCGCTCGCGGATGCCCTCCTTCACGACGTCCTTGAGGTGGATGACGCCCAGGACCCGCGCCGGATCCCCGTCGCGCTGCGTGGCGACCACCAGGGGCGTACCCCCGGAGGCGCTCACGCCGTCGACGAGCACGGTGAGCTCGTCGCCCGACGTCGCCCCGCCCGCCCCGCCCGCCGCGCCCGCCGCGCCCGTGCCGCGGACCCACTGGGCGACCGCCGAGGCGGCGCCCTTGCGGATCACCCGCCCGGGCAGGTCGATGCCGCTCATCCGGGTGGTGGCGGAGAACTCGACGAGCGTCCCGTCCGCGCCGGTCTCGTCCAGCCCGGCGTGGAGCCGACGCACGAGGGCCACGATGCTGCGGCCCTCGGGTGTCTCGTCCGCGAGCGAGGAGAGCAGCGCGGCGCCGCCCATCTCGAGGTCGGTGACACCGTGCAGCGGGAGCAGCTCGGCCGCCTGCCGGTTGCCGTACGTGATGGTGCCGGTCTTGTCGAGCAGCAGCACGTCGACGTCCCCGGCGGCCTCGACCGCGCGGCCCGACATCGCGAGCACGTTGCGGCGCACGAGCCGGTCCATGCCCGCGATGCCGATGGCGGACAGCAGCGCGCCGATGGTCGTCGGGATCAGGCAGACGAGGAGGGCCACCAGCACGATCCACGAGAGGTCGATGCCGCTGTAGGCGGCGTAGTAGTGGAGGGTGCCGACCACCACCACGAAGACGACGGTGAGCGCGCCGAGCAGGATGCTCAGCGCCACCTCGTTCGGCGTGCGCTGCCGCTCGGAGCCCTCGACGAGCGCGATCATCCGGTCGACGAAGGAGTGGCCGGCCTCCGAGGTGACCCGGACGACGATCTCGTCCGAGAGCACGACGGTGCCGCCGGTGACCGCGGACCGGTCGCCGCCGGACTCCCGGATGACCGGAGCGGACTCGCCCGTGACCGCGGACTCGTCGACGGAGGCGACGCCCTCGACGACGTCGCCGTCGGCCGGGATCCGCTCGCCCGCGGACACGACGACGAGGTCGCCCGCGCGGAGCGTCGTGCTGGGCACCTCCTCGACCCGGCCGTCGGCGAGCCGGCGGCGCGCGGTGGTCTCCTGCTGGAGGCTGCGCAGGCTCGCGGCCTGGGCCCTGCCGCGGCCCTCGGCGACCGATTCGGCGAGCGTGCCGAACAGCACGGTCAGCCACAGCCAGGCCGTCACGAGGACGCCCATCGTGCTCGGGTCCAGGATCGACAGGACGGTGGTGACGACCGAGCCGATCTCGACGACGAGCATCACCGGGCTGTGGACGAGCTCGCGCGGGTCGAGCTTGCGCAGCGCACCCGGCAGCGCCTCGCGGAGCTGGGTGCCGAGGGGACGCCGTACCGGCGTCGGGTGGTGGATGTTCACGACAGCGACTCCGCGACGGGACCGAGGACGAGGACCGGGACGAAGGTCAGGCCGACCACGACCAGGGCGACGCCGGTGAGCAGGACGGCGAAGAGCGGCCGGTCGGTGGGCAGCGTGCCGGGGCCCGGAGGCACCCGGCGTTGTGCGGCGAACCGGCCGGCGAGGGCCAGCACGACCACGATCGGCACGAACCGGCCGAGCAGCATGCACAGGCCGAGAAGGGTGTTCCAGAAGGGAGTGTCGGCCGTGAGGCCGGCGAACGCGCTGCCGTTGTTGTTGGCCGCGGAGGTGACGGCGTAGAGGCCCTCCGACAGCCCGTGGGGGCCGGTGTTCAGCAGGCCGGCGAGCCCGTCGCCGGCCGTGAGCGCGATCGCGCCGCCGACGAGGACGAGGACCGGCGTCGTCAGCACGTAGACCGCTGTCATCACGATCTCGCGCTGGCCGATCTTCTTGCCCAGGTACTCCGGGGTCCGGCCCACCATCAGGCCGCTGAGGAAGACGGTGACGACCGCGAGCACGAGCATCCCGTAGAGCCCGGAGCCGACGCCGCCGGGGGCGACCTCCCCGAGCATCATGTTGAACAGCGCGACGCCCCCGCCCGGAGCCGTCAGCGAGTCGTGCATCGCGTTGACCGCGCCGGTCGACGTCCCCGTCGTCGACGCGGCGAAGAGCGCGGAGCCGGCCTCGCCGAAGCGCACCTCCTTGCCTTCCATGGCGGCGCCGGCCAACCCGGGTGCGGTGCCCGGACCGGCCATCTCGGCCCAGGTGAGCAGGGCGACCGAGCCGCCCCACAGCACGCCCATGACCGCGAGGATCGCGCCGCCCTGGCGGCGGTCGCCGACGATGATCCCGAAGGCCCAGGCCATCGCGAACGGGATCACCAGCAGCAGGAAGATCTCCAGCAGGCTGGTGAACGGCGTGGGGTTCTCGAACGGGTGCGACGAGTTGGCGTTGTAGAAGCCGCCGCCGTTGGTGCCGAGCTCCTTGATGGCCTCCTGGCTCGCGACCGGCCCGCCGGTGATCGCCTGGGTGCCGCCGCTCAGCGTGTGCACGACCTGCGGCTCGAGGAAGTTCTGCACCACGCCGAGGACGAGGAGCACCACCGCGGCGACCAGTGAGATCGGCAGCAGCACCCGGACGATCCCGCGGACCAGGTCGGCCCAGAAGTTGCCCACCCGGCCGCCGGCCCCACTGCGGGCCAGCGCCCGCGCGAACGCCGCGGCCACGGCCATGCCGACGGCCGCGGAGAGGAAGTTCTGCACCGTCAGCCCGGCCATCTGCATCAGGTGGCCGACCGCCGCCTCGCCGGAGTACCACTGCCAGTTCGTGTTGGTCACGAACGAGACGGCGGTGTTCCAGGCGCCGTCCGCCGGGAGCGGGGTGAAGCCGAGGCTCAGCGGCAGGTGCTGCTGCAGGCGGCCGACGCCGTACAGCACCAGGACGCCGACCAGGGAGAAGGCGAGCACCGACAGGGCGTACGTCCGCCAGTGCTGGTCGGCGTCGGGGTCGACGCGCATCACCCGGTAGGCGCCCCGCTCGACCGCGAGGTGCTTCGGGGTCGTGTAGGTGCGCGCCAGGTGCCGCCCCAGCAGCGGTACGGCGACCGCGAGGGCGACCACCAGCGCCGCGACCTGGCCCACGGCGGGGCCGACGGCGCTCACTCGGCGCCCCGGCCGAGGAGGCCGACCAGCAGCGCGAGCAGGGCGAACGCGACCAGGGTCAGCAGCAGGTAGAGGAGATCAGCCACGCCTCATTCGTAGACGTCCGTGCGGGTCGCACCCGGACGTCTTGACGGTTCCCTGACGCCCCGCCCCGCCGGGTTGACGCAACCCTGACGGCCGCCGTCGGTCGAGCCTGTCGCCCGTGGGGTGTGGCTGGCCCGCTACCGCGGCACCCGGACGAGCAGCCGCCCGTGGATGCAGGTCATCCGCAGCTCCTTGCCCGGACCGATCGAGTCGCCGTCGAGCTGGCGTGGGGTGTCGGTCGCGGCCCGGATGACCACGGTGTGCCCGGTCATCCGGTTGACCAGCTCGTCGGTGCGGGGCCGCCGGGCCAGCACGCGGTAGGCCAGCGGGATCCAGGAGAGGAACTTGCGCGGGTGCAGCAGCACGACGTCGAGCACGCCGTCGTCGATGCGCGCCTCGGGCAGGAGCGGCATGCCGGCCTGGAGGAAGCCGACGTTGCCGACCACGATGGTGCGGGCGCGGTGCTTGGTGAAGTCGCCGCCGTCGACGGACACCTCCACGCGGACGGCCGGGAACATCAGCGACTTGAGCGCCGAGAGCACGTAGGCGAGCCAGCCGACACGCTTCTTGATGTCCTCGTTGACGCCCTCCATGATCGCGGCGTCGAAGCCCATGCCGGCCATCACCATGAAGTGGGTGTCCTCGAAGTTGTCGCCGGACACCTCCACCAGGTCGATCGCACGGTCCTGGCCGCTCAGGGCGACGTCGATCGCCGCGCGGATGTAGAGCGGGATGTCGAGGTTGCGCGCCAGCAGGTTGCCCGTGCCCGCCGGGACGATGCCCACCGGGATGCCGGTGCCGGCGAGCTCCGCACACACCTCCCGCACGGTCCCGTCACCGCCGCAGACCAGCACCAGGTCGGCGCCGGCGACCGCGGCGGCCTCGGCCATGCCGGTGCCCGGGTCCTCGATGGTGGTGTAGTGCCACGTCGGCGTCGACCAGCCGGCCTCGGTGGCCATCGCGGTGACGATCGACTCGAACTGCCCGACGTCCTCCACCTTGATCGGGTTGAGGATGACCGCCAGCCTGCGGTCGGAGGCGTAGACCTCGGGCAGCGGGCCGGCGGACGCGGCGTGGCTGCGGGGGAGCGGGTTGTAGAGGGCGATGCCGACCAGCACGACGCCGATGCCGAGGAGGTAGCCGCCGACCACGTCGCTCGGGTAGTGGCGCCCGAGCAGCACCCGGTCGGCTCCGACGAGGAGGACGACCAGCACGATCGCGACGTACGCCGTCCGCCGGACGTTGCCCCGACGGACGAACATCGACACGAGCACGACGAGGATCCCCGCCATCGCGGCGATGGAGGAGGCGTGCCCCGACGGGTACGACATGCTGTGCAGCAGCTCGTCCGGGTTCTGCCAGTCGGGTCGGCCGCGACCGACCAGCATCTTGATGCCCGTGGTCAGCAGCGAGGTCGCGATCATCACGCCGGCCGTGAAGACCGCGGCCCGCCGGTGCCCCCGGACCAGCAGGAACACCACGACCACGATCGTCAGGATCGTCATGCCGAGGGTCCCGAACGCGTCCTCGACGAGGTTCAGCGGGTGCCGGAGCCACGGCGACTCGACCGCCCACGTCTCGGCGTACTCCCCGCGGTCGTCGACCGAGGTCAGCGAGCCCCATCCGGCGACGACGGCCGCGGTGACCAGCGCGAACACCCCGAAGCAGACGGCGGCCCAGCTCAGCACGGTCGCGCGGGGTCGGTCGAGCATGGGGGGAAGTATGCCTGTCACCAACTGACGAGCGGCGTCGGCGGGGCCCCGGATAGCCTTGCGCGCATGATCGACCCGCGCATCCTCCGTGACGACCCCGACCGCGTGCGAGCCGCCCAGGCCAAGCGTGGTCTGTCCGCTGAGGTCGTGGACCGCGCGCTGTCGGCCGACGCGGCCCGGCGCGCCGCGATCTCGTCGTTCGAGGCGAAGCGTGCCGAGCAGAAGCAGCTCGGCAAGCAGGTCGCGCAGGCCCAGGGCGAGGAGAAGCAGGAGCTGCTGACCCGGACGAAGGCCCTGGCCGCCGAGGTGAAGCAGGCCGAGGCCGCACAGGCCGAGGCCGAGGCCGCCTGGCGGGACGCGATCCTGGACATCCCCAACCTCGCGGCCGACGAGGCCCCGGCCGGCGGCGAGGACGACTTCGTCGTCCTGGAGACGGTCGGCACGCCCCGTGACTTCGTCGCGGAGGGCTTCGAGCCTCGCGACCACGTCGAGCTGGGCCGGATGCTGGGGGCGATCGACCTCGACCGCGGCGCCAAGGTGTCGGGCTCGCGCTTCTACTTCCTGACCGGCGTCGGCGCCGAGCTCGAGTTCGCCCTGATCAACCTCGCCAACGAGACCGCCCGCGACCACGGCTTCACCCAGGTGATCGCGCCGTCGATGGTCAAGCCGCGCGCGATGGAGGGCACCGGCTTCCTCGGGCAGGCCGCCGACGACGTGTACCGGATCGAGGGGCAGGACATGTACCTCGTCGGGACGTCGGAGGTCCCGATGGCGGCGTACCACTCCGACGAGATCCTCGACGGCGCCTCGCTGCCGCGGCGCTACGCCGCGTTCAGCCCCTGCTTCCGCAAGGAGGCCGGCTCGCACGGCAAGGACACCAAGGGCATCATCCGCGTGCACTGGTTCGACAAGGTCGAGATGTTCGTCTACACGACGACCGAGGAGTCGTACGCCGAGCACCAGCGCCTGCTCGAGATCGAGAAGTCGTTCCTCGACAAGCTCGAGCTGGCCTACCAGGTCATCGACACCGCGGCCGGCGACCTCGGCCTGTCCGCGCAGCGCAAGTTCGACTGCGAGGCGTGGATCCCGACGCAGGGCAAGTACCGCGAGCTCACCTCGACCTCGAACTGCACGGAGTTCCAGACCCGCCGCCTCGACATCCGCGGCCGGTTCGCCGAGCCGGACGGAGGGGCCAGCACGAAGCCGATCGCCACCCTCAACGGCACGCTCTGCGCGATCCCCCGGGCGATCGTCGCGATCCTCGAGACGCACCAGCAGGCTGACGGGTCGGTGCGCGTCCCGAAGGCGCTGCAGCCGTGGCTGGGTGGCCGCGAGGTGCTGGAGCCGGTCGCCCCGTGAGCGGCGGGATGGACGACTGGAAGCCGAAGCTCGTCGCGCTCGACATCGACGGCACGATCCTGAAGTGGATCGAGGGCTCGGGGACCACCCGGGAGGAGATCTCGCCGGCGGTCAAGGACGCCGTACGCCGCGCGGTCGACGCCGGCGCGCACGTGGTGCTCGCGAGCGGCCGCTCGCCGCACGGCATGACCAACGTCGCCGACCTGCTCGAGCTGCCGGGCGCGGACCGCGACCAGGTCTGGATCGTCGCCTCGAACGGCGCGGTCGTGTCCCGCTACCCACCGCTCGAGGTCGTCAACGAGGAGACCTTCGACGCCCGCCCGGCCGTCGAGGCGATCCTCGAGCGGAACCCCGGCGCGCTGGTCGCGGTGGAGGAGCGCGGCGTCGGCTACCGGGTCAACTCGCACTTCCCGGACGGTGAGCTCTCCGGCGACATGATCGTCACCGACGTCGAGGACCTCCTGGCCGCGGAGGTCAGCCGTGTCATCATCCGCGACCCGGAGTCGACCGCGGACGAGTTCGTCGCGCTGGCCGCGGACCTCGGCCTGCACGGCACCAACTACGTCGTCGGCTGGACCGCCTGGCTCGACCTGGCTCCGGTCGGCGTCTCCAAGGCCTCGGGGCTCCAGTACGTCGCCGAGCAGCTCGGGCTCACGTCCGACGACGCCCTCGCGGTCGGCGACGGGCGCAACGACCTCGAGATGTTCGCGTGGGCACGCCGCGGGGTCGCGATGGGCCAGGCGATCGAGGAGGTCCTGGCGGCCGCGGACGACGTCACCGGCAGCGTCTACGAGGACGGCCTCGCGGTCGAGCTCGGTCGCTGGTTCTCATGACTCTCCCCGACGAGATCCGGACCGAGCGGCTGCGGCTGCCGCTGTGGACCCCGGACGAGGCCGCCGACATCCTCGCCGGCGACCGCCGCCCGGGCTGGCACCGCGACTACCCGCGCCGCGACGACCGCGACGCCGCGACGATGTACCGCGCCGGTGACCCGTGGGGTCCCCGCCACATCGTGCGGGGTACGACGGCGCTCGGCTCGATCGGGTTCTACGGCCCCCCGGAGGACGCCGCCGACGGGGTCCCCGAGGTCGAGGTCGGCTACGGGCTGGTCGACGAGGCGCACGGCTGGGGATTCGCCACCGAGGCGCTCGCCGCCGTGCTCGTCGAGACCGACCGCGCCGGCGTCCGCGTGCGCGCCAGCGTCGAGCCGGAGAACAAGGCCAGCATCCGGGTGCTCGTCAAGTGCGGCTTCACCGAACTGCGGGGCAGCAACGAGGACGGCCACCTCGTGATGGCCAGGCCGCTGCCCGCCGGTGGTTGAGGTGCGAGCGCAGCGAGCCTCGGGTCCCCGGCCACGGCTCGTCGCCACCGACCTCGACGGCACGCTGGTGCGCAGCGACGGCAGCGTGTCGGCGTACACCGCCGAGGTGCTCGCGCAGGTCGAGGCCCGCGGGGTGCCGGTCGTCTTCGTGACGGGCCGACCGCTGCGCTGGACCGAGGAGGTCTTTGAGCACGTCGGCGAGCACGGCCTCGCGGTGGTGTCGAACGGCGCGCTGGTCTGGGACGTCGCGCGGCACCGCCCGCACCTGGAGCGACCGATCGACCCGGCGCTGGGGCTCGAGGTCTGCTCGTTGGTGCGCGAGGCCATCCCCGGCTCGGTGTTCGCGGTGGAGACGCTGGATGGCATCGGGCTCGAGGCCGCGTTCCTGGAGCGCTACCCCGTGCCCGACGGCGCCCGGCGGGCGCCGATCGCCGAGCTCTTCGACCGTCCCGCGCTCAAGCTGCTCGCCCGCCACGAGGAGCTGACGCCGCAGGAGTTCTGGGACGCCGCCGAGGAGGTCGTCGCCGGCCGGCTGGTGATCACGTGGTCGTCCGCGACCTCCCTGCTCGAGATCAGTGCCGCAGGCGTCACGAAGGCCTCCACCCTCGAGCTCCTGTGTGCCGACCTCGGCATCGGTCCGGCTGACGTGGTCGCCTTCGGCGACATGCCCAACGACCTGCCGATGCTCGCCTGGGCCGGCACGTCGTACGCGATGGCCAACGCCCACGAGACCGTGCTCCGGGCCGCGGACCGCACCGCACCCCCCAACGACGAGGACGGCGTCGCGCGGGTGCTGGCTGGCCTGCTCGACCTGTGATCTGTTGAGATGGACGGCGTGTTGACCCGACTCCTGGCCGTCCTGGCGCTCGCCTGCTGCGCGCTCGTCGCCACCGGAGCACCCGCCTCGGCGTGCCCGCAGGTCGACCGATCGCCTGCCGCGCTGGCCAAGAACGCCGACGCGGTGTTCACCGGCACCGTCGCGGACCGCACCCGCCAGGGACCCGGCATCCACTACGCGGTCGACGTCCAGCAGGTCTACAAGGGTCACGTCGAGGAGCAGGCGGAGCTCAGCACGCCCCGCAACCCGCGCGCGTGCGGGGAGCCCGACCTCGAGCAGGGCCAGGACTATGTCTTCTTCGTGTCCGGTGATCGGATCGCCCAGCACGGGGCCGCCCCCGCGACCGGCGCCCGCGTCGCGAAGGTGGAGCGCCTGCTCGGCCCCGGCACGTCGCCGACCCCGCCCGAGAAGGTCGAGGCGACGTTGACGCTCGTGGCGGGGGAGCCGACCAGCCTCAGCCGGTTGGCCGCTCCAGGTGTCGCCCTCGTGATCGTCGGCCTGCTCGGGTTGTTGCTGGTCGCCGGCCTCGGTCGACGCCGTTCCTAGGACGCGCTCCTAGAGGTACATCCCGCCGGAGTCGCCCGGGGCGGGCGCGCCGGACTGCGGGTCCTGTACCTGGGGATCCGCCGGCTGCATGCCCTGCGGCAGCGCCCGTCGGATCTGCTCGAACTGGGCGCGAGCGGCCATCTGCTGGGCGTAGATCGCCGTCTGGATGCCGTGGAAGAGGCCCTCCAGCCACCCGACCAGCTGGGCCTGCGCGATCCGCAGCTCGGCGTCCGACGGCGTGGTGTCCTCGGTGAACGGCAGCGTGAGCCGCTCCAGCTCCTCGACGAGCTCGGGTGCGAGGCCGTCCTCCAGCTCCTTGATCGAGGCCCGGTGGATCTCCTTGAGCCGGTTGCGGCTGGCCTCGTCCAGCGGGGCCGACTTCACCTCCTCGAGCAGCTGGCGGATCATGCTGCCGATCCGCATCACCTTCGCGGGCTGCTCGACCAGCTCGGTGACCGAACGATCGTCCCCGTCCTCGGACAGCCCGACCGGCTGCCCGTCGGGTCCGATGACCACGACCTGCTGCTGCTCCTCGCTCATGGGGACACGGTATCCGTCAGAGGGTCAGGAGAATCTTCCCGCTGTGCTCACCCGACTCCATGAGCGCGTGCGCGGCGGCGACGTCCTCGATCGGCATCGTCCCGTGGACGACCGGTTTGACGCGTCCCTCGGCCACCAGCGGCCACACGTGCTCGACGACCGACGCGCAGATCGCGGACTTCTCCGCCACCGGCCGTGCGCGGAGCGTGGTGCCGATGACCGCGGCGCGCTTGCGCAGCAGCTTGTTGATGTCGAGCTCCGCCCTCGTCCCGCCCTGCATCCCGATGATCACGAGCCGGCCCTCGGTCGCGAGCGCGTCGAGGTTCCGCTCGAGGTACTTCGCGCCCATGTTGTCGAGCACGACGTCGACCCCGCGGCCGTCCGTGGCCGCCTGCGCCTCCTCGACGAAGTCCTGCTCCCGGTAGTCGATGGCCACGTCGGCGCCCAGCGCCAGGCAGGTGGCCCGCTTCTCCGGCGTCCCGGCCGTCGTGAGCACGCGCGAGCCGAGCTGGTGGGCGAGCTGGATGGCGAACGTGCCGATGCCGCCGGCGCCACCGTGCACGAGCAGCGTCTCGCGCGGCTGGAGACCCGCCACCATGAAGACGTTCGACCAGACCGTGCAGGCCACCTCGGGCAGCGCCGCGGCGGAGACCAGGTCGACGCCCGCCGGGACCGGCATCAGCTGTCCGGCCGGGACGGCGACCTGCGCGGCGTACCCGCCCCCCGCGAGCAGCGCGCAGGCCTCGTCGCCCACGGACCAGCCCTCGACGCCCTCGCCGAGCGCGGCGACGGTGCCGCTGCACTCCATCCCGATGACGTCGGAGGCGCCGGGCGGCGGCGGGTAGAAGCCCTGCCGCTGGAGCAGGTCGGCGCGGTTGAGGCCCGCGGCGGCGACGTCGAGGACGACCTCCCCCCGGCCGGGCTCGACGTCGGGCAGCTCGCCCACGGACAGGACCTCGGGGCCGCCGGCCCCGTTCGCTACGACGGCACGCATGAGCCCGACCCTAGGGCAGGCCCGGGATCACTCCTCCTCGTACTCGTCGCCGGTGTGGTCGACCGCGCTGTCGTCGGGGACCTCGTCGGTCACGTCGTCCGGGTCCGGGGCGTCGGCCGGCCGGTCCCAGCCGTCGGCGAGGACCTGCACCTTGGCGGCGAGCACCTCGAGCTGCTCGGGGTCGGCGTCCTGGGAGCCGGCGGCGAAGCCGAGCAGGAACGTCGTGATCGGCGCTGCCGGGCGGGCGACCGTGTGGGCGGCGACGCGCGCGAGGTCGAGCACGAGCCCCTCGTCGACCTCGGTGTCCACGTCGAGGACGTCGCTGAGCTCGTCGATCCAGTCGTGGAGGTTCACGAGGGCCAGAGTTCCGTCAACGGCGGGCGCTCCGCAACCCCCTCGCGCGGAGGGTCACAGGTCGCGCAGGTCCGCCCACGTGTCGACGTCGCGGCCCTCGCCGCCCTCGGGCGGCACGTCGGCCAGGTCGAGGTCCGCGAGGAGCCGGCGGATGGCCATGCCGTGCTGGTCCTCGTGGTCGGGGCGTACGGCGTCCAGACGCCCGGTCAGCACCACGCCGGCCAGCTGCCGGCGACCGTCCCCGTCGGTGAGGAACGCGCCGTCCCGCCCCTCCGCGGCGTCCTGGAGCCGGCGGAACGTCCACGGGGTCACGCGGGGCATGTCGACCGCGAGCACGCCGAGCGTCGTCGGCCGCGACCGGAGCGCGTCGTACCCGGTCAGCAGCGCGGCCACCGGACCGCCGTACCGCGGGTTCTCGCGGCAGAACGTCACCGGCCGCGTGGTGGGGACCGGGTCGCCGACGACCACGACCTCGTCGGCGTCGACCAGCGCCTCGATCGCGTGCTCGAGCAGCGTGCGCCCGTCGTGCTCGACCGCGGCCTTGTCCGCCCCGTCCATGCGCACCGCGCGACCTCCGGCCAGGACGATCGCGGCGAAGGTCATGTGTGGCAGTCTCGCAGGGTGGCCACCCTGCGAGTCGCCCTCGTCCAGCACGCGTCCGGCCTCGAGCCGGACGGCAACCGCGACCTGCTCGCCGAGCTGACGCCGGACGGCGCCGACCTCGTGGTGTTCCCCGAGGCGTTCGCCCGCGACTTCGGCGAGGCGGGCTCCGACGTCAGTCCGTACGCCGAATCCCTGGACGGTCCGTTCGTGACCGAGGTCGCCCGGGTGGCGAAGGAGCGCGGCACGACCGTGGTCGCGGGCATGTTCGAGCGCTGCGGCGACCCGGCCCGGCCCTTCAACACCCTCGTGGTCCGCGGCGACGCGGAGGCGTCGTACCGGAAGATCCACCTGTACGACTCGTTCGGCTACCGCGAGTCCGACCGGCTCAGCGCCGGTGCGGTCGAGCCCGTGCTGATCGACGTGGCGGGGTTCCGGGTCGGGCTGATGACCTGCTACGACCTGCGGTTTCCCGAGCACGCCCGCCGGCTGGTCGACGAGGGTGCCGAGGTGCTGGTCGTCCCGGCCGCCTGGGTCGCCGGTCCGCGCAAGGTGGACCACTGGCGCACGCTCGCCCTCGCGCGGGCGATCGAGAACACGGTGTTCGTGGTCGCAGCCGGTCAGCCGGGGCCTCGCTACACCGGGCACTCGCTGGTCGTGGACCCGCTCGGGGACGTGCTCGCGGAGGCCGGCGACGGGCCCGAGGTGGTGTCGGCCGAGCTCGACCGGGAGAGCCTGGTCACGGCCCGGAAGACCAACCCGTCGCTCGCGAACCGGCGAATGTAACCTTCCCTGCCGTGTCCAGGTCCGCTCCGCGTCGTCGTGCCGAGCGGCCGCCGTCCCGGCGGACGCGCCTGGCGGCCGGTGCCCGGACCCGTGCCGAGCGCGTCGCGAGCTCCCGGCTGCCGGTCGTGGTCGGTGTGCTCATCGTCCTGGGCGGACTCGGAGCTCTCGGCGCCGGCGCCGCCGAGGTCGGCCCGGCGTGGCTCTGCAGCGCGGGGGCGGTGGCCGTCGCGACGGCGTACTCCTGGGGGCTCGCCGCCCGGACCGGCGGCCGGCCGGTCGTGGTCGGCGTGCTCGCGCTGGTGCTCGGGGTAGCGACGGTCGTGAGCGACGACGACCGGCTGCGCACGGGGGCCGCGGTGCTCACCTGCGTGGTCGCGGCCGTGCTCGCGGTGATGGTGACCGTGCCGGCCGTGCGGTTCGTGCACGCCGTGCGCGAGGTGGTGATCGCGGCGCTCGTCGCCGCCGTCGGCGCGCTCGCGGTCGTGGGGTTCGAGCCGGTGGTGACCGTGGCCCGGTTCGAGTACATCACTCTCGGGCTGGCCCTGCTCGGCGCGTTCGCCGCCGTCTACCGGCTCGGCGCCGGTCTGCACGGCCTCGGCCGCCGCGGCGTCGTGACCGTGCTGATCGGCACGCTCGTGCTCGGGGTGACGATCGCGTACGCCGAGCTGCTGCGGCGCTACGGCACGCCCGGCCTGGTCGGCACGCTGCTCGACAGCGTCACCTGGAGCCGCGAGAACCTCGGTGCGTTCCCGCGCCCCCTGGAGACCGTGCTCGGCGTCCCCGCCCTCGCCTGGGGCACCCACATGCGGGCCCGGCGCCGGCAGGGCTGGTGGGTGTGCGCGTTCGGCGTCGCCGCCACCGCCCCGATCGCGAACGCGCTGGTCAACCCCGCCGTCACCCTCGACGAGCGGGTCCTGTCGGTGACGTACGGCCTCGTGGTCGGCCTCGTGATCGGCTTCGTGGTCGTCCGGCTCGACCAGGCCGTCACGGGGTCGAGCGGGCGGCGTGGCCGGCGCGCCGAGGAGGCCACCGCGCTGCGCCCCGAGCCCGCCCGCACCCGGCCACTTCTCTGATACCTCCCGGTAGGGACTAGGTTCGCACCATGGCGCGTGAGCAGGTGACGGAGGTCGTGGCGGAGATGGTGGCCAACGTGATGAGCGTGGCCGTCGCCCCCGGTGACGACGTCGCCGCGGGTGACACCGTGGTGCTCCTGGAGTCGATGAAGATGGAGATCCCGGTCCTCGTCGACGTCGCCGGCACCGTGCGCGCGGTCAAGGTCGCCCCGGGCGACGTCGTCCAGGAGGGCGACGTGCTGGTGGAGATCACCCGGTAGCGCCCCCTCTAGACTCGTCGGGTGCCTCCGCCCCGGCGGGGTCGCACGGAGGGGTGCCGGAGTGGCCGATCGGAACCGCCTTGAAAGCGGTCGTGGGGAGACCCACCGCGGGTTCGAATCCCGCCCCCTCTGCTCCGGCGCCGAGCTCCGATGCGCCTACTCGGAGCCGCCCAGCTCGGCCTCGACCTCGTCGTACGCGAGGTCGTGCAGCCGCTGCTCGTGGTGGGAGATGTCGGCGACGAGCCGGTGGAGCTCCGCGCGGACCGTGTCGACGTCCGGGTCCTCCAGGACCCGCGGGGCGAGGGTGCCGAGCCGGGTGAGCAGCGCGGCGCGCTCGCGGAGCAGGCCGGTCTCGCGCGCGGCGAACCACCCCTCGCTGCCGTGCCCGGCCTCGGCCAGCAGGGCGTCGCGGACGGCCGCCATCCGCTGGCGCACGGACCAGCGCCACGTGCCGAGGGTGACTCCGGGCCGGCGGGGGGCCTCGAGGGCCTGCGCAAGGCCCTGCAACGCGGACGCCATCCCGATCGACGTGACGGTCATCAGGACCTCCCGAGGGCCCGGAGCGGTGGGGGGACTTCGAGTGTCACCCCGGACGTGACCGCCCACAACCCGGTGGCGAGGCAAATTCCGGTGTCTTGTTCAATCAACCCATGCAGACGTCCGACTATCGGCTCGCGCCGGCCTTCGGTGCCCGGTTCGCCGGTGCGCTGCTGATCGTGCTCGCGGTCCTGCTGCTGGCCGCCACGGTCGTCGTCGCGGTCCTCGACCTGCCGGTGGTCGCCCTGGTCGTGCTGGCGGTCGCCGGCGTGGCCGGCGTCCTCGCGGCGGCGTACGTCGTGCTGCGGCGGGTCCCGGTCGTCCACCTGGGGCCCGAGGGCTACCGGGTCCGGATGATCCGCGGGGCCGGCGTCGACCGCGCCGCCTGGCCGGAGGTCGCCGAGGCCGCCACGGCCAGCCCGGGCGGTACGCCGGTCGTGGTGCTGAAGCTGCGGGACGGGCGCTCGACCACCATCCCGGTGCAGGCTTTGGCGGCGGACCGCGAGGACTTCGTGCGCGACCTGCAGGCCCACCTCCAGGGCGGGCACGGCCTCCGGCCCCTGGAGCACGACTGATCCGGACCCGCTGGGACCCGGATCCGCCCTGATCGCCCCTGATCGGCCCTGATTGGCCCTGCGCCGCGCCGTCCTTGTAGCCTGTGCGGGCTGTCGGGAGGCGTCGCCTAGTCCGGTCTATGGCGCCCGCCTGCTAAGCGGGTTTGGGGCTACAACCCCATCGAGGGTTCAAATCCCTCCGCCTCCGCCAGTCCACGGCCCCCTGCGCGCCCCGCGCCAGGGGGCCGCGGTGCACCGGAAGGGCCTCGTGCAGAGTTGTGCAGAAGGCTGCCGCGGTTGCAGAAAAATGCAATGCAGAAGTTTGAGGCAGCTTTCCGTTCGTGCTCAGGGGCGTCTCTCACCCACACTGATGTCACCGGGTCTTCCGTGGGACCCGA
>DASTXB010000018.1:0-32875 GCA_035765695.1 Nocardioides sp. | reverse complement strand
GCACCCGCCTCGTGACCCCGGAGCCGGCCGCTCCGCAGGCTCCGGAGGCCGGCGACGAGTCGACGGCGACGATCTCCATCGGCACCGGTGACAAGGTGGAGACCTCGGACCGGCAGCTCAACCCGGTCGACGCGGCCGCCGTGGACGCCCTCCCGGTCGGCCACGCGCTGCTGGTCGTCCAGCGCGGCCCCGGCTCGGGGAGCCGGTTCCTGCTCGACGCCGACGTCGTCACCGCCGGACGCCACCCCGACAGCGAGATCTTCCTCGACGACGTGACCGTGTCCCGCCGGCACGCCGAGTTCCACCGCTCCGGTGAGACCTTCACGGTGAGCGACGTGGGCAGCCTGAACGGCACCTACGTCAACCGCGACCGGATCGACCGCGTCCAGCTCACCGACGGCGACGAGGTCCAGATCGGCAAGTACCGCCTGGTGTTCTTCTCGGGGCACGCGAGCTGATGGGCAGCGCGGCCTCGGGCGCGTCCGCCTCGTCCCGGGCGAGGATGAACATCGGGGAGGTCCTCGATCGGCTGCGCCCGGACTTCCCGGGCGTCACGATCCCCAAGATCCGGTTCCTCGAGGACAAGGGACTGATCAAGCCCGAGCGCACCCCGGCCGGCTACCGGAAGTTCTCCCACGAGGACGTCGACCGGCTGCGCTACGTGCTGCGGATGCAGCGCGACCACTACCTGCCGCTGCGCGTGATCGGCGAGCACCTCGACGCGATCGACCGCGGGCTCGAGCCGCCGCCGATCGACCCCGTCGTCCCGACCGTGCCGACCGTCGCGCTGGCCGCGGACGGCCTGCCGAGCGCGGAGTCGTTCCGCCGCCACGACCAGCTGCGGCTCTCCCGTCGCGAGCTGCTCAAGATCGCAGAGATCTCCGAGCAGCTGCTCGGCGAGCTCGAGCAGTTCGGCCTGATCACCCCCTCGCGCACCGGTCACTACGACACCGACGCGCTCGTGGTCGCCCAGACCGCCCGCGAGCTCGCCGCCTTCGGTTTCGAGCCCCGGCACCTGCGCGCGTTCAAGACCGCGGCCGACCGCGAGGTCGGCCTGGTCGCGCAGGTCGTCGCGCCGCAGAAGGCCGGCCGCGACACCGCCGCCAAGGCCCGCGCCGAGGAGACCGTCTCCGAGATCGCCGCCCTCTCCGTGCGGCTGCACGCGACCCTGGTGAAGGTCGGCCTGCGCTCCTCGTAGGGTCCGCGTCGCCCGCTCGCGGCGAGGTGGTCATGGGTTCCCCCGGTTCGCCCGGTCCACCGCGGAAACCGGAACCTCCTCGCCGGAGCCTCGGCCCGACAGTTCCGGTTCCACCCCGGAAGCAGGCCCGGTACCGGGCGCTGGTCGCGGGGGTACTGTGGAGACGTGCGCGAAGTCGATGTCATGGGAGTCAGGGTCGAGATGCCCTCGAACCAGCCGATCGTGCTGCTGCGCGAGGTCTCGGGGGAGCGGTACCTCCCGATCTGGATCGGTGCTGTCGAGGCGACCGCCATCGCGTTCGCCCAGCAGGGCGTGGTCCCGCCGCGGCCGCTCACGCACGACCTGATGAAGGACGTGCTCGAGGCCACCGGCAACGAGCTCACCGAGGTCCGCATCACCGACGTCAAGGACGGCGTCTTCTTCGCGACCCTGGTCTTCGGCTCAGGCGCCGAGGTCAGCGCCCGGCCCTCGGACTCGATCGCGCTCGCCCTGCGCACCGGCACGCGCATCGTCTGCGCGGAGGAGGTGCTCGACGAGGCCGGCCTCGCCGTCCCCGCCGAGCAGGAGGACGAGGTCGAGAAGTTCCGCGAGTTCCTCGACCAGGTCACCCCCGAGGACTTCGACGCCCACTGAGCGCACCACGCGCTCCACGCGCTCGGACGGGACGCGGAGACTGCGTTCCAGACCCTCACCCTCAGGTGGAGGTTGAGGGTTGTCGACACGCCGCGAGCCTCTTTGACGGCCCCGGTGCGGGGGCTTACCTTGAACTGTCTCTGTTGTAACTCCATCGCTGTGGTGCCCGGTTCCCTGGGGCCGATCGGCACCTTCCCCAGGGAGTTACGCACAACGGAGTAGCCCACGGAGGACCGTGTGAACGAGAACGAGCAGCACCACGAGGACGCGGAGGTCGCGGAGGCGACCGCCACGGCGCAGGAGCAGGGTCTCCTGTTCACCGACGACGTGTCCCCGCTGCCCAGCGACACCGGCTACCGCGGTCCGACCGCGTGCAACGCCGCCGGCATCACCTACCGGCAGCTCGACTACTGGGCCCGCACCGGCCTGATCGAGCCGACCGTCCGTGGTGCCAAGGGCTCGGGGTCGCAGCGCCTGTACTCGTTCCAGGACATCCTGCTGCTCAAGGTCGTCAAGCGGCTGCTGGACGCGGGCATCTCGCTCCAGCAGATCCGGACGGCGGTCCAGCACCTGCGCGAGCGGGGCACCGACGACCTGACCCGCGTCACGCTGATGAGCGACGGCGTCTCGGTCTACGAGTGCACCAGCAACGACGAGATCATCGACCTGCTCCAGGGCGGTCAGGGCGTGTTCGGCATCGCGATCGGCGGCGTCTGGCAGGAGATCGAGGGCACGCTCGCCGAGCTGCCGAGCGAGCGCACCGCGGAGTCGGACGACGCCGCGAGCGCCGGCGACGAGCTCGCCGCGCGCCGCGCCGCCCGCAAGATCGGCTGAATCGGTCTTGACACGCCGGCCGCCGGGCGGAGCGCGCCCGGCTGTCGGCTAGGCTTGCCGCGCTGACGATCCCGCGCGGGAGAGTCCCTCTCGCAGGGACGCCGAAGGGGCAATTCCTCCCCGGAACCTCTCAGGCACCAGGACCGCACGGACCAGGCAGCTCTGGAGCCGCTCCGCCCAGCCGGGCCCGCGGTGACAGAGGGGGAGGCACCCGAACGACGCCAGTCGACGCCGAGGAGCCCCCAGCATGGCCGACCACCCCACCCTCACCGAGCTGGACGGCGCGCTGCCGTTCGTCGAGCGCCACCTCGGACTGCGCGACGGCGACGTCGCGACCATGCTCGAGCGCCTCGGGTTCGAGTCCCTCGACGCGCTGATGGCCGCGGCGGTGCCGGGCGGCATCCGGACGACGGCCGCGCTGGACCTGCCGACCGCGCTGAGCGAGGAGGCCACCGCCCGCGAGCTGCGCCAGCTGGCCGGCCAGAACCGGCCCGGCGAGACGATGATCGGCCTGGGCTACCACGCGACGATCACCCCGCCGGTGGTGCGCCGCAACGTCCTCGAGGACCCGAGCTGGTACACCGCGTACACGCCGTACCAGCCCGAGATCTCCCAGGGCCGCCTCGAGGCGCTGCTGAACTTCCAGACCGTCGTCGGCGACCTGACCGGCCTGCCCACCGCCAACGCGTCCCTGCTCGACGAGGGCACCGCGGCGGCCGAGGCGATGACGCTGGTCCGGCGCGCGGGCAAGAAGGCGTCCGGTCCGTTCGTCGTCGACGCGGACGCGCTGCCGCAGACCATCGACGTGGTGCGCACCCGCGCCGAGGGCATGGGCATCGAGGTGGTCGTCGCCGACCTCACCGCGGGGCTCCCGGACGGGGAGCTGTGCGGCGTGCTCGTGCAGTACCCCGGCGCGTCCGGCCGGGTCCTCGACCCGCGCCGGGTCATCGAGCAGGCGCACGAGCGCGACGCCCTCGCGGTCGTCGCCGCCGACCTGCTCGCGCTCACCCTGCTGGAGTCGCCCGGCGAGCTCGGCGCGGACGTGGCGATCGGCTCCAGCCAGCGCTTCGGCGTCCCGTTGTTCTACGGCGGTCCGCACGCCGGCTACATCGCCGTCGGCGCCGGCCTCGAGCGGCACCTGCCCGGCCGCCTGGTCGGCGTCTCGGTGGACGCCGAGGGCCGGCCGGCGTACCGCCTGGCGCTCCAGACCCGCGAGCAGCACATCCGCCGCGACAAGGCGACCTCCAACATCTGCACCGCGCAGGTGCTGCTGGCCGTGGTCGCGTCGATGTACGCCGTCTACCACGGCCCGGAGGGCCTGCGGGCGATCGCGACCCGCACCCACCGGTACGCCGCGGTGCTCGCCGCCGCGCTGCGCGAGGCCGGGATCCCGGTCGCGCACCAGGAGTTCTTCGACACGCTGACCGTGCCGGTGCCCGCTCGTGCCGCGGACGTCGTGGCCGCGGCGCGCACGCTCGGCCTGCAGCTGCGGCTGGTCGACGCCGACCACGTCGGCATCAGCACCTCGGAGTGCACCACGCGGTCGACGATCTCCAGTGTCCTCAAGGCGTTCGGCGTGCCCGTGACCGACCTGGACGCGCTCGACGCGGCGGCCGGCGACGCGTTGCCCGAGCGGCTGCGGCGCACCACGCCGTACCTCACCCACGAGGTGTTCTCGGCCCACCACAGCGAGACCGCGATGCTGCGCTACCTGCGCCGGCTGTCGGCGCGCGACTACGCGCTCGACCGAGGCATGATCCCGCTCGGCTCCTGCACGATGAAGCTCAACGCGACCACGGAGATGGAGCCGGTGTCGCTGCCGGGGTTCGCCGACCTGCACCCCTTCGCCCCGGCCGAGGACGCCGCCGGCTACCGGCAGCTGGTCGCCCAGCTGGAGGGCTGGCTCGCCGAGGTCACCGGCTACGACCACGTCTCCATCCAGCCGAACGCCGGCTCGCAGGGCGAGCTGGCCGGCCTGCTCGCGATCCGCGGCTACCACCGGGCCAACGGCCAGGGCGAGCGCGACGTGTGCCTCATCCCGTCGTCCGCGCACGGCACCAACGCGGCGTCCGCGGTGATGGCGGGCATGCGGGTCGTCGTGGTGAAGTCCGGCGCGGGCGGCGAGGTCGACCTCGACGACCTGCGCGCACAGTGCGAGAAGCACGCCGACGACCTCGCCGCGATCATGGTGACCTACCCGTCGACGCACGGCGCCTACGAGGACACCATCACCGAGCTGTGCCGGATCGTGCACGAGCACGGCGGCCAGGTGTACGTCGACGGCGCGAACCTCAACGCGCTGCTGGGCTACGCCCGCCCCGGCGAGTTCGGCGGCGACGTCTCGCACCTCAACCTCCACAAGACGTTCTGCATCCCGCACGGTGGTGGCGGCCCGGGTGTCGGCCCGGTCGCGGTCCGCACCCACCTGGCGCCGTACCTGCCCTCGCACGCGATGCACCCCGAGGCCACGAAGCGGGAGGGGATCGGCCCGATCAGCGCAGCGCCGTACGGCTCGGCGGGCATCCTGCCGATCTCCTGGGCCTACATCCGGATGATGGGCGGGCAGGGCCTCACCCGCGCGACCGCGGTCGCGGTGCTGTCGGCGAACTACATCGCCGCCCGGCTGGGCGAGCACTTCCCGGTGCTCTACCGGGGCCACGGCGGACTGGTCGCGCACGAGTGCATCCTCGACCTGCGGGGGCTCACCAAGGAGACCGGCGTGACCGTCGACGACGTCGCCAAGCGGCTCATCGACTACGGCTTCCACGCCCCGACGATGTCGTTCCCGGTCGCGGGCACGCTGATGGTCGAGCCGACGGAGTCCGAGGACCTCGCCGAGATCGACCGCTTCGTCGACGCGATGATCGCGATCAAGGGCGAGATCGACCGCGTCGGCGCGGGGGAGTGGTCGCCGGAGGAGTCGCCGCTGCGCGGCGCCCCGCACACCGCCCGCGCCCTGGTCGGCGAGTGGGACCGCGCCTACCCGCGCGAGCTCGCGGTGTTCCCGAACGGCATCGACCCGGACAAGTACTGGCCGCCGGTGGCGCGGATCGACCAGGCGTACGGCGACCGGCACCTGGTCTGCGCCTGCCCGCCGCTCGAGGCGTTCGCGGAGTGAGCGTCAGCGACCACACCGCACATCGGCTGCTGGCCCGGCTCGCGCACGCCCAGAGCAGCGGCAAGCTGCCCTCGGTGGTCGCCGGGCTGGTCCGCGACGGGGCGCCGGTCTGGTTCGGCTCGTACGGATCGCCGGCCGTGCCGGGCCACGACGCCCGGGACGTGCAGTACCGGATCGGGTCGATCACCAAGACCATGACCGCGGTGCTGGCGCTCCAGCTGGAGCGCGACGGCCGCCTGTCCTTGGACGACCCGGTCTCGAAGGTGCTGGGCGACCTGGGCGGCAACGGGTACGCCGACCGCACGGCCCGCACGCTGCTGGCGCACTCGTCCGGCATGCAGTCCGAGCCGGCCGGCTCCTGGTGGGAGCGGTCGGCCGGGCTGTCGTTCGACGAGCTGCTCGCCCTCAACGACGGCACGCGCGGGGTGTTCGGCGCAGGAGAGCGGTTCCACTACTCCAACCTGGGCTACGCGCTCCTCGGCGAGGTCGTCGCGCGCCTGCTCGGCACCACCTGGTGGGAGGCCGTCCGGGAGCGGGTGCTCGCGCCGCTCGGGATGAGCCGCACGTCGTACCTCCCCGAGGGCGCGGCGGCCCAGGGCCGGTCGGTCCACCCGTACGACGGCACGCTGGTCGCCGAGCCGGCCACCGACACCGGGGCGATGGCCCCGGCCGGCCAGGTGTGGGCGACGATCGAGGACCTCGCGACGTACGCCGTGTTCCTCGGTCAGGGCCACCCCGACGTGCTGTCGGTGGAGGAGCTCGACCGGGCCTACGGGCCCCAGGCCGGCAGCCAGGAGGACGGCCTGCGGTCCCAGCACGGGCTGGGGTTCCAGCTCTTCGCCGGCGGCTCCGGGATGCTGGCGGGCCACACCGGCTCGATGCCGGGCTTCCTCGCGACCGTCCTGGTGGACCGCCCGCGCCGGACCGGGGGCGCCGTCCTCGCGAACGCGACCACCGGCTACTCGCCGGCCGCGATCGTGACCGAGCTGCTCGAGGAGCTCGAGCGCTGCGAGCCGACGATCGCCGAGCCGTGGCGGCCCACGGCCGCCGTCCCGGACGCCCTGGCCGGCGTGCCCGGTGTCTGGCACTGGGGCAACACCGCCATCGTGCTCGCGATGGAGGGCAGCGACCTGGTGGCCCGGCGCAACGGCGTGGAGCTCTACCGGTTCCGCGTCACCGGCGAGGGCCGGGTGATCGGTCGGTCCGGCTACCACGCCGGCGAGGAGATGCGGGTCGTCCGCCGCGCGGACGGCTCGGTCCACTACCTCGAGGTCGCGACGTTCATCTACACGCGCACGCCCTACGACCCGACCGCACCGATCCCCGGCGGAGTCCCGGCCGAAGGCTAGACCGTCGACTCCTTGACGACCTTCAGCCGGTAGGCGAAGGCCGTGTCGCACTGCAGCGGCGCGGTGTCGCCCCGCCAGACCAGTCGCAGCCCGGTGTCGAGGCTGCGGTGGACGCCGGTCGTGGTGATGTGCTGCCCGGCATCGTCGTACTCCTCGCTGACGGGGATCCGGTCGCCGACCCGGTGGGCGGTGCCCTTCACGACGGCGCGGTCACCGCCGACCGTCATGGTGCCGCGGACGCGGCCCTTCCGGAGGAAGCCGTCGGGGTCCTGCCGGCTGCCGCCGACCTGGTGGTTGTCGTCGCCGACGAGGACCTGGATCTCGTTCCCGAAGGTCCGGTTCTCGTAGAGGCTCGCGTAGACCGCGCGACCGTCGATGGTGCCGGTGCACTCGATGACGATGCCGCGCTCGTGGGTGGTGGTCGGCTCGTCGGCCTGCGCCGCGCCGCCGAACCCGGTGAGGGCGGTGGTCGCGACGACGGCCATGGCGCCGGTGATCAGCTGGGTGCTGCGCATGACGTGGGTTCTCCTGCGATGTCGGGGTGGGTGCTGCTGTCAGGAGGAGTACGCCGGGCCGGACGGTTCGGTTGCACGGGACCTGTGACCCTGTCCCGGCGTCCGTCCGGCAGCGACGCTGGAACCGGTGATCGGGATGGTGCGGACGGCGCGACAGGCGGACCCGGCGGTGCAGGCGACCCGGGCCTGGTGGAGCCTGCTGCTGTTCGTCGTGTCGTTCGTCGCGGCCATGGTCGTGGGCGAGGGGCTGGTGACGCTCTATGGCTACGACTCGGCCGACACCGACCTGCCCTGGTGGGTGCTGCTGGCCGCCGGCCTGCCCGCCTGTCTCGTCTTCGCGGCGCCGCTGGCGCTCACCTGGCGGTTCGCCCGCCGCGCCGGGCCGGCGGGGCGCACCCCGCTGCTGGTCGGCAGCCTGGTCGTCGCCCTGTTCCTCGCGCAGAACCTGCTCGGCCTGATCGCCCAGGTCGCCTTCGGCCAGGTCGCGTTCGGCCAGGTCGGGTTCGGCGCGGTGCTGGGATGACCGCGGGGTACGTCGGGCGGCAGGTCGCGGCCCTGGACGACGACGTCGCAGCCGTCCGCCGCCGCGAGCCCGAGGGCGTGCACCACGCGCGGATCGACTGCCGCCGGCTGCGCGCGGTCCTGGGGACCCACGACGGCGTCGGCGCGCTGCGCGACGAGCTGCGCTGGCTCGGCGACCAGCTCAGCGAGGCGCGCGACCGGTACGTCGTCCACCAGCTGCTCACCCGGATGCTGCTCGAGGAGCCGCGCGACCTGGTGGCCGACACCGTCGTACGCCGGATCGAGCGGACGTACGGCGGCGCCCAGCCCGTGCCCGAGGCGCTCGGGTCGCCGCGCTTCGTCGCCCTGCGGACCGGGCTCGGCTCGCTCGCCCCGGACGCCGGGGTGCACCGGGCGCGGGTGCGCCGAGAGCTGGACCGGGTGGCCGCCCGGTACGAGCAGGCGGTGGCGCACGGGGACGACCTGGCCATGCACGACCTGCGCAAGGCGGCGAAGCGGCTGCGCTACGTGGCCGAGGCGTGGGAGGAGGGCGATGGTGCGGACGCCCGGCGCCTGGTGCGGGCGGCCAAGCGGCTCACCCAGCACCTCGGCGACCGGCAGGACACCGTCGTCGTCCGCGCCCACCTGGTGCGCCTGGCGGCGGAGGCCGCCGCCGCGGGGGAGCCGACGTTCACCTACGGCCGGCTGCACGCCCGCGCGCAGGCCCGCGCCGAAGCGCTCGACGCCGCGCTCCCCGCCGTGTGGGAGCGGTTCACTGGGCCTGCGACACGCTCGACATGTTGAAGTCGGGCACCCGCAGCGCCGGCATCGCGGTCCGGCTGAAGTAGTCGTCGCCCCACTCCCGGCTGAACGCCGGCGCCGTGGCCGAGGCACGGGTGAAGCGGTTGAGCAGGTCGATCGGGCTCTCGTTGAAGCGGAAGTTGTTCACCGCCCCGGTGATCTCGCCGTCCTCGACCAGGTACACCCCGTCACGGGTCAGGCCCGTCAGCAGCAGCGTCTGCGGGTCGACCTCGCGGATGTACCAGAGGCAGGTCAGCAGCAGGCCGCGCTCGGTCCCCGCGACCAGGTCCTCGATCGACCCGCCGGCGCCGTCGACGGTCAGCACCAGGTTGTCGATGCCCGGGGTGACCGGCTGCGACGTCATCGCGGCGCTGTGGCGGGTCTGCACCAACGAGGTCAGCTCGCCGTCGCGGATCCAGTCGGTGTGCTCGAGCGGCAGCCCGTTGTCGAAGACGGAGTCCTCGTTGCCCGAGCTCGCCGCGAGCGCGAACGGCCGGCACTGGAGCCCGTCGTACGCCGGGTCGGAGAAGAGGTTCACGCCGGGCCGGGCGATGCGCTGCCCGATGCGGGTGCCGCCACCGCGCTGGCTGTAGACGGACTGGCCCTCCCAGGCGACCCGCGCGCCGGCGTACCAGTAGGCGTCGATCATCAGGTCGGCCATCGCCGTCGGCGGCAGGATCGTGTCGTAACGCCCGGCCGGCAGGTCCACCCGCCGCTCGGCCCAGGCGAGCCTGCGCGCGAGCTCCTCGTCGATCGCGAGCGGGTCGACGTCGGTGAAGTCGCGGGTCGCCGCGCCGACCCAGGCGCTGCGCGTGAGGTCGCTGGTCTTGCCGGTGCAGCCGACGTGCCCGGTCGGCTGGACGTGCCGCAGGCGCAGGCCGGTGGAGGAGCCGAGGTACGTCGTGGTCACCTCGTGGTTGACGAACCCGTAGAGGATCCGGCCCGCGGCGCCGGCGCGGTCGAACGCCTCGCCCAGGGCGGGCGCGACCGCGTCGTAGACCTGGATGTCGGTGGGGACCGGCGGCTCGTCCCAGTCGGCCGTGGTGCGGTCGCGGACCAGTTCGTTGGCGTCCTCGGCGGGGTCGGCGTCGCGGGCCGCGGCGTCGGCGGCCCGGACGAGCTCGGTGACGCCGTCCGCCGTCGTCGCGCTTCCGGAGACGGATGCGGTCGCGGCACCGACGAACGAGATCACCGTGACGTCGACGCCGGTCATCACGCCGTTGGTGGTCAGCGTATTGTTCGCCCAGCGCAGGTTGGCGCTGGTGCGGTGGCGGACGATCACGGTGCAGTCGTCGGCGGTCGACGCCGTCAGCGCGTGCTCGACGACGGACTGGGGGGAGTTCATGCCTGGCCTTCCTCGGTCGTGTTGAGGATGCGGACGTCGCGGAACAGGGCGGTGGGGCAGCCGTGGCTCACCGACGCGACCTGGCCCGGCTGGGCCTTGCCGCAGTTGAAGGCGCCGCCCAGCAGCCACGTCTCCGGGCCGCCGACCGCCTCCATCGAGCCCCAGAACTCGGTGGTCGTGGCCTGGTACGCCGCGTCGCGGACCTGGCCGACGAGCTCGCCGTCGGTGATCCGGAAGAACCGCTGACCGGTGAACTGGAAGTTGAATCGCTGCATGTCGATCGACCACGACCTGTCGCCGACGACGTACAGCCCGCGCTCGACCCGGCCGATCAGCTCCTCGGTGGACGGCCCGTCCGGTGCCGGCTGGAGCGAGACGTTCGCCATCCGCTGGATGGGGATGTGACCGGGCGAGTCGGCGTACGCGCACCCGTTGGACCGGCCATCGTTCAGGGAGGGCATCGCGGCGCCCATCACCCGGTCGAGCTGGTAGCCGACGAACACGCCGTCGCGGACGATGTCCCACTGCTGGGTGGCCACGCCCTCGTCGTCGTACCCGACCGTGGCGAGGCCGTGCTCGACAGTGCGGTCACCGGTGACGTTCATGACCGGGGAGCCGTACCGCAGGGTGCCGAGCAGGTCGGGGGTGGCGAACGAGGTGCCGGCGTAGTTGGCCTCGTAGCCGAGCGCGCGGTCGAGCTCGGTCGCATGGCCGATCGACTCGTGGATGGTCAGCCAGAGGTTCGAGGGGTGGATGACCAGGTCGTAGCTGCCGGCCTCCACGCTGGGCGCCTTGAGCTTCTCGGCGAGCAGCTCGGGGACCTGCTCGATCTCGTCGTCCCAGTCCCACGAGTCGGGGCCGCCGTCGAGGTACTCCCACCCGCGCCCGACGGGTGGGGCGATGCTCGCCATCGAGTCGAAGGTGTCCGCGCCGGCGCCCATCGCCTCGAACCCGGGGTGCAGCCGGACCCGCTGCTGTGTGGTCCGCGTCCCGGCGAGGTCCGCGTAGTACTTGCACTCGTGCACCTGGAGCAGGTGCGCCGACGCGTGGTCGACGCACGAGCCCGTGCGCAGCCGGTTCGTCCAGTCGACGAGCAGCGCGGCCTTGTCGCGCACCGGCACCTCGAACGGGTCCAGGCGGTACGACGACACCCACGTCACGTCGTCGTACACCGGCTCGGCCGCGATCTCGACCGGCGTGCTCGTCATCGCCGCCGCGACCCGGGCCACGGCCACCGCCGTCTCCGCGACGCGCACCGCCTCCTCGGGCGTCAGCACGACGCCCGAGGCGAAGCCCCATGCGCCGCCGTGCACGACCCGGACCGCGAACCCGAGGTCCTCGCTGTCGTTCGCGCTCTGCAGCACGCCGTCGCGGGCGACGACGTTCTGGTAGCGCACCCGCTCGAACCGGAAGTCGGCGTGCGTGGCCCCGAGCTCGCGGGCGCGGGTGAGCGCGGCGTCGCCGAGGCCGCGGTAGGGGAGTGCGGTGAAGGTTGGATCGAGGACCGGCCCACTCATGCGGGCGAACCTACCGGACCGGGCGGACAGGGCCGGAGGTCCTCGCCGGCCCACCGCGATGGGCCCTACCTGCGAGCTGGTGGTCGCGCCCAGCGTGGGAGTGCAGGCACGAGATGGGAGGAGCCGTCATGCCCACGATGAAGCAGGCCGCGTCGGAGTTCCTGGCGAACAAGCGGATCGCGGTGACGGGTGTCTCGCGGCACCCGAAGGGTCACGGCAGCAACGTCGTCTACCAGCGGCTGCGGGACCGCGGCTACGAGGTGTTCGCGATCAACCCGAACGCCGACGAGGTCGAGGGGGACCGGTCCTACCACGACCTGAGGTCGGTGCCCGGAGGCGTCGAGGCCGTGGTGATCGGCACCAGCCCGGCCCACGGCGAGGAGACGATGCGTGAGTGCGCCGAGCTGGGCGTCAGGCAGGTCTGGATGCACCGGGGGCCGGGCGCGGGCAGCGTGTCGCCGGCGGCCACGGCGTACGGGCGCGAGCACGGGATCACCGTGATCGACGGCGGCTGCCCGTGCATGTTCGATCCCACGGCGGACATCGGGCACAAGGTGATGCGGCCGATGCTCACCCTGGGCCACCACGTTCCCCGGAAGGTGTGAGCGGGCTGGGCCTTGACTAGGGTTCCCGGTCATGGGTGCACCATCGTGGCTCGGCATCGGCGCGCAGCGCAGCGGCACGGCGTGGTTCACGGTGCTGCTCACGCAGCACCCGCAGGTGGGCCTCGGCACCAACGGCAAGAAGGAGCAGCAGCTCCTGCACAAGGTCGCCGACGGGCGGGTGCCGGCGTCGGCGTACCTCGACCTGTTCCCGGACGACGGGGTGCGCCGCGGTGACTTCTCGCCGCAGTACCTGCGCCACCCGTCGGCCGGCGTCGTCGTACCCCGGCTGGTGCCGGACGCGCCGATCCTGGTGCTGCTGCGCGACCCGATCGAGCGGTACCGCTCCGCGATGCGGCTCGGGGTCACGCGCGGCCGGTCGCAGCCGTACCCGATCCCGGTCAACCTCCAGACGTGGGCGGGCTACTACGCCGACCAGCTCGACGTGTGGGCGTCGTTCGTCGGGCGGGAGCGGCTGACGGTCATGGTCTACGAGCAGGTGCGCGCGGACCCGCAGGCCGCGGTGGACCGCGTGTGGCGGCAGCTCGGCCTGGAGCCGGTCCCGCTGGCGGAGGTCGAGGCGCCGTCCCGGTCGAGCTCGGCGGACGAGGCGGAGTGGGAGTGGCCGGAGGGGATGCGGGACGCCCTCCGGGTGCTCTACCGGCCGCAGGCGCGGCGGCTCGCGGACGACTGGGGCCTCGACGTCGGCGCGTGGGAGTCGCTGCACTGACACCGGCTGCCGACGGGTACCCACCCGCCATGGCTGATGACACCGGTGACCAGAAGAAGCTCGTCGACCTGCTCGAGGACGTCCCCATCGGGATGCTGACGACGTTCGGCCCGGACGGCCCGCGGAGCGTCCCGATGGCCCGCCAGGAGGTCGAGCCGTCCGCCGAGCTCTGGTTCATCACGGTCAAGGACGCCGCGCACACCCGCGCGGTCGCCGCGGATCCGCGGGTGTCGCTGACGTTCACCGCGCGCGACGCGTGGGTCGCCGTCTACGGCACCGCGGCCGTGGTCGACGACCGGGAGAGGCTCGGCGAGCTCTGGAACACCGTCGCCGAGGCCTGGCTGCCCGGCGGCCCCGACGACCCGGACGCGACGCTCCTGCGTGTCGACATCGAGCACGGCGAGTACTGGGACTCCCCAGGCGGCAAGGTCGCCTCGCTGCTGAGCTTCGCGAAGACCAAGCTGACCGGGGACACCTACGACGGCGAGCACGGCAGCGTCGACGTCTGACCCCGGCGGCACCGGCTACCGGTACGGGCTGTCGGCTCAGGGCTGTCGGTTCAGGGCTGTCGGCTCAGGGACACCGTCGACCCGCGGCGGTCCTTGCGGACGACCAGCTGGGTCGGGATCCGGTCGCGCATCTCGGCGACGTGGCTGACCACGCCGACGACCCGGCCGCCGTCGCGCAGCGAGTCCAGGGTGTCCATCACGTCGTCGAGGGTGTCGGCGTCCAGGGACCCGAAGCCCTCGTCGACGAACAGCGTGTCGAGGTCGGCGCCGCCGGCCTCCTGGGTGACGACGTCGGCGAGCCCGAGCGCGAGCGCGAGGGACACCACGAAGGTCTCGCCGCCGGACAGCGTCGCCGGGTCGCGGGACTCGCCCGACCAGTCGTCGCGCACCAGCAGGCTGAGCCCGCCCCGGGTCTCGCCGGCGCCGCGGCGCCCGGTGTGCTCGAGGGAGTAGCGCTGGTCGCTCATGCCGGCGAGGCGCGCGTTGGCCGCGTCGACCACCTGGCCGAGCCGGTAGCCGAGGACGTACGCCGAGAGGCGCATCTGCAACCGGTTGTCGGGGGACTTGCCCTCGACGAAGGAGCAGAGCCGGGTGGCGAGGTCGAGCTCCTCGCGCAGCGGCGCCCAGGTGGCCAGCGCGGCCTCGAGCTCGCCGACGAGGGAGCCGAGCCGCTGTGCCAGGGCGGCCCACCGGGACTCGCGGGCGCGGGCGTCGCCGAGGGCGTCCAGCGTGGCGCGGTGGCGCGCGGTGAGCGCGGCGAGGTCGGGCAGGGTCGCCGCCGCGAGCTCGTCGGCACCCGGCTCGGCCAGGACCGCTGCGACCGCGGCCAGCCGGCGGTCGTGCTCGGCGACCCGGCGGTCGAGGTCGTCGTACGCCCGCTGGTCGAGCGCGGCGGCGAGCGCCTCGTCGGCGGTGGTGAACCCGGCCCCGACGAGCGCGGTCGTGAGTGCGGTCTCGGCCTCCGCGAGGGCTGCCTCGGCCGCCGCCAGCCGGTCGAGGGCGGTGAGGGCGGTGCGGGCCTGCTGCTGGGCCTGCTGGTGGGCGGCGAGCAGGTCCTCGTCGTACCCGGCGAGCTCGGCCGCCAGCCCTGCGGCCTCGGCGCCGAGCGCCGCGAGCGAGGCCGCGACGGCGCCGGCCTCGGTCGCGATCTCGGCGGGCACGCTGTCGACGCGCTCGGCGGCGGCACTGAGCGCCGCGGCGACGTCGCGGACCTCCGCGTGGCGGAGGAACTCGGTGGCCGCCGCGTCGTCGGCGGCCTTCTGGGCGGCCTTCTCGGCGGCCTCGTCCGGCGCGTCGCGGGGTGCGGTCGCCTTCTGCGGGTGCTCGCACGACCCGCAGACGGGGCAGGAGCCGCCGACGGCCAGACCGGCGGCGATCTCGGCGGCCATGCCGTGGACGCGCTGCTCCCGCAGCGCGATCGCCCGCTCGCGCAGGTCGAGCGTGTGCTGCCGCGCGGCGGCGTGTGCCTCCTCGGCCGCCCGGACCTGGGCGGTGAGCGCGACGACGAGGTCGCGGGCCTCGGCCCGGGACCGTTCGCCGGCCTCGGTGAGCTCGACGGCGCGCCGCTCCAGGCGGGCGGTGTCAGCCTGCACGGTCCGGAGGCGCTGCGCCCGCGGCTGCAGGGCGCGGATGCGTGCCGCGCCGTCCACGGCCTCGGCCAGGGCATGCTCGAGCGTGGCGCGGTCGTGGGTGCCCGCGGCGGAGCGGGCGGCCGCGTGGGCGGCGGAGTGCGCCCGGCGGGCGCTCACGGCGACGCGGTGCAGGGGTACGACGCCCGCGGCCCGGCGTGCGGCGGCGAGCCGCTCGCGGTCGGCGTCGTGCTGCTCGGCCCCGGCCGTCAGCCGGTCGTGCTCGGCCGCGGCGGCGTCGAGACGGGTGCGCCGCTCGGTGAGCGACCGGGCCTCCTCGAGGACGCCACGGGCGGCCGCCTCCAGCTCGGCGGCCCCGGCCGCCTGTGCCGCGGTCTCGGTCGCCCTGGTCGCCGCGCGGTCGAGCAGGCCGCGCGCCCAGTCCGCCGTCGCGTCCGTGGTGCCGTCCTCGGGGGCGTCGGCGCCCGTGGCCTCACTGACCCGGCTGACCAGGTCGGCGACGACCGACCCGGCGTCCTCGGACCGCTTGCGCAGCGCGAGCCGGTGGTCGCGCAGCCACTTCTCGACGGCCCCGAAGCGGCCGGTGCGGAACAGCTGCTGGAGCAGGTGGTGGCGCTCCTCCGACCGCGCCCGCAGGAAGGTCTGGAACCGGCCCTGCGGCAGCATCGCGACCTGGGTGAACTGGCCGACGTTCATCCCCACCAGCCGGGTGACCAGGTGGCCGGTCTCGTCGAGGCGGGTGCTCAGCGTGGTCCACTCACCGTCGACGCGCTCGGCGATGCTGACCGAGGCCTGCTCGGTGGTCATCCCGTCGCCGCGCTTCTTCGGCCGGTCCCACGAGGGCGACCGGACGATCCGGAACCGGCGGCCGGAGAGCGTGGCCTCCAGCTCCACGCGGGGGCGTACGCCGGGGGGCGCCTGGTCGGACCGGAGCCGCTTGGCGCCGCTGCGGTCGCCGGGGACGTCGCCGTACAGCGCGAAGCAGACGGCATCGAGGACGCTGGTCTTGCCGGCGCCCGTGGGACCGGAGAGCAGGAACAGCCCGGCGTCCGAGAGGTGGTCGAAGTCGACCCGGACCGTGTCGGCGAACGGGCCGAAGGCGGTGATCTCGAGCTGGTGCAGCCTCATGGGCCCACCGGCCCGGACACCAGCACGTCGAAGTCCGGGTCCTCGCAGCAGGCGTCGATCGCGGTCCGGAGCAGCGCGGCCTCGGCCCTGCTCGCCGGCGCACCGCGCAGCTCCTCGACGAAGTCGAGGGCGATCGCATGGTCCGAGCGGCCCCGGGGCGCCGCGGTCGGGACGCGGCGGCGTGCGCCGCCCACGGGCTCGAAGCCGATCACCAGCGTGTGGGGGAACCGGGCGCGCAGCCGCTCCATGGCCTGGAGCGGCCGGACGGCGTCGGTGAGGGTCGCCTGGACCCAGGCGTCCTCGTGCTCGGTCAGCGTGAGGTCGTGGATCAGGTCGTCGAGGCTGCCGCGCAGCCGCGCCAGCCGCCGGGGGACCGGCGCCGCGACGAACTCGGCGGCACGCACCCCGTCGGCGCCGAGGTCGACCAGCCAGGACCCCTTGACGTGGCCGGCCTCGGAGAACGAGTAGGCGAGCGGTGAGCCGGAGTAGCGGACGGTCTCGGTCAGCGTGTGCCGGCCGTGCAGGTGGCCGAGGGCGGCGTACTCGACGCCGTCGAAGACGCTGGTCGGCACCAGCGACACGCCGCCGACGCTGATGTCGCGCTCGGAGTCGCTGGGCCGGGCGCCCGCCACGAACGCGTGGGCCAGGACGACGCTGCGCGCGCGCCGGGTCGCGCGGTCGGCGTGCACCCGAGCCATGGCGGCCGTGAGCGCGGCCTCGTGGGACCGCGCGGCCAGGCCCCACGGCTCGCGGACGGCGTCGGGGTCGAGGTAGGGGATGCCGTAGACGGCGACGGTGCCGTGCTCGTCGTCGAGGAGGACGGGCGTGCCGACGGTGCCGGCGTCGGTGCGGATGAAGACCCCCGCGGCGTCGATCAGCCGGGAGCTGAACCCCAGCCGCTGCGCCGAGTCGTGGTTGCCGCTGGTGAGCACGACCTTCGCCCGGCTCGCGGCCAGCCGGGCGAGCGCCTCGTCCGCGAGCCGCACGGCGTCGACGTGGGGGAGCGCGCGGTCGTAGACGTCACCGGCGACGACGACCAGGTCGACCCGCTCGCTCTCGACGACCTCGAGCAGGTGGTCGACGTACGCAGCCTGGTGCCCCAACATGCCCTCGCGGTGGAACGACCGCCCGAGGTGCCAGTCGGAGGTGTGGAGGATGCGCACACCGCAACGCTAGGAGCGGCCGCCGACATCGGCCGGGACGGCGCGCCGCGGTGGGCTGTGACATGCGCGGTTTGGTCACCAACCGCAGGCGGGAGCGCTCCCAGTCTGCGGTTGGTGACCAATCCGCAGGCCATTCAGCCGGACAGCCGGACAGCCGGACAGCCGGACAGCCGGACAGCCGGACAGCCGGACAGCCGGACAGCCGGACAGCCGGACAGCCGGACAGCCGGACAGCCGGACAGCCGGGTCTACGCGTACCGCACGCAGCGGTGGGCGGAGGCGAAGCCGTAGAGCACCAGGCCGGCGTCGGCGGCGAGTCGCGCGGACAGCGACGTGGGGGCGCCGACGGCGACGAGTGAGCCGATGCCGGCGGCGACCGCCTTCTGGACGAGCTCGAACCCGGCGCGGCCGCTGACGACCAGGCAGGCCTCGGCGGGGGAGTCGCCGGCCAGGACCCGGGCGCCGGTCACCTTGTCGACGGCGTTGTGGCGGCCGACGTCCTCGCGGACGACGAGCAGCTCCCCGTCGGCCGTCGCGAGGCCGGCCGCGTGCACGCCGCCGGTCCGGGCGAAGACGGCCTGGCGCGACCGCAGCGCCTCCGGCAGCGACCGCACGACCTCGGGCGCGGGCAGTGGCCCGGACCACCGGCCACCCGGGGGCGCCGCCAGCGCCGCGTCGACACTGTCCTTGCCGCACACGCCGCACGCCGACGAGCCCGAGCCGGCGTGCCGGTGGCCGGGGTCGTGGAGCGGCGGCGCGGCGAGAGTGACCGTGACGACGTTGAACTCCTGGTCGGGCGTGAGCGCCTCGTCGGTGCAGTACGCCACGGCGTGGACCGACCCCGGCGCCGCGATCCCCTCGTGGACCAGCCACCCCGCCGCGAGCTCGAAGTCGTGGCCGGGCGTGCGCATGGTCACCCACACCCGCCGCGGCGGTACGCCGGGCCAGGCGAGCCGGATCTCGAGGGGCTCCTCGGTCGCCAGCCGGTCCTCGCGGTGCCGCTCGCCGGAGTCCCCGTGCTCGTGCACGCGCGTCCGGACCGTGGGTCCGGGACGGCGCGCGCGATCGAGGGTCATGAGTGGGGGTACCTCTCCTTCACGGCGAGCATGCGCGCCAGGCCGTCCGCCCGGTCGGCGAGCCGGCGCCGGACGGTCAGGTCCAGCGACTCGTCGGCCGCGAACGCGCGCGCCCGCTCGAGCGTCTCCCGCGTGACCGAGGTCCGCGGGAAGAAGAACTCCGTGGTGTCGCCCAGCACCCAGCCGGACCGGACGGCGACGGTCGCCGGCAGATCGGTGAAGTAGCGATCGACGTACGGCGCGGTGAGCTCCTCCTGGCCGCCGCGCCACATCCCGAGCCCCGCTGCCTCGAGCTCGTAGTTGGGGACGTCGACCTTGCCGGTGAAGCGGTCCCACGCCCACTCCTTGGCCTCGGCATCCGGCAGCGAGGCCATCGCCCGCGTGTGCTCGACCCGGGACTGGCCGGTGGGCTCGGCGTCCAGCGCCGCCTGCAGCTCCTCGCGGGTGGTCGCCCCGAGCGTCGCCAGCCGCACCAGCAGCCGCCACCGCAGGTCCAGGTCGAGGTCGACGCCCGCAGGGGTCGCGGCCAGCCAGCCGCGCAGCTCCTCCGGCGACTCCGACGACGAGATCGCGGCGCGGAAGGCCGCGAGCTGGCGCTCGGAGCCAGGCTCGAGCGATCCGAGCTTCGCCAGCGCGGCCGCGTGCACCCGGCCCAGCGCGCCCGGACCGGCGAGCGGGACCACGTGGGAGAAGACCCAAGTGAGGGTCCGACGCGCGGTGTCCTCGGTGTCCTCGACCGGCAGGCTGGCCTCGACCAGGTCGAGCACGTCGGCCGGGTCGACCTCGGCATCCAGCATCGTGACGCGCAGGTTGTTCCAGACACCCGCGCGCAGCAGGTCGTCGGTGATGCCCGGCAGCAGCGGCCGGAGCGCCCGGACCGTGACCGGGTCGACCCTGGGGACGTCCCACGACTCGTCGTACGCGTCCAGGAGCACCGCTGCCCCGTCGGGTACGTCGAGCGGCGTCTCGGGACCGGCCAGCGTGAGCTGGCGCTCCTCCCAGGCACCGTCGACGGCGACCGCGGCGCGGAACGTGTGCGAGCGGTCGGCCGGGTGGCCGGCCGGGGGAGTACGCCGGACCACGCCGGCCTCGCGGTCGAAGGTCAGCGTGTCCGCGCCGGCGGTGCGCAGCCAGTTCGACGTGAACGGCGCGAGGTCGCCCGCGCCGGCCGACTCCCACGACGTGACGAGGTCGTGCATGGTCGCGTTGCCGAACCGGTGCCGGGTCAGGTGGTCGACCACGCCCCCGAGGAACACCTCGTCGCCGATCGCCGCGTTGAGCTGCTTGAGGATGCTCGAGCCCTTGGCGTAGGAGATCCCGTCGAAGTCCTGGAGGGCTGCGCTCGCGTCGAAGGCGCCGTTGCCGGCGACGGGGTGCGTGCTCGGCCCCTGGTCGGCGGTCAGGCCCCAGAGCCGGCGGGCGTAGGCGTGGTCGGTCCACGCGTCGTCGTACTGCGTGACGTCGGCGGTCACCCGCACGCCCATGTACTCGGCGAACGACTCGTTGAGCCAGAGGTCGTCCCACCACTTCGGCGTGACGATGTTGCCGAACCATTGGTGGGCCATCTCGTGGGCCACGGTGGTGGCGCGCGCGATCCGCATGCCGCGGGTCACCCGACTGGAGAACACCAGCGGGTCGCGGAACGTGACACAGCCCGGGTTCTCCATCGCGCCGGCGTTGAACTCCGGCACGAACGCCTGGTGGTAGTCGCCGAAGGGGTAGCGGATGCCGAACAGCCGGTGGAACTCGTCGAAGCACTGCTTGGTCATCGTGAACAGCTCGTCGGCGTCCGCGTCGAGGTGCTTCGCCAGGCTCGCCCGCGCCGACAGCCCCAGCGGGATCCCGTCGTGCTCGTCGCGGATGACGTGGTACGGGCCGGCCACCAGGGTCACGAAGTACGTCGAGAGCGGGTGGGTCCGCTCGAGCTCCCACACCCCCCGCTCAGGACTGATCCCCGGACTGTTGCCGATCACGACCCAGTCCTGGGGCGCGGTGACGTGGAACGTGTACGGCGCCTTCAGGTCCGGCTGGTCGAAGCACGCGTAGACCGTCGGCGCCGCATCCATGAAGTTCATGCCGTAGACGTACTGCTTGCCGTCGGCCGGGTCGGTGCTGCGGTGCAGGCCCTCGCCGTCGTTGCGGAACGGCATGACGGCGTCGACGACCAGCTCGTTGGCGCCGGCGAGAGTGTCGAGGGGGAGACGTCCACGGTCCAGCAGGTCCGGGTCCAGCCGCCGCCCGTTGAAGCGGATCTCGTTCACCCGGACGGGCTTGAGGTCGACGAACGTCGGCCCGCCCTTGCTCTGGAAGCGGAGGGTGGTCACGGACCCGAAGGTGCGCTCGTCGGTGGCGAGGTCGAGCACGACGTCGTACTCGTCCACGGACAGGAGCTCGAACCGGGCGACGGCCTCCGTGTGCTGGAGGCTCTGGTAGGGGCTGGTCACCCGGTCACCCTATGCCGGGGACCGTCGCGGAAATCACGCGCGGAGGCCCCGCGTGAAGCCGGGGGCGGCGGGCCACCGCGCCGTCCAGCTGGTCTCCGGCCCGGACGGCGGCGTGGTCCGCGGCAAGGTCGTCGCCCCGGTCCAGGTCACGGGACCCTGGGTCTACGCTGACCTCGTGGAGGAGGGGAAGCAGGAGCTCCTCGCCCTGATCCGTGAGTCCGTGATCGGCGAGGACCACGTGATGGAGACGCCGTACGGCCGTCGCCGGGTGACGTACGCCGACTACACCGCGTCCGGCCGCGCGTTGACGTTCATCGAGGACTTCATCCGCGACCAGGTGCTGCCCGGCTACGCCAACACCCACACCGAGTCCAGCGGCACCGGGCTGCAGACGACACGGCTGCGCGAGGACGCCCGCGAGATCATCCGGGCCGCGGTGGCCGGCGACGACGACACCGTCGTCCTGTTCGCCGGGTCCGGGTGCACGGGCGCGATCGCCAAGCTGATCGGCGTGCTGGGCCTGCGGATCCCGTCGGTGCTCGAGGACAGGTATGCGCTCAGCGAGCACATCCCGCCCGCCGAGCGTCCCGTGGTGTTCATCGGGCCCTACGAGCACCACTCGAACGAGATCCCGTGGCGCGAGTCCATCGCCGACGTGGTCACGATCCGTCAGGACGCCGACGGGGGAGTCGACCAGCAGGACCTGCGCGAGCAGCTGGAGAAGTACGCCGAGCGGCCGCTCAAGATCGGCTCGTTCTCGGCGGCGTCGAACGTCACCGGCATCGTCTCCGACACCGCCGGGATCGCCGAGCTGCTGCACGAGCACGGCGCGCTCAGCCTCTGGGACTTCGCCGCGGCTGCGCCGTACGTCGACATCACGATGCGCGCCGTCGAGGGGCGGCCGCTGTCGTACAAGGACGCGGTCTTCATCTCCCCGCACAAGTTCATCGGCGGCCCGTCGACGCCCGGCGTGCTGGTGGCGCGGCGGGAGCTGTTCGCGAACCGGGTGCCCGACGTCCCGGGCGGCGGCACCGTCGCCTACGTCAACGACGACGACCACCGGTACCTCACCGACCCCAC
Source organism: Nocardioides sp. (assembly GCA_035765695.1). GTDB lineage: Bacteria > Actinomycetota > Actinomycetes > Propionibacteriales > Nocardioidaceae > Nocardioides. The sequence goes on along the minus strand of DASTXB010000018.1, from coordinate 10,743 downwards.
CCACCGCGAGGAGGGCGGGACGCCGGCGATCATCGAGTCGATCCGCGCCGGCCTGGTGTTCCAGCTCAAGGAGGCGGTCGGCACCGACACCATCCGCGAGCAGGAGGAGCGGCACCTGCGCCGCGCGGTGGCGGCCTGGCGGGACGAGCCGGCGATCGAGCTGCTCGGCAACCTCGACGCGGAGCGGCTCTCGATCGTGTCGTTCGTGCTGCGGTCCCCGTCGGGACGGTACCTCCACCACAACTATGTGGTGGCGCTGCTCAACGACCTCTTCGGCATCCAGTCGCGGGGCGGCTGCTCGTGCGCGGGACCGTACGGGCACCGGTTGCTGGGCATCGACCTGGAGCGGTCCCACGAGTTCGAGCGCGAGATCACCGGCGGCTGCGAGGGCATCAAGCCCGGCTGGGTGCGGATCAACTTCAACTACTTCGTCTCCGACGCGGTCGTCGACTATCTGATCGAGGCCGTCCGGCTGGTCGCCCGGGAGGGGTGGCGGCTGCTCGGCGACTACCGCTTCGAGCCGGCGACCGGGCTGTGGCGGCACCGCGCCGGCGTGGTGACCCCGCCGCTCAGCCTCCACGACGTCTCGTACGCCGGCGGGCGGGTCTCGACGCCGTCCAACGACGCCACCGGGGGAGAGGAGCTGCTCGCCGAGCACCTGCGCGACGGCGCGGCGATCCTCGGCGCCGCGGCCGGCCCCGACCTGGACTCGCACCCCGGCAACGTCAGCGCCGACTTCGAGCACCTCCGGTGGTTCGACCTGCCGTCGTCGAGCTTGCTCGACGACGAGTAGCAGGACGGTTCGGCGCCGGGGCCCGGCAACCTCAGGCGTGCCCGCTCAGCTGCGCCAGCCGCGCGGCCAGCGCGTCGACCATGGCGCCGGCGCGCTTGCCAGAGACCGCGGAGTCCTTCCCGCCGCCCTGGCTGGCCACCGGGAGCACGTCGATCGAGAGCTTCGCGCCGCCGGCGAGCGCCCGCAGCGCGTCGACCTTGTCGCCGAAGGGCGTGCCGCTGCCCGGTGAGTAGTACCGCACGGCCTCGTCGACCTCGTCGGGGTAGAGGTCGGTCTTGGTGACGGCGATGACCAGCCAGATCGGCCGGTCGCGCCGGACCGCCAGCGAGGCGATCCGGTGCGCGGTGATCGTCCAGTCCTCCAGCTCCGCGGCGAGCAGGTCCTCGCGGGTCGCGGTGGCGGGGCCCGTGGTGCCCGCCGTGCGCCGCGGGGTGGCGTGGCCGTACGCGACCACGTGGACCACCCCGTCGACGGGCTCGTCGTGGAAGACCTCGTCGAGGGCGCTGAGCCGCGTGGCGGCGTTGTCGCCCGGCACCACCCGGAACCGGAAGCCGCGCGCCCGGGCGGAGCGGCGGGTCCGGCGCTCCATCACCGCCGAGCCCACGTCGGCCGCCCCGTCGCCGGACGAGCGCTTGGTGAGGCGGTCGACGAGCTGGCTCTTGCCGATCCCCGTCATCCCGGTGACCGCCACCACGGGGAAGCGGTGGCGGAACAGCCGTCCCACCCGCTCGGGCGCCGCGGCCAGGCCGGTCAGCAGGCCGCCGGCGACGGTCGCACCCAGCGCGGTGCGGCTCGACGTCGGCAGGATCGTCCGGATGCGGGACGTCGTGCGGGACACGGATCCTCCTCGGTGGGTGGGCCAGGGCCGGCGGGCAGGTCGAGCCTACGGTGCCGGAACAGCCGCGTGCCCCGGTCGCGGCTGTGACCGGGGCACGCGGGACCCGACGTCTCACAGCCGGTCCGCGCTCGACCTTCACTGGCGCAGAGGTCGCGGTCCCGTTCTCGCAGCCCGACTCGCGCACCGTCACCCGCACCTGGATCCGATTGCCGGTGTCGGCCCGGGCGAGGTCGTAGGTGGCGTGCGGTGGAGCCAGAGGATCGCGCCGAGTCGAGGGAGTGACCGGTCGGCCGTTACGTTCTTCCGGTGTCCGACTCTCGCCCCCGCCGTACGTTCGCCGTCATCAGCCACCCCGACGCGGGCAAGTCGACCCTGACGGAGGCGCTCGCCCTGCATGCCCGGGCTATCAACGAGGCCGGAGCCGTCCACGGCAAGGGCGACCGTCGCGGCACGGTGTCCGACTGGATGGCGATGGAGAAGGCCCGCGGGATCTCGATCACCTCGGCCGCGCTCCAGTTCGCCTACCGCGACCACGTGGTCAACCTGGTCGACACCCCAGGCCACAGCGACTTCTCCGAGGACACCTACCGGGTGCTCTCCGCCGTTGACTCTGCGGTGATGCTGGTCGACGCGGGCAAGGGGCTCGAACCTCAGACGCTCAAGCTGTTCCGGGTCTGCGCGCTGCGCGGTATCCCGGTGATCACCGTGATCAACAAGTGGGACCGTCCTGGCCTCTCGGCGCTGGGGCTCATGGACCTGATCCAGGAGAAGATCGGGCTCCGCCCGACACCGCTGACCTGGCCGGTCGGCGAGGCGGGAGACTTCCGCGGCGTGCTGGACCGTCGCACGGGCGAGTTCGTCAAGTACACCCGCACGGCCGGCGGCGCCACGCGCGCCCCTGAGCGACGGATGGGACCTGGCGAGGTGGAGGAGCCCGACGCCCAGGCCTGGGCCGCCGCGGTCGAGGAGCACGAGCTGCTCGCGCTCGACGAGGCCGACCACGACCAGGGACGCTTCCTGGCCGGGGCGACCACGCCCGTCATGTTCGCCTCGGCGCTGCAGAACTTCGGCGTAGCGCAGCTCCTCGACCTACTGCTCGAGCTCGCCCCGGCGCCCTGCGAGACCAAGGGCGTCGATGGCGCGGTCCGCCACGTCACCGACGACTTCAGCGCCTTCGTCTTCAAGGTGCAGTCCGGGATGAACGCTGCCCACCGTGACCGCCTCGCGTACGCGCGGGTGGTGTCCGGTTCCTTCGAGCGCGGGATGGTCGTCACTCACGCTGCCACGGGCCGGCCCTTCGCCACGAAGTTCGCCCAGGCGGTCTTCGGTCGCGAGACGACGTCGGTCGAGACTGCCGAGGCCGGCGACATCATCGGCCTGGTGAACGCCAATGCGCTGCGGGTGGGCGACACCGTGTACGTCGGTCCGTCGATCGAGTACCCGCCCGTGCCGACCTTCGCCCCCGAGCACTTCATGACCGCCAGCGCCGGTGACATCGGCCGCTACAAGCAGTTCCGCCGCGGTATCGAACAGCTCGACCAGGAGGGCGTCGTGCAGGTGCTGCGCTCGGACCTCCGCGGCGACCAGAACCCGGTCCTCGCGGCGGTCGGGCCGATGCAGTTCGACGTGGTCGAGGACCGGATGACCAACGAGTTCAACGCCCCCATCCGCTTCTCGCGGCTCGACTACCAGGTAGCCCGGCGTACCGATGCCGACGGCGCCGCTGCGCTCGCCGGGATCCGGGGTGTCGAGGTCCTGCAGCGCAGCGACGGCACCCACCTGGCGCTCTTCGTCGACCAGTGGCGGGCCAAGACGACCGCGCGCGACCACCCCGACGTCATGCTCGAGGCTCTGCCTGCCGGCGGGGGCTGACCGATCGGGCGATCAGCGGCCCAGGCCGTTGCATGTCCAGACGCAAACCCGCTCACACGTCGGCGCTCGCCGTGTCTTTGAGCATCACCGTCTCGTAGAGCGCCACTCCAGCGAGCACGATCAGCACGAGGGACCAGGCGGCCAGCGCCGGGGCGAACACTCCACTCACGGTGACCACGAGGACCGCCACGGCGGCGACCAGGCGCTGGCGCCACTGAGCGTGCAAGACGCTCGCCTTGAAGAACAGGCTGCCGACCAGGAAGAGCGCAGGTCCGGCGGCCAGCAGGAGCAGCTCGCTGCTAGGCAGTCTTTCACCGGGATGGGCGATCACCAGCTCAGCGGCCACAGCGCTGACGATGATCCCGGCGACCATCGGCACGTGCAAGTAGCTGAGCATCCGTCCGAGCCGGCCGCGTTCCGCCTCGCGCGCCTGGAGCGCCAGGGCGACACGCTTCGCGTGATAGTCGAAGTAGAGCCACCAGAACGCCATGGTGACGCCGAACGACACGACGACTGCCGCGATGCGCATCGCGTTCATCTCCAGCTCGCTCGCGGTCGCCCCGGCGGCGACGATCGTCTCACCCAGCGCGATGATCACGAACAGCTGGACGCGATCGGAGAAGTGGCTGGGCACCAGCTCCCAGTCGGCCGGCACCGAGCGCCCGAGGCGGGGAGCCCAGTGGCCGGCCAGCGGTCCCGCATAGTCCAGGACCAGCGCCACGATCCAGATGACAATGCGCGTCTCGCCCTCCACCAGCGCCCCTGCGAGCCAGATCGCGCTGACCCATGCGCTCCACACGAAGATGCGCACGAGTGGCACGTGAAGGGGATCGCTCCGCCGGGTGGCCAGCACCATGAACGCGTTGCGGACCAGCTGAATGCCGACGTAGCCGATCACGAAGAGTCCGGCGCGGTCGTCGAACGCGTGGGGGATCGCGATGGCCCCGCAGAGGCTGGCGAGCATGCCGACGAGCAGGATGGCCCGGACGGGCCGCGTCTCGGGGTCGAACCAGTTGGTCATCCAGGTCGTGTAGATCCACGCCCACCAGGCGGCCAGCAACAGGAACAGGGTCTCGGCCGCGCCCGTCATCGTCAGGTCGTCGATCAACACGGAGGAGAGCTGGGTGACGGCCAGGACGAAGACCAGGTCGAAGAACAGTTCAGCGAAGCTCGCGCCGGCCGGCGAGTCGTCCTCGGCGGGATGGCGGCGCAGCGGCGAGGGCATGCGCCCTAGCCTCTCTCGTTGCCGGCGGCCAAGCCACGTGTGAACATGCCCCAGCGGCGGACCGCCGCACACACGATGAGGCACCTTGCCTGACCCCAGGCCGGTGACTAGCGCGAGTGGCGGCGGTAGGACGCTCACTGTGTGTGCGGCCGGGCAGGGTCCAGGCCGGTCTGTAAGAGACCCCGCGCGACCGCCAGGACGACCGACCAGACGATGGCGCCCTCCACCGCCACCGCAGCGGTGCCAGCGCACCACGTGGGAGGGCCTTCTCCTGACGGACCGGACCGCATCGAACCGGTCGTCGACCGTGGGTGATGGCTGCTCAGGACCCGTGGGTCACGACCTCGACGTCACCGAGGACCACCGTGCCCGACGCGGGGATCTCGGGGTGGGAGATCTCGGTGTCGAGCCAGTACGGCGTCCCGTCCTGGAAGGGGAAGGTGACGAAGTAGCTCGGGTGGTTGATCCCCTCGCCGGCCTCGCGCGCAAGCCGACCGGTGACCTCGGCCTCTGGGTGGACCCGCTCGATGGTGAAACGTCCGGTCGCGCGCAGTGTGCGCGCCCGGGTCGGGTGCTCCTCGGTCGGGTTGGTGGTCAGGTGCGGCTGGTGGAACAGCTCGTAACTCAGCGGCGTGACGACCGGCTGGGCGGTCCCGGCGTAGACCAGCCTCCCGGTCACCGTGACACCCTCGCGAAGCGGCAGGTCGCGACGCAGATCGTGCCGCAGCCGCACTCCCGACCAGCAGCGCGGGGCGTGCTCATGCGGCCAGCCGTCGGCACCGAGCATGTAGCGGCCAGGGACCAACCGGTCAATGCGGTAGCGACCGAGTGCGTCGGCGGAGACCAGCTCCTGGAAGGTCCCGAATCGGGGCGTCTCGTCGGGCGGGCACAGGTCGCTGGTCGTCGCCTCGACGACGGCGTGCGGGGCGGTCCGACCGCGCAGCGTCAGAAACTGTCGGTCGAGACTCAGGGCAGGCAGGACCCGTACGGTGTCGCGTCCACTCGCGGAGAGGCGCAGCATGCCGAAGTGCTCGGCTCCGGCTGCCACCAGCACGTACCGGCCGCGACCGAGGCCGCTGACCTCAACGGCGCCCCGCTCGTCGGCGACCGCGCTGCCGACGGGCGTCCCGCGGCGGTCGCGGATCTCGACCGGGACGGAGGTGACCCGACGTCCACCTTCCCGCACCGCCACGCGCACCGTGGTGCCGGGGTGCAGGCGGATGGTCGGCCGCAGGGTCTCGTGCGCTTGGAGGACGGTCACCGCCACGGACGTCGCCCGCCACCTCGTACCGGGGCCACCGACCGTGGCGACGTAGCGGCCCGGCGTCAGGCCGTCGACCTCGATACGGCCGAGTCCGTCGGCGTACGCCGCAGCCACCATCTCGCCCCCACTGCGGCGCAGCAGCACCTCGGTGCCCCGGGGCGAGGTGGTGGAGACGGGTGTGAGCCGAGCACGGAGCCGGGCGCCCGTGTCGAGCGTGCCATCGACGTCCGTCGTGGTGTCGGCGGCGAGGTCGACCGGTGCCGACGACCAGGGCAGCTCGCCCGAGCCACCGAAGGCGACGTAGTAGCGACCCGGCACGAGGTCCTCGAAGCGGTAGTGGCCACCGGCGTCGGTCCAGGTGCGAAAGGCGACGGTGTCGTTGAGACGCATGACGCGCACCTCCTCGCCTTCGGCGGCTCCCGTGATCGTGCCGGCCAGCGAGGCCGTCGGCCGGACCGTGACCTCCCCGAGGTCACGGGTGTCCGACGTCACGGGAAGCAGCGACTGCTGCAGCACCCAGCTGTCGGAGGTGCCTGAGCCGCCGACGTAGGTGATCGCGTAGTCCACACCGGAGGCGATCTCGCGGCACACGGTCGGGATGTCCTCGTCCGGCTCGCAGACTTGCACGAGGTAGCCACCGGCGCCCTGCCGGACGCGGAACGCCCCGTCGTCAGCGGTCACCGTCCGGCGGTCGGTCTGCTCGGGCACCAGCCCCGTCTCGGGGACCTCCGGAGAGCGCAGGACGTTGACCAGAGCGCCCGCCACGGGGTCGCCCGCCCGGTCGACGACGACGCCCCGAACCCAACCGACCTCGGGCGGCGGAGCGGCGGCGAGGGCAGCTGTGCCGGGGCCGGAGACGAGGCCGCCGGTGGCGACGAGGGACAGCAGCAGGACGGTGGGGGTGCGCACGGTGGAACTCGCTCTCTCGATCAGCGCCCCGAGGCGGGACGTTGATGGGGATACGCACGACGCCGCCCGTCGGTTGCACGGCGACCGGGCGAATCTCCACGACGACCCCGCGGACGGCCCAGCCCTGGGTGGTCGAGGAGCGTCGTCGCCGCGACGACGTAGCGGCGCGGAAGACCGGGTCAGAGCCGGACGAGCATCTTCCCCGTGTTGTCGCCCCGGTGCAGGCCGAGGAACGCGTCGACGGCGTGGTCGAGGCCGTCGACCACGGTCTCGCGCCACACGAGTGATCCGTCGGCGACCCAGCCGCCCGCGCGCTGGTAGAACTCCGAGGCCACGTCGCGGTGGTCGCTGACGATGAAACCGCGCAGGGTGAGGCGCTTGCTGACGATCATCATCATGTTGCGCGGACCGGGCACGGGCGCGTCGGCGTTGTAGTCGGCGATGGCGCCGCACGCCGCGATCCGGCCGAAGTCCGCCATCGCGAAGATCGCCGCCTCGAGGTGGTCGCCGCCGACGTTGTCGAAGTAGACGTCGACGGGCGCGTGCGCGCGCAGCTGCCGTCCGATCGGCTCGTCCTTGTAGTTCAGGGCGACGTCGAAGCCGAGCTCCTCGGTCAGCCAGGCGCACTTCTCGGATGAGCCGGCCGAGCCGATGACCTTCGACGCGCCCAGCAGCCGCGCCATCTGCCCGACCGCGGATCCGACGGCGCCCGCGGCGCCGGAGACGAAGACGGTGTCGCCCTCGCGCAGCTCGGCGATGCGGGTGAGGCCGACGTACGCCGTCATGCCCGGCATCCCGAGCGCCCCCAGGTACGCCGACGCCGGCACCCGGGAGACGTCGACACGGCGGACGGCGCCCACCGGCAGCAGGGCGTGGGTGCGCCACCCGGCCTGGTGGAGGACGGTGTCACCGACGGCGACGTCGGGCGAGCCCGAGGCGATCACCTCGCCGACGGCCCCGCCGTCGAGCGGGGCGTCGAGGGCGAACGGCGGGACGTAGGACTTCACGTCGTTCATCCGCCCCCGCATGTAGGGATCCACCGACATGAAGGTGTTCCGCACGAGCACCTCGCCGGGGCCGGGATCGGGCAGCGTGGTCTCGACGGTCCGGAAGTTCTCCGGCGTCGGCCAGCCGTGCGGGCGGGAAGCGAGGTGGATCTCCTGGGCGGCAGTCATGCCGCGATCCTCGCAGGCGGTCCCTAGCGACCCACCCGCCGCAGCAGCAGGGCGCGGGTGGGAGCCAGGCGGACCTCGGTGACCCGGGCGCCGCCGAGGCGCTCGTAGGTGCCACCGAGGTCGACGTCCTGGGCGTCGGGGGTCGGGTTCACCACGACCAGGCCGCCGGCGTACGCCCGCCGGTAGACCCCGTTCGCCAGCCGGGAGCGCGGGCCGGCGGGCTTCCCGAGGTCGAGGTTCGCGCGGTGCTGCCAGTGGTCGGCGTCACTCTCGTCGGGCACGAAGATGCTCGCGCCGGTCCGGCCGTTCCAGGTCAGCAGCCAGGTCGCGCGGTGGTAGAGCTCGGCGGCGGTGTCGTCCTGGCTGCTGTAGGTGACGGCCAGGAGGGGGAGGTCGCGCACCGCACACCAGGCGGCCATCCGCATCTTCCACTCCCAGTCGGCGCCCTCGAACCGCGGCTGGCGGTCGAGCCCCCACTTGACGAAGAACTCGTTCTCCCAGCCGCTCACGTAGCCGCTCCAGTCCGGCAGGACCGTCGACCAGGTGTCCCACTCGACCGTGAGGTTGGGGATCGCGAGGTACCCCGCCGACCGCAGCTGCGGGGCGACCTGCGCCAGGAACGACTCCATCGCGTCGTACATCGAGGCGTCGTCGGGGATCTGCACCGAGGTGCGGTCGTCGACGGTGGGGTGGCTCAGGTACGTGAGCGTGTCGTCGAGCATCACCCCGTCCCAGTCGTGGGCGCGCAGCTCCGTGAGCACGTGGTCCGCCCAGGCCTCCTGGTACGCGCTGCTGCCGACGTCCATGGGGTAGAGGCCGGGGTAGTCGGCCCACTCCAGGCGGGTGCCGGAGTCGTCGGTGAGGAACCAGTCGGGGTGGTGGGCGTCCGCGTCCGGGTAGGAGACGCCGGTCGGGTAGAGCCCGGAGTCGTGCGGCTCGTCCGCGGTCGCGGACGCGTCCTTGTACATGAGGATCCGGACTCCGGGGTGCTCGCGGCGGAAGGCCGGGATCCGCGGCCACTCCCAGGGCTGCATCACGACGTAGTCACCGACGGCCGCGTGCCGGGTCTCGTCGAGGTCGCCCCAGTCCAGCGCCAGCACGCCCGTCCCGGGCACGTGCCGATGGCTCGCAGGACGGGCCTGCAACGCGATGGCCGGGACCTGTGGCGTCAGCAGCGCGGCGATCGCGAGTGCGGTCGCCACGGCCCGGAACGCCGTCCGGAGCACCGGTCAGGTCCGCAGCGCCAGGGGCGGGACGCCGGTCCCGCCCACCGTGGAGTGGCGTGGCTTCACGTGGGCAGGGTCGCACGGGACCCGGCGTAACCGGCCCCGGCACGCCGTCGTTTCCCGCGCATGAGGCATCGGATGACGCTCACCGTCGTGCTCACGGTCGTGGCCGCCCTGCTGGCGCCGACCTCGTCGGCCGGGGCCGCGGAGTCCGGGGGAGAGGCCCCGGGAGCGCTCGAGCGCCGCGCCGGCGACGTACGCCGTGTGGTCTTCGTCGGCAACAACTGGGACGGCACCGCCGACGTGCTCGACCCCACCACCTTCGAGCGCCTCGGCCGCATCGACGTGGTGCCTGACAAGGCCGAGCGGATGCAGGAGATCACCACCAATGCCTACCGGTTCGCCTACTTCCTCGCGATCCGCGCGCTGATCGGTGAGGGGCACGACCAGTTCGTCGACGACATGTACTCCTCCCAGGACGGGCGCCTGCTGGTCGTGTCGCGGCCGTCGTTCGCCGACGTCGTCGCGATCGACCTCGCCACGCAGCAGATCGTCTGGCGCTTCCCGGTCGCCGGCGTCCGAGCCGACCACATGGCGCTCTCGCCGGACGGCCGCCGGGTCGTGGTGAGCGCCTCGACCGGGAACGTCGTGCACGTGCTGCGGGTCGAGGACGGCACCGAGGTCGGGCGCTTCCCGTCCGGCGGCTCGCCGCACGAGAGCGTCTTCATCGACGGCGGGCGCAAGATCCTGCACGCGAGCATCGGCATGGTCTACAGCCCGCTCGACCAGCCCGAGATGGACGCCACCAAGCAGGAGCGGGTCTTCGAGGTCGCGAACGCCCGCACGCTCGAGGTGGTGCGTCGCTACGACCTCCGCGCGGCGCTCGACGAGCGTGGCCTCGACCGGATGTCCACCGCCGTGCGCCCGATGACCCTCTCGCCCGACGAGCGGACCGTCTACTTCCAGGTGTCGTTCTTCCACGGCTTCCTCGGCATGGACCTGCGCACCGGCCGGATCGTGAAGGTCGTGCGCCTGCCGAACCTCGTCCCCGACATGCCGCGCGAGCAGTACGTCCTGGACTCCGCCCACCACGGCATCGCCATGAACCCCGCCGGCACGAAGATCTGCGTGGCCGGGACGATGGACGACTACGCCACCGTCGTGTCCACGAAGAGCTGGAAGCACGGGAAGCTGTTGACGAAGCCGTCCGGCAAGCCGTACTGGGTCACCCAGAGCCACGACGGCCGGTACTGCTACATCTCGTGGAGCGGCACCGACCAGGTCGCCAAGATCTCGTACCGCACCGGGCGGGTCGTGCGGACCGCCCCGGTCGGCGACCACCCCCAGCGGGTGCGCAACGGCGTCGTCCGCCGGGACCTGGTCGCCGGGTTGCCCGGCTGACCCCGGAGGGCGCCGGAGACGCGTCGGGGCGGGGGGGGCG
>DASTXB010000017.1:0-104036 GCA_035765695.1 Nocardioides sp. | reverse complement strand
GGCTGCGCTTCACCCACAAGTGGGCCGGTGCGATCGACACGTGCTCGCGCTTCTGCGCGTTCTACGAGCGCGCACGCAAGGGCCGGGTCGCGTACGCCGCGGGCTTCACGGGCCTCGGTGTCGGCGCGACGCGGTTCGCCGCCGAGGTGATGCTGGACCGGCTGGCCGGCCGCGACACCGAGCGGACCCGGCTGGAGATGGTGCGCCGGATGCCGCTGCCGTTCCCGCCCTCACCGGTCGCCGACCTCGGCATCGAGCTGACCCGCTGGTCGCTCGACCGCGCCGACCACCGGCGGGGCCGGCGCAACCTGTTCCTCCGCACCCTCGACAAGGCAGGACTGGGGTTCGACTCATGACCGACCGGCTCCTCACCCGTGACGCGCTCACCGGCGACGCCGTGCCCCTCACCACGCTCGGCGGGCTCGAGGTCGGCCTGTGGGAGATGGCGCCCGGCGTCGACCACGACACCGAGGTCGACGAGGTCTTCGTGGTGGTGGCCGGGCGCGGCCGGATCGACTTCGAGGACGGCAGCACGATCGAGCTGGCGCCGGGCGTCGCCGTCCGACTGCACGCGGGCGACCGGACGACGTGGACGGTCACCGAGACGATCCGCAAGGTGTACGTCGCGGCCTGACGGGCAGGAGACGACCATGCGCCTGCGCACCCTCCTCCGGACCGCCGCCCCGGTGGCGGCGACGGCCGTCCTCGGCGCGGCCGGCACGAAGCCCGACTCGGCCTGGTACCGCTCGCTCGCCAAGCCCACCTGGCAGCCGCCCGCAGCGGCGTTCGCGCCGGTGTGGACCTCGATCTACGCCCTCACCGCGGTCGCCGCGGCCCGCACGCTCGACCGGCTCGACGCCCCCGGGCGCCGGCGGTACGCCGGCCTGCTGGGCGCGAACCTCGCGCTGAACACCGGCTTCTCGTGGGCGTTCTTCACCGCCGAGCGCCCGCGCCTGGCGCTCGCCGACCAGCTCGCGCTGGAGGCCACCACGCTGGCGCTCGTCCGGCGCAGCGCCTCCGTGGACCGGGCAGCGGCGGCCATGCTGGCGCCGTACGCGCTCTGGAACGCGTTCGCGATCGCGCTCAACGCCGACATCGTCCGCCGCAACCCCGGCGCCTGAGCCGGGTCCGGGCGTCACGCGCGGCGTGCGGTGAGCAGCAGGTACTCCCACGCCTGCGCGTCGGGCCCCTCGCCGAGCTCGGCGAGCGCCGCGTCCAGCTCGGCCACGCGCGCGGCGTCGTCGGCGATCGACCGGTAGACCGCGATCGTGGGCCCGTAGTGGGACTTGAAGAAGTCGCGGAGCTCGGCGCCGGTCGCGAAGACCGCCACCGGCAGCGACTCGCGCCCGGCGTCGACGTCGTCGACCCGGTCGCCGAGCAGCCCGAGCACGTGCTCCTCGGACCCCCACAGCGGCGGCGGCTGCGCACCCGCCGGCGGCGCCGGCGCGTACGGCTTCATGGTCCGGAACATCTGGCCGATGAAGCCCTCCGGCGTCCAGCTGAGCAGGCCCACCCGCCCGCCGGGACGCACCACGCGGACCAGCTCGTCGGCGGCGTCCTGGTGCCGCGGCGCGAACATCACGCCGACGCAGGAGAGCGCCGCGTCGAACTGCCCGTCGTCGTACGGCAGGGCCTGGGCGTCGTCCTGACGCCAGTCGATGTCGAGGTCGGGGGCCGATCGCCGGCCGATCTCGAGCAGCTCGGCGGTGAGGTCCGAGGCGACGACCTCGGCGCCCGCGCGGGCGGCGGGTACGGCGGCGTTGCCGGTGCCGGCCGCGACGTCGAGGACGTGCTGGCCGGGACCGATGCCGGTGGCCTCGACCAGGCGCGCGCCCAGGGAGGGGATGAGGGTGGTGGCGACGGCGTGGTAGTCGCCGAGCGCCCAGAGCGGTGTCTGTACTGGTGTCTGCACTGAAGTGGTCATGACGTCGAGCGTCGGCCCCGCTGGGGTCCGCGACCAGTTCACGATCTGTACTGGTGCCGCGCTCCCGCGCGGGCGTGTACTGGAGACATGTCCACGTACGGCCAGTTCTGCCCCGTCGCCAAGGCGATGGAGGTGCTCGACGAGCGGTGGACGCTGCTCGTCGTCCGCGAGCTGATCGCGGGCAGCACGCACTTCAACGAGCTGCGCCGCGGCAACCCCAAGATGTCGCCGGCGCTGCTCTCCAAGCGGCTGCGGTCCCTCGAGCGCGCCGGTGTCGTCCGACGGGAGGTCGAGGACGGGCGCACCAGCTACCACCTGACCCGGTGCGGCGAGGAGCTGCGACCCGTGATCGAGGGACTGGGCGCCTGGGGCATCCGCTGGATCGGCAGCCTCGGCGAGGACGACCACGACCCCCACCTGCTGTTCTGGGACATGCGGCGCACCGTCCCGCTCGAGCGCTGGCCGGACGCGGAGCGGACCGTGCTCGCGTTCCGGCTCACCGACCAGCCGCCGACGACGGCCACGTGGTGGGTCTGCGTCACCGGGGCGCAGGCCGTGAAGGACATCGACGTGTGCGACGACGACCCGGGCTTCGACGTGGCCGCCACCGTGGTCACCACGCTGCCCGAGCTGGTGCGGATCTGGCGCGCCGACCGGTCGTGGAGCGACGCGGTCCGGTCGGGCTCGGTGACCGTCGAGGCGCCCTCCGACGTACGCCGGGCGGTGCCGGAGTGGCTGGGCCACATGACGTTCGGCGCGGTGCCGCGGCCGGTCCCCGCCTGACCGCCGGTTTGACGGGGCAGCGGGGCCTCGTCGTACGTTGGGCGACCATGAGCTCGACGCATCGCCTCCGCCGTACCCTCGCGACCCTCGGGGTCGCCGCTCTCACCGCCACCCTGGCCGCTCCGGCCCAGGCCCACCACGCAAAGCCGCCGGGCCCGATCCACGCCGGCAGCGAGTTCGGTTGGGGCAAGGCGCCGGTCGACTACCGGTTCGTCGGCCCGCTCAAGCACAGCCAGTGGCGCGTCAAGGGTCCGGGTGCGGTGCGCAACCAGCACGGGATGCTGACGCTGAACACCGCCAAGCGCGGCACGGTCAGCGCCACCCAGATCACCAAGGGCCACGAGGTCGGGCGCTGGGAGATCCGGCTGCGGTCGCGCCAGTACGGCCACGGCCACCAGAACTACCGCGTGATGACCGAGCTGGTCCCGGCCGGCAAGCGCTCCCAGCACTGCGGTGCGGAGAACATCGCGCTCGAGGCGTACACGCCGAACAAGACGATGGTCAGCCACTACATCCGCAGCCGCCCGGACAACCGCTACATCATGCGCAAGGGCATGGGCCTGCACAACGACCAGTGGCACACGTTCGCGGTCGAGGTGACCCGCAAGCGGATCTCGTGGTTCGTCGACGCGCACGTCGTCAGCACCGAGAAGCGCAAGGACGCGCTGTCCGGCGTGCCGTTCGCGGTGCGGTTCACCATGCAGGCGCAGGACGGCAAGCGCATGAACCAGTCGCGCATGCAGATGGACTGGCTGCGCTACTGGACGCTGCGCAAGCCGAACGACAAGTCCACCAAGGCCCCGAGCCCCGCGCTCGGCACCTACAAGGACACCTGCGCCGCGCGGAGGAAGTGACCAGAATGGGGCGGTGCCCCAGGACCTGAGCGCCGTCCCCTGGCCGATCCGCACCGCGCGGCTGTCGATCCGGCCGGCGACCGCCGACGACCTCGACGGCACCTGGGCGTTCCGCCGGGTGCCGTCGGTCTCGGAGTGGCTGACCCACCGGATCACCGACCGCGACGAGTACGCCGCGGTGTTCCTCGACGCGGACCGGCTGGCCTCGACCCTCGTCGTCGAGCTGGACGGGCAGGTCGTCGGCGACCTGATGCTGCGCATCGAGGACCCGTGGGCCCAGGCCGAGGTCGCCGAGCAGGCGAGGTCCTCCCAGGCCGAGCTCGGATGGGTCGTCGCCCCGGCGTACGCCGGTCGCGGCATCGCCACCGAGGCGGTTCGGGCGCTGCTGGAGATCTGCTTCGAGCACCTCGGGCTGCGACGCGTGACGGCGCTCTGCTTCGCCGACAACGTGGCGTCGTGGCGGCTGATGGAGCGGGTCGGCATGCGCCGCGAGGAGCACAACGTCAAGGACTCGCTGCACCGCGACCGCGGCTGGCTGGACGGGATGGGCTACGCGCTGCTCGCCGAGGAGTGGCGCGCCGCCCGGTAGTCGGCCATAGCGACGGACATCGTCCGGCCCGCGTCGTTTCCGTCGGCGGGGGTGCGGGCATCAGGGTCCTGACCCGTCGCTCGGGAACGGGTCCGCAGCGAGGTCGGGGGCTCGCACGACCCTGTCGCGCCGACTCCAGGAGCCCGTCGATGACCACCGTCCGGTCCGATCCGCCCGACGCCGTACGCCGCCAGGAGCTCCGGCGCGCGATCGAGGCGGCGGCCCGCGCCGAGGCCCAGGCGCTGCGCGCCCGCCGGCAGGCCATGCTGCTCAGCCTGCGGGCGGCGATGGCCCACGAGCACGCGGCGTCGGTCGCGGACCGGGTGGGCATGGTGGCCCAGGCGCAGCTGCACCAGGAGCTGGCCGACCGGGCCCGGGCGGACGCCTCGCACTGACGGCGATCGCGCGTACCGTGGCCGGGTGCGCACCGACGACGTACGCCGCCTCCCGCTCGGCACCTTCACCCGCCCGACCGAGGAGACCGGGGGTGCGCCGCGCGTCGAGGTCGTGAACGGCTACCTCGTCCGCCACGAGGCCGGGCTCGTGCTGCTCGACACCGGGATGGGACGCGGGGACGACGAGACCGAGGCGTGGTACCGGCCGCAGCGCATCGACCTGCGCGACGCGCTGACGCGCGCGGGTGTCCGGCTCGACGAGCTCGTGCTGGTCGCCAACTGCCACCTGCACTTCGACCACTGCGGCGGCAACCCGCTGCTGGGGACGACGCCGGTGCTCGCCCAGCGGCGCGAGGTCGCCGCGGCGCGCGCCGGTGACTACACGTTCGAGCACCTCCTCGACGGCACGGCCTTCGAGCTGCTCGACGGCTACGCCTCGCCGCTGCCGGGCCTGCACGTGGTCCCGACGCCCGGCCACGTCGACGGCCACCAGTCGCTGGTGGTCGAGTGCGACGACGGCTCGGTCGTCCTGGCCGGGCAGTCGCACGACCACGCCTCGGACTGGGTCTCGGACCAGGAGGCGGCGGACCCGCCGGCGTGGCTGGCGCAGCTGCTGGCCTTCGACCCGAAGCGGGTGGTGTTCGCCCACGACGACGAGGAGTGGTGTCCGTAGGCCGTGGCAGGCTCCCTTGCATGACCGAGGAGTTCCACCGGCGCGACCTGAGCGGTGCGCGGTTCGAGGAGGTCGACCTGAGCGGGTCGTGGTGGCGCAACGTCTACCTGCGCGACGTCGTCATGCGCGGCGCCTGGCTGGAGGGCGTCGACATCGACGGCGAGATCCGCGGCCTCACGGTCAACGGGGTCGACGTCGGCCCGCTCGTCGAGGCCGAGCTCGACCGCCGCGACCCCGACCGGGTCCTGGTCCGGGCGGAGACGGCCGACGAGTTCCGCGCCGGGTGGGAGATGATCCAGCGCCGCTGGGCCGCGGCCGTCGCCCGCGCCCGCGACCTGCCGGAGGAGCTGCTGCACGAGCGCGTGCGCGACGAGTGGTCGTTCGTCGAGACGCTGCGGCACCTGGTGTTCGCCACCGACGCCTGGGTGCTCCGCGTGGTGCTCGGCGAGCCCGCGCCGTACCACCCGCTCGGCCTGCCGCACACCGAGATGGCGCCGCTGCCCGGCGTGCCGAACGACCCGGGCGCGCGGCCCTCGCTCGACGAGATCCTCGCGGTGCGCGAGTCGCGGTTCGCGGCGGTCCGGGAGGTGATGGCCGCGCTCACCGACGAGCAGCTGGACTCGACGACCGAGCCGGTGCTGGAGCCGGGGTACCCGGAGTCGCAGGGCTACGTCGTCCGCCGCGCGCTCGGCGCGATCCTGAACGAGGAGTGGCTGCACCGGGAGTTCGCCGAGCGCGACCTCGCCGTCCTCGTCGCGGCGGACGAGTAGGTCCGCGCGGCTACGTCGCCGACGACGAACCGGCGACCCGGTGCCGTCCCTACGCTCACCTCATGTCGACCCGGCTGCTCGTGACAGCGGTGCACGAGAACGCCATGCTGACCCGGCTCGCGGCGCGGCTCGGCCAGCACGACGTCGACCACTTCTCCTACCGGACCACCGACGAGGGGCTCGCCCACGTGGTGGTCGGCGTCCGCGGCGACTCCTGGCAGGTCGACCGGGTCGCGTCGCGGCTCGATCGGACCGTGGGAGTGCTCGACGTCCTCGTCGAGAACGTGTAGGTCACGGTCGCGCCGTCGAGCACGCGGAGCGCGCGCGGAGCCTGGCGGACGACCATCCGGGCGACGGCCTCGTTGCCGGCGCCGCTGAACGCCTCGATCCGGGTGACGCCTCGAGCCGCGGCGTCCTCGACCAGCGCCTGCGCGAGCACCGTGCCGATCCCGCTGCGCTGGTGTGCGTCGGCGACAACCAGCGCGATCTCGGCGGCCCTGCCGGCCCGGACCCACAGGCCGTGCGCGACGACCTCGCCGTCGACGAACCCGAGGAGCGCGCCCTCCTCCGGGAGCAGGGCCCTAAGCAGCCTCGGCGACGGCGCACCGATCCCGGTCTGGAACCGCAGGTACACCGAGTCCGGCGAGAGCCCACGGAGCAGGCGGTCGAGGAGCTCCACGTCCCCGGGACCGGCCGGTCGCAGCTGCAGCGTCATCACGATTCCTCCCACCTAGTCAAACTATACGAACGGTCGTACTATTTACTCGGCCTGTCAAGGTGACGGCCACGACTACGCTGAGGAGCGATGAGCGAACAGGTGGCCGACGGCCGGATCCGCCGCGGGGATCGCACCCGCCGGCTCGTGCTCCGACGAGCGGTCGACGTGGCGTCGGTCGACGGGCTCGAGGGCCTGTCCATCGGCGGGCTCGCCACCGAGCTGTCGATCAGCAAGAGCGGCCTGATCGCCCACTTCGGCAGCAAGGAGCAGCTCCAGCTCGCGACGGTCCGCGCCGCCCGCGCGATCTTCGCGACCGCGGTGGTCGAGCCGGCCCTCCAGGAGCCCGCCGGCCTCGGCCGGGTGCGCGCGCTGCTCGAGAACTGGCTCGAGTACTCCAGCGACCGGCGGTTCCCGGGCGGCTGCTTCTTCGCCCGGGCCGCGCACGAGTACGCCGGCCGGCCGGGCGCCGTCCGCGACGCGCTGGCGGCCGTCGACGAGGAGTGGGTCGGGCTGATCACGCGCACCGTGGTCGAGGCCCAGCAGGTCGGCGAGGTCCGCGCCGACGTGGACGCGGACCAGCTCGCGTTCGAGCTGACGGCGTACCTCGACTCGGCGAACCTGCGCTCGCTGCTGCTCGGCAGCGCGGGCGTCTACGACCTGGCGCGGACGGCCCTCGCGCGACGACTCGAGGAGAGCGCACCGTGACCGACGATCCCAGCGCACGCCAGCGCCGCGTGTGGGACAAGGCGGCGCCGTCGTACGACCGGCAGATCGCGTTCTTCGAGCGGATCTGGTTCACCGGCGGCCGCGAGTGGCTCACCTCCCGCGCCACGGGCCGCGTCCTGGAGGTCGCGGTCGGGACCGGGCGCAACCTGGCTCACTACCCCGCCGACGTCACCATCACGGGCATCGAGCTCAGCCCCCGGATGCTCGCGATCGCGCGCGTGCACGCGGCCGCGATCGGCCGGGAGGTCGACCTCCGCGAGGGCGACGCCCACGACCTCCCACTCGAGGACGCGTCGGTGGACACCGTCGTCTGCTGCCTCTCGCTGTGCGCGATCCCCGACCCGGCCCGGGCGCTCGCGGAGATGCGCCGGGTGCTCGTCCCCGGTGGCCGGCTGCTGCTGCTCGACCACGTGCGCAGCACCTGGCCCCCGGTGTACGCCGCGCAGTGGCTGCTCGAACAGATCACCCGACGCACCGCCGGTGAGTACTTCACCCGCCGCCAGCTCCCGCTCGTCCAGGCCGCGGGGTTCGAGATCGTCGAGGCCGAGCGGGTCAAGGCCGGCTCGATCGAGCGCGTGCACGCCGTCAAGCCGGGCTGATCACGGCTCCTCGAACAGCGTCAGCTGGAGGTCGGCCGGCGCCTCGAGCCGGGAGTTGAGCGAGTCCCACGGCGTGCGGGTCGGCGCTGCGACGAGCTCGGCGCCACCGTCGACCAGGCGGTCCGTCGCCGCGGCGACGTCGGCGACCTCGAACGCGACCCGCAGCCGCGGCGCCACCCGGCGGCCGACCTCGACCTGGTCGATCATCTCGACCTGGGCGCGGTTGGAGAGCTCCAGCGTGGCCCGGCCGACGTCCAGGATGGTGACCTTCTCGCCACCGTCACCGTGCACCTGCAGCTCGACCGGTGCGCCGAGGACGTCGCGGTAGAAGCGGACCGCCTCGTCGTAGTCGTCGACCTCGACGACCAGCCGCATCTGCAGCGGCGGGCCGGAATGCTGAGCTGCCGTCATCCCCGCATCGAACCTCCTCAGTGCGCCATGTCGACGAAGCGCGAGTAGTGGCCCTGGAACGCCACCGTGATGTCGCGGGTGGGGCCGTTACGGTGCTTGGCGACGATCAGGTCGGCCTCGCCGGGGCGGGTCGACTCCTTCTCGTAGACGTCGTCACGGTGCAGCAGGATCACCATGTCGGCGTCCTGCTCGATCGATCCCGATTCGCGCAGGTCGCTCATCATCGGGCGCTTGTCGCCACGCTGCTCGGGACCACGGTTCAGCTGGGAGAGCGCGATGATCGGGATGCCGAGCTCCTTGGCCAGCAGCTTGATCTGCCGGGAGAACTCCGAGACCTCGAGCTGGCGGGACTCGACCTTCTTGCCCGACGTCATCAGCTGGAGGTAGTCGATGACCATCAGCCGCAGGTCGTGCTTCTGCTTGAGCCGCCGCGCCTTCGCGCGGATCTCCATCATCGTCATGTTCGGCGAGTCGTCGATGAACATCGGCGCCGACGACACCTCGCCCATCTTCCGGGCCAGCTTGGCCCAGTCGTCGTCGTTCATGTTGCCGTTGCGGATGTGGTTCAGCGGCACCTTCGCCTCGGCCGACAGCAGGCGCATGGTGATCTCGGAGCGCGTCATCTCCAGGCTGAAGAACGCCGAGGTCAGGTTGTTGTGGATCGACGCCGCCCGACAGAAGTCCAGTGCGACAGTCGACTTCCCCATCGCGGGCCTCGCCGCGACGATGATCATCTGGCCGGCGTGGAGACCGTTGGTGAGGTCGTCGAGGTCGGCGAAGCCGGTGGGGACGCCGTACAGGCCGGCCTCGCGGTTGGAGATCGCCTCGATCTCGTCGAGGACGCCGTCCATGATGTCGCTCAGCGGGGCGTAGTCCTCCGACGAGCGCTTGTCGGTGATCTTGTAGACCTCGGCCTGCGCCTCGTCGACGATGTCGTCGACCTGACCCTCGCCGGCGTAGCCGATCTGGACGATCCTCGTGCCGGCGCCGACCAGGCGCCGCAGGATCGCCTTCTCGCGGACGATCTCGGCGTAGTAGGCGGCGTTCGCGGCGATCGGCACGTTGGCCGACAGCGTGTGGAGGTACGACGCGCCGCCGATCCGCTGGAGCTCGCCGCGGCGCTGGAGCTCGGCGGCGACGGTGACCATGTCGACCGGCTCGCCGCGGCCGTAGAGGTCGAGGACCGCGTCGTAGATCGTCTCGTGGGCCGGTCGGTAGAAGTCGACGCCGCGGATGGCCTCGGTGACGTCGGCGATCGCGTCCTTGGAGATCAGCATCGACCCGAGCACGGACTGCTCGGCGGCCATGTCCTGGGGTGGGGTGCGGTCCCCCGGGGAGCTCGGCCGCTCGCCGGGCGCGTACGCCGCCGGCCCGTCGCCCCAGTCGTCGAACGGCGGCTCGGGGATGCCTCGCGCGTCCTGGTCGGTGACGCTCACCAGCAGCCTCCCTGATCGTCCCGGACTCGACCCTCGCGTCGTCGGCCCCAACGTCGGCCCACGGCACCGCCGAGGCTAGGGACGCCCACCGACATCCGGTGGCGACCCCCGGACGCTACGTGGCCCGACCGGGCCAGCGACAGTGCCCTATCCACACCCCCTGGGGACAGTTGGGGATAACCCGGGAATCGCCGTGGACGACACGCCGCCCGCTGTGCACAGCTTGGGGAGCCACCTGTGGATGGAGGCCGCTTCCCGGCGCCACGCAGGCGCCTGACCTGCAGAAACGCTCGCCCACAGGTGTGGAGCGGAAATTCCCGGGCACAAATTCGTGTTCACCCCCCGGCCACCTCGCGGCCACCGGACGGTTTGTCGACATACCGTGGTGCCAGCGATTTTCCCAAGCTTGTCCACAGGTGTTGATAACTAGTTCCGTAGGGACCATCTCCCACCTGTTGCCACTTACCATGACTAGGGTGTGCCCGTGACCGACGCGCGCGACCGCGAGATCGTCCGGCTCGCCGTCCCCGCCTTCCTGGCCCTGGTCGCCGAGCCGCTGTTCCTGCTCGCGGACGCGGCCATCATCGGGCACCTCGGGACCGCACCGCTGGCCGGCCTCGGGATCGCGGGCGCGATCCTCCAGACGGTCGTCGGCCTGTGCATCTTCCTGGCCTACGGCACCACCGCCAGCGTCGCGCGGTACCTCGGCGCCGGGGACCTGCGCTCGGCGATCACGCACGGGATCGACGGGATGTGGCTCGCGGTGGGCATCGGGTCGCTCGTCACCGTGGCGGGCGTGCTCCTCGCCGGGCCGGTCGTCCGCCTCTTCGGGGCCTCCGAGCAGGTGGCCGGCCCGGCGACGACGTACCTGCGGATCGCGTTCCTCGGGACCGTCCCGCTCCTGGTCATGCTCGCCGCCACCGGCGTGCTCCGCGGCCTCCAGGACACCCGGACCCCGCTCGTCGTGGCGGTCGCCGGCAACGCGCTCAACGTCGCGCTCAACCTCGTGCTCGTCTACCCGGCGGGCCTCGGCATCGCCGGCTCCGCCCTCGGCTCGGTGCTCGCCCAGGCGGCGAGCGCGGCGGCGTTCGTGGTGGTCGTGGTCCGCGCCGCGCGGCGCCACGGCGCCGCGCTGCGCCCGGACCTGCCCGGCATCCGGTCCGCGGGCCGCGCCGGCGTCCCGCTGGTCGTGCGCACCCTGACCCTGCGCGCCGCGCTGCTCCTCACGACGTACGTCGTGACCGCGGCTGCGCTCGGTGCGCGCGAGCAGGAGGTGGACCTCGCGACCCACCAGGTGGCGATGACGATCTGGGGATTCCTGGCGTTCGCGCTCGACGCGATCGCGATCGCCGCGCAGGCGATCACCGGCCGGGCGCTGGGCGCCGGGGACGTGACCGGCACTCGCCGGCTGACCGCGCGGATGGTGCGGTGGGGCGCTGTGAGCGGGGTACTCACCGGCGTGCTCCTCGCGCTGGTGAGTCCGGTGCTCGGCCACCTGTTCACCAGCGACGCGGAGGTCCAGGACCTGCTCGTGCCGGTGCTGCTGGTCGCCGCGGCCGGCCAGCCGGTGGCCGGCGTCGTGTTCGTGCTCGACGGCGTGCTCATCGGCGCCGGGGACGGGCGCTACCTCGCCCGGGCCGGGCTGCTGACGCTCGCGGCCTATGCCCCGGTCGCGATCGCCTGCGCAGCGCTGCAGGCCGGGCTGGTCTCGGTGTGGGTGTCGTTCTGCGCGGTGTTCATGGGCGCCCGACTGGTCGTGCTCGTGCACCGCGAGCGCGGCGACGCCTGGCTGGTCACCGGCACCGGCGCGCGGCCCGGGACCGCCCGTAGGGTGACGCCGTGAAGCCGCTCCAGTCGGTCGCGATGGGCCTGGTCATCATCGCGATCTCCGCGCGGTCCCGCGGCTACGACCTGCTGCCCGACCCCGTCGGCTGGCTGCTGGTCCTCCAGGGGCTCGGGCAGGTGCCGGACGCCCTGCCGCACCGCCCGGCGCTGCGGTCGCTCGGTCTCCTCGCACTGCTGATGAGCATCGTGCTGTGGTTCCCGGACCTCGCGGACGGCCTCGAGAACGCCGACGAGTCGCTGCTGTGGGCGGCGAACCTGCCGCAGCTCGCGTTCGTCGCCCTGCTGTGCCGGGCGCTCTCGGACCTCGCGGACGGGGCGGCCGCCGGGTGGCTGAAGACCGCCGCGACCTTGACCGTCGTGGCCGCGCTGCTGCCCGTCGTCGTGCTCGGCGCGGGCACGTCCGCGCTGCTCGGGGTGATGGTCGTCGGGAGCGCGGCCGTCCTGGTGCTGGTGATCGTGCTGCTGTTCCGCTACGCCGCGCGGCCGTGGGCGGCCGAGCCGCTGGACCAGACCACCCCGGGCTGAGCGGGTGAGCCGGCGTACCCCGCGGGCGGGCGGCCCGTTGGGCGAGTGGGAGCAATGACCGAGCACCTGGGAGGGTCCATGCCTGCGCACCGTCGTGCCGCCGCGATCGGCACCGTCGTCCTCGCCGTCGCCGGCCTGCTGGTGGGCACGCCGCCCGCCGCGGACGCCGCCGACCCCTGCTACAGCGAGGCGCAGCCTCGCGGGCCGCTCGGCCTCCCGTCCGGCGCCGGCTGCGACGACACCGTCTCGCCGGTGACGAGCCTCGACGGCTCGGACGTCGTCGACGGCTGGGTCCGATCGACCAGCGTCACGATCACGTTCAGCGGCAAGCACACCGACGCCGACCCCGACCCGATCAGCTACGAGTGCCAGTTCTACAACTCCATCAGCACGCCGTCGGCCTGGCAGGCGTGCACCTCGCCGTTCACCAGGGACGGGCTCACCGAGAACACCGCGACGCCGTACACCTTCCGGGTCCGCGCGGTCGACACCCCGGACAACGCCCACGACCTGACGACGGACGCCTGGCCGTTCACCGGCAGCGCCGACGTCCCCGACTACGACCAGACGCCCGCCGAGATCTCGTTCACCGCCGACGCGACCGCGCCCAACACGTTCGGCTTCCTGCGGACGTCGTACGCCGACGAGTCCGGGTACGACGGGCCGATGCTGGTCGCACCGAGCGCGCAGATCCGGCTGCAGAGCACCCAGGGCACGGCGTACCGCTGCACCCTCAACGGCAAGGCCGTCGCGTGCAACGACGGCCTCACCACCCTGCGCAACCTCAGCGCCGGGACCAAGCGGTTCCGCGCGGCGGCCGTGGACCCGGCGGGGAACGTCGACCCGTCGCCGTACGTGCAGCAGTTCTTCGTGCCGCGCAACCTCACGCTCGGCAACGTGCCGCGCGCCTCGCGAGGGGACTGGCGGCGGTTCCGTGACGCCGGCGCGTTCGCGAGCGACTACCTCGAGTCCTCGACGTACGGCGCGGTGGTCAGCTTCCCGGTCCGCAACGTCCGGGAGATCCGGCTGCTCGCCCCTGCCGGCCCGCAGCTCGGGCGGGTGGAGGTCCGCGTCGGTCGGGGTCAGTGGTACCGCGTCAACCTGCACAGCAGCACGCCCCAGAAGCTGAAGGTCTACGAGGTGCGCAGCGCCATCAGCGGGCTGCTCGCCGGCACGCTCCAGGTGCGGGTCGCGTCGCGCGGCAAGCCGGTGCGGGTGGACGCGATCTCCGCGCGCTGACCCGACGCCCGGGGCTGCCGGCCCCGGGGCCGTGGGCGCGTGGGGCTGTCCTCGGGCGGGTCGCTCCGCGCAATTGAACGCTCCTGCACCGGTGACCGGCCGGTAACCCGGGCCGGACCGCGCAATTGCGCGAAAACGACCCGCCCGACCCCCGGACCGCGTGGACCCGTCCACGGACGGGTCCATCCGCGCAATTGAACGCTCCTGCACCGGTGACCGCCCGGTAACCCGGGCCGGACCGCGCAATTGCGCGAGAACGACCGGCCCGAGCACGACCGACCCGAGCACGACCAGCCCGAGAACGACCGGCCCGGGCACCGGCCGAAATCGGGCGACGGCCCGCCAGATCTCTCTGGCGGGCCGTCGTCACACGTGCCGCTGCGCTGGCGGAGCCGGTGCTCCGTGAATCAAGCAGGGATGACGTTGAGGGCCA
This sequence comes from Nocardioides sp., assembly GCA_035765695.1. Taxonomy (GTDB): domain Bacteria; phylum Actinomycetota; class Actinomycetes; order Propionibacteriales; family Nocardioidaceae; genus Nocardioides. Next base: position 90,116 of record DASTXB010000017.1, on the reverse strand, counting down.
CCGTGGCCGACACGTCGTCGTGCAGCTTGACCGACACCTCGTGGGCGCCGAGCGACTTGATCGGGTTGTCCACCACGATCGTGCGCTTGTCGACCTGCTCGCCCGAGGCGTCGGCGAGGGCGCCGGCGATCTCGGAGACCGTGACGGCGCCGAACAGGCGACCGCCGGCACCGGCGCGCACCTTCACGCTGACCGGCTGGGCCTCGAGCTTGGTCTTGATCTGCTCCGCGTGGTCGTGGTCGCGCACCGCGCGCGAGGCACGGGCGGTCTTGATCGACTCCACGGTCTTCTCCGCGCCACGGGTCCACCGCAGCGCGAGCCCGCGCGGGACGAGGTAGTTGCGGCCGTAGCCGTCCTTCACCTCGACGACGTCGCCGGGGGCACCGAGACCGGTGACTTCCTGGGTCAGGATGAGCTTCATCTCCGTGCCTCCTCTCAGCGACCGGTCGACGTGTAGGGCAGCAGAGCCACCTCGCGGGCGTTCTTGACGGCGGTCGCCACGTCGCGCTGGTGCTGGACGCAGTTGCCGGTCACCCGACGCGCGCGGATCTTGCCGCGGTCGGAGATGAACTTGCGGAGCAGGGTGGTGTCCTTGTAGTCGACACCGGTCGCCTTCTCCTTGCAGAACTGGCAAACCTTCTTCTTGGGCTTGCGAATCACTGCCTTGGCCATTGTGGTGCTTCCTCTCTAGAAGCCCGGCGGGTGAGCCGGAATGGTTGAGGGTGTTCGGATGTGTTGGTGGAGCAGAACCAGCTGGGTCGCCGGTCCGTCACCTCGCGCCTGCGCGCGAGCCGACGGGCGACTCAGAACGGCGGCTCGTCCGAGCCGGCGCCGGGAGCGCCCCACGGGTCGTTGGCCGGGGCGGACTGGCCGCCCTGGCCGCCACCCTGCTGCGGGGCGGGCGTGGCCCACGGGTCGTTGCCCGAGGACTGCGGCCGGGACTGGCCCGCGCCGCCGCCGTACCCGCCGCCGCCACCACCCGAGCGCGAGGCACGGGTGACCTTGGCCGTGGCGAACGTCAGCGACGGGCCGACCTCGTCCACGTCGAGCTCGACGACGGTGCGCTTCTCGCCCTCGCGGGTCTCGTAGGAGCGCTGCTTGAGGCGACCCTGCACGATCACGCGCATGCCGCGCTGCAGGGACTCGGCGACGTTCTCCGCGGCCTGGCGCCAGACCGAGCAGGAGAGGAACAGCGCGTCGCCGTCCTTCCACTCGTTGGTCTGGCGGTCGAAGGTGCGCGGCGTCGACGCGATCCGGAAGTTCGCCACGGCCGCACCCGAGGGGGTGAAGCGCAGCTCCGGGTCGTCGACGAGGTTGCCGACCACCGTGATGACGGTCTCGCCTGCCATGAGGGGCTCCCTAAGCGTTGGTTCTGATCAGAGTCGTGTCGCGGTCGTCCGACCACGCCCGCACATCGTTGCGTGTCGCACCGACAGGCGGAAGTGGACGTCCACAGGATCAGTGGGCGTCGGGACGGATGACCTTGGTGCGGAGCACCGACTCGTTGAGGGTGAGCTGGCGGTCGAACTCCTTGACCGTGGCCGGCTCGGCGTTCAGCGTGATGACGGCGTAGATGCCCTCGGCGTTCTTCTTGACCTCGTAGGCCAGGCGACGCCGGCCCCACACGTCGACGGACTCGACGGTGCCACCGTCGGTACGGATGACGTTGAGGTACTTGTCGAGAGAGTTCTCGACGGTCCGCTCTTCGACACTCGGGTCGAGGATGACCATCACTTCATAGGCACGCACAGCGGTCTCCACCTCCTCTGGACTCAGGCGGCCACGGACTCTCCGTGGCAGGAGGGCGATGCGATTCCCGTACGGCGAGCCGGACGGGGTCCCCTGCGAGCACCCGTCGGTGAGTGCCGGAAGCAGAGAACGCCCAAGATTAACAGCGCCGCGACGCGGCCACCCAATCGCTACCGTGACCCTGTGGACAGCACCGATCTCGCCGCCGCCCGGGAGCGGGTGGGCCGGCACGTGCCCCGGACGCCCGCCCGTCGCTGGCCGCTGCTCGAGCGGACCACCGGCACCGAGACGTGGGTCAAGCACGAGAACCACAACCCCACGGGCGCGTTCAAGGTCCGCGGCGGCGTCAACCTCGCCGCCCGCCTGGCCGCGGAGGGCGCCACGCCCGGCCTGGTCTCGGCCAGCCGCGGCAACCACAGCCAGAGCCTGGCGTACGCCGGCGCCGTGTTCGGCCTGCCCGTCACGATCGTGGTGCCGGAGGGCAACTCGCCGGACAAGAACGCCGCGGCCGAGGCGTTCGGCGCGGAGCTGGTGGTCCACGGCCGCGACTTCCAGGCGGCCCTCGAGCACGCGGGCGCGCTGGCCGCCGAGCGCGACCTCACCGTGGTGCCGCCCTTCCACCCCTGGCTGGTCGAGGGCGTGGCGACGTACGCCGCCGAGCTGCACGAGGACGTGCCGGGCCTCGACGTCGTCTACGTGCCGGTCGGCATGGGCAGTGGCATCTGCGCGAACATCGCGGTGCGCGACCTGCTCGGGCTGGCGACCGAGGTCGTCGGCGTGGTGGCCGAGAACGCCCCGGCGTACGCGCTGTCCTTCGAGGCGGGCGAGCCGGTGCCGACCCCGTCCGCGGACACGTTCGTCGACGGCGTGGCCTGCCGGACGCCCGACCCGGAGGCGGTACGCCGGATCGTGGCCGGCGCTGCGCGGATCGTGCGGGTGAGCGAGGAGGACGCGGCGGCCGCGATGGCGCTGGCGTACCGCAGCACCCACAACCTGGCGGAGCCGGCCGGCTCGCTCGCCCTCGCGGGCCTGCTCGTTGAGCGCGACCGGGTCGCCGGCCGGAAGGTCGCGGTCGTCCAGACCGGCGGCAACGCCGACTTCGACGTGCTCGCGCGGGCGCTGACCGCCGGTCGGACGCCCAGGACTCAGACGCCCAGGACTTAGACGCCCAGGACGCGCACGCCCGCCGACCGCAGGTCGGCCACGCCGCGCTCGGGAGCGCCGGGGTCGGTGATCACCGCGGTCACCGCGGCAAGCGGCACGACCTCGAACGCGGACGCGGCGCCGATCTTCTCGCCGCTGCCGAGCACGTAGGTCTCGGCCGACCGCTCGGTCCAGGCCCGCTTGATGGCGGCCTCGTCCGCGTCGCCGGTCGTCAGGCCCGCGGTCGGGTGGACGCCGGTCACGCCGAGGAAGAACAGGTCGGCGCTGACCCGGCCGATCGCCTCGTGGGCGACGGCGCCGGCCGCGACGACCGAGTGCTTGAACAGCCGGCCGCCGACGATGATCACCTCGACGGCGGGGTGGGTCGCCAGCTCGACCGCGATGGTCGGGCTGTGCGTGATCACGGTGGCGTGCAGGTCGGGTGGGAGCCGGCGGGCGAGCTCGCGCGCCGTCGTACCCCCGTCGATGGCGATCGTCTGCCCCGCCCGCACCAGCGAGACCGCGGTCCGGGCGACCTCGGCCTTGGCGCCGGTGCCGATCGCGGTGCGGGCGGTGAAGTCGGCGACCGCCGGGGACGCCGGCAGCGCCCCCCCGTGCACGCGGTGCAGCAGGCCGTCCGCCGCGAGCTCGCGCAGGTCCCGGCGGATCGTGTCCTCCGAGAGGTCGAGCTCCGCGGCGAGGTCCTTGGCGACCACCCGGCCCTCGTCGCGGAGGGTCGCGAGGATCAGCTCCTTGCGTTGGGCGGCCAGCACGGCGCCACCCTACCCGTTCTGCACGATAAATCTTGTTTCTGCACGTTTCTGCACGATACGGTCCGGGTATGACGACACCACTGATGATCCTGATCGCCGGCCCCTACCGCTCCGGGACCGGCGACGACCCCGCCCTGATGGCCGCGAACCTCGCCGCCCTCGAGTCCGCCGCGTGGCCGCTGTTCCGCGCCGGGCACGTGCCGATGATCGGCGAGTGGGTCGCGCTGCCGGTGCTGCGCAGCGCTGGGGCGTCCGGGCCGCTGGACCCGCTGGCCGAGCAGGTGATGTACCCGACCGCCGAGCGGCTGCTCCAGCACTGCGACGGCGTGCTGCGGCTGCCCGGCGAGTCCACCGGCGCCGACCAGGACGTCCGGATCGCCCAGGAGCGCGGCATCCCGGTCTGGCACCGGCTCGAGGACGTGCCCGGGTGCGTCGGGGCGGTCTCCTAGGCTGACCGCATGAGCATCGCGATCGGAGCGCACGTCGACCAGGCCGACCCGATCGCCGAGGCACAGGCGCGCGGGATGCCCCACGTGCAGTTCTTCCTCGGCGACCCGCAGGGCTACCAGGGCCCCGAGTTCCGGTACGCCGGCGGCGCGGACGGGCTGCGCGCCGACGCCGAGGCCGCGGGGATCGGGCTGTACGTGCACGCGCCGTACATCGTCAACGTCGCCACCACGAACAACCGGATCCGGATCCCCAGCCGCAAGCTGCTCCAGCAGCACGTCGACGCCGCGGCGTCGATCGGCGCCCAGGGGCTGATCGTGCACGGCGGCCACGTGAACAAGGACGACGACCCCGAGAAGGGCTTCGACAACTGGCGCAAGGCGATCGAGGCGGTCGACCTCAAGCTGCCGCTGCTGATCGAGAACACCGCCGGCGGTGACAACGCGATGACCCGCTACCTCGAGCGGATCGGGCGGGTGTGGGACGCGATCGCGTCGACCGAGCAGTTCGACCTCGTGGGGTTCTGCCTCGACACCTGCCACGCGCACGCCGGCGGCAACGCGCTGGAGACGGTCGTCGACGACGTCCGCACGATCACCGGTCGGATCGACCTGGTGCACTGCAACGACAGCCGCGACGCGTTCGACTCCGGCGCCGACCGGCACGCCAACCTCGGCGCCGGCAAGGTCGACCCCGACCTGCTGGCCGCCGTGGTCCGCGACGCCGGCGCCCCCGTGATCCTCGAGACACCGGGTGGTGCCGCCGAGCACACCGCCGACGCCGCGTGGCTGCGGGAGCGCCTCGGATGACCTCCCGCCTCACCGAGCTCGTCATCGACTGCGCCGACCCGGTCGAGCTCGCGCGCTTCTGGACCGCGGCGCTCGACTACGTGGTCGTCGACGAGAGCCCGGAGTGGGTGGAGATCGGGCCCGCGGGCGGCACCGACGAGGAGCGGCTGGCCGAGGTGCGCCTCGGCCCGACCCACGCGACGATCTACCTGGTCCGCGTGCCCGAGGGGAAGGTCGTCAAGAACCGCGTCCACCTCGACATCTCCCCGGTCGACACCGACCAGGACACCGAGGTCGCGCGGCTCGAGGGTCTCGGCGCCCGGCGTACCGACCTGGCGCCGGCGGACAAGACCTGGGTCGTCATGCTCGACCCGGAGGGCAACGAGTTCTGCGTGATGCGCAGCCTCGCGCCCGGCCACTTCTCGCTCTAGCGGCAGGTTCCGGCGCTCACCCGACCTGCACCAGCAGGTCCCTGACCTCGCTCGAGCCGGGCCGGTCGACGCGCCGGCGCACCAGGCGCAGGGGCCGCGGACGGTCGTCCTCGCCCTGGAAGACCAGGAAGTCGAAGCCGTGGTCGTCCACCGAGAGCGGGACCAGGTGGGCGGGCCGGTCCTCGACCTGCCACCGGCTCAGCCCGAGGCCGCGACGGCGGAACCGGACCTCCAGGCGGCTGCCGGCCGGGAGCCGGACGACCTCGCCCGGCCTCGGGTCACGCAGGATGCGGTGCTGGGTGCCGTTGCTCATGCTCACTCCTCGTCGGACTGCTGGAGCTCCCCCGCTGCTCCACAGGAGGCGTGTGGCGACCGGTTGATACATGAGCGACGTCCCGGCTGCAACGCCCGCTGATCCGGTGTTCCCACCACGTTGCAGCATGGTGGGAGGACCGGGCGACAGGGCGCCACCGGCGGTCGGGATCCCCCATCCGGGGGTCAGGCGAAGCAGACGAGCGGCACCGGGGCGGCGTCGGCGCCGACCGCCGGGACAGCCGCGGCGAGGGCGGCCGCGGGCTCCACCCCGGCCGCGAGCTGCTGGTGCACCGCCACGAGGACGTCGTACGCCGCCCGGTCGTTGACCGCCGCGGGCGAGGCGACGACGCAGCGCGCCCCCGCGTGCAGCCAGGCGGTCGTCATGCCGATCAGCTCGTCACCCCAGCGGACCGTCGAGCGACCGAGCTCGCACGCCGACAGCAGCACGACGTCCGGGACCCGGCGGAGCCGGTCGATGTCGTAGCCGAACCACGGGCCGTCCGCGAGCTGGAGGCCCGAGAACATCGCGTTCTCCGAGCTGTGCCGCCCGTGCGCGGCGACGTGCAGGACGTCGACGTCCGCCGCCATCCCGGACACCGCCTCCGCGACCGCGTCGGGCCCGGCCAGCACCCGTGCGTCCGCCCACTCCTTGGCGGCCGCGGTCACCTCGTCCTCCGCGCGGGCCACGCGCGGGCCGGCCACGAGGCCGGCCGTGGCCGCCCGCAGCGGCGTCGCCCGGCGGGCCAGCCAGCTGGTCGCCGACTGCGCGACCGTGACCGGCCGTCCGGTGAAGCCGGGGAGCAGGGTCCATGGCACACCGGCGAGCACCCCGGAGGGCGTGAGCACGACGGCCCGGGCCCCGACCGCGCGGAGCACCGGCTCGACGAGGACCGCGGCGATCGCGGCGAGCCGGGCCGCCAGCTCCTCGCGGACGAACCCCGCCATCGAGCCGGGCAGGTCGGAGGCGGCGACGTCGAGGTCGGGCAGCAGGCCGCCGAGCAGCGCGTCGAGGCGGCCCCGGCCGCCGAGGTCGAGGCGGGTGACGTCCTCGGCCGTGGCCACCAGCGCGACCACGCGGTCGGCCGTGACGACGTAGGCCACGAGCGCGCAGCCGCCGAGCGATGCCCGCAACCCGTCGAGCCCCACCGGGTCCGCGACCTCACCGGAGCCCCGGTGCTGCCAGGCCCGCTCGCGCACCCGCTGCCGGAGCTCGGCCTCGCGCGCGGCGTCGCGCTGACCACCCTCGGCCGCGAGCTCCCGCAGCTCGGCCAGGTCGGCCACGATCTGCTCGTCCTCCGGCGCCCGCACGGGCTGCACCCGGCTGGCGAGCATCCGGGCCCGCTCGGACCACTCGAACAGCACGTCCTCGCGCCCGGACTCCACCGCGAGCGCGAGCCCGCGGGCGGCGAGGCGGACGCCGTGCCCGGCCACCCCGGTCTGCAGGTCGAGCGAGCCGAACGAGCTCTGCCAGGCGTGCAGGTCGGACAGCCCGGCGCGGAGGTGGTGCAGCGCCTGCGCGCGCCGGCCCTCGCCGGCGGCGATCTCCGCGCGGACGTCCCGGTCGATGAGCCGCACCGTCACCGGCGCTCCCCGCAGCCCGCTCGCGGCCGGAAGCGCGGCGCGCGCGTCGACCGGCTCGCGGCGCAGCAGCCGGAGCCGCGCGACGTCCAGGCGCGCCCGGGTCGCCTCCCAGTGCAGCCCCTGCTGCTCCAGCTCCTCGGCGAGCCCCGCCCCGCGCTCGATCGCGGCACGCCGCGCGCGGCCGGCCTCGACGTCGGCGGCCAGCAGCGTGGCCTCGGCGCGCACCCCCCACGCGGTGGCCCCGGTGCGACGGAACCGGGTCAGCGCCCGCCGGGCGGCCTCCCGCGCGGCGCGGGGGTCGCGGTCGACGAGGTTCCTCGCCAGGGCGAGCTCCGCCTCGCCGCGCCGCTGGTGCAGCCGGCGCCGTCCGTACGCGGCGGCGGCCGCGGCCAGCGCCTCGGCGCCCTCGGCGTGCAAGCCCGCGGCCATGAGGACCTCGGCGCGGTCCTGCTCGACCATCGCGGTCATCACCGGCCCCTCGGCCGCCACCGTCGGGTACGCCGCCGCGAGGTCGCGGAGCGCGGCGACCAGGTCGCCGGCCAGGAAGTGGGTGTACCCGAGGTTGTGCAGGGCCTTGGCCGCGCCGTACCCGTCCCCGGCCTCCTGGTAGGCGGCGTACGACCGCTCGAAGTCCGCACGCGCCAGGCTGAGATCGCGCCGCTGGAGGTGCACGTTGCCGCGGTTGAGTCGCACCCGCGCGATCCGCTCGGGGTCCTCGAGCCGCACCAGGGCCTCGTCGAAGTGCCCCATCGCGACGGAGGTCTCGCCGCGGAGCATCTGGATCAGCCCGAGCTGCGCGTGCAGCACCCCGCGCGTGTGCTCCTCGATGCCCGGGGTCGCCAGCGCCTCGCGCGACAGCGCGATCGCCGCGTCGTGCTCCCCGGTCTCCGAGAGCACGTAGGCCAGGCTCGCCGCGATCCGGGCGTCGAGGTCGGTCTCCCCGTCGGCGTCGGCCGCCGCCGCGCGCCGGGCCTGCTCGAGCAGGCGTTGAGCCTCGCGGTGGCGCCCGCGGTACGCCGCGTGGACGCCTCGCGCGTGGAGGTCCCGAGCGGCGTTCACGGCCTCATGATCGCGCCATTCCGGTCGTGATGGATACCGCGTGCCACGCCGTGTCGACCGCGGTCGCGGCGTCGGCGGGTTCGCCGGCCGGCTCGAGGGCGCCGACCAGGGCCGCGGCGATGTCGCCGGCGAGCACCGGAGCGCTGAACGACGTGCCGGTCCACACGGCGAAGCCGCCGCGGAAGTCGTCGGGGTCGATCGCCTCCCGCAGCCGCCCGAAGGCGCGCGTGCGGGCCACCGGCTCGTAGCCCCCGCGGAAGCCCGGGATCGTGCTGACCACGGACGCGCCGGCGCCGTACGCCCGCACCCAGGGGCCGGCGTTGCTGAACAGCGCCTGCGTCCGGTTCGGGTTGAGGGCCCCAACGGACACGATCGGGGCGACGGCGGGGTCGAACGGCACCGGGCCGCTGTCGTCGGACCACCGGCAGAACGCGGCCGGGAACGACGGCCGGCTGGTGGCGTCGTTGCCCGCGGAGGTCACGACGACGACGCCGTTGCGGCCCAGCTCCTCGAGGATCGTGTACATCGTCGGATCGAACAGCTCGTCCTCGGGCGTCTCGTGGTAGTAGCCCATCGACAGGTTGAGCACGTCGATCGGGTGGCCGCCCGGCTCCCCGGCGCGGTGGCGGCGGGCCACCTCGGCGATCTGCGCGAGCGTCGCGACCAGGTCGGACTCGACGATCGGCCCGTCCGACGGCACCACGCGCCAGGCGACGATGTCGGCGTCCGGGCAGCGCTGGCGCACGAGCCCGGCGATGAAGGTCCCGTGGCCCGAGAGCGGGTCGATCGAGCCGTCGAGCGGGCCGGCCTGGTCACCGTCCGACTCCGGCGACGCCGACGTCACGTCGGAGTAGCCGATGGGCGTGCCGTCGAGGGTCACGTCGCGGCGGACGACGCCGTCGAGCCAGGGGTGGGTGCCGCACCCCGTGTCGAGGACCGCGACCACCGGCCGGCGGCCGTCGATCGCGTCGTCGGGCCGGCGGCGCGGCGCGGGGCCGACGTACGCGACCGGCTGGCGGCCGCCGAACCCGATCTGGAGGTACGACGCGATCGCCCGGGAGCTCCGCGCCGCAGCACGCGGGTCGCCGTACAGCGGGTCGCCGTCGTGCAACGGGTCGCCGTCGTGCAACGGGTCCCCGTCGTGCAGTGGATCCCCGTCGTGCAGCGGATCCCCGTCGTGCAGGGGATCCCCGTCGTGCAACGGATCCCCGTCGTGCAGGGGATCCCCGTCGTGCAACGGGTTGCCCGTGATGGCCGGCGAGACCAGGTGGTCCAGGCTGACCCCGCGCACGGCGTCGACGCCGAACTGCGCCCGCGTCTGCTGCAGGAGGGTCCAGGCGTCCGGCGCGATCGTGGCGCGGTTCGAGGCGACCACGAGGCGCAGCGGGCGGTAGCCGAACCGCAGGCCGACGGTGCGCGGGTCCTCCTCCTCGGGCACGACGTCCCAGCCCAGCGGCTCCGCGACGGCGCGGAGCACCAGGAGGGCGCCCTCGACGTCGACCGCCTTGGAGACCAGCAGCCGAGGACCGACGTACACCGTCGGCCGCGGGGTGACCCCGTCGACGGTCAACGCGGTCGCCGGGTCGAGCAGCCGCCCCTGGACGACCGCGATCGTGGCCGCGTGGGGCGGGCGCGGGTCGCGGTCGAGCGGTCGGCGGCGCTTGCGGGCAGGACGGTGGGGCTCGGGCTGCTGCTCCATGGGCTCGGGAGGCTCCTCAGATCTCGAACGTCGGCGTCGCGAACGCCGGGCGGGTGATGTCGTGCGGTTCGAGCCGGAGCCGCAGCAGCCCGAGCGGCAGGTCGGTGAGCTCGAAGCGGCCGGTCTCGCTGACGACCGACGACCAGTCGGTGGGGTCCTCGCCGGGCAGGGCCCGGACCGTCATCGGCTCGGGCGGCACCACCCAGCCGTCCACCCGGGAGCGGTCGCCGTCGACCGCGACCCGCAGCAGCAGGTCGGTGTCGCCGTGCACGAACCGGAGCGTGTACGACGTCGACCCGCGCGCGCCGGCCAGCTCGGTGGCCCGCTCCACGAGCTCCATCAGCTCCACGTCGAGGTCGGAGGCGGCCATCGCCGCCGCGGCCTGCATCGCCGGCACCAGGTGGTCGGGGACCGGGTCGTGCCGCTCCCACACCTCGCGCACGACGCCCAGGAGCGCGTCCCTGCTCAACTCGCTCATCGGGATCCCCTCGACGTTGTCGGACGGAGGAGTGCAGGGGGGGAGGAACAGGACTTCGAGGCGTGATTCATCGGAACTCCCCTGTCTGCATCAGGGCCACCCGCAGCTTCGCCAGGCACCGGCCCCGGGTGGGGCCGATGCTGCCGACCGGCATCCCCAGGTCGGACGCGAGCTCACGGTAGTCGGGCCGGTTCTCGAACGCGACGATCCGCAGCAGCCGGCGACACCGCTCGGGCAGGCCGTCCACGGCCGCCCAGATCCGGTCGTCCTCGTCGTGCTGCACCGCGGCGTCCTCCGCGGATCGCTGCACCGGCACCCGCGGTTCGAGGTCCTCGTCGGCCAGCGGGGTGGCGCGGCTGTCGCCCTGCGCGACCCGCCACGCCTCCCGGCGCGCGGTGGTCGTGAGCCAGCCGCCGATCGCGACGGCGTCGACGATCGTCGCGCGCCGCCGGACCAGCGCCAGCCAGGTCGACTGGATCACGTCCTCGGCCGCAGGCTCGGGGAGCCGGTAGGACCGCACCACGTGCCACAGCACCGGGGTCATCACCGCGACCAGGTCGTCGAGGCCCGCGGGGTCGCCGGCGACCCACCGGTTGAAGCCGTCGGTCGCGCGGGCCCAGACCTCACCGGCGCGCGCCGTCACGCCGTCGGGGCGCTCGCCCCCCGCCGGTCGTCCCGAGCCGAATCCGCTCACTGGTCGCGTCGCTCCCCGATGCTTGATCTGTCTCTCGATCAGGATCACGCCCTGCAGGAGCGCTAGCGTCGCACCCTGATACATGTCCTGCCCAGGAATTCCGGACTCCATCGTGGGCCGGATCGGCCCGGGAGGCATCGCCCCATCCGGGTGAGGGCGGGGGGCCCGGCCCGGTTCGGTAACCTCGGACGGTGTCCAGGCCCGAGCTCACCGTCCGCGAGATCCCCGCCGCCGACCACCTGGACCTCATCCGTGCGCGACGCTCGGTGAGCTTCCTCCAGACCCCGGCCTGGGGCCGGGTGAAGTCGGAGTGGCGGCACGAGTCGATCGGCTTCTTCCGCGGTGGCGAGCTCGCCGGCGCCGGGCTGGTCCTCTACCGGCAGCTGCCGCGCCTCAAGCGCTACCTGGCCTACCTCCCCGAGGGTCCCGAGCTGGACTGGGCCGACGAGGACCTCGCCGCCTGGCTGGCCCCGATGGCGGCGTACCTCAAGGGCCGTGGCGCGTTCGGCGTCCGGATGGGACCGCCGGTCGTCACCCGCCGCTGGGACGCGGCGACGGTCAAGCAGGGCATCGCCGACGACGGGGTACGCCGCCTCGGCGACCTCGTGCCCTCCGAGCGGTCCAGCGTCGGCGCCCGGGTCGTCTCCCAGCTCACCGAGCTGGGCTGGCGCCCGCAGGTCGCCGAGGGCGGCTTCGCCGCGGGCCAGCCGCAGTACGTCTTCCAGATCCCGCTGGCCGGCCGCACCGAGGAGGACGTCCTCGCCGGCATGAACCAGCAGTGGCGCCGCAACATCAAGAAGGCCGCCAAGGAGGGCGTGGAGACCGCGGCGTACGCCGGCGCCGCGATCGAGCCCGAGCTCAAGTCGTTCCACGACCTCTACGTCCACACCGCCGAGCGCGACCACTTCACGCCGCGGCCGCTGTCGTACTTCCGGACCATGGTCGAGGCGCTGTCGGCCGAGGAGCCGGACCGCATCGTCCTGCACACCGCCCGCCACGACGGCACCCTCGTCGCCGCCACAATCGCGATCCGCGTGGGCGGTCACGCGTGGTACTCCTACGGCGCGTCCTCCACCGAGAAGCGCGAGGTCCGCGGGTCGAACGCCGTGCAGTGGGCGATGATCCGCGCCGCGCTCGCGGCCGGCGCCGACGTCTACGACCTGCGCGGCATCACCGACACCCTCGCCTCCGACGACCCGCACCTCGGCCTGATCCAGTTCAAGGTCGGCACCGGCGGCGAGGCCGTCGAGTACGCCGGCGAGTGGGACCTGCCGCTCAGCACGCCGCTCTACAAGGCCTTCGACCTCTACATGCGGCGGCGAGGATGAGCCTCACGCTCACCGTCGACGGCGACCGCTGGCGACGCCACCTCCGCGCGTACTCCGAGGCCACCCCCGGACTCGTCCCGGTCGCGAAGGGCAACGGCTACGGCTTCACGCTCGGCCGGCTGGCCCGCAAAGCGCAGTGGCTGAAGGACGGCGGGCTCGGCATCGACACCCTCGCGGTCGGCACGTACGACGAGCTGCCCGAGGTCGCCAGCCGGTACGACGGCAGCCTGCTCGTGCTCACCCCGTGGCGGCCGTTCGGCGCGGCGCTCGAGGTCGACCCCGCCCTCGCGAAGCGGGTGATCCACACGGTCAGCCGCGCCGAGGACGTCGCGGGCCTGCTCGACCGCCAGCCGGGCGCCCGCCTCCTCCTCGAGCGGGCCACCAGCATGCTGCGCCACGGCATGACCGCCCGCGAGCTGTGGGCCGCCGCCCGCGAGGTCGCGTCCCGGCCGGGCACGAAGGTCGAGGGGGTCGCGCTGCACCTGCCGCTGGCGCACGGCGCGCACCTCAGCGAGGTGCGCCGACTGGTCAACGACGTGGTCGCGGCCGAGCTGCCGCTGGACACCGTCTGGGTCAGCCACCTCAGCGCGGCCGAGCTCGGCGAGCTGCGCGCGGCGTACCCGGACCTGACGTTCCGCCCCCGCGTCGGCACGGATCTCTGGCTCGGCGACCGCGGCGCGCTGCGGGTGACCGCGACCGTGCTCGACGTGCACGAGGTCGAGCGCGGCGACTCCTACGGCTACCGCCACCGCACGGCCCCGAAGGCCGGTCACATCCTGGTCGTCACCGGCGGCACCGCCCACGGCATCGGCCTCGAGGCCCCCACCGGCGACGCGTCCCTCAAGGCCCGCGCGGCGACCCTCGCGCGCGGCGGCCTGGACGCGGCCGGCTTCGTGCGCTCGCCGTTCTCGATCGACGGCAAGCAGCGCCTCTTCGCCGAGCCGCCGCACATGCAGGCGTCGATGCTGTTCCTGCCGCACGGCGCACGGGTCCCCGCCATCGGCGACGAGGTGGACGTGCGGGTGCGCTACACCGCGACGGCGTTCGACCGCATCGTGCTGAGCTGATCCGGCCGCGGACCGCCCCACCGGGCCGCTCGCACCGGGTCGTGCCGGGGTCGCAGGAGGTCGCGCACCACCATCGCCACGAGCCACAGCTCGCAGGCGACCCGGACCGCGATCGCGGCCCAGTAGAAGCCGGCGTCCCCACCGGCCCCCGGCGCGAGCTGCCCACCGAGGTACCACCACACCGCCGCGAAGTAGAGCACCTCGCCGGCCTGCCAGACGAGCAGGTCGCGCCACCGCGGCCGGGCGAGCACCGCCAGCGGCAGCAGCCAGAGCACGTACTGCGGCGAGTACACCTTGTTCACGAGCAGGAAGCCGGCCACCACGAGGAACCCGAGCTGCGCGAGCCGGGGCGTCGACGGCGACGAGAGGCCCAGCACGAGCACGCCGATGCACCAGACGCCGAAGAACAGCCAGGACCCCACGTTGATCGTGTGCGGCTCGAACGCGAACGGGCTCCCGACCCGGTCCATCGCCTGCTGCACCACGAGCCAGACCGAGCCGAGGTCGGCGCCGCGGTCGGAGTTGAACGTCCAGAAGACCTTCCACTCCGAGGGGCCGGACAGGTACGCCGGCGCGTTGGCCAGCACCCACGCCCCGGCCGCGCCGAGCGTCGCCCGTGCCAGGTCGCCCAGCCGTCGCTGGCGCAGGCAGATCACCAGCACGCCGCCGAGCAGGAACAACGGGTAGAGCTTGACCGCCGTGCCGAGCCCGATCAGCACGCCGGTCAGGAGTGGTCGGTCGCGGGTCCACGCCCACAGCGCCCCGGCGACGAACACGACCGCCACGAGGTCCCAGTTGACGAGTCCCGTGAGCAGCAGCGCCGGTGACAGCGCGAACGCCGCCGCGTCCCACGGACGCCGGGGGTTCACCCCGGCCAACAGCCACACGGCGAGCAGGGTGAGGACCGCGAACCCGAGTGCGTTGACGATCACGAAGATCCGCATCTCGCGCTGCACCGGCCCGGTCGCCGAGAGGTCGCCGACCGACATGGCGTACCGCGGCTCGATCGCGGGCGAGCCGTTGAGCCAGTGCGTCACCCACGCGGCGCCGTACGCCCAGTAGGAGATGCCGACGGGGTACTCCATGACGTCGTACCGCGCCCGGGTCTGCGCCTCGTCGGTGTACGGCCAGCTCAGCTCGGCGAAGCCGCGACCGGTGTAGAGGTACGGCAGGTCGGAGTAGCACATGTGGGTGTAGCGGGCGTCCCCGTCACGCCAGGTGTCGTCGTAGCAGTTGGTCTTCTGCCACATCCCGAGCGCCAGGCAGACGGCGGTCAGCGCGAGCACCACCCGCACCGGCGTCCACCACGGGTGCCGCGCGGCGCGGGTGCCCACCGGGCCGCCCACGCCCTCGCTCAGCGCGCCGACGACCGGGTCGTCCGTGGTGGGGTCGACCCAGTCACCGCGCGCCGGCGGCATCAGGCCACCCGGGTACGCCGCCGGCCGCGCCGCTCCCGGCCGCCCTGGCCGCCCGGGCCGCCCGGGCCGGCGGTCCCGCTGGACTGTCCACCGGCGGGCGTGCTCGCCGGGCCCGACGGCGAGGACGAGGGCGTGTCGGACGGGGAGTTGCAGCCGCCGAGCAGGCCGCAGCTGTCCGACGGCGACTCCGTCGGCGTCTGCGTGGGCGTCTCGGTCGGCGTGGGGGTCGGCGTGTCCGACGGGGTCTGGGTCGGGGTCGGCTTGACCGTCTTGGTCTTCGTGGGCGGCGGCGGCGGGGGCTCGTGGCCGGTGTCGGGAGCCTCGCCGTCGAGGTTCGCCGGCAGCGGGAAGTCCTCCTCCGGCACGCCCTCCATGTCCGCACGCATGACCGCGGTCCAGGTGCGGGTCGGGTACTCGGCGCCGAAGTACGACGGCAGCCAGCCGTCCAGCGCCTCGTTGCCCTTGCCGCGCACGTACATCACCGCGGTCGCGAGCTGCGGGGTGTAGCCGACGAACCACGACGAGGAGACGTCGTCGTCGGCGTTGGTCGCCGTGCCGGTCTTGCCCGCGGCCGGCCGGCCGAGCGCCATCGCGTTCTGGCCGGTCCCGGACCGCACCACCTGCTGGAGGGCGTACGACGTGTCCGCGGCGATGTCGCTGTTCATCTGCTCGTCGTTCTGGTCGAACGCCGGGGTGGTGTGCTGCTTGTACTGGTACTTGACCGCGCCGTCCTGGTCGACGACCTTGTCGATCACGTGCACCTCGGCGGCCTCGCCGCCGTTCGCGATGGTCGCGTACGCGTTCGCCATGTTGACCGGCGCGACCGTCGCCGACCCCAGCGCGATGCCGGAGATCGGCTCGAGGCCGGGGCTGGTGTGCAGGTGGTTGAACCCCGTCTGGGACTTGTCCCACTTCGGGATGCCGGCCGCGTGCGCGGTGTCGAGGATCTTCTGCGGGCCGTCCGGGATCGACATCGTCAGGTCGGCGTAGGCGGTGTTGATGGACTCCTCGGTCGCGGTCAGCAGGCTGACCGCGGAGCCGTAGTCGGTGCCGAGCCCGTCGTACCCCGAGCCCTCGTTGCGCACCCGGTCGCCGGTGCCCTCGCCGTTGTAGTAGAACGGCGAGTTGCCGTCGAAGGTGTCCTGGAGGGAGAAGCCGGCCTTGAGGCCGGCCGCCAGCGCGAACGGCTTGAACGACGAGCCGGGCGAGCCGCCGGTCACCGCCCAGTTGATCTGGGAGTCGAGGTAGTCCTGGCCGCCGTAGAACCCGCGCAGCGCGCCGGTGCCGGGCTCGACGCTCGCGACCGCGACGTGCAGCTGCTTGTCGCCGAAGCCCTCCGGCCGCTCGGCCTTCACGCCCGCGGCGGCCGCGTCCATGGCCTTCTTGGTGAAGGTCGTGGTGACCGTGAGGCCGCCCCCGTCGATCTGCTCGTCGCCGAAGCCGAGCTGGTGCAGCTCGTCGCGGACCATCGCGAGCATGTGGCCCTTCTGGCCCCCGAGCCGGCTGTCGGCCTCGATCTTCGGGAACTTCGGCAGGTGCTTCTCGGCCTTCTCGGCCTCGGCCTCGGTGATGTTGCCGGCGTCGGCCATCCCGTTGAGCACGTAGTCGTACCGCTCGTGCAGATCGTGCTTGGAGTCCTTGCCGTTGGCCGGGTCGAAGTGGCTGGGGTTGTTCAGCACGCTGGCCAGGACCGCGGACTCCTTGAGCGAGAGGTCCTTGGCGTCCTTGTCGAAGTACGCCTGCGCGGCCGCCTGGACGCCGTACGCGCCGCGGCCGAAGTAGATGGTGTTGAGGTAGCCCTCGAGGATCTGCGACTTGCTCTGCGTGCGCTGGATCTTCAGCGACAGGACCGCTTCCTTGGCCTTGCGCTGGTACGACCGCTCCTGGGAGAGGTACAGGATCTTCACGTACTGCTGGGTGATCGTCGACGCGCCCTGGGTGGCGTTGCCCGACGCGTTGCTGAACGCGGCGCGGATGATGCCCTTGGGGTCGATGCCCTTGTCGGTCCAGAACGTGCGGTTCTCGGCGGCGACCACCGCGTCCTGGAGGGTCTCCGGCATCTCCTTGAGCGGGATCGAGTCGCGGTTCTGGATCGCGAAGTCGCCCAGCTCGGTCTTGCCGTCGGCGTAGTAGATCTTCGACGTCTGGGTGAGGAAGTCCTCGTTCGGGTCCGGGATGTCGATCGTCTTGTAGAGGAAGACGAATCCCGCGACGGCGACCAGGACGAGCACCAGTCCGGTGATCGCCCCCCACTTCACGACCCGCAGCACCTGCTGCTTGCGGGTGCGGGGTCGCTTCGGGGATGCCGTGGTGCCGGTGGTGCCGGCGGCCCTGCGCTTACCACTCACGTCTGGAAGGCTCCGGTTCAGGGGGGTCGAGATCCTCGTCAGGGTACGGGCAGCCGCCGAACGCGCCCAAGACGCCGCCCGGGTGCGCTGTGCCACGTTCCGGCGGTGCCCAAACCTCGCCGCGCCGGCGGTGGCATGCTGGGCGCCGACGCGTCGCGCATTCGCATTGCGCGGATATATCGCTACGATAGGTCGTATGGCACGTCGTGCGGAGACCATCGAGCTCGCAGTCCTCGGGCTGCTGCACGAGGGACCCATGCACGGCTACGAGCTCCGGAAGAGGCTCAACCTCATGCTCGGATGGGGTCGGGTCCTCTCGTACGGGTCGCTCTACCCCACCCTGAAGAAGATGCTGCGCGGCAACCTCATCGAGGA
This sequence comes from Nocardioides sp., assembly GCA_035765695.1. Lineage (GTDB taxonomy): Bacteria > Actinomycetota > Actinomycetes > Propionibacteriales > Nocardioidaceae > Nocardioides. The sequence continues at coordinate 72,423 of DASTXB010000017.1, read as the reverse complement.
GGCGGCCACGACCGTCGCCCCGGTGACCCGGCGGCCGCGGATCGTCTACCAGCTCACGGAGGCGGGACAGCGGGAGTTCGAGCGGCTGATGATGGAGGTCGGTCCCACGGCGTGGGAGGACGACAACTTCGACATCCGCTTCGCGTTCTTCTCGCGCACCGACATGGAGATCCGCCTGCGGGTCCTCGAGGGGCGCCGTACCCGTCTCCAGGAGCGGCTCGACCGGGTGCAGAGCCAGCTGTCGATGACCCAGAAGGAGGTCGACAGGTACGCCGCGGAGCTCCAGCGCCACGGCGTCGAGTCGGTCGAGCGTGAGGTGCGGTGGCTCTCGGACCTCATCAACGCCGAGCGCAGCGGAGAGCACGACCCTGCCGGGACCACCCCCGTGACGTCTCCCGTCACGGCCCCCATCACGGCCCCCGACACCGGGGAGGGTTCCGACACCCCCAGCAACGGCCACCAGGCCACGTCGCAGAAGTAGAAGACAAGGAAGGACGCCCCGATGGGTTCGGTTCGAGTAGCAGTCGTGGGAGTGGGCAACTGTGCCTCCTCCCTGGTCCAGGGTGTGCACTACTACCGGGACGCCGACCCGACGGGGACGGTGCCCGGCCTGATGCACGTGACGTTCGGCGAGTACCACGTCTCCGACGTCGAGTTCGTCGCCGCGTTCGACGTCGACGACAAGAAGGTCGGCAAGGACCTCTCCGAGGCGATCAACGCCTCCGAGAACAACACCATCAAGATCTGCGAGGTGCCCACGCTGGGCATCGAGGTGCAGCGCGGCCACACGCTCGACGGCCTCGGCAAGTACTACCGCGAGACCATCGAGGAGTCGGCGGCCGAGCCGGTCGACATCGTCCAGGTCCTCAAGGACACCGGCGCCGACGTGCTCGTCTCCTACCTCCCGGTGGGCTCCGAGGAGGCCGACAAGTTCTACGCGCAGTGCGCGATCGACGCCGGCGTGGCGTTCGTGAACGCCCTCCCGGTCTTCATCGCCTCCGACCCGGTCTGGGCGAAGAAGTTCGAGGACGCCGGCGTCCCGATCGTCGGCGACGACATCAAGTCGCAGGTCGGCGCGACCATCACGCACCGCGTGATGGCCAAGCTGTTCGAGGACCGCGGCGTGACGCTGGACCGCACCTACCAGCTCAACGTCGGCGGCAACATGGACTTCAAGAACATGCTCGAGCGCGAGCGCCTGGAGTCCAAGAAGGTCTCCAAGACCCAGGCCGTCACCTCGAACCTGCACGGTGAGCTCGCCGGCAAGGTCCACGACAAGAACGTCCACATCGGCCCGTCCGACTACGTCGCGTGGCTCGACGACCGCAAGTGGGCCTACGTCCGCCTCGAGGGCCGCAACTTCGGCGACGTCCCGCTGAACCTCGAGTACAAGCTCGAGGTCTGGGACTCCCCGAACTCCGCCGGCATCATCATCGACGCGATCCGCGCGGCGAAGATCGCCAAGGACCGCGGCATCGGTGGCCCGATCATCTCGGCGTCGTCGTACCTGATGAAGTCCCCGCCGGTGCAGCTGCCGGACGACGAGGGCCGCGCCCGCGTCGAGGCGTTCATCCGCGGCGAGGAGTAGGCGCCACCACGTTCCGACTCCGCAGGCCCGCCGGGATCCGTCCCGGCGGGCCTGCGGCGTCCTCGCGGCGTCCCCGGGCACGTCCGGTCCGGTCCGATGCCCGGGGTCCCCGGACAGGGAGGCCGCGCCGGGCGCATGCTTGACCCATGACCGCGTCCGAGCCGCCGGCGACCGTCCGGGTGCCCCGCGACCCGTGGTTCCGCCGGCGGCCCGCGCTCGCCGTCGGGGTCGCGGTGGTCCTGTACGCCACGGTGCTCGTCCTGCGGCTCAGCACGGGCGGACCGGCGGACGCCCACACGATGCTCTTCGCGCTCCCCGTGGCCCTGCTCGCCGGAGCGTTCGGGCTGCGCGCCGGCCTGCTGGCGGGCGTCGTCGCGGTGGCGCTCATCGAGTTCTGGGTGGCGGTCTCGGACGTCTCGCTCAGCGCGACGGGGTGGGTGTCCCGCGCCGTGCCGCTCCTGCTGTTGGGCGTCCTCGTCGGCCAGGCGTCGGACCAGGCGCGCCGCGCCGAGGTGGAGCGGCTCGAGCTGGAGGCCGAGCGACGCGAGCTCGAGGCCGCCGCACTGCTGCACCGCGAGGCCATCGAGATCAACGACTCGCTGATCCAGGGCATGGTCGCGGCCAAGTGGTCGCTGGAGAGCGGTCAGGTCGAGGCCGGCCGGCGGATCCTCGAGGGGACCATCACCCAGGCCCAGGAGATGGTGTCCCGCCTCATCCGGCGCGCCGAGATGGGCGGCCGGGCAGAGTCGATCGAGCGCTGAGGTCCGGCGGGATCGGCCCTTGGCGGCGGTCACTCGCTGTCGTGCGCCCAGACGTTCTCGAAGTGGCGGTTGTAGGCCGCGAGTGCCGACGCGAACGGGACCTGCACGGTGACCTCGTCGTTGAACCGCGAGACGTTCGACCAGTTCTCCGAGCCGGTCCACACGCCCTTGAACGGGCGGCCGGCCCACGTCCCGGACAGCGACATCCACTTCTCGTGGGAGAAGACCTCCCATCCCGTGTCGGAGAAGCCCGTGAGCGGGTCGTCGTCGAGGTCGAGGGCGGACCGCCGGATGGCGACGCCGGCGCGGTGCAGCACAGCGTGCACCCGGCGCCCGGCACCGCTGACGAGCACCCGGACCCGGCACCCGGCCCGCGACAGCACCGCGACCTTGCGGGCCAGCATCAGGCCGCGCGCACCGACCCAGCCGTACATCATGATCCGGATCGTCGTGTGGCCCTTCTCGCCGTACCCGGCCGGGGCCCGGCAACCGACCTCGTCGAGGCGCTGGTAGACGTGGTCCTTCGACCCGGTGACGTGCGGGTCCGATCCGAACTCGACGGCGTACTTGCCGTCCTGGACCGCCACGTAGGGGTGCTTGCGCCACCGGTCCTGTGCCATCTGGCCGAAGATCGTGCTGAAGTCGTCGAACATCTTCTGGTTGCCGAGCACCGTGTAGAGGTCGTTCCAGTGCACGTCGGCGGCGAAGCTCATCAGGTTGTTCGAGCCGAACATGACGACCGGTTTGCCGTTGCCGGTCGCGGAGAACAGGTAGAACTTGCTGTGCTGGTTCGATCGCTCGCTGCCCAGCCGGCAGGCGCCCTTGCACACCTTGAAGAAGCTCGGGACCGGGTACGGCTTGCGCTTCGGGCCGTACTTCCTCGGGTGGCACCGGTCCTTCCACCTCGGCTGCGTGTCCTGGCCGAGGTACCGCATCATCCGGTTGGCCTCCACGCCGATCGCGTTGTCGTTCAGCACCAGCTGGACCGACACGTGCCGCTTGCAGGCGCGGATGAGGGCGTCACCGATGTCGCGGCGGTTGTAGGAGTAGACCGCGATCCTGATCACGCCGTTGCGCGGGACGCTGTCGATCGTGTGCCGGATCTTGGCCATGTTGACGTTGCGCGCCGCGAGGTCGCCCCGTGGGTTGTTCCACGTCGGTCCGGGGCGTGGCGTGAACGAGCCCGCTGCGACCCCCGGACCCGTGGACAGGCAGCCGAGGACCACGGCCAGAACGACGACGACGGCAACCCGCTTGAGCACCCGATTCCCCCTGCTTGCACCCTGACGACCCTTGGATCGTAGGTGGGTGACGACGGCGGCCGGGGGAGAAACGTCGTCGTGGTGGACGTCGAGCCGGTCGAGCGCCGAGGTCCAGACCGGTCAGCGGACCTGGTCTGTCCGGTGATGACCCGGGGTACGCCGCCTCGTAACCGCCTGCCCGAGCGGTCGTTGGGGGTGGCACCGCGTCGCCCTCCGCGACCCTTCCCGAGATTGCGTCCCGCCCATGAGCAAGCACTCCCTCCGGCGCGCCGCCGCGGTCACCACCGCCCTGGCCGCCGGCCTCGCCACCGGCCTCGCGACCCTGACGGTGCCGGCGACCGCCGCTCCCACCGTCACCGGCTCGTCCGTCGCGAGCGCCGCGCCCGGCCTGCCGAAGGCGCCGCCGCTGGCGGTCGACTTCGACCGTCAGGAGGCGACCGTCGTCCGCGGGGCACGGTTCCCCGTGTCCGGCACGGTCAGCACCGCGGCCGGCCGCGGCGTCCCGGCCGACCTCACGCTCGCGGTCACCGACGCGACCGGCCGGGTGCTCGGCACCCAGGACGTGACCGCTGCCGGCGACGGCACGTTCGCGACGACGGTCCCGGGCACGATCACCCGCCGGCTGCCGCGCACCGACGAGGCGGTCCACCTCGCCGTCCGCGCGACGGACGTCTCGTACGACGGCACGCAGGTCGACGACGCCGGGGCCGGCGCGGTCACGCTGCAGGCGGCGGCCGACGGCCTCGCGATCCAGAACAGCTTCGTGTCCTCGGTCGGCTGGGTGAAGCCGGGTGAGACCTACCCCTCGCGGATCATCGTCACGAACCCGACCGCGGCGCCGGTCGCCGGTGCGGTCGTCACCATCACCGCCCCGCGCGGCAGCACGCTGGTCGACGCGAGCGGGCCCGGCACCCACCCGGTGGCCGCCCACGAGATCACGTGGACGCTGCCGCCGGTGCCGGCCGCGACCGGCACCGTCCCGGGCCGGATGACGCTGGTGCTGCAGAGCCGCGCGGACACCGTCGAGCAGGAGCCGACCGTCGTATGGCGCGACCTGTCCACCACGGCGGAGCTCACCGGGCCCGGCACCACGCAGTCCGTCGCCGCACACGGCCCGAAGGTGATCCCGCCGGACGGCGCCTACGACACCGCCCGGTACGGCGACCGGCCGTTCCCGGTGATCCCGGTCGAGTACACCGACCGCTCCTACCTCGCCGACCACACCGGTGAGCAGCTCGAGGAGGTCATCAACTCGCCCGCCAGGGCCGGCTCGACGTACAACCTCTACCAGGAGATGTCGCTGGGCCAGCTGTTCCCGAACGGCGACGTGCCGTCGGCCGGCATCGCGACCGCGGACTTCGACTATGCCCCCGGCTTCCCGTTCACGAAGACCGACCCGACCACGGTGTCGACCTGCGTCGCCGGCGCCACGGCCGCCGACTCGCCGGTCCCGCTCGAGGGCACGCCGGCGTACCCCGAGCGGATCACCAACGGCGTGTACAACCTGCCGGGCACGACCGGCTACTACGGCTCGGACGGGGCCGGCTCGGCCGTGATCGGGTCGCTGACCGGCGTGGCCGCGCTGATGCAGATCGACAGCGGCTGCGGCCCGACCGGCAAGATCGTCGCGGACGCCGCGGCGCTCGCGGACCCGGAGATCGACTACTCCGACTACGACACCGACAAGGACGGCGTCGTCGACTTCTTCATGGCGGTCTTCGCCGGGTGCGGCGGCAACGGGGCGTCCCAGCTCGGGGCCTGCACGAGCGACCCGCAGGACGCGCTGCCGTACGACAACATCTGGCCGCACAGCTCGTCGCTCGAGTACTACTACTCCGACCCGACCACCGGGCTGCCGGGCTTCACCACCGACGACCAGCTCAAGGACCTCGAGGGCCGGCCGCTGTGGTGGACCGACAAGACGTACAAGGACATGACCACCACCGACCAGGGCGACGCGCTCAAGGTGTTCGTCCGGGTCGGGCCCTACAACCTCAACCCCGAGACCGCGATCGACAAGGCCAGCGTGATCTCCCACGAGTACGGCCACTCGCTCGGCCTGCCGGACTTCTACTCCCTCGGCGGCCGCGAGACGTACGGCGACTGGAACCTGATGGCCACCGACAAGTCGCAGGACATGGACGCCTTCTCCCGCCAGGAGCTCGGCTGGGTCGTCCCGCAGGTGCTCGGCGCGGGCACGACCACGGTCACCGACTGGGCCGACTCCAAGGAGGACACCGGCACCATCCACTGGCAGTCGCCCGACGGCACGCCGTACACGCTGGTGGACGGGCGGGACGGCACCGTGCACAACTCGCAGATGTACGTCGCCAAGCTGCCCGGGCGCCAGCTGCTCGACCCGGCGAAGTTCGACACCGGTGACAAGGCCAGCACGTCGCACGCGTGGTACTCCGGCTCGGGCAACGACTTCGGGTGCGCCACCGACGGCGGCGCGCACAACCTCGACGTCGCCATCCCGGGCATCCAGGACCTGCCGGCCGGGTCGACGGTGACCCTGCAGATGAAGTCGATGTTCGACACCGAGTGGGACTTCGACTACGGCTTCGTCCTGACCTCGACGGACGGGGGCTCGACCTTCACGTCCCACGCCTCGCAGCGGGACACCCCGACCACGACGCCGGGCACGTCGAACCCCAACCAGAACGCGTGCCAGGCGGCGTACGGCAACGGCATCACGGGCTCGAGCGGCTCCTACACCGACCCGCTGACGGTGCAGCTGGACCGGACGACCGGCAACTACCCGGCGTCGGAGTTCCTCGCCGACACCTTCGACATCTCCGACCTCGCCGGCGCGGCCACGCCGGTGCTGCGGTTCAGCTACGCGACGGACCCGGGCCTGGCGCGGCCGGGCTGGTTCATCGACGACCTGGTGGTCACGGCCACCACGCCGAGCGGCGAGCAGGTGCTGCTGCAGACCGACCTGGAGAAGGACGGCGGGCCGGGCGACCCGCGGATCTTCAACGGCGGCTGCCAGGCCGACAACCCGGGCGGGAACTGCACGAAGGGCTGGCAGTACGTCGCCGCCGGGGAGGAGGCCGACTTCGACCACGCCTACTACCTGGAGATGCGCGACCGGTCCGGCTTCGACCTCGACGGCCACGGCCAGATCGACCGCGACCCGATCGGGTTCGAGCCCGGGCTGTACCTCTCCTACACCGACGAGGCGCACGGGTACGGCAACGCCGGCACCGACGACCCGCCGGCGCAGTCGCCACTGGACTCGACGCCCGAGCCCGGCAACGACACCCCAGACCTGAACGACGCGGCGTTCACGGCGGCGGCCGCGCGGTCGACGTACTCCGACGCGAAGTCGGCGCCGCACGTCGACAACTACACCGACCCGTCGTCGGCGTCCGGGAACTGGGAGTTCGGCTACGACTGCCTCGGCTTCAAGGTGCTGTCGATGACCGGCAACGCCAACGGCCCGACGACGTCGGACGGCGACCTCACCGGCTCGGTGCGGTTCACGACCGGCCCGGGCTGCGGGACGTTCGACTACGGCTACGAACCGGTCGAGGCACCGGCGAACACCGCGCCGACGGCGAAGGCCCAGGCCTCGCCGGCGACGGCGGGCGTCGGCGAGAGGGTCACGCTCCGCGGCACGGCCAGCACCGACGCGGAGACGCCGGACGACCTCGACTACACCTGGGACTTCGGCGACGGCGGCTCGACCAAGGACGACTCCGGCGCGGTCGTGAGGCACGCCTTCGACGAGGCGGGCACCTACACCGTGAGGCTGCTGGTCACCGACCCCTCCGGCGCGACCGACACCGACACCGTGCGGGTCACCGTCACCGACGGCACCCCGCCGCCTCCGCCTCCGGCGTCGGTCACGACCGTCCAGTGCGGATCGAAGCAGGTCCAGCGCACCGGCAGCTGGCGCAACGTGCGCGCCAAGCACGCGCCCGGTGGTCGCTACTGCGACAACCTCGGCAAGGGCAGGGGCCGCGACACCCTGAGGCTCACCAGCTCCGGTCCGAAGCTCGACGTGTTCTTCGGCAAGGCCACCCGCGGCGGCACCGCTCGGATCCTGGTCGACGGCCACCGGGTGGCGACGCTCCGCTTCAAGGGCTCCCACGCCCGACCGGCGTTCGTCCACCGCGTGCTCCACGGCCTCGGCCCCGGCCCGCACCGGGTCAAGCTCGTCGTCGTGAGGGGTCGCGCCTACCTGAAGTCCTTCCGCTTCTGACCGTCTGACCGTCTGACCGTCTGGCCTGCCGGGCCGGGCGCGGGCTGGTCGGGTTCTGTGCCATTGAACGGTCCGGCCCCGGTTACTTGTCGGTAACTGGGGCCGGACCGTTCAATTGCTGAGAGGACGGGCGAGCGCGGACCGCACCGGTCGTCCGGACCCGGCCGCCGCGATCAGGCGGCCCCGAGCCGACCCGGGAAGTGCCGGACCCACTCAGGATCGTAGGTACGCGGCACCGCCACGCCTCGAGAGCGGAGCGCACGTGCGACCCGATCGAGTGTGCTCTGCGGATCGACGTAGACGCCCCGGGCGACCACGGTCACCTCGCGCCACTCAGCGTCGTCGGCCCGGTCCCGACGCTCGATGTCGTGCTCCCAGGCGCCCACGATCTCCACGTGCTGGCGCCCGTCGTACCCGATGGCCACCCGGGCCTCGCGGTAGCCGAGATCGAACTGGACGAGGACGTCGCCGTTCTCGTCCCTGATCTCGAGGTTCACCTCCGGCTCGGGGAAGCCGGCGAGGACGAGCAACATGCGCACCCGGGTCTCCATCGGGGAGTCGACCCCGTCCCGGACGAAGCGCGCGGCGTACCGGGCAGCCGGCGACCAATAGTCCTTCGACTTCGCGAGCTCGGCCCGGAATCGGTCCGCTCGGATGCCGTACTTGCGGCAGATGTCGTCGCCCGCGACGACCACGTCGACGAGCGGCAGGATGGCAGCGAGCTCGATGAACATCCGCACGAGGTCGGAGGCCGGGAAGCCGTCGACCACGACGACCTTCGTGTGCGGCGGGGCAACATGCGGCTTGATCCCTGGCGACCAGCGCCGGTCCTTGGCGTCGGTCACGCTGATGTGCACGTGGGGGTCGTCGGGCACGGCGATGCGACGCGCGTTCGCAGAGCTCGTGTGGCTCAGGAACGCTCCGTCGGGATGGACGAGCAGTGCCCCCGCGAACCGGTGCTCGCGCTCGAGCCTGACCGCGGACGAGATGTGGACGTTGCGGAACAGCCGGCAGTACCGCGTGCTGTCCAGGGCGCGCCGGGAGATCCCCGCAGCGATGGCCTGGTCGCGGGTGAACGGCTTCCTCTCGTCGAACATGGGCCCGAGGCTGGCACGCTCGCGTGCGCCGTGCCGTCGTCCTCCACAGGCCGCGGAGCAGCGCGCCTTCGCCCAGCGGACCGGGTCCGGCGAGACGTCCGCGCAATTGAACGCTCAGACCCCGGTTACCAGTCGGTAACCGGGGCCGGGCCGCACAATTGAACGGCTACGACACGCGACCGGCCCACCACTCACGCAGCGCGGCGGCGGCGTCGGCCTCGGACAGCGGGCCGCGGTCCATGCGCAGCTCGAGGAGGAACTGGTACGCCGCGCCGACGTCGCGCCCGGGGCCGATGCCGAGGATCTCCATGATCTGGTTGCCGTCGAGGTCGGGGCGGATCGAGTCGAGCTCCTCCTGTTCGCGCAGGTGGGCGATCCGGGCCTCGAGGTCGTCGTACGTGCGCTGGAGCCGGTCGGCCTTGCGCTTGTTGCGGGTGGTCGAGTCGGCACGCGTGAGCACGTGCAACCGCTCGAGCTGGTCGCCGGCGTCGCGGACGTAGCGGCGCACCGCGGAGTCGGTCCACTCTCCGGTGCCGTACCCGTGGAAGCGCAGGTGCAGCTCGACCAGCTTGCCGACCGCGTCGATCTCGTCGTTGGAGAACCGCAGCGCCTTCATCCGCTTGCGGGTCATCTTGGCGCCGACCACGTCGTGGTGGTGGAAGGTCACCGTGCCGTCGTCGACGAACCGCCGGGTCCGCGGCTTGCCGACGTCGTGCATCAGCGCGGCGAACCGCGCGACGAAGTCCGGCCCCCCGCCCGGCAGCCGCGGCTCGAGGTCGATCGCCTGCTCGAGCACGGTGAGGGTGTGCTCGTAGACGTCCTTGTGCCGGTGGTGCTCGTCGCGCTCGAGCTTCAGCGCGGGCAGCTCGGGCAGCACCAGGTCCGCGAGCCCGGTCTCGACGAGGAGCGTCAGCCCGAGCCGGGGGTACGGCGCGGTCACCAGCTTGACCAGCTCGTCGCGCACCCGCTCGGCGGAGATGATCTCGATCCGGCCGGCCATCGCACGCATCGCGTCGACGACCTCGGGCGCGACCGTGAAGCCGAGCTGGGCCGCGAACCGCGCGGCCCGCATCATCCGCAGCGGGTCGTCGGAGAAGGAGTCCTCCGGACGGCCCGGCGTCCGGAGCAGCTGGTGGGCGAGGTCCACGATGCCGCCGTACGGGTCCTCGAGCCGCCGGCCCGGGACCGTCACCGCCATCGCGTTGACCGTGAAGTCGCGGCGGCCGAGGTCGCCGGCGAGGCTGTCGCCGAAGTCGACGTCCGGCTTGCGCGAGGAGGGGTCGTACGCCTCGGAGCGGTACGTCGTGATCTCGACCTGCCACGGCCCGCGGCGGCAGCCGATGGTGCCGAACGCCCGGCCCATGTCCCAGATCGCGTCCGCCCAGCCCTTGAGCAGCCGCTCGGTCTGGTCCGGGCGCGCGGACGTCGTGAAGTCGAGGTCGTTGTGCTGCCGGCCGAGCATCGCGTCCCGCACCGGGCCGCCGACCAGCGCCAGCTCGTGGCCGGCGTCGGCGAAGCGGCGGCCGAGGTCGTCGATGACCGGTGCGATCCGGTCCAGCTCCCGGGCGACCGAGCGCTGGACGTCGGCCATCTGGGGAGGGGGAGGCGGAGCGTCGGGCACGGGCCAGCAGTCTAGTGGCGACGGCGAGGGCCGCCGATTCGGCACAGGTTCCACCAGTAGAGTCGCGGGCGTGCTTCGCCCGGTGTCGCTGCTGCCTGCCCTCGTGGTGGTGGTCGCGACCCTCCTCGGCCTCCCGGCCACTCCGGCGCAGGCGGCGCCGGAGCAGGGCCCGGCCCGGACGCCGCTGGCGGTCACCATGGACAGCCTCACGCCCTCGGTCATCCCCCGCTCGGGACCGGTGCGGGTCACCGGGTCGGTCACCAACCGCGACGACGAGACGTGGACCGACGTCAACGTCTACGCGTTCCTCTCCCAGGCGCCGATGACGACGGCCGCCGAGCTCGCCGACGCCGCGGCGACCGGGCCCGACGAGCCGGTCGGCGACCGGATCCTCACCGAGGGCACCTACGACTCGATCGGCGACCTGGCGCCCGGGCAGAGCCGGCAGTACTCCCTCACCGTGCCGCGCTCGGAGCTGGTCAGCCGGATCACCGGTGACCCGGGCGTCTACTGGTTCGGCACCCACGCGCTCGGCTTCACCTCCGCGGGGGGCGACAGCTTCGCCGACGGCCGGGCCCGCACCTTCCTGCCCCTGGTCCCGAAGACGACCAGGACCGTCGACACGGCGCTCGTCATCCCGGTCCGGCGGCTGGTGACCCACGCCCCCGACGGCTCGCTCGGCGACCTGGACCGGTGGGCCGACGACCTCTCCCCGGGCGGCACGCTGCGCTCGCTGGTCGACCTCGGCGTCGCCGCCGGGTCGCGGCCGGTCAGCTGGCTGGTCGACCCGTCGGTCGTCGACGCCGCCCGGCGGCTCGAGGCCGGCAACCCGCCGCGCTCGCTCGCGCCGACCCAGGCGCCGGACGAGGCGGAGCAGGACGGCGCCACCGGGAGTGCCTCGCCCTCGCCCACGCCCACGCCGGACGGCACCGACGACGGTGCCGACCTCACGCCGAACCAGCAGGCGGCGGCCGACGCGGCGACGAGCTGGCTCGAGCGGCTGCACGAGGGGCTGGAGGGCAGCGAGATCCTCACGCTCCCGTACGGCGACGTCGACGTGGCGGCGTCGGCCGCGCACGACCGGCGCGTCTACCGGCAGGCGCGCCGTCGGTCGGCCGGCGACCTCGCACCGTGGGGTCTGCCCACCACGCCCGCGGTGTCGTCCCCGACCGGGTTCCTCGACGCCGACGGCATCCGGATGGTCGAGAACCGCGCCACCCTGCTGCTCACCGACAGGATGTTCGGCGAGCGCGCCCCGGCCGTCGCGCGCGTGGCCGGCCACACCGCCGGCGTCACCTCCTCCGGCGCCGTCAGCGGCGGGCCGGGACCCGACGCGCGGATGGCGCCGCTCGCGATGCGGCAGCGGATCGTCAGCGAGGCCGCGGTCCGGCTGCTGACGCCCGGCCGCAAGCCCCTGATCGCGGTGTTCCCGCCGACCTGGACCCCGGAGTCGACGCCCGACTTCTGGGAGGGGCTCGACCTGCCCTGGCTGAACCTGACGACGGTCGACAGCGCCCTGCAGCGCCAGGGCACCGCCGTCCCCGCCGACCGGCTCGACTACCCGGAGAACCAGCTCAAGCTCCAGCTCGACGCGCCCTCGTTCGCCGCGGCCGACGACCTCGTCCAGGCCGGCGAGACCCTGCAGAACCTGCTGACCCAGAACGACCAGGTCGCCAGCGAGGTCCACGACGAGGCCTGGACCGACCTGTCGTACTCGAGCCGGCTGCGTGCCGACGGGGTCCGCGCCTCCGCGGAGCAGTCCCGCACCTGGATCGAGACGCGGCTGCGCTCGGTCAGCATCGACGCTCCCAAGGCGGTCATCCTGTCCAGCGGCAGCGGCAAGTTCGCGGCCACCATCACCAACACCCTCGACGAGCCGGTCAGCGTGCGGGTGCGCGCGGTCGCCGACCCGCCGCTCAAGGTCGCGGTGCCCGCCCAGACCATCGAGCTCGGCGCGGACAGCCGCACCACCGTGCTGCTCAACGCCTCGTCCTCGGCCGTCGGCATCCGGAACGTGACGCTGCAGCTGACCGACGTCGACGACGTGCCCCTGGGCTCCTTCGACGAGGTCCCGATCCGGTCGAACCGGGTCAGCGACGTGATCTGGCTGATCGTCGGCACCGGCATCGCGCTGCTGTTCGGCGCGATCGTCGTCCGGCTCTACCGCCGGGTCCGGGCGGCGAGGCGCACGTGACCGACGAGCAGCAGGACCAGCAGGGGGAGCAGCAGCGCGTCCTCGCCAACAGCGCGGTGATGGCGGCCGGCACGGTCGTGTCCCGGATGAGTGGCTTCGTGCGGTCGGCGCTGCTCGCGGCGGCGCTCGGCCCGTCGTTGCACGCGGACCTGTTCAACATCGCGAACACGATCCCGAACATGCTCTACATCCTGCTGGCCGGCGGCGTCATCAACGCGGTGCTCGTCCCCCAGCTGGTGCGCTCGATGCGCAGCGACCCGGACGGCGGCGACGCGTACACGAACCGGGTCATCACCCTCGCCGGGCTCTTCCTCGGCGCCGTCACCGCGCTGCTGGTCGTGGCCGCTCCCTGGGTGATGAGCGTCTTCCTGAGCTCGGAGTACGACGACCCGTCGATGTCCGCCGAGCGCGACTCGATCATCGCGTTCGCGAGGTTCTGCCTGCCGCAGGTGTTCTTCTACGGCATGTACGTGCTCGTCGGGCAGATCCTCAACGCCCGCGAGCGGTTCGGCCCGATGATGTGGGCGCCGATCGCCAACAACGTCATCTCGGTCGGCGTGCTGGTCGTCTACCTGGTCGTCTTCGGGCCGGCGAAGGGCGCGGAGCTCTTCGGCGCGTTCTCCCCCGGCCAGGAGATGCTGCTCGGCCTGGGCGCGACGGCCGGCATCGTCGCGCAGTTCCTGGTGCTGGTCCCCTACCTGCGGGCCAGCGGGTTCCACTACCGGCCGCGCTTCGACTTCCGGCACACCGGGCTCGGGCACACGCTGCGCCTGGGTCTGTGGACGGTGCTGTTCGTCATCGTCAACCAGGTCGCCTACACCGTCGTCGTCCGCCTCGCCTCCACCGGCACCGCGAGCTCCGACGACGGCACCGGCTACTGGATCTACTCCGCGACCTTCCTCATCGTGATGGTCCCGCACTCGGTGGTCACGGTCTCGCTCGCGACCGCGATCCTGCCGCGCCTGTCGGCCCGTGCCGCCGAGGACGACCGTGCCGGCGTGGCCCGCTCGCTCACCGACACGCTGCGCACCGCGCTCGCGGTGGTGATCCCGTTCGCGCTGCTGCTGCCGGTCGTCGCGGGCGACCTCGCCCGGCTGATCTGGGGGTACGGCGCGTCCGCGGACCGCACCGATCTGTACGCGCCGTCGCTCGCGCTGTTCGGCGGCGGACTGGTGTTCTTCACCGTCCACTACCTGATGCTCCGCGGCTTCTACGCGCTCGAGCTCACCCGCACCGTCTTCTTCATCCAGTGCGCGGTGGCCACCACCAACATCGTCGCCGCGCTGGTGCTGGTCCGCTCGACCGACCCGGAGCACACCTCGCCCGCGCTCGTGGTCGCCTACTCGGCGTCGTACCTCGTCGGTGCGCTCGTGTCGTACGCCGTGCTGCGCCGGCGGCTGGGCGGCCTGCGCACCCCGACGCTGGTGCGGTTCGTGGTCCGGCTCGCGATCGCCGTGGCCGTGTCGACCGCGGCGGCGGCCGCGACGGCGTACCTGCTCCACCGCGTCGACGCCGACCCGAACTGGGCGGTCGCCGCGGTGTGGGTGCTGGCCACGGGTGCCGTCGACGCCGTCGTCCTCGTGCTGATGGCGCGTGTGGTGCGGCTGCGGGAGGTGTCGACGGTGGTCGACACGATCACCAGCCGTGTCCCCCTGCTCCGCCGCCCCTGACGGCCCCTACGATGGGCCCTGTCCGGGACTCGATGAGGGGAGCTGCGTGCCGAGCTCGATCCGGCCCGGCGACGTGCTCGCCGACCGGTACCGCCTGGTCGACCTGCTGACCGAGAGCAGCGGCGGCCGGTTCTGGCGAGCCCACGACAAGGTGCTCGAGCGCCACGTCGCCCTGCACGTGATCGCCGCCGACGACCCGCGTGCCGAGGCATTGCTCGAGGCCGCGCGCCGCTCGGCGACCGTCCACGACCGGCGGCTGCTGCGGGTGCTCGACGCCGACCGCACCGACAACCTGGTGTACGTCGTCAACGAGTGGGGCTCGGGCGACTCCCTCGACATCATGCTCGCGGCCGACGGGCCCCTCGGCGCCCGGCGGGCGGCCTGGCTGGTGTCCGAGGTCGCCGGCTCGATCGCGGCCGGTCACGAGCTCGGCGTCCCCCACGGCCGCCTGGTCCCCGAGAACGTCCTGGTCGACCACGCGGGCGCGGTCCGGCTGATCGGCTTCGCTGTGGACGCGGCGATGTTCGACCTCACCCCCCGCGTGTCCACGGACGTCGCCGACCTGGGCGGCCTGCTCTACGCGGCGCTGACCGGGAGGTGGGCCGGGCAGTCGCCGTCCCAGGTGCCGCCGGCGCCGGTCGTCCAGGGACGCGCGCTGCGACCCCGTCAGGTCCGCGCCGGCATCCCGCGGCCCCTCGACGTGCTGTGCGACGTGGTCGTGAACCCGTACGCCGGCCACGAGGGCTCGCGGCTGCGCGAGATCCACGACCTGGCGAGCGCGCAGGGCATCGCGGACTTCCTGGCGACCTTCGTCGGCGACCCCACCGGGCTCGCCGAGGCCGAGGCCGCCCTCGGCCACCGGGACACCACCGACACGGTCTCCCTGCCGGCCATCGCCGACCCGCCGCCGCGCGAGGCGGCGCCCGCACCCGAGCCGGAACCCGTGCCGGAGCCCGCGAAGCCGTCGACCGAGCTCCCCACCGAGGCGGGACTGCCGATCTTCGACGACGAGAACGACGACGTCTCCTGGATCGCCGCGCGCGCCGACGTGCCGCCGCCCCCACCACCGTTCGAGGACCCGCCCGAGCGTCCGCTCTTCGCACCGGAGCCCACCGAGGGCCCGGCCCGCCGGCCCCGCCGCCCCGTCCCGGCCGCAGCCAGCGCCGGCAGCGCGACCTACTGGCCGTGGGACACCTCCGGCACCGGCAGCGGCCTCACCCCGCCGGTCGAGGAGCCCGAGGAGGACGACGACGGGGTCCCGGGGCGCAGCTGGCTCCGCCTCGCCGGTGTGGTCGCAGCCGGGCTGCTGCTGCTCCTGGCGATCGTGGTCGCCTACAACCTCGGCCAGGGGCGCAGCCCTCTCGCCGTCCCGGGCGGTGGCAGCGGCGGTGACGAGCCGTCGACCGGCCCGTCGCCGAGCGCGTCCGCCACCCCCATCACCGGCGTCACGGCCACCGCGTTCGACCCCCAGGGCACGCCACCCAACGACGAGCACTCCGAGGACGCCCCGCTCGCGGTCGACGGCAAGCCCGGCACCGCCTGGCCGACGATGACCTATACGCAGAACTTCGGGCCCGGCGGCCTCAAGACCGGCGTCGGGCTGGTGCTCGACCTCGGCAAGGAGCACGACGTCAGCGCGGTCGACCTGACCTTCGTCGGCGCACCGACCGGCTACGCGCTGTACGTCACCGACGAGGCGCCGTCCGGGGTCAAGGGCCTGACCCCGGCGGTGACCGGCACGGCCACCGGGACGAAGGCCCGCGAGATCCTCGACAGCCCCGTGGCCGGGCGGTTCGTGACCGTCTGGCTCACCTCGCTCCCCGCGGCCGACGGCGGTTTCCGCGGTCAGGTCGCCGAGGTCACGGTCCGCGGGTGACCCCGCGACCGCCCCGATGAGCAGCCGATGACCACCCGATGACCACCATGACGCCCGACGAGCTCGAGCGGGCCAGCGACCAGGAGCTGCTGCGGGCGCACGTCGACGGCGACCCGGGGGCGTTCGGCGCCCTGTTCCGCCGGCACCGTGACCGGCTCTGGGCGGTCGCGCTGCGCACCATGGGCAACCGGGAGGACGCCGCGGACGGCCTCCAGGACGGGATGGTCGCGGCGTACCGCCGGGCCGCGACGTTCCGCGGCGACTCGGCCGTGACCACCTGGCTGCACCGGGTGGTCGTCAACGCCTGCCTCGACCGGCTCCGGGCCGCCAAGGTGCGCCGGGCGGAGCCGCTGCCGGACGACCTGGAGGAGTACCGCGACCGCGGGTCGACCGTCTCCGCGGACGCGACGGAGTCGGCCGACCCGGCGGACGCCTCGGTCGCCGACGAGCGCCGCCGGCTGGTGCTGGCCGCGCTGCAGCAGCTGCCCGACGAGCAGCGGGCCGCGCTCGTGCTGGTCGACATGGAGGGGTACGCCGTCGCCGAGGCCGCCGCGGTGCTGGACTGCGCCGTCGGGACCGTGAAGTCGCGGTGTTCGCGGGGCCGCGCGCGCCTGGCCGAGCTGCTCGCGCCGCTGCTCGCCGACGACGACCGTGACGGGGACCACCCGGACCCGCGGAACCCGGACCCGTCGGGCCCCGTCGGATCCGGTGACACACCCCGCGGTCCCCCGCCCCCCGCCTGACCCCGAGGCCCACCCGCACCCGACACCCGACGAGGAGGTGACACCCGTGTCCGACCCCCGGCCCGACGACGACCGGCTCCGCCGGCTGCTGGCCGACGCCCGGCACACCGAGCCGATGCCGCCCGACGTGGCGGCCCGGATGGACGGGGTGCTCGCCGACCTCGGTGCGGACCGTCCGGTCCGCGCCACCGTGACCGACCTGGCCTCCGTCCGGCGACGGCGCCGGGTCCGGACCCTGCTCGTCGCCGCGGCCGCCGTGGTGGTGGCGGGCATCGGGATCGACCAGGTCCGCGACGGCATCGGCTCCACGAGCGACTCCAGCGCCGACACCAGCGCCGACACCAGCGCCGACGACGCGGCGGGCGCCCCGCCCCAGCAGCCCCATCCGGCCGAGGGCGTGGGCGGTGGCGGGTCGCTCGCCTCGGAGCAGCCCGGCCGCGTCGGCCACCCCGTCCGGCTCGACCCCGACCGGTTCGGGCGGCAGGTGGCGCGCCTGCAGCACGGCGGCGCCGCGTCGTTCTCCGCCCAGGACCACGTCGACGCCCTCCAGGGCGTCCGCTGCCGTGCACCGGGGGACGGACGCGCGGTGGCGGTGACGTACGACGGCGAGCCCGGCGTGCTGGTGTTCCGCCCGCCGAGCCGAGACTCCCAGGTCGTCGACCTGGTCCTGTGCGGCCACGCCGGGGTCGCCCGGTCGATCACCCTGCCCGCCCCGTAGGAGCCCAGGCCCGCGGAGACCGGGAAGATTCCTCGCCTACGATCGGTTGTACTGGACGGCTCAAGCCACGTCTCAGCACCGACCTTGCGAGGGGACCCGCACTCCATGACCGACGTCCGCGATGTGATCGTCATCGGCTCCGGCCCGTCCGGCTACACCGCCGCCCTCTACACGGCCCGTGCCAACCTCAGGCCGCTCGTGTTCGAGGGCTCGGTCACCGCCGGTGGGGCCCTGATGAACACCACCGAGGTCGAGAACTTCCCCGGCTTCCGCGACGGCATCATGGGCCCGGCCCTGATGGACGAGATGCGTGCCCAGGCCGAGCGGTTCGGGGCCGAGCTGGTCGCCGACGACGTCGTCGAGGTCGAGCTGACCGGCGACGTCAAGACCGTCCGGACCGCCACCGACACCTACCAGGCGCGCGCGGTGATCCTCGCGATGGGCTCGGGCTACCGCAAGCTCGGCCTGCCCCGCGAGGAGGAGCTCTCCGGTCGCGGCGTGTCGTGGTGCGCCACCTGCGACGGGTTCTTCTTCCGCGACCAGCACATCGCGGTCGTGGGCGGCGGCGACTCCGCGATCGAGGAGGCGACGTTCCTGACCCGGTTCGGGTCGAAGGTCTCCCTCATCGTGCGCCGCGACGAGCTGCGCGCCTCCAAGATCATGCAGGAGCGCGCCTTCGCCGACCCGAAGCTGGAGATCCTGTGGAACTCCGTCGTCGAGGAGATCAACGGCGAGGACCGCCTGGAGTCGCTGACGCTCAAGGACACCGTCACGGGCGAGACCCGCAACCTGCCGGCCACCGGCCTGTTCATCGCGATCGGCCACGACCCGCGCTCGGAGCTCCTGCCCGGACAGGTCGACCTCGACCCCAACGGCTACGTCATCGCCAGCCACCCCTCGACCGGCACCAACCTGCCGGGCGTCTTCGCCGCCGGTGACCTGGTCGACCACCACTACCGCCAGGCGATCACTGCGGCCGGCACCGGCTGCGCGGCCGCCCTGGACGCCGAGCGCTACCTCGCCGAGCTCGACCACGTCGCGCAGAGCCCGCGCGAGGCCCAGGACCGCGCGGACGCCGAGATGGTCACCGAGGCCGTCCAGACCGCCGGCGCCTGAGCCGAGACCCCCGTCTGCTCCCCCAGCGCGCCGGGGAACAACCGTCCCCGCGCTGCTGTTCACTGAGATCAGACCTCCGAGTTCACCTCCAAGAAGGGATTCCCCTGTGGGCAACATCAACGCTGTGACCGACGCCGAGTTCGACGCGCAGGTCCTCAAGTCCGACAAGCCGGTCCTCGTGGACTTCTGGGCGGAGTGGTGCGGCCCGTGCCGCCAGGTCGCCCCGATCCTCGACGAGATCGCGACCGCCCACGGCGACAAGATCACGTTCTACAAGATGAACGTCGACGAGAACCCCGTCACCCCGTCCAACTACCGGGTCACCGGGATCCCGACGATCAACGTCTACCAGGGCGGCGAGGTCGTGAAGACGATCGTCGGCGCGCGGCCGAAGGCCACGCTCCTCAACGAGCTGTCGGAGTTCATCGCCTGACGGCCTGACGTCAGCTGAGCTTCGTCCGCGAGGCCCGGGTCGCCTTCGGCGCCGGGCCTCGCGCCGATTTCGGGGCCGGCCGCAGGGTGCCGACCAGCCGCTCGATCGCGGCCTCCACCTCGTCGCGCCAGGTGACCGCCGTGCGCAGGTCCATCCGGAACCGCGGGTACGTCGGGTGCGGCCGGTGCGTCTTGAACCCGACCCCGCCGAGGAACTCGACGGGCACCACGCAGTGCCCGGCGCGCCCCCGGGCGTCGCCGAAGGCCTCCACCGCGCCCACCCCGCCGCGCTTGATCAGGTCGCGGGCCATCCCCTGCACGAGCATCCGACCCAGTCCGCCGCCGCGGTGGGCCGGCTCGACGTACGCCATCGTCATGAGTACCGCGTCCGGTGACACCGGCGCGGTCGGGAAGCCGGCGGCTCCCGGCACGAACGCCTCGGGAGCGTAGACGACATAGCCGACGGGGCGGTCGTCGACCAGCGCGACCCGGCCGCAGGATCCCCATTCGCGCAGCACGTGGGAGACCCAGGCGTCCTTCTCCGCGCACGGGTCGGCGACCCGCTGCCGTCGGACCGGGTCGAGCTCCCAGAACAGGCACGAGCGGCACGGCGCACGGAAGGTCTCGAGGTGGTCCAGGGTCAGGCGGACGATCTTGCGCGACATGACGTCTCCCACTTTGCGGTACCGGTGCTGCAACCGGGCCCGTCATCCTTCATGCTAGTCGGACGATGGAGATCCAGCCCGCCCGTGCGACCACCAGCCTCGACCGGTACGTGGAGCTCTACGCCGCCCGCACGGCCGGGATGACGGCGTCGGAGATCCGCGCGCTGTTCGCGGTCGCGTCGCGGCCCGAGGTGGTCTCGCTGGCCGGCGGGATGCCCAACATCTCGGGCCTGCCCCTCGACGTCGTCGGTGGCGCGATCTCCGACCTCGTGGCCCAGCACGGCGCGGTCGCCATGCAGTACGGCTCCGGCCAGGGCGTGCCCGAGCTGCGCGAGCAGGTCTGCGACGTGATGCGCCTGGAGGGCATCGAGGCGCACCCGGACGACGTCGTGGTGACCGTGGGCTCGCAGCAGGCGGTCGACCTGGTCACCCGGATCTTCTGCGACCCCGGTGACGTCGTGATCTGCGAGGCGCCGTCGTACGTCGGCGCACTGGGCGTCTTCAAGGCCTACCAGTGCGACGTGGTCCACGCCGAGATGGACGCCCAGGGGCTCGTCCCCGAGGCGCTGCAGCAGGCGATCACGGCGACCAAGGCCGCCGGCAAGCGGATCAAGTTCGTCTACACGATCCCGAACTTCCACAACCCGGCCGGCGTCACGATGTCCGCCGAGCGCCGCGCGCGGGTCCTCGAGATCTGCCGCGCCGAGGAGGTCCTCGTCCTCGAGGACAACCCCTACGGCCTCCTCGGCTTCGACGACGAGCCGCATCGGGCGCTGCGCGCCGACGACGCCGACAACGTCATCTACCTCGGGTCCTTCTCGAAGACCTTCGCCCCGGGCTTCCGCGTGGGGTGGGCGCTGGCGCCGCATGCCGTGCGCGAGAAGCTCGTGCTGGCCCAGGAGTCGGCGACGCTGTGCCCGCCGCAGTTCTCCCAGATGGCGGTCTCGGCGTACCTCACCCAGCACGACTGGCGTGGCCAGGTGAAGCAGTTCCGCGAGATGTACCGCGAGCGCCGGGACGCGATGGTGGCGGCGCTGGACGACCTGATGCCGGCCGGGTGCTCGTGGAACGTCCCGGAGGGCGGCTTCTACGTCTGGCTGACGCTGCCGCCGGGCATCGACGCCAAGGCGATGCTGCCGCGGGCCGTCACCGCTCGGGTCGCGTACGTGCCGGGCACGGCTTTCTACGCCGACGGCTACGGCACGAGCGCCATCCGGCTGTCGTACTGCTACCCCACCCCGGAACGGATCCGGGAGGGTGTCCGCCGGCTCGCCGGCGTCCTGGAGGAGGAGATGGAGCTGCGCGCGACGTTCGGGACCAACGCAGGCGGGCAGGTGCTGCACGGACGCGCCACCTACGACGTCCCCAACACCGACCTCACGTGACCGGCCGGATGCGCGACCTCACCTACCCGCCGATCATCTGGACGGCCAAGACGGCGTTCCGCGCGCTCGGCCAGCGCTTCCAGATGTACGGCACCGAGAACGTCCCGCGGTCCGGCGGCGTGCTGCTCGCCTACAACCACATCGGGTACGTCGACTTCATCTACGGCGGGCTGGCGGCGAATCCGTCCGGTCGCCTGGTGCGCTTCATGGCCAAGCGCGAGCTCTTCGACCACCGGTACGTCGGCCCGCTGATGCGGTCGTTGCACCACATCGAGGTGGACCGCGGTGCCGGCGAGGCGTCGTACCGCACGGCGGTGGACTACCTCCGGGCCGGGGAGGCGGTCGGCATCTTCCCCGAGGCCACGATCTCCCGCTCGATGGAGCTCAAGGAGTTCAAGACCGGCGCGGTGCGGATCGCGGCCGACGCGGGCGTACCGCTGGTGCCGGTGGTCCTGTGGGGCACCCAGCGGATGATGACCAAGGACCACCCGCGCGACTTCTCCCGCGGGAAGACCATCGCCATCCGGGTCGGGGCCCCCCTGCACCCCACCGGCGCGGACCCGGTCGCCGAGACCGCCGAGCTCCGGTCGGCGATGGGCGCGCTGCTCGACACGACGATCCGGGAGTACCCCGCCGACGAGCAGCCCCCGGGCAGCTGGTGGCTGCCGGCGTCGTACGGCGGGTCCGCGCCGACGCCGGCGGAGGCCCTGCGGCTCGACGCCGAGGAGCTGGAGCGCCGCCGCGCCCGACGGGCCGAACGTAGCGCTTGAGCAATTTGTCGACTTATCGAGTTATCACCACATCGATATATCGGCGAAGCGTTAGATCGGCCTGTCGCTCCGATTGCGCGGGTCCATGATGTCGACGATCCGCTGCAGGTCGTCGAGCGAGGCGAACTCGACGGTGATCTTGCCCTTGCTGCGGCCCAGGTCGACCTTCACGCGGGTCTCGAACCGGTCCGAGAGACGCTCGGACAGGTCGGCCAGGCCCGGCGCCACCGGCTTCCTCCGGGTCACGCGCGGCGCCGGGGAGTCGGTGTCGCGCACCGCCACGATCTCCTCCAGGCCACGCACGCTGATGCCCTCGGCGACGACGCGCTGGGCCAGGCGGTCCTGGAGGTCGGCGTCGTCGATGGCGAGCAGGGCCCGGGCGTGGCCGGCGGACAGGACGCCGGCCGCCACCCGGCGCTGAACCGTGGGCGACAGGTTGAGCAGCCGGAGCGTGTTGCTGATCTGCGGGCGGGAGCGTCCGATCCGGGTGGCGAGCTCCTCGTGGGTGCACCCGAAGTCGTCCAGCATCTGCCGGTACGCCGCCGCCTCCTCGAGCGGGTTGAGCTGCGACCGGTGCAGGTTCTCCAGCAGCGCGTCGCGGAGCATGTCGTCGTCGTCGGTCTCCCGGACGATCGCCGGGATGGTCTCGAGCCCGGCCTCCTGGGAGGCGCGCCACCGGCGCTCGCCCATGACGAGCTCGTAGTCCTCCGGCCCGTGACGGCGCACGACCACCGGTTGGAGCACGCCGATCTCGCGGATCGAGTGCACCAGCTCCGCCATCGCGTCCTCGTCGAAGACCTGACGCGGCTGCACCCGGTTCGGCGTGATCTGGTGCAGCGGCACCTCGGCGAAGTATGCCCCCTCGACCGGCGCGAGGTGCTCGGTCTCCGCCGCTCCGACCGCCGCGGCGCTCGCGCGCGGGGCGTCCTCGGCGGGGCCGGTGGGGATCAGGGAGCCCAGGCCACGGCCGAGCCCGCGGCGCTGCTGCGGGCGGTTGGCGGCGTTCATCTCGTGGCTCCCTTGGTCGCGATCTCCCGCGCCGCCTCGAGGTAGGACAGCGCGCCCGGCGATCCGGGATCGTAGGTCATCACCGTCTGGCCGTAGGACGGGGCCTCCGAGACGCGCACCGAGCGCGGGATCGAGGTCTTGAGGACCTGGTCACCGAAGTGCTCCCGCACCTCCTCGGCGACGCCGGCCGCCAGACGCGTGCGGGCGTCGTACATCGTCACGAGGATCGTCGAGACGTCGAGCGCCGGGTTGAGGTGGGCCTTGACCATCTCGACCGTCTCGAGGAGCTGGCCCAGACCCTCCAGGGCGTAGTACTCGGCCTGGATCGGGATCATCATCTCGTTGCCGGCGACGAGCGCGTTCAGGGTCAGCAGGCCCAGCGACGGCGGGCAGTCGATCAGCACGTAGTCGATCCGGTCCTCGCCGAGGTCCGCGGCCGAGCCGACCTGCGGGTGGCCGTGGATCGCCTTGCGCAGCCGGCTCTCGCGGGCGACGACCGAGACGAGCTCGATCTCGGCGCCCGCCAGGTCGATCGTCGCCGGCACCACCATCAGGTCGCCGACCTCCGGGCTGGGCGAGGCGACGTCGGCGAGGGGCACCCCGTCGACGAGCGCGTCGTACGTCGACGGGACGCCCCGGCGGTGCTCGACGCCCAGGGCAGTGGACGCGTTGCCCTGCGGGTCGAGGTCGACGACCAGCACTCGCTGGCCGAGCTGGGCCAGGGCGGCCGCGACGTTCACGGTCGACGTGGTCTTGCCGACGCCGCCCTTCTGGTTCGCGACCACGAAGATCCGGGTCGCCGAGGGGCGCGGCAGCGCCGGGCGCATCCGGGCTCCGTGCCGGGCCAGCACGACGTGCTCGGCCGCGCGGGCCAGGGGCGTGGTGTGGTCCACCTCGAAGTCGGCGGCGGCGCCCGCGATGTCCTCCGCGGTGCGCACCGTGGGGCCGTCGGCCGGCCAGCCGGTGCCGGTTTCACGTGAAACATCCACGGTCTCCCCGGTGCCCTCAGGCTGTGGAGGAGTGGCGGCGCTTTGTGGATAACCACGCTCAGGAGGCGTCCCGCCACCGGTGGAAAACTCGCTCAAGGTCGGCGCCTCCGCTTCGACGTGCTCTGCTTCGATCTGGTCCGAGGTCCGGGTGCCGGAAGCGGCCAAGATACCTGCCCCGGATCCGCCCAGGCCACCCGGACCGCGACGGTGGTGGAGGGGGCGATCCCCTCACCGAGGATCCGCACCTCGGGCTCCGCGCAGCCGAGCTCCGCCAGGACGGGACGGGCAGCCTCGATCTCGTCGCCGATCGACGACCCCTTCATCGCGACCAGCGCCCCGGTCGGCTCGACCAACGGCATGGACCAGCCGAGCAGCCGGTCCAGGGGGGCGACCGCCCGCGAGGTCACCACCGCGAACCGGCGCCGCCCGTGCAGCGAGTCCGCACGCCCGCGCACCACCTCGACGTGGTCGAGGCCGAGCGCCGTGACCGCCTCCTCGAGGAAGGTGGTACGCCGCAGCAGCGGCTCGACGAGAGTCACCTGCAGGTCGGTGCGCGCGATCGCCAGCACCAGGCCAGGGAGCCCGGCGCCGGAGCCGATGTCGCACACGTCCGCGCCGGGCGGCACCAGGTCGGCGAGCAGGGCGCAGTTCACCAGGTGCCGGTCCCACAGGCGTGGCACCTCGCGGGGGCCGATCAGCCCACGGACGACGCCATCGGTGGCGAGCAGGCCCGCGTACCGCTCGGCCAGCTCCATCCGGTCAGACGGAAACACCCTCCGTGCCGCCTCGGGCGCGGAGGGTGTTTCACGTGAAACGTCACTCACCCGGGGTCCCCGCGGAAGCGCGGACTGGAGGAGCGGAGCGGGGGAACGCCACGCCTACGTGGGCCGTCATGCGGTCACGCCGGCAGGACCACCACGAAGCGGCGCGGCTCGACGCCCTCGGACTCCGAGGACAGCCCGGCGGCGGCCACCGTGTCGTGGACGACCTTCCGCTCGAACGGCGACATCGGCGCGAGGGAGACGGGCTCGCCGTCCTCCTTCACCCGGGCCACGGTCTCCTCGGCCAGCTTCACCAGCTCGTCGCGCTTCTGCGCCCGGTAGCCGGAGATGTCCAGCATCAACCGCGACCGCTCGCCGGTCTCGCGGTAGACCGCCAGCCGGGTCAGCTCCTGGAGCGCGTCGAGCACCTCGCCCTTGGCGCCGACGAGCTGGGAGAGGTCGGCTCCCACGATCGAGACCGCGGCGCGGTCCCCCTCGACGTCCATGTCGAGATCACCGTCGAGGTCGGCGATGTCCAGCAGCTCCTCGAGGTAGTCGGCGGCGATGTCGCCCTCGCGCTCGAGCTGCTCGAGGCGCGACCAGGCGTCGACGGTCTCGGGCGCCGCGGTCTCCACCGCACTCTCGTCGTCGGTTGCGGGAGCGGTATCGGTCTCGTTCACGGCGTCAGTCATGGGTGCCTCCCTCGGGCTTCGGCTTCGGGGCGGGACGCGGCCCGCTGGACTTCTTGCGCTGCTCGCGCGACTGCTTCTTGGGCTGCTGCCGCGGCTGCGGCCGGCGCTCCTCCTCGGGCTCCACGACCGGCTCCTCGACGGACGTGCCGTGCTTCGCCGCCTTGAGCCGGTCACGCTCCTCCTTGGCCTTCGCGGCCGCGGTGCCCGGTGCCGGGTTGTTCCGGATCACGTAGAACTGCTGGCCCATCGTCCACAGGTTCGACGTGGTCCAGTAGAAGAGGACACCGATGGGGAACGCGATGCCACCGACGGCGAACACGACGGGCAGGACGTAGAGGAGCAGCTTCTGCTGCTGGGCGTACGGCCCGGTGAGCGCGTCCGGCGGCATGTTCTTGCTCATCAGCTGCCGCTGGGTGGTGAACGTGGTGGCCGTCATCGCGACGACGAGCAGCGCGGCGACCAGCTGGACCGCGACCGAGCCACCGCTCTGGAGGAACGTCGCCTTCAGCGGGATGACGCCGAACAGCTCGGAGTTGCCGAAGCTGGCCGCGAGCTCGTCGGTGAGGAACGCGATGCCGGAGCCGTTGGCGGCGTGGTGGTCGAGCAGCCGGAACAGTGCCAGGAAGATCGGCATCTGGATCAGGATCGGCAGGCACGAGGCGAACGGGTTGGTCCCGCTCTCCCGGTACAGCTTCATCGTCTCCTGGGCCAGGCGCTCCCGGTCGTGGCCGTACTTCTTCTGCAGCTCCTTGACCTTGGGCTGGATCAGCTGCATGTTCCGGCTGGACTTGATCTGCTTGACGAACAGCGGGATCAGGGCGGCGCGCACGGTCAGCGTGAGGCCGATGATCGAGAGCACCCAGGTGGCGCCCCCGTCGGGGTTCATCTGGACGACGTTGGTGAACAGCCAGTGCCACGCGACGAGGACGGCGGAGATGGCGTAGTACAGCGGCGTCATGATGAAGTGGCCGATGTCGCCGAGGAATCCCACGGATCAGGCTCCTTGCTGGGGTGAGGGAGTCGGGCCCGCGCTCGCGCGGGACGACTCGGACGGGTCGGAGCGGGGCGGCACGGGGTCGTAGCCACCGGCGGCCCACGGATGGCACCGCACCAGCCGGCGGACGGCCAGCCAGGTGCCTCGCAGGCTGCCGTGCTCGGTGACGGCCCCGAGGGCGTACGCCGAGCAGGACGGGTGGTAGCGGCAGACCTGGCCGTAGAGCGGACTGACCAGCAGTCGGTACAGGCGCAGGAAGCCGATCAGCAGCCAGCGCAGCGGGTCGTACTTCATGCACGCACCTCCTGAGCCTGCACCCGTCGGAGGCAACGGACGAGATCAGCGCCGAGTTCCGCGGAGCTCGCGCTGGCGGCCGCGGGGAGCGCCCGGACCACGAGCACAGCAGAGCCCGGGAGCGACGAGACGTGCTCCCGGGCCAGGTGTCGGAGTCGACGCTTCACGCGGTTGCGGGTGACGGCGTTCCCGACGGCCTTGCTGACCACGAAGCCCACCCGCGGCGGTCCGTCCGGGGACGGACCGGTCGCCAGATGCACCACGACGGTGCGCGTTCCGCTCCGGCGGCCCATGCGGACCGCCTCGCGGAACGAAGCACCGTCGGTCAGGCGGTGAGCCGCGGACAGCACGCGGCTGGCCCGGGTCCGGCCGCCGGCCGTCAGACGGCCAGGCTCTTGCGACCCTTGCGGCGGCGCGAGGACAGGATGGCGCGGCCGGCACGGGTACGCATGCGCAGGCGGAACCCGTGCACCTTGTGACGGCGGCGGTTGTTCGGCTGGTACGTACGCTTGCTCACGAGCTTCTCTCCATGGTGTTGTCAGGGCAGCCACGCCGGGCCGGAGCGGCGATGTTCAGCGGACCTCGGGGGCCCTTTCGGCTGGCACCGCGCACCCACGAACGACCCGCCAGATTCGTGCTCTGCGCGGCTGCTCTGTCGTGGACATGCGGCACCGGTCGACACCGGGTGACCGAGCAACGGTACGCGCTGGCAATCCACAGGGTCAAACCGGCGTCCGGGCCCCGTCAGACTACCTGTGGATGACGGGTTGCCGCCGGCCGCCGGCGCTTGTTACGTTCGCCGACAACGAGGTTCCCCACCACCGGTGGAACGGTCCGGGTCACCCGGGGTTGTGACGCCCGCCACATTCGAGCGAACACCCTCCTGACCTGCAGAAACTCCGGCACGGACCGGCCGTCGGGTGGTCTCGGACCGGCACTCTCCACAGCGGAGGGGCCGGGTTCACAACCTGTGGACAAAGTTGTGGACGCAGAGCCCCCGGGGTTCCGGGACTCCTGCCGTTCTCCTGCGGGAGCGGCGGGGCGTCACCGACGATGGTCGTCATCGTCCGGGGCGCACCGGGCCCGACCGACCAGCCCCGACCAGCACTGACCAGAAAGCGGGAACGGTGGAGCAGAGCACCTCGGACCTCAGCCCGGACCTTCGGACCGCCTGGCGCGGCGTCGTCGACGACCTCCAGCCGAACCAGCGCGCGTGGCTGCGCGCCAGCGAGCCGGTCACGCTCCACGAGAGCACGGCGATCGTCGCGGTCCCCAACGACTTCACCCGCAACCAGCTCGAGGGTCGGCTGCGCGCCCAGCTCGAGGATGCGCTCACCGTGCGCTTCGGGCGCGAGATCCGGATCGCGGTCACCGTCAATCCGGCGCTCGAGGAGGCGGCCGCCGTGCCGCTCGCGGCCCCGATCGACGAATCGGCAAGTCGAGAGATCGATATGTCGACAAACATGCCTCCGGCTCCGGCGCCGGCCCCGATGGCGGCGCCCCCGGTCGAGATCCCGCACGAGGCCGCCGGCGGCCGCCCCACCGCGCTCGAGACGCGGCTCAACCCCAAGTACACCTTCGAGACCTTCGTCATCGGCTCGTCGAACCGGTTCCCCCACGCGGCCGCGGTCGCGGTGGCCGAGGCGCCGGGCAAGGCGTACAACCCGCTCCTCGTCTACGGCGACTCCGGCCTGGGCAAGACACACCTGCTGCACGCGATCGGCCACTACGTCCGCTCCCTCTACACCGGCGCCAAGGTGCGCTACGTGTCGAGCGAGGAGTTCACCAACGAGTTCATCAACGCGATCCGCGACGACCGGCAGGACCGGTTCAAGCGGCGCTACCGCGACGTGGACGTCCTGCTGATCGACGACATCCAGTTCCTGGAGGGCAAGACCCAGACCCAGGAGGAGTTCTTCCACACCTTCAACACGCTCCACAACGCGAACAAGCAGATCGTGCTGACCTCCGACCGGGCCCCCAAGCGCCTCGAGGCGCTCGAGGACCGGCTGCGCAACCGGTTCGAGTGGGGCCTGATCACCGATGTCCAGCCGCCGGACCTCGAGACCCGCATCGCGATCCTGCGCAAGAAGGCCGCGATGGACCGGCTCACCGCGCCCCCGGACGTCCTGGAGTTCATCGCCTCGAAGATCCAGACGAACATCCGCGAGCTCGAGGGTGCGCTGATCCGGGTGACGGCGTTCGCGAACCTCAACCGCCAGGAGGTCGACATGACCCTGGCCGAGATCGTGCTCAAGGACCTGATCCCCGAGGGCGGCGAGCCCGAGATCACCGCGGCCCTGATCATCGCCCAGACCGCGGCGTACTTCGGGCTGTCCATCGACGAGCTCACCGGGCCCAGCCGCGGTCGTCACCTGGTGATGGCGCGCCAGATCGCCATGTACCTGTGCCGCGAGCTCACCGACCTGTCCCTGCCGAAGATCGGCGCGCAGTTCGGCAACCGCGACCACACGACGGTCATGTACGCCGACCGGAAGATCAACCAGCTGCTGGCCGAGCGGCGCGCGGTCTTCAACCAGGTCTCCGAGCTGACCAACCGCGTCAAGATGCAGGCCCGTCAGGTCTGACCCCGGACCGATCCGAGGTCCCATCCCGGGTCCGCGGCGACTGTGGACGACTTGTGGTTCGCCGGCCGTGTGCCCGGGAGAGCCTGTGGACGAGGAACGACACGAATCCGTGGCCGGGCGCCCGCTCCACACGACGAGCGAGATCCTCATTTGTCGTTCCACAGGGGCTGTGCACGACAGACTCGCGGGCTGACCTGCGGGAACGCAGGTTGTCCACAGTGTCCACCGACGCTATGACTCCCACGTACCTCCAGACAGATCGATCGCCCGTGAACATCCATCCGGGCCTCTTCCTGGGGACAACTGCCGCCCGTCGGCCCTGCATGGCAGGATGCGCATCCCCGGATCTGTGTGATTCCCCCACCTGCGTCCCCCTCGAACCCCACCTCGAACCCCACCGACATTCGACCCGAAGGAACCACCGTGAAGTTCCGCGTCGAGCGTGACGTGCTCGCCGATGCCGTCGCCTGGGCTGCCCGCAGCCTTCCGGTCCGTCCCAGCGTCCCGGTGCTCGCCGGCCTGCTCATCGAGGCCAGTGACGACGGGCTGGTGCTGTCGACCTTCGACTACGAGACCTCCGCGCGAGCGACGCTGAGCGCCCAGGTCAACGACGAGGGCAAGGCGTTGGTCAGCGGCCGGTTGCTCGCCGACATCTGTCGCAGCCTCCCGGACAAGCCCGTCGACATGGTGCTCGACGGCGCGCGGGTCTCCCTCACGTGTGGTTCGGCCCGCTTCAGCCTCCAGACCATGCCGGTCGAGGACTACCCGTCGCTGCCCGACATGCCGGGCGCCACCGGCACCGTCGCCGCCGAGGAGTTCGCCCACGCCGTGGCGCAGGCGGTCACCGCGGCCGGTCGCGACGACATGCTCCCGGTGCTCACGGGCGTGCGGATCGAGATCGACGGCAGCACGATCTCGCTGCTCGCGACCGACCGCTTCCGGCTCTCGCACCGTGAGCTCGCCTGGAGTCCGCGCACCCCCGACGAGTCCGCGGCCGCGCTGGTCCCGGCCCGCGTGCTCGGCGACACCGCGAAGTCGTTGACCGGGGGCGGCGAGGTGACCATCGCCCTCGCGACGACCGGCACCGGGGAGGGCATCATCGGGTTCGAGGGCCAGGCGCCGGGCGGCGTCCGGCGTACGACGACCCGCCTCCTCGACGGCGAGTTCCCCAAGGTCCGCAGCCTCTTCCCGAGCGAGCACCAGACCACGGCGCTGGTCGACAAGGCCGCCCTGGTCGAGTCCGTCAAGCGCGTCGCGCTGGTCGCGGAGCGCAACACCGCGGTGCAGCTGGCGTTCAGCGACGGCGTGCTCACGCTCGACGCCGGCTCGGGGGACGAGGCGCAGGCGTCGGAGTCGATCGAGGCGACGATCGACGGCGAGGACATCACCACCGGGTTCAACCCGCAGTTCCTGCTCGACGGGCTCACCGCCATCGACCAGCCGGTCGTCGAGCTGGCGTTCACCCAGGCCTCCAAGCCGGTCGTGATCAGCGGCCGCGTCGACGAGGGCGAGGACGCGCCGTTCCGCTACCTGCTGATGCCGCGCCGCCTGCTGTCCTGATCCACCTGCCCTCCTGATCCACCCGTCTCCCACCTAGGCTGGCCCGTATGGACATCGGACTCGTCGGTCTCGGCAAGATGGGTGGCAACATGCGGACGCGGCTGCGCGACGCGGGGCACACGGTGGTCGGCTACGACCGCAACCCCGACCTCGCGGACGCGGAGAGCCTGGCGGCGATGGTCGACCGGCTCCCCTCCCCCAAGGTCGTGTGGGTGATGGTGCCCTCGGGCGACCCGACCCGGGAGACCATCCGCGAGCTCGCCGGCCTGCTCGGCGAGGGCGACCTCGTCGTCGACGGCGGCAATTCGAAGTGGACCGACGACCAGGTCAACGCCGACCTCCTCGCGGAGCGCGGCATCGGGTTCGTCGACTGCGGCGTCTCCGGCGGGGTCTGGGGCCTGAAGAACGGCTACGCGCTGATGTGCGGCGGCTCCGACGAGGACGTCGCGAAGGTCCAGCCGGCCCTCGACGCCCTCAAGCCCGACGAGGGCGGCTTCGTGCACGCGGGCAAGAACCCGGGTGCCGGCCACTTCGCCAAGATGGTCCACAACGGCATCGAGTACGCCATGATGCAGTCGTACGCCGAGGGCTGGGAGCTGCTCGAGACGGTCGACCTGGTCGACAACGTCGCGGAGGTCTTCGACTCCTGGCGCTCCGGCACCGTGATCCGGTCGTGGCTGCTCGACCTGCTGGTCGCCGCGCTCGAGGAGGACACCCACCTCGACAAGATCGCCGGCTACGCCGAGGACTCCGGCGAGGGTCGCTGGACGGTCGAGGCCGCGATCGACAACGCCGTCCCCATGCACGTCATCGCGGCGTCGCTGTTCGCGCGCTTCACCTCGCGGCAGGACGACAGCCCGGCGATGAAGGCGATCGCCGCCATGCGCAACCAGTTCGGCGGCCACGCCACCCGCACCGAGCCGCCGGTCGGCGGCGACGCCCAGCCGAAGCCGTGACCGTGCGGTGTACGTCTCGCACCTGACCCTCCACGACTTCCGCTCCTACGCGTCGGCCGACGTCGCGCTCGAGCCGGGGGTCACCGCGTTCATCGGACGCAACGGTCAGGGCAAGACCAACCTCGTCGAGGCGATCGACTACCTCTCCCGGCTGGCGTCGCACCGGGTGGCGACCGACGCGCCGCTGATCCGCGCCGGCGCGGACCAGGCCGTCGTGCGCGCGGCGGTCGTCCGCGACGGCCGGACCGCCGTGCTCGAGGTGGAGCTCAACCCCGGCAGGTCCAACCGCGCGCGGATCAACCGCTCGCCCCTCCCCCGCGCCCGCGAGCTCGTGGGCCTGGTGCGCACGGTGGTCTTCTCCCCCGAGGACCTCACCCTGGTCAAGGGCGACCCCGGCGACCGGCGCAAGCTCCTCGACGACCTGCTGGTGCTGCGCACCCCGCGCCTGGCCGGGGTCCGCGCCGACTACGACCGGGTGCTGCGGCAGCGCAATTCGCTGCTCAAGACCGCGCGGATGAGCAAGGGCGCGCTCGACACGCTCGGGGTCTGGGACGCCCACCTCGCCCGGACCGGTGCCGAGCTGCTCGCCGAGCGGCTCGCGCTGGTGGAGGCGTTGCGTCCGTACGTCGGCAAGGCGTACGAGACCGTCGCCCGCGGCGCGAGCCGCGACGACGCGGACATCGAGTACAAGCCGTCGTTCGACCTCGAGGGCCGCACCGACCGCGACGACCTGACCGAGGCGCTGCTCGCCGAGGTCGAGCGGCGGCGGGCCGACGAGGTCGACCGGGGCGTCTCCCTGGTGGGTCCGCACCGCGACGAGCTGCTGTGCCGGCTCGGCGAGCTGCCGGTCAAGGGCTACGCCTCGCACGGGGAGTCCTGGTCGTTCGCGCTCGCACTGCGCCTGGCGTCGTACGACCTCCTCCGCGCGGACGGCGACGATCCGATCCTCATCCTCGACGACGTGTTCGCCGAGCTCGACACCGAGCGCCGCGCCCAGCTGGCCGACCTGGTCGCGGGCGCGGAGCAGGTCCTGGTGACGGCCGCGGTCGCCGCCGACGTGCCGGCGGCGCTGGCGGGCACCCGGTACGCCGTCGCGAACGGCGAGGTGGTCCGTGAGCAGTGACGGGCCGGAGCCCCCGGGTGTGCCCGAGGCCCCGGAGCACCGCGACGACGGCCTCGAGCTGGCGCGGGCGCTGACCCGGGCGACCGCGAAGTCGACGCCCGCAGCACGCAGGAAGCTCCGCCGCAAGGACGCCCCCGGCCGGGGGCGCGTGTCGGGTGCGCACCCCGACGACCGCGACCCGCAGCTGCTCGACGCCACGCTCAGCCGCCTGATCGACGACCACGGCTGGGACCTCGACCTGCGGGTGCACGGCGTGTTCGGCCGCTGGGAGGAGCTGGTCGGCGCCGAGATCGCCCGGCACTGCACGCCCGAGTCGTTCGCCGACGGCCGGCTCGTGGTGCGCACCGACTCCACCGCCTGGGCCACCCAGCTGCGGCTCCTCGCCCCGACGGTCGTCCGCCGGCTCAACGAGGAGCTCGGCCACGGGACGGTCACCGTGATCGACGTCCAGGGTCCCCACCTGCCCACGTGGAAGAAGGGTCCGCGCTCGGTCCGCGACGGCCGCGGTCCGCGCGACACCTACGGCTGACCGGCTGCTGGTCCCGGGAGCGCTCCGGAGACGATCCGGCGGCCGCGTCGACGTACGGGGGCCCGTCCGCACCCCCGTTCGTCCGCGTGAGCGGCGTTCAGGAGCCGCTCCGGACCCGATTTCGTCCACAGACACCCCGCGCCGCCGGGTCGGGACGTGGAATGCGGCGTTCTGACGGCTATCATGGACGTCGGCCGTCCAGCCCTCGTGCTGCGGCCTTCTCCATGTCAGTGGCCGGAAGAAGCCGCAAGAAGAGGTGCGCGTGAGCGAGGACAGCAACGTCGAGACCCCCGCCGGCGAGGTGCAGTACGACGCCTCCGCGATCCAGGTGCTCGAGGGCCTCGAGGCGGTCCGCAAGCGCCCCGGCATGTACATCGGCTCCACCGGTGAGCGCGGCCTGCACCACCTGATCTGGGAGATCGTGGACAACGCGGTCGACGAGGCGCTGGCCGGCTACTGCGACCGGATCGTGCTGACCCTCCAGGCCGACGGTGGCATCCGCGTCGAGGACAACGGCCGCGGCATCCCGACCGACACCGCGCCCGGCCAGGAGCTGCCGGCGATCACGCTCGCGCTGACCGTGCTGCACGCCGGCGGCAAGTTCGGCGGCGGCGGCTACAAGGTCTCGGGCGGCCTGCACGGCGTCGGCGTCTCGGTCGTCAACGCGCTGTCCACGCACGTGATCGCCGAGGTGAAGAACCGCGGCCACCTGTGGCGCCAGACGTTCACGATCGGCGTCCCCGACGGACCGCTCGAGGACGTCCGGCCGATGGAGGACGGCGAGCGCACCGGCACCTCGATCACCTTCTACGCCTCCCCCGACATCTTCGAGACCACGACGTACTCCCTGGAGACGATCTCCGCGCGGATCCGCGAGTACGCCTTCCTCAACAAGGGCCTCGAGATCGTGGTGCGCGACGAGCGGCCGCAGGCCGACGAGCTCGCGGACGCCGTCGAGGACGACACCGTGGCCGACGACGTGGACCAGAGCCGCGCCGACAGCATCAAGCGCGGT
The DNA here is from genome assembly GCA_035765695.1 of Nocardioides sp. Classification (GTDB taxonomy): domain Bacteria; phylum Actinomycetota; class Actinomycetes; order Propionibacteriales; family Nocardioidaceae; genus Nocardioides. The sequence continues at coordinate 37,806 of DASTXB010000017.1, read as the reverse complement.
GAGGCCGGCGGCATCGAGCAGGTGTTCCGCTACGAGCGCGGCCTGGTCGACTACGTCGAGTACATCAACCGCAAGAAGCAGGTCGCGAACCCGTCGATCATCTCCTTCGAGGCGGAGACGCCGGGCTCGGTCGAGAACCACATGAGCCTCGAGATCGCGATGCAGTGGAACACCTCCTACACGGAGTCGGTCCACACCTTCGCCAACACGATCAACACGCACGAGGGCGGCACCCACGAGGAGGGCTTCCGTGCGGCGCTGACCTCGCTGGTCAACAACTGGGGCTCGGAGTGGGGCCTGATGAAGAAGCAGGAGGACCGGGTGTCGGGCGACGACATCCGCGAGGGCCTGACCGCGATCATCTCCATCAAGATCGGCGAGCCGCAGTTCGAGGGCCAGACCAAGACCAAGCTCGGCAACACCGAGGCCAAGGGCTTCGTCCAGCGCGTGGTCAACGACCAGCTCGGCGCCTGGCTCGAGCAGAACCCCGCCGAGGGCCGCGACATCATCCGCCGCGCCCAGGCCGCCGCCTCCGCCCGGATCGCCGCGCGCAAGGCGCGCGACCTGGCGCGCAACCGCAAGGGCCTGCTCGGCGGCGGCAGCCTGCCGGGCAAGCTGTCGGACTGCCAGTCGACGAACCCCGCCGAGTGCGAGGTGTTCATCGTCGAGGGTGACTCCGCGGGCGGGTCGGCCCGCCAGGGCCGCGACCCGCGGATCCAGGCGATCCTCCCGATCCGCGGCAAGATCCTGAACGTCGAGAAGGCCCGCATCGACAAGGTCCTGGGCAACCAGGAGGTGCAGTCGATCATCTCCGCCCTCGGCACGGGCATCCAGGACGAGTTCGACATCGCCAAGCTGCGCTACCACAAGGTCGTGCTGATGGCGGACGCCGACGTCGACGGCCACCACATCAACACGCTGCTGCTGACGCTGCTGTTCCGCTTCATGAAGCCGCTGATCGAGGGCGGCTACGTCTACATGGCGCAGCCGCCGCTGTACCGGCTGCGGTGGAACAAGCCGCACGAGCACGAGTTCGTCTACTCCGACTCCGAGCGGGACGCGCTGCTGCGCGCCGGCCAGGAGGCCGGCAAGAAGCTGCCGAAGGAGAACCCGGTCCAGCGCTACAAGGGTCTCGGCGAGATGAACGCCAAGGAGCTGTGGGAGACCACGATGGACCCCGACCAGCGCCTGATGCTCCAGGTGACCCTGGACGACGCCGCGCACGCGGACGAGATCTTCTCGATCCTCATGGGCGAGGACGTCGAGCAGCGCCGCTCCTTCATCCAGCGCAACGCCAAGGACGTCCGATTCCTGGATATCTAGGTCTCTAGCAGCAGTCCTAGATTCCGGTAGAAGCGACCAGAAAGATCAATCGTGACCGAGACTCCCACTGACGGCGGCACTCCTCCCCAGGGGCCGGGCGGACGGATCGAGCCCGTCGAGCTGCAGACCTCGATGCAGCGCGCCTACATCGACTACGCCATGGCGGTCATCGTCGGGCGCGCGCTGCCCGACGTGCGTGACGGGCTCAAGCCCGTGCACCGCCGGGTGCTCTACGCGATGTACGACGGCGGCTACCGGCCCGACCGCGGCTTCTCGAAGTGCTCGCGCGTCGTCGGTGACGTCATGGGTCAGTACCACCCGCACGGCGACACGGCGATCTACGACACCCTCGTCCGGCTCGCCCAGCCCTGGGTGATGCGCGCCCCGCTCGTCCACGGCCAGGGCAACTTCGGCTCGGCGGGCAACGACGCCGCCGCGGCCATGCGGTACACCGAGTGCCGGATGGCGCCGCTGGCCATGGAGATGGTCCGCGACATCGACGAGGAGACCGTCGACTTCCAGCCCAACTACGACGGCCGCTCCCAGGAGCCGGTCGTCCTGCCGGCCCGCTTCCCGAACCTCCTGGTCAACGGGTCGGCCGGCATCGCGGTCGGCATGGCGACCAACATCCCGCCGCACAACCTCGGCGAGGTCGCCGAGGGTGCGAAGTGGGCGCTCGAGCACCCCGACGCCAGCCGCGAGGAGCTCCAGGACGCGCTGATCGAGCGGATCAAGGGCCCCGACTTCCCCAACGGCGCCCTCATCGTGGGCCGGCAGGGCATCGAGCAGGCGTACCGCACCGGCCGGGGCTCGATCACCCAGCGCGCCGTCATCGAGGTCGACGAGGACGCCAAGGGCCGCACCTGCCTGGTGATCACCGAGCTGCCCTACATGGTCAACCCGGACAACCTCGCGCTGAAGATCGCCGAGCTGGCCGACTCCGGCAAGGTCCAGGGCATCTCCGACGTCCGCGACGACACCTCCGACCGCACCGGCCAGCGCCTGGTCGTGGTCCTGCGCCGCGACGCGGTCGCCCGCGTGGTCCTCAACAACCTGCTGAAGCACACCGAGCTGCAGACCAACTTCAGCGCGAACATGCTCGCGCTGGTCGACGGGGTGCCGCGGACGCTGTCGATCGACCAGTTCATCAGCAACTGGGTCGGCCACCAGATCGACGTCATCCGGCGTCGCACCGAGTTCCGCCTGCGCAAGGCCGAGGAGCGCGCCCACATCCTGCGCGGTCTGGTGAAGGCGCTCGACATGCTCGACGAGGTGATCGCGCTGATCCGGCGCTCCCCCGAGGTCGACGACGCCCGGCAGGGCCTGATCCAGCTCCTCGAGATCGACGAGCTCCAGGCCAACGCCATCCTGGACATGCAGCTGCGCCGGCTCGCCGCGCTGGAGCGCCAGAAGATCATCGACGAGCTGGCCGAGATCGAGCGCACCATCGCCGACCTCCAGGACATCCTCGCGAACGTCTCGCGGCAGCGGCAGATCGTGGCCGACGAGCTCGACGAGATCGTCGAGCGGTACGGCAACGACCGGCGTACCCAGATCATCGCGGCCGACGGTGACCTCTCGATGGAGGACCTGATCCCCGACGAGGACCTCGTCGTCTCCATCACCCGCGGCGGCTACGCGAAGCGGACCCGGGCCGACCAGTACCGCACCCAGAAGCGCGGCGGCAAGGGTGTGCGCGGCGCCTCCCTGCGGGGTGACGACGTCGTCGAGCACTTCATCGCGACGACCAACCACCACTGGCTGCTGTTCTTCACCACGGCGGGTCGGGTCTACCGGACCAAGGCGTACAACCTCCCCGAGGCGTCGCGGGACGCGAAGGGAGGCCACGTCGCCGGCCTGCTGTCGTTCCAGCCCGACGAGAGCATCGCCCAGGTCCTGGCGATCCGCGACTACGAGCAGGCGCCGTACCTCGTGCTCGCCACCCGCCACGGCCTGGTGAAGAAGACCCGGCTCGGTGACTACAACAGCCCGCGCCAGGCCGGCGTCATCGCGATCAACTTCCGCGAGGACGACGACGAGCTGATCGGCGCGGAGCTGGTCAGCGAGAACGACGACATCCTGCTGGTCTCCCGCAAGGGGCAGGCGATCCGGTTCCAGGCCAACGACTCCCAGCTGCGGCCCATGGGCCGGGCGACCTCGGGCGTGACCGGCATGAAGTTCCGCACCGACGCCGACTCGGTGCTCTCGATGTCGGTGATCCGCGCCGAGCAGGTCGCCGCCGAGGAGGCCGCCGAGGCCAGGGCCGAGGCCGCCGGCGAGTCCACGGCCGCCGGGGACCTGCCGGACGTCAAGGAGCAGTACGTCTTCACGATCACCGACGGCGGCTTCGCCAAGCGGTCCCGGATCTCGGAGTACCGCATCACCAACCGCGGCGGTCTCGGCATCAAGGCGATGGCGCTCGCGAACGAGGAGCGCGGTCAGCTGGTCGGTGCGTTCATCGTCGAGGAGGGTGACGAGGTCCTCTCGATCACGCAGAACGGCCAGGTCGTGCGCAGCCCGATCAACGCCGACTTCCGGCCCACGGGTCGCTCGACGCAGGGCGTGAAGTTCGTCTCGCCGAAGTCGGGCGACGCGGTCGCGGTGGTCGCCCGGTCCGTCGAGGCCCGGGAGGACGAGGACAACGGTGAGGCCATCGAGGCTCCGGAGACTGCCGAGGCGACCGAGGCAACCGACGAGGTCGTGGAATCGTCTGATGAGGGTACGGGTGCAACAATCGACGTGACTGCGCCCGATGGAGAGAGCGAGGGCTGATGACCGACCGCCAGGACACTGCGGTACGCGCCCCCCTCGGCGAACGGATCTCGGCCAAGCTGTCGAACGCCGCCGACGAGCACCGTGCCAACGCCCAGCCGGGCTCGACCAAGGCGGCCACGAAGGCCCCCGCCGGCCCGCGCCCGCCGCGCCGGGCGCGGCTGCGCCTGACCCGGATCGACCCGTGGTCGGTGATGAAGACGTCGTTCCTGCTGGCCATCGCGTTCGGCGTGGTCACCGTGGTGTCGGTCTTCATCATCTGGTCGGTGCTCGCCGCCGCCGGCGTGTGGGACTCGATCAACCAGACCGTGCAGGACGTGGTCGGTGGCGAGGACGCCGCCAACTGGGACGTCGAGAAGTACGTCGGGATGTCCCGCGTCATGGGCTTCACCATCCTGGTGAGCGTCGTCGACGTCATCCTGATCACCGCGATCGCCACCCTCGGCGCGTTCCTCTACAACATGGCCGCCGCGCTCCTCGGGGGCGTGGAGCTCACGCTGGCCGAGGACGAGCGGTAGCCGGAGCACCCCGTTTTGTCCGGGCCGCGGCCGGTCCGGTAGTGTTCCCCCTCGGTTCGAGGGCCTATAGCTCAGACGGTTAGAGCGCTTCCCTGATAAGGAAGAGGTCACAGGTTCAAGTCCTGTTAGGCCCACCATTCCGGCATCCATCCGCCCATCGAGGGAGCCAGCCATGAAGAAGATCCTGTTCCTCCTGCTGGCCGTCGGCGGCGCCGTCGTCGTCAAGCGCAAGCTCGACGAGGGCAAGAAGGAGCAGGCGCTCTGGGCCGAGGCCACCGACCCGGTCGAGCGCTCCTGAACGTCCCTTCCCGGGGCCTTGGCGCAATTGGTAGCGCACCTGCTTTGCAAGCAGGGGGTTAGGGGTTCGAGTCCCCTAGGCTCCACTCACTGAAACCGCAGGTCAGCCTGCGGTCTCTGTCATCTCTCGGGCAATCCCCCTGCTAACTGCTGAGTCTGCTGTGGGGGACTGGTGGGGGAATGGGCTCAAGCCGTCGAGCCCCCAGCGGATGAGTGAACTGGCGCGATCGGACGCGGCCAGTTCAATGCGCCTATAGATTGATCGTGTGGGCAGTGCATCGATCCGGGCGAGGCGCTGACCTTTTGCCTGAACAGAACGAGACGGGCGCCGAACGCGCGCGCTACGACGCGTCTCTTGCGTCGTTTATGACCGAGGGAACCCGCGCTGGCCTCTGGGAAGCAGTCGATGACGTACTGTCCCACGGGCCCTTGGGTGAGCTTCCGAGTCAGGTCACGGGCCTTGCACTTGGTTACGTTCAGTCGGGTAAGACGACAAACATCATCGGCCTGGCCGCCGGAGCGGCGGATGCCGGGTATCGAATCATCATCGCGTTCCTTGGCAGCACCAACCTGTTGGTGGACCAGAATGGCAAGCGCATCCGCGATGCCCTGATCGAGGGCCGGCGTGACTACAAGTGGCAAGAGGTGACCGGCCTCAAGGGCACCAAGGGGGCACAGAAGGTTGCATCTGAACTCGGTCGCGGCCGGATCCTTCTCATTCCCATGATCAAGCATGCCGGGCGCATCCGAGATCTTGCTAGTGCGCTTGCGGGCACCGATCTTTCGGACAGTCCGGTACTGGTCATCGATGACGAAGCCGATCAGGCTTCGCTGAATACGTCGGTGAAGGTGGGGACAGAGAGTTCGACATACGCGGCGATCTCTGAGTTGAGGGAAGCGCTCGGCCCGCACATGTACGTGCAATACACGGCGACGCCGTATGCGCCGCTGCTCCTGGATCTGAACGACCATTTGCTGCCCGAGTTCGTGACCCTCCTGCATCCAGGCCCCGGATATACGGGCGGGCGGGAGTTCTTCGTGGAGCACGCACCCAAGGTGATTCGCCCGATTCCTACGAGCGATGAGCAGGTCACCAAAACGCTTCCGACTCGGCTGCCTGGAAGCCTGGAGAGTGCTCTCGCCAACTTCTTGGTCGGCGCTGCAGCGCTTCTGTGGCGTGACGACGAGTTGGAGCCCGTGAGTCTTCTGGTCCACTCGACCCAGCGGAATGATGTCCAGGGTAGGTATCACCTCCTCATCCAACGGGTTCTCAGGAAGTGGCAAACCAGCACCGACAGTGCTGCCGAGTTCGCGGATCTTGAGCACCAGTTGCGGGACGAGTACCAGCGTCTCAGCAACGCAGGTGCCGCTCTGCCGGACCACGTTCAGCTCCTTCCACACCTTCGGCGCGCGCTGCGAGAAACGACGACGTGGCTGGTGAACTCCGAGTCTGCGATCAGAGCCATCCAATGGAACGCTTCGCCGGTGCACATCCTGGTTGGCGGCAACAAGTTGGACCGGGGCTTCACGGTCGAGGGGTTAACGGTCACCTACATGAATCGGCCAGCGAGTGTTCAGGTCGACACGATGGAGCAGCGAGCGCGAGCATTCGGCTATCGAGGTGAATTGCTTCCCTACTGCCAGTTCTTCGCAACGCCTCGAACGCTCAAGGTGCTCCGCGAGACGGTCTTCACCGAATACGACCTTCGTGCGCGTCTACGCGATGTCCTCGATCAGGGCGGCACGGTCGACCAGTGGGCGCGAGAGGTCGGGCTACTCCTGCCTAGCGGCACACAGGCCACCAGGCCAGCCGTCATTGGTGCCCTCAACAGGTTCAATACTTCGGGCGACGGCTGGCACTCACTGCGCCAGCCCAGCATGGACCCTGTGGATCGGCAGGCAAATGCTGAGCTGGTGGCCGGCATCGGGCTGCTCGAGGCGGAACGCCGCGACTACGGCCGTCTCGGTTTCAGAACATTGGACCTTCCCCTCAAAGCGGTGCTCGATAAGTTGATCCGTCCGTGGCGTCTCATGTCGTACAGCGCCGGCTGGCGGCACGACGACATCGTCGATCATCTGTCGCGGTTGGACGCTGCGGTCGACGTGCCTGTTTTGCTGATGGACGATCAGCATGGCGGCCCGCGAACGCGTAAGTGGGACGAGCTCGGCTTCGTGAATCTCTTCCAAGGTCGCGATGGATCGGCGCAGCCAGGTCGGTACATGGGTGACCGAGCAGCGCCAACAGCCGAGGACGATCGGCCCGTCGCAGTTCAGGTTCACTACGTCGTCCCGAGATTGGGGAGTGCTGAGCCCGTCTACACGCTCGCGATCCGGCTCTCCGACATGCACACCGCACGAAAGGCAACAACATGACCGCCAGCAGCGCTCACCTTGGGGACCAACGTCAGATCGCGCTGGAAAATCTCCGGCTCGATCCCGAGAATCCACGCCTCCCAGCCGCTGCTCAAGGTGCTTCACAGGAGGACTTGGCCTTCGACCTCGAGTTGGGCTTCGAAGCGTTCACAGTGGCGGAGTCGATCGCAAGCCACGGGTTCTTTACGTCTGAGCCGTTGATCGCGGTGCCGAGTGAGGACGAAGCGGGCGTCTGGATCGTCGTCGAAGGCAATCGCCGCCTGACAGCCTTGCTCGGACTGGCGCAACCATCGATCCGAAGCCAGTTTCCAAGTCCGGATCAATGGGACGCATTGGCCGCGAAGGCCGGCCTGACACTCGACACCGAGGTCCCCGTGGTCGTGGTCGATTCGAGATCAACGGTCGTACCGATCATCGGGTTCCGCCACATCTCAGGCATCCTGGGGTGGACACCATTCGCGCAGGCGCGCTATGTCGCCAAGTTGGTTGACGATGACGGGCTTTCGTTCGCGGAGGTCGCAAAGATGATCGGCATCGACAAGGGTCGTGCCGGCAACCTGTACCGCGAGCAAGCGATCGCCAAGCAGGCAGCGACTCTCGGCATTCCGACCGGACCGGTCGAGGAGGCGTTCTCTCTTCTTACGGTCGCAATGAGCAACACGAAGTTGCGGGGCTTCGTTGGAGCGCCGCTCGGCTCGAAACTCGAACCCGGCACGGACCCAGTTCCCGGGGCCAAGACATCCGAGCTCAAAGAGCTGCTTGGCTGGGTCTTCGGCACTGCCGAAACCGACAAGGTGTTGAACGACTCGCGCGACATCAACAAGTTGGGCGGGGCGATCAGTTCACCGGTCGGCCTCGCTTCCCTTCGCGCGGGCGACAACCTGGCAGAGGCGCTTCAGAAGATCGACGACGCTGGACTGGACAAGCTCGAACGACTGATCAAGCGACTCCGTGCCGCTCGAAACGCTCTTCAAGCTGCCGAGATTGACATCGCTGACCACGGCGACGAGCCGGAGGTCCAGGCGCTCCTTGAGGAGCTACAGACATCGGTGGACGCGTTGCGGAGCTCGTCCGACGCCGATGACGAGGAGTCGCAGTAGTCCATGGATTCTGAGGTCGTAGCCGACGCGATTGAGCTCGAGCTCCTGACCGGCCAAGCTAACGCAAGGCCGATGAGTTGGGTCCGGGCCGCCTCGGCTGCGTCCCGCGACGCCAAGGCAACTGACATCGACCTCGCCGTTTCGACAATTCATCGGCGTGCTCAACTCCTCGGCGAGAAGTATCCGATCGAGGTGACCAATGGGGGACTCAGACGAAGAGGCGGTTCGGGCCGATCGACGTATGAGGCCATGCTTCTCGTGACGACCGGCAACCTGTCCGTCAACTTCCCGGTCGCTCATCTGGTCGGTGCAGCCGAGATGTTCGAGCACATCGTGACGGATGCTTCGAGAGTCCTTCTGGGAGACGGAGCGAAGGCTGTGCGGTTCGGGTATCCCGGCGACCCCGGCAGACCGCCGGAGTTTCCGCTGGCCATCCCGTGGCTCGTCAAGCAGATGAAGCTCAAGGGTGGAACGGCCTATCGGGATCCGGCTCGCAAGGATGGCGGCGTCGATGTTGTCGCATGGCGACCCTTCCCAGATGGGCGGCCGGGGTTCCCGATCCAACTCATCCAGGTGACCTTGGAGAAGAACTTCTCCCACAAGGCGGGGGACATCAACGCCCGCCTGTGGAGCCTCCTTCTTGGACTGGACGTAGATCCCACCGCAGTCCTCGCGATTCCGCGGACACTGCCAGAGGACAAGCGCTGGGCTGAGGTTGCGACCCGAGCCATCCTCCTAGAGCGGATGCGAATCGCCGGATTATGTGAGGGACACCCACCGTTCCTTGCTGAACAGCGCTGGGGCAACCTTCTCGACAACCTGAGCACCGAGTACCGCCACCAGTTCGGAGAGCAGCAAGGATGAGATACAAGGTTGACTTCGTCTTTGAGATCGCAAGACTCATTGACATCGAGCCACCCCACATGTCGACCGGCTCCACGGAACCGCGGGAACTCTTCTCAGCAGTGAATGATCAACTGGGACTCGGCCTCCCGACCGACGGAACCAAGCCCGAACTTGCGCGCGGGATCGTCGAGGCGTCAGGGTCCGCATGGCTGTCAACCTTCGAATCGACCGGAAGTACCGTCACCCTCGAGGGCCTCAAGGCCGTGCACGCCGCCGTCGAATTCTTTACGGCGAAGTGACCGGTCCGGTCAGTCAGCCGGCGACGCGGCGGGCGTCAGCCGGGCGCCGACGCCTGACAATGACATCGCGGGCCGGGTCACGGTAACGCTCGATGGCCTCGTCCGGGTTGACCGCCGACTGCTCGACGGCTTGCGCGAGGCCGGGCGCGCGACGACGCACCGGTTCCATCGACCGAAGGACATGCTCGCGGAAGACATGGTAGGCGGCGCCAACGTTCACGCCGTTACCCATCTGCTTGTAGGTCGCGGCGTCTGGCTGGTCACCGAAGTCGAACCACTCAGGAAGGCCCTGTAGTCGGGCAGCCTCCCGTGGGGAGATCCTGCGCAGGCGGTCGCCGAGGATGCTCGTTTGCGTGATCGCCACCAACGCTGGGACGTAGGTCGCCTGCTTCACGCGTAGGCCGGACGGGCGTAGGTGCATCACCGTGTCCGTCAGCGACTTGGCGTCCTGAGCCTGCCATTCGAACTTCCTTCGAGATGCCGGGAAGTCGCGCAGGTAGTTCCAACGAGAGAGCCATGCCTCAAGCAGCTCCAGGTGCTGGGTATAGAACGCTGCGTTCTTGCGAAGGAACGCGGCCTTCCAGTCCGCGGTTCCAGGAGGCACCACCATGTCGTCCTCGTGGATGAACGCATCGACCCATACGGGGAAGCCGGGCAGCTTCTCGACCCCAGCAGACCGAAGCGTGACGACGAAGTCGTTCCACGCCTCGACCCAGGTTGTCTCTGCCGGACCAAGATTCAGTCGCAGTCTGTTGCCAAGCTCAGGGTCCGCCTGGACGGGCAGATGCTCCACCAGATCCCACTCGGAGGGCGACCAACCGTCCACCGGAAGGTGGGGGACTGACGGCTCCAGATCGATGTGGGAGCTACGCGTTCCGACGTACGTCGCCATGATGAACACACGCTCACGAACCTGCGGACGTCCCCCGCGCTCAGGCGGAAGCAGATGCGGCGAGAAGACGATCGGCCGCGACGAGACCTGGTAGCCGAGCTCGCGAAGCGAGCGCACGATCACTTCCCACTCGTGCTTGTGGCGCGGACCGTAGATGTTGCGGACGTTCTCCAGCAGCACCACAGTGGGGCGCCGCACTTCGAGGATCCGCAGGATGTTCCAGAACAGCGTTCCACGTGCCTCGTCCATGCCCCGCTGGAAACCAGACTTCGAGAACGGCTGGCACGGAAAGCCCGCGGCCAGGACGTCGTGCTTAGGCACGCGCATCTGGGATTCGGTGTCGTCGACGATGTCGCCGTGGGCCTTGATCCCCCAGTTCCGCTCGTAGACCGCCGCAGCCTCTGCGTCCTTCTCGACTGCATAGACACATTCTCCGCCGAGGGCTCCGAGCGCGGCATGAAAGCCGCCCACGCCTGCGAACAGGTCGACGAACGTGAACGGCGCGGAGCTCGAGCTCATGTTCGTAGCTTAGCTGAAAGCTGAGCTATTTGGGACCTTGCCGGACAGGAAATTTGTCGCCTGTTCCCCGAGATCACGACGGCCGCTCCGATCGGTCGATGAAGCCATCGAATCTAGCTCCCCCCACCGACCGAGACGGATCTTCCAGGGGAGGCTTGTGGACGGATGTCGGCACGCGGGGAGATTTGCTGCGAACTGGAACCGAGTGCGGCAACCTGGTGAGCGTGACGACCGGCCCTTGGAGCGATGACGAGATCAACACGACCGTCGACATCTACTTCCAGATGCTGACCCTGGAATTGGCCGAGGAGTCGTACGTCAAGGCTGAGTACCAGCGGGAGATTGCTCGCACGGTCGATCGGTCGAGCGGGTCCATCGGCAAGAAGCTCAGCAACATCTCCGCGGTCCTAGACGAGATCAACGCCGTGTGGATCCCTGGGTACAAGCCGCTAAGCAACCTTCAGGGTCGGCTTCGCGAGGTCGTCGTTGACCGATTCACCAGCGATGCCGAGCTGCGCGCCTTCATGCTGAGGTCCGTCGAGGATCCGAACATCGAGCCGAGTCCACTTGGTCTCGAGGTTGATCCGCCGGCCGTGGGCTGGCCGGAACGCTCGTGGTATCGGGCCGGCGTCGTCGGCATCGACTTCGCGGCGATCGAGTCGCTGAACCGTGCGTTGGGCAAGGCGGGTGAAGTGGCGGTCGTGGAGGGCGAGCGCGCCCGGCTGAGCGAAGGAGGGCGCGACGACCTTGCGGCCGAGGTGCGGCACGTCTCCGTTCTTGATGGCGACGGGCTTGGGTACGACGTCCAGTCCTTCCAGGAGCTGACCGACGAGCCGGTGTACATCGAGGTGAAGACGACGCGATACGGCAAGGAGTTGCCGTTCTACATCTCAGGCAACGAGGTCGAGGCATCGAACGACCTTGGCCCGGCGTACAGGCTTCGCCGCCTGTACCGGTACGGCAAGCGGGACTCCGGCTACTACACGCTGCTCGGACCGCTCGGTCTTAACGCTCAGCTCAAGCCGGACGTCTATCGAGGGTTACCCGCAGTCGACTCAGCGGGGCAGGCACGGATGGTGCCGGCTACCTCATTTGCGACCTCAGTCGGATTCTCGTGCTCCCAGAAACGGAGCACGGTCCAACCGGCCGCCTCGAGCCGCGCCGTGGTGTCGGCATCACGGGCGACGTTGCGCTGGAGTTTGGCCGACCAGTAGTCGGCGTTTGTGCGTGCCCTCGTGCCGTGCTCGGGGCAGGCGTGCCAGTAGCAGCCGTCGATGAATATCGCGACTCGCTGCTTGGTGAACACAATGTCCGCGGTCCTCCGCAGCGACGGTTCGGGGCGGTAGTCGACGCGGTAGCGAAGCCCAGCCGCGTGCAGGAGCCGACGCACAGCGAGCTCGGGCGAGGTGTCTCGCGACCGGTTGCCCTGCATGACCTTCCGTGAAGCCGGGCTGCTCGCCCAGCTCTGGTACGCCGGCACCTCTTCATCATGGCCCGGAACGAGGGCGAATCGAAGGCAGACAATCGGCATCGACGGTCACATGCTGAGATGACGATTAAAGAGATTCCAGTACTGATTGGTGCTGGTTGTTGCTGAACGTTACGGACTGTCTCGCAACGTCTTGGGATGTCTCGTCGGCCGGCAGAAGCGGCCCTTGACGTGCAGGTTTGTCCCACTCACGCTGGAAGGTCCCTGCTGATCGTCGGCGGCAGGGGTATCCCTCGGGAGCATGCCGTGTCCGTTGCTGATCGCCTTGGCCTCCAGGACCTGGAGGGCGAGTTGATGTGTGCCGCGCGGGCGGCGTGGCGGCGCTGGTCGGGGACTCACCAGACCTTGGCGGTCGTGCCCGAGCTCGTCCACCTGCGCGACTGGACGAAGGCCGCTCCGGCCGATGAGGCCAACGTGGTGCTCGGCGTACTGGCGTCCTTGACCGAGACGGACGTTGACGCCGTCACGGCGTTGGTGTGGGCTCTGCTTCCCGGCGCCGAGGCGCGGGCCCGCAAGTTGCGGGATCTCCACGAGGACGTCGACGGCTCTTCGCGAGCCAACTGTGGGTCGAGTGCCGTGACGCCCATCGGCTCAATGAAGGCCGCATCGCCGGCGCGATCCTCGGGCAGACGACGCGGGAGGTCTGCGCGCAGTTGGGTGTGGGCGACTTGGCCCGCCGGCGGGACCGCCTAATGGTCGACGCGCGTGGACTGCTCCCGGGCGACGACGTCGCCGTGGTTGACGAGGGCGATGACATCGATCCGTTCTGGGAGGTGACCGGGCTGATGATCGAGGCGATCGACGCCAAGACGCTCCACGTCTTCGATGCCTGGCTCCTTGGCGAGCTCGCTCGTATAGCTGCCGAGCTCGAGGTGGCCGGTCGTCGTGGCCGGTCGGGTCTGACGACGCGGCCGTGGTCGATGAGCTTGCGGCGACAGTGCACCTCTCGCCTCGCGCCATCCGCCGTCGAGCGACGACGGCACTGGACCGATGGGCTGAGTTCCTGCGGGTCCGCGACGACCCGGATGCCTATCCGGCCTGGCGGGCGGAGCACCGTGACTGTGCGGTGACGCCAGCCGAGGAGATGCAGCTGGTGCTGAACGAGGACGGCCCAGCGGAGTTCTTCAGAACTCGAGACCTGCCCCCGGACGCGTGGGCCCCCGACGTCCCGCCGGAGCGTCGACGCTCTGCTGGTGGGTGACCATGCGTTGGATCCGGTAGGCGAGGGCGTCGATCTTGTGGTCCTCGGGAAGCGGGCGGCGTGAGCTTGCTGCGCGTTGCAGGATGAGCTTGGCGTTGAGGCCGCTGGCTTGGATGCGGTCGAGTTCGCGGGCAAGTTCGAGGGTGTGCCCGTCGTGGTGGTCGGGCTTGCCGATGGCTGTCGCGATGGCGGTCTCCCAGTGGCGGACCGACTCCGGGTAGAGCGCGTCGACCTGGCGTTGGAGGTGGCGGGCGTAGCGGTCGGCGGCGAGATCACCGGTGCGTGGGCCGGTTCGGGAGCCCAACAGGCTGCGGTCGTCGTCGGGTACGCCGTTGGCAGCCCGCCAGACGACCATCTCGGTGCGGAGCTCGTCGATGAGGACGTCAGCGAAGCTATGGAGTGCCGTCGGTAGCTGCGCGTCGCGGCGTACGACCTCGGCGAGGGTGGTGACGCGGTCGGCGCGGGCCGCCAGGTAGGCGGCCCATCGCGGGTCATCGCGTAGGTCGGCGGGGACGCCGGGAAGCCACGGGAGTGGGCCGGGGCCGGCGGATTCGAGCGCCTGGTCGGCATCTTCACGGAGGAGCCGTTGGGTCGCGGTGGTGACCGCGTCGGCATACTGCTGCGCGGCTTCGTGGAGGCGGGTGGCTGGGCTCGTGGCGTGCGCGAGTTTGGTCGTTGCCGAGGTCGCGGCGCCATCACGACCGATGATCCGGTCGAGGGTGTCGACGGCGGTGAGTTGCTCGTGGATGCCGGGCAGGAACTCTTCCTCGGTGTGGGCCTCTTCGGTGATGAGGTGGAGGTGGTTCTCGGCCTTGCCGCGGGTGAGCATCGTGTAGAGCAGTTGCCGGTCCTCGTGCCCGGTGAGGATGCCGTGCATGACGTCGGCGGTGGAGCCTTGAGCGGCGTGGACGGTGGTGGCGTAGCCGAGCTCGACATGCTCGGCGACGTACGCCGTGGGAAGCGTGATATGCAGGCCGGACCGCAGGTGTCGGGCGTGGAGGCTGCCGTTCGGGTTGATCGCGGTGATCGTCCAGCGGTCGCCGTTCTTGACCCAGTCGGTGCCGCTGACGCCGAGACGGCGGTCGTTGCGGCGGGTCAGGATCACGTCGCCTTCGCTGGCCCGGTTCCCGTCCGCCAGCGGGACCTCGTCGTCTGGTTGGGCACCGTCGAGGCGGGTATTGCGGGCTGCCTTGTTGAGACGAGTGACGAGGTCGAGGGTGGGGGCTAGCATCAGGCACTCGCGGCCAGCGCCGGTCTCGTCCTGCCAAGCGACCAAGACCTCGGTCAGGCGGGTGAGCTCGTCGCCGGTGTGGAGGCGGTCGTGGTCGAGGTAGAAGCCGACCGCCTTCTTGTCGCCGTCGCGTAGGGCGAGGGACGCGGTTGCTTCGATGGGGTCGTCGAACCGCACCACCTCTGACAGTCGCTGGGCGCCGTGGGTGGTGGCGATGTCCCTCAGAACCCCGCCGGCGCCGATGGCTGCGAGTTGTTGGTCGTCGCCGAGCAACCGCACCCGCGCGCCTGTCTGGATGCTGACGGTGATGATCCGGTCGAGGGTGGGGGTGTCGGCCATCCCGGCTTCGTCGATCACCACGATCGTGTGGGGCCCGAACCCGGGGTCCAGGCCGGCGGTGAGGGTGTGGTCGAGCATCGCGAGTGTCTCGGCGGGGATGCCGGTCGCCTCGGTCAGAACCGCGGCTGCAGCCGCTGACGGTGCGAGTCCGACTACCTCGTACCCCAGGTCGTGCGCAGTTTGGGCGAGGAAGCTCATAGCGGTCGTCTTCCCCGCACCTGCCGGTGCCAGCGCGAGCGCAACCTGCCGGGGGTCAGCTACGAGCGCCTGGACGAGCTTACGTTGGCCGTCGTTCAGCGCGGGTTGATCGAGGGTTGCGGCCATCAGCGCGAGCTCGACACCCACTGGGTCGGGTGCCGCGGGGCTGGCGGTGCCGGCGGCGTCGACGATGCGCTGCTCGGCGGCGAGCATGGCGGGGCTGGTGAAGTGGTCGGCGCCGGTGTGGCGGTAGACGCTCACCCCGTCGGACCGCCGTAGCGCAGCTGGTTCGGTGATCGGGTCGAGGTCCGGGGTCAGGTTGACCAGCCGGGCGGTGACGGCGTCGACGAGATGCTCCACCGCCTCGGCGACCTGATCGGGTGCCAGGTCGAGGTCGCGGACCTGGCGCTGGGCTTCGGCGTACGTGTGCCAGGACTGCCACGTCGCGCGATGTGCCTCGAGTTCGGTGATGACCTGGTCGGCTGCCGATGCGAGCCATGCGGAGGTGATCTGGGCACGAGGTGGTTGGTCGGGGTGGAGGGCGCTGTCGACCATGGTCCGGAGCCCGCGTTCGCCGAGGAGGTCCGCGGCGTCGGTGTGCCAGGTGGTGCGTTGGTCGGCCTCGGAGCGGGGCTCGTGCTTCGCCTGCCGGGTCTCGAGGTTCGCCCGCTGCGCCAAGGCGATCGACTCCCTGCCGGTCGGAGCGCGGCCGTGGCGCTCGGTGAACTTGCCGGTGAGCTGGGCGACGCGGTCCTGGATGTCGGCGCGGCGGCTCGACCAACGCCGCATCAACGCCGGGTCGACACCAGCGATCTCCCGCACCGGCCGCTTGCCACCGGCGCGGGGGACGTCGACGATCCGAACCCCGAGACCCGCGTGGAGGTGGGCTTCGAGGGCGGTGTTGTAGGCCTCCGAGGCGGCGACGACGTGCTCGTGCAGGATCGTGCCGTAGATCGAAAGCCACTTCCCGTCGCGGGTCTGGACCTTGTTCGCCACCGCGACGTGGGTGTGGAGATCCGGGTCCCCGGCCCGCGAGTCGCGATGGGTGAACGCGGCAGCGATCAGGCCGTGGGTCTCGACCTGCCTCGCACCGCCGGCGCCCTCGCGGGTGAAGACCGCATGGGCTTCCAAGAACGTGAGGGCATCCTGGACGGCAGCGTCGTGGGCCTGCTGGATCTTGCTCGCGACCTCGGGCGGCGCGATTGCCCACAAGGTCGAGACCGACTTCGCCGGGCTGAACGTGAGGTCGAAGCCGGCCACTGATCCCTTTCCGAACCGCCGGCCCAGCGCAGCGCCGGTGACCGGACGGCAGCCGTCGCCGAACAAGTGCTGCATCTGCTCGGCGGTCACGATGTCGCCGTACTCGATGCCGTCGACCCCGACCAGGGCGGAGCCGACCCAGCGGCCGGGTGCCTCGCCCTTCGCCTCGTAGTAGTCGACCAGCCGGGTGCGGCCGAGCTCGGTCGAGTCCGTGGCGGCGATCTGCCGGGTCAGGTACTCATACCCCGACCCGGCCGCGAGCTTCTTCAACGTCATCGTCACACCCATCAAGGCCGGAACCAGGCAGCGAGTGGCCACCCCGATTCGTCGGTGAAAGAGGTGTGTCTGGGGATTTGGGGGTGAGCCGCCAGGGTAAAGGCGTGGTGGCTGATGGGGGCGAGGGCTCGTCAGTGGGCACGGTGGGTGGGGAGTCGGTGGTCGGAAATGGGGTGGCCACTGGGGGACAGATGGCGGCCTTGCAGGATGAAGGCGGTCACCGGGGCCGCCGCGAACCCAGGAGCAGTCATGGCCGCAACCGCCACCTCCACCCGCCGCCTCGTCTCACTGGCTGAGGCAGCCGAGATCCTCGGGTTGTCGGTCAAGACTGTCCGCCGCTACGTCGCCACCGGCGACCTCGACGCCGTCCGGCTCGGCCGACGCACTATCCGGATCAAGGCCGAGTCGATCGACCGGCTCATCGACGCGCACCCGGTGAATGGCTGGCGGCGTGGGACTTCCTGATCGCGTCGACAACCTGGACCGCCGACGTGGGCCGCAGGATTTACGGGTTGCTTGCGCGGAACTGCCAGAAGAATCGCGGATCACATCCTTGGTGATCGCGACCTCACCGCGTACACCATCTGCAACAATCGGGCATTCGATGAAGAAGGAGATCGTCCTGGTGTCCTGGCCAGTGCCGACCAGTGTCTACCACTTCACGCGTGTTGAGCACCTCCCCACGATCGTTGATCAAGGCCTCCTCTGCGACAAGCAAGCGCAGTCAGATGGGGTCCTTGCCATCGAGGTTGGCCATCAGGACATCAAGGCCGCAAGGCGGACACGAGTGGTCCCCGTTGGACCCGGAGGCGTCGTCGCTGACTACGTCCCCTTCTACTTCGCGCCTCAGAGCCCGATGTTGTACTCGATCAGCAAGGGAAACGTCCCCACCTACAGTGACGGAACTGGCCGATTGGTCTTCCTAGTGTCCAGTGTCGAGCGACTGGCCGAGCACGGCCTTCAGATCGTCATCTCAGATCGAAACGCCCGGAATCTTGTGACCAAGTTCGCGTGCCTCGGCGATCCAGCGCTGGACGGTGACTTCGTGGACTGGGAACTCATGCGTGCCCAGTACTGGGGCGACTACGTGGACGGTCGTGAGCGCCGGATGGCGGAGTGTCTTGTTCATGGGGCTGTGCCGTGGTCAGCGTTTGAGACTGTCGGTGCACGTAGCAAGACTGTCCTTGACGAGGTGCGAGCGATCGTTGGGTGGGACCAGCGGGCTCCCCAAGTCGTGATGCGACCTCGTTGGTACTTCTAAGGCATCCTGGAGGTGACATGATCAAGAAGTCGTCTGGGAACCTGCTGCGCGCCGAGGCAGAGGCGCTCGTCAACACCGTCAACACTGAGGGTGTGATGGGGAAGGGCATTGCTCTTCAGTTCAAGAAGGCGTACCCGGATATGTATGACGCCTACCGCAGGGCAGCGAAGGCCGGCGAGATCCAACTGGGTCGCGTCCAGGTCTGGCACACCGAGCAGATGACCGGTCCGAAGTACATCATCAACTTCCCCACCAAAGGCCACTGGAAGTCGCGCTCAAGACTTCGCGACATCGAAGAAGGACTGACCGACCTCATCAAGATCGTTCAGGAACTGAAAATCGAGTCGATCGCCGTTCCTCCGCTTGGCTGCGGTAACGGTGGCTTGGACTGGAGCGACGTCGAGCCGCGCATTGCGAAGGCCTTTGCTCAGGTCCCGGACGTTGAGGTCCTCCTCTTCGGCCCAGCTGGCGCTCCAGCCGCGGCCGACATGGCGAACGCGACCAAGCGCCCTGTCATGACACCTGGCCGGGCGGCGCTGGTCGAGCTCGTTCACCGATACACGCTTCAGTCGTTCATGGCGCCCGGCCTCATCGAAGCACAGAAGCTGATGTACTTCCTCCAGGTTTCTGGCGAACACCTGAGATTGAACTTCGTGGCCAATCGCTACGGTCCGTATGCCGACAACCTCCGACACGTCCTCAATGTCGTCGAGGGACATTTCCTTGGTGGTTTCGGCGACGGAAGCGCCAAGGTTGCTGAAGCTGAGCCGTTGAAGATTCTTCCCGGGGCAGCCGAGGAGGCCGAGGGAGTTCTTAAAGATGCTGAGGCGACCTGCGAGCGCATAGACAAGGTCCTCGATCTAGCCGCCGGGTTTGAGTCGGCCTACGGTCTTGAGCTCCTAGCTACGGTGCACTGGATAGCGACCCGTGAACCGGTTGCAGACGATGACGAGGTTGTCCGAAAGGTATGGGACTGGTCGCCTCGCAAGGCACGGATGTTCACCGAGGACCATGTGCGCATCGCGCTCGAGGCTCTTCGCGATCAGGGCTGGCTATCGCGCGATCTCGTGCCTGCTTGATCTGCGCTCGATCTTCCGGAACCACCACGATCTCATTGAGCATCCACTGGTTGTGCCTCAGCGGCGAATCTTGCTCCAGGCTTCGTAAGTCGCGCCGATCTTCTCTGCCAGGGACCTGTCGCGGTCGAGTGTGGCGTGCTGGTAGATCGCCATCGCTGCCTGCGAGGCGTGGCCGGCGCGGGCCTGGAGCTCGGCGGCGGTGGCGCCGTGCTGGCCGGCCAGGGTGAGCGCGGTGTGGCGGAGGTGGTGGATCGTCAGGTCGGGCCGGCCGGCGGCTTCGCGGGCTGGGCGGTAGCGATCCATCACGTAGCGCACGCTCATGTGATCGGTTCGGTCGCCGGGGAAGAGCAGCCCGGTCGGGCCGGCCGCGGTGTGCTCGAGCAGGTGTCTCTGCAACATCGGCAGAAAGGGCGGCGGGACATGCACGGTCCGGATGCCGCTGGCCGTCTTCGGGGCGCTGATCGGCCGGCCGCAGTCAGCACAGGCACCCGGGGCGTCGCGTCGGGCGTTCTTGTCGACCTTACGAGTGACCGCGATCCGCCCTGTCACTCCATCGATGTCGGACCGTCGTAGCTCGAGCGCCTCGCCCTCCCGCAGTCCAACGAAGGCGGCGAGCACGATGAAGAGCTTCAGACGCTCGGGCATCTGCTCGATGATGACGGCGAGCTCGTCGAACGTCGCCGGCCGTGCCACGCGCTGGACGCGTGCCGTGCTGGCGCCCCGGATCTTGGGAGGTGCGCGATCGATGAGCTCGTCCTCCTCGGCAGCCTGAAGCAGGGATCGGAGGAGGCGGTAGGCGGCGGCGTTGGTCGCCTCCGTCCTTGGAACCAGCGACGCACGCCAGGTCTTGATGTCGGCAAGGGTGATGTCGCCTAGGGGCACGTCCCGGAACGTGGGCAGGATCCGTGACTGCAGCAGCTGTCGGTAGCCGGCCAACGTGTTCGGCCTGAGGTCCCGCTCGGAGAGGTAGCGCTCGGCGTAGCCACCGACGGTGTTGAACGCCGCCTCGCGCTGACGCCGCTCCTCCGCGTCCTGTCGGGCGCGCGGTGGGGTCCATGCGTCACGGTCGATGAGTGCGCGCTCGGCGGCCAGCCAGCCCTCGGCGTCCATCTTGGTGCCCAGCGTGCGGGAGAAGCGGGTGCCGTCGGGCATCGCGTACCGCGCTCGGTAGGTCACCTCGCCGGACCTGCTGACCCGTCGCTCGACCTCACCGAAGCCTCTGCGCCGTGGCATCCCACACCCTCCCGACCGCTAACCCCATGCTGCGATGGCAGGGACACTACGCTGTGGGGGACTGGTGGGGGAAGCGATGGACGAAGCGGGCCACAGATGACCGCTTCTGACCTGCACTTTTACGCTCAGCGGCTGCTTCTGAAGGGCAGTTGGCGGTGCTTTGCAAGCAGGGGGTTAGGGGTTCGAGTCCCCTAGGCTCCACCACTCCTGGTGCCCGCGGGTGAC
The DNA here is from genome assembly GCA_035765695.1 of Nocardioides sp. Classification (GTDB taxonomy): domain Bacteria; phylum Actinomycetota; class Actinomycetes; order Propionibacteriales; family Nocardioidaceae; genus Nocardioides. The sequence continues at coordinate 17,075 of DASTXB010000017.1, read as the reverse complement.
CCCTCCCGGGCGTGCAGGTCGCGCACCGTGGGCGACGTCGCCACCGACGCCGGGTCGGGGTAGGTGCCGAACAGCCGGTCCGCCGTGCCGGCGGTGGTCACCGTGAACCAGTAGTGCTCGTTCTTGTAGTGGTGCAGCCGGTGGTTGCGCCACACCGACCGGAACCACCGTGACCGCGGACGGTAGTCGCTGTGCACCAGGTAGTGCGTCCACTCGTAGCCGAGCTTGATGCCGTACACCGACACCAGCAGCGTGAGCATGCTCGTCGGACCGGGCGTCGCCAGCCACGCGACCACGACGTACGACGGGAGCAACCAGACCAGCGCCGGCCACGGGATGAACACCAGGGGGATGTCGCGCGGGTCGGCGTGGTGGGCGCGGTGCTTGCGCGCCAGCAGCGAGTCGATCTCGACCGGGCCGAGCCGGCGCGGCCGCCAGTGCAGGATGCAGACGTGGATCACCCACTCGATCGCGGGGAACAGCGCGACCAGGCCGGCCGGGATCAGCAGCTCCCACCAGGAGCCGGAGCCGGCGAGCACCCGCGCGACCACCGACACGACGAGGAACGTGGAGATCATCCACGGGCTGGGCGCGCGCCAGAAGGACCGCCAGGCCGAGCCCAGCGAGACCTTGGTCCGGCGCGACCCGGTGATGCGACGTTCGTCGGCGGCCAGCCGTTCGGCGGCGAGCCGGTCGATCTCGGACGACTTGGTCATGACTCCTCCAGCTCGGACAGGGCGGACAGGATGCTCGCGGTGGCGGGCCGCAGGACCCGGTCGGCAGCGACCCGCGCGGTGTCCGGGTCGCCGGCGCCGATGGCGGCGGTGAGCACCCGGTAGGCGCCGACCTGCCCGACCTCCTCGGCCATCACCGGGGCCAGCGCCTCGAGCGCCGGCTCGTACGCCGCGCGCAGGCTGTTGAACATCAGGCGGAAGACCATCGAGTCGGCGGCGTCGACCACGTGGTCCCAGAACGCCAGCGCCTCCAGCTGTCGCCGGATGTCGTCGTCGGTGGCGGCCAGCGCGTCGACCGTGCCGGTGAGCGTCGCCTCCAGCGCCGGCCCCCCGCGCTCCGCGGCGAGCGCGGCGACACCCGGGCCGACCACGAGCCGGGCCTCCAGCACGCTGCGCGCCACCGCGGTGTCCAGGTCGCCGCCGCGCACCAGCAGCCGGGGCAGCAGGTCGAGGCCGGCGTACCGGCGGAAGTCGCGGACGGTCGTCGCACCGCCGTGCCGGACGTCGAGCAGCCGGGTCTGCGCCATCCGCTGGAGCGCCTCGCGGACCGCGGGGCGGGACACGCCCAGCACCTCGGCGAGCCGGCGCTCGCTGGGGAGCGGCTCGCCGGCGCCGATGCCGCCGTCCACCACCTCCGACAACACCTGGTCGAAGACCTCGTCGGGCACGGAGCGGCGGTTCACCGGTTGCAGCGGCATGCGCTCGACGGTAGGAACGCCGCGCGCGGGTGGTCAAGTGGTCTGACCAGATGGTGGGACCGTACGCTGGCGGGGTGTCAGGGAGGGTGTCGGCGAAGCTCGCCCCGCGGTACTGGGGGGCGCACCTGCTGGCGCTGGTCCTCGTCGCCGCCGCGGTCGGCCTGGGCCTGTGGCAGTACGGCGCCTGGCAGGCGCACCGCGACGCCGAGGCCGCCGACCTGACCGACGCCGCGCCGGTGCCGCTCACGGACCTGATGGGACCGGACGACCCGTTCCCCGGCACGAAGGTCGGCCAGCCGGTGACGGTGTCCGGCCGGTGGGTGCCGGGCGGCACGGTGTACGTGTCGGGCCGCGAGCGCGACGGGCAGGACGGGTTCTGGGTCGTCACCCCGCTCGCCGTCGGCCCGGACGACGCGGCGCTGCCGGTCGTCCGCGGCTGGATCGCCCACCCCGAGGACGCCCCCGCACCGCCGACCGGCACCGCCGACCTGGTCGCCTGGCTGCAGCCGCCGGAGGGCACCGGCCAGGCCGACGACGACCCGAACGACGACGTCCTCCCGCAGCTGCGCATCGCCGACGTCATCCAGCACGTCGACCAGGACCTGTACGGCGCGTACGGCGTCGCCGAGCAGCCCGAGCCGGGGCTCGAGCGCGCCGACCTGGAGCAGCTCCCGGACGTCGGCGCACTGACCAGCATCCGCAACCTGCTGTACGCGATCGAGTGGTGGTTCTTCGGCGCGTTCGCCGCGTTCATCTGGTGGCGCTGGTTGACCGAGGAGGACCAGGACGAGCCGGCGTCGGCGGCCGAGGACACCCCCGTAGGCTGAGAGCCGTGAAGCTGTTCCAGACCTACCGGGTGCTCGCGTTCGTCGTGGGCGTCCTGCTCGCCTTCTGCTCGTTCGTGGCGCTGCCGCTGCGCTACATCCCCACCGAGGGCAGCGATCTCCAGCAGCTCGGCGAGACGCTCAGCGTCCTGTGGGTGGCGCACGGCTGGGCGTTCATGGCGTACGTCGTCGTGACGTTCCTGCTGGCCCGCCGACTGCGCTGGTCGATCGGCTTCACCGTCCTCAACCTGGCCGCCGGCCTGATCCCGCTGCTGATCTTCTTCATGGAGCACAAGGTCAACCAGAAGGTGCGTGCCGAGCACCCCGAGCTCGTGGCACCCTCTCCCGTGTGAGCACCCACGGAACCGCGTGGTTCCGCAGGGACCCCGCATGAGCACCGCCTTCGTCCTCGGCGGCGGTGGCGTGCTGGGCGCCGTCGAGGTCGGCATGCTGCGCGCGGTCCTCGAGCGCGGCATCACCCCCGACCTCGTGCTGGGCACCAGCGTCGGCGCCCTCAACGGCGCCATGGTCGCGCGCGAGCCGCGGCTGTCGGTGATCGACAAGCTGGTCGAGCTCTGGCAGGGCGCGGGGCAGTCGCAGAGCCCGCAGGTGTACGGCGACCGCCCGCTGCGCACGGTCCGCCGGGCGATGGCGACCGGCACCCACCTGTGGTCCTCCAAGCCGCTGCGGCAGGCCCTCGAGGACGAGTTCGGTGACGTCACCTTCGAGCAGCTGCCCGTACGTTTCCAGGTCTGCGCGGCCAGCATCGAGCGGGCGGCGGAGCACTGGTTCGACAGCGGACCGGTGGTGCCGGCGGTCGTCGCCAGCGCCGCCGTACCGGGCCTGCTGCCGCCGGCGGAGGTCGACGGGGAGCACTACCTCGACGGCGGGATCGTGAACTCGATCCCGCTCGGTCGCGCGGTCCAGCTCGGCGCGACCCGGGTGTTCGTGCTCCAGGTCGGCCGGGTCGACCGGCCGCTGAGCGTGCCGCGGCGGCCGTGGGAGGTCGCGCGCGTGTCGTTCGAGATCGCCCGGCGGCACCGGTTCAACCGCGAGCTCGCCGAGCTGCCCGCGCACGTCGAGGCCCACGTGCTGCCGGCGCGGGGCACCTCCGCCAAGGACGACAGCCTGCTCGGCAGCCGCGACCTGTCGGGCATCCAGCAGCGGATCGACGAGACGTACGCCGCGTCCGTCGCCTACCTCGACGAGACCCTGTGAGCACGCGGCCGTGACGTGGGTGCTGCGCCGGCTGGTGATCGCGCCCATGGTCGTCGGGCTCACGGTGCTGCTGTGGCTGACGCTGCCGCTCTGGCTGATCGTCGCCGCCGCGCTCTCGCCGATGGTGCCCGGCCGGCTGCGGCCGCTGCGGATCCTGTGGGTCGCGATCGTCTACCTGACCTGCGAGGCGCTGCTGCTGGGGGTGATGCTGGGGCTGTGGATCGCCTCCGGCTTCGGGTGGCGGGTGCGCACGCCGTACTTCGAGGGCATCCACTACGACCTGGTGCAGGGCACCATGTGGGTGTTCTTCCGCGAGGCCCGAAGGGTGCTGCGGCTGAGGATCGAGACCGAGGGGCCGTCGCCCGCCGCGCACCCCGGACGACCGATCCTGGTGTGCTGCCGGCACGCGGGCCCGGGGGACTCGTTCGTGCTGATCCACACGCTGATGGCGTGGTACGCCCGCGAGCCCCGCGTGGTCCTCAAGGACACCCTGGCGTGGGACCCGGCGATCGACGTGCTGCTCAACCGGATCCCGGCGCGCTTCATCACGCCGAACCCGGGCGACGGAGACCGGTTGGAGGACCAGATCGCCTCGCTGGTGACCGGTCTGGACGAGAACGACGCGTTCGTGATCTTCCCCGAGGGCGGCAACTTCACGCCGGAGCGGAGGGAGCGGGCGATCGCCCGCCTGCAGCGGCTGGGCATGGAGCGGATGGCGCAGCGGGCCGAGCGGATGATCCACGTGCTGGCGCCCCGGCCGGGCGGCTTCCTCGCCGCACTCGACGCTGCGCCGGACGCGGACGTCGTCCTGGTCGCGCACACGGGGCTCGACCACCTCGTCACGGTCCGCGACATCTGGCGCGAGCTGCCGATGGACAAGCGCATCGTGATGCGCTGGTGGCAGGTGCCCCGCGACGAGATCCCGGCCGACCGCGACGCGCGGATCGACTGGCTGTTCGGCTGGTGGGAGCGGATCGACGCGTGGATCGCGTCGAACCGCCCCTGAACCCGCCTGCGGCTACTTCTCGTCGTCGATGTCGACCACGTCGGCCGGCTCGTCCGGCGTCGTGACCGGGTGCGGCGCCTCGGCGGAGTCGGCGATCGCCTCGTCGGGCGACGCGCCACCCTCCTCGTTCGCCGGGCGCGGCGCCGGGGTGGGTGTGTACGACGACTGCCAGTTCTGGCTCTCGTTGCCACCCTGGAGCTTCTTGGCCACGAAGGCGGCCGCGGCCGCCAGGCCGGTGAGCAGCAGCAGCTTGCGGAGCTTGCTGCCCTTCTTCTTCGGCGGCGTCGCGACCTCCTCGACCTTGTCGGCCGCGGCCTGGGCGGCGTCGGCAGCCTTCTCGGCCGCGATGCTCGCGCCCGCGGCGATCTTCTCGGCCGCGATCGCCGCACCGGACGCCACGACCGGGGCGGCCTTGGCCCGCGCGTCCGCGAGAACGGGTGCCGCCTTGGCCTTCGCGTCGGCGAGCGCCGGGCCCGCCTTCTCCTTCGCCGTCGTGACGGCGGTCTCCAGGTGCGGCTTCACCGCCTCGGCGTACTGGCTGACGCTCTCGGTCGTCTGGTCGAGGAGGGACTTGTTCTTGCGCACGCCCATCGTCGGCACTTCCTCTCGTCGTGTCTTCTCATCTGATCATGACACCCGGGAGCCAACCACCGCTCCGGCCACTGGCGCAGGCGGCTTGGTGGTCGTGCGAGGATCAGGGACGCACATTCAGCCCGAGGTACGCCCACGGTGTACCCACCAGAACCGAGAGGCACTCATGGCTGACCAGGCCGTTCTCCACACCAACCGGGGCGACATCACGCTCAACCTGTTCCCGGACCACGCGCCCGAGACCGTCGGGAACTTCACCGCTCTCGCCGAGGGCACCAAGCCCTACGACGCCGGCAACGGCCGCACCGGACCGTTCTACGACGGGCTCACCTTCCACCGGGTGATCTCCGGCTTCATGATCCAGGGCGGCTGCCCGCTCGGCACCGGCACCGGCGGCCCGGGCTACACCTTCAAGGACGAGCCCCACCCCGAGCTGACCTTCGAGAAGCCGTACCAGCTGGCGATGGCGAACGCCGGCCCGGGCACCAACGGCTCGCAGTTCTTCATCACCGTGGGCGCCACCTCGTGGCTGAACTTCAAGCACACGATCTTCGGCGAGGTCGCCGACCAGACCTCGCGCGACGTCGTCGACGCGATCGCCGCCACCCAGACCGGCCCGGGCGACCGCCCGGTCGAGCCGGTCGTCATCGAGACCGTCGAGATCAAGCGCGGCTGACTTGTCGCAGCCGCCGATCCCCGAGACCGGGGTGCCGACCTGCTACCGGCACCCCGGCCGGGAGTCGTACATCCGCTGCCAGCGCTGCGACCGGCCGATCTGCCCGGACTGCATGCGCGACGCCTCGGTCGGCTTCCACTGCCCCGAGTGCGTGGCGGAGGGCAAGCGCGCCACCCGCAGCGGCCGGACCGCGTTCGGCGGGCTGCGCCCCTCGGACGCCGGCATCACGTCGTTCGTCCTCATCGGCATCAACGCCGTGGTCTGGCTGGCGATCATGGTCACCGGTGGCACCGCCAGCCGGCTGCTGGACCTGCTCGAGCTGCGCGCGAAGGGCTACTGCGACCTCGGTGACGGCCTCATCAACGTCACCGTCGACCAGGCGACCTGCACCACGCACGGCGCGACCTGGATGCCCGGCGTCTCCGACGGCGCCTACTGGCAGCTGCTGACCAGCGCCTTCACGCACGTCCAGCCGCTGCACATCGCGTTCAACATGTTCGCGCTCTACATCCTCGGCCCCCAGCTGGAACTGGTCATCGGCCGGGCGCGGTTCCTCGCGCTCTACCTGCTCTCCGCCCTCGCCGGCTCCGCGCTGGTCTACTGGGCGGCGGGGGAGTACCAGGCCACCGTCGGCGCCTCGGGCGCGATCTTCGGCCTGATGGGTGCCCTGCTCGTCGTCGCGCTCAAGCTGCGCGCCCAGGTGCAGGGGATCCTGATCTGGATCGGCATCAACTTCTTCCTGACGATCAGCGTCAGCGGCATCTCGTGGCAGGGCCACCTCGGCGGCTTCGTCGGCGGGCTCGTCATCGCCGCCATCCTCGTCTACGCCCCGCGCGGCCCCCGGCGTACCGCCGTCCAGGTCGCCGGCCTGGTCGCCGTCGGCGCGGTCATCGCGCTCGCGATCGTCCTGCGCACCCTCGCCCTGGTCTGACGCCGAGTCGGCGCCATGTCACCCCAGATCCGGGGCGAGGCGGCGCCATGTCCCCCTGCCCGGAAGTGCACAGGTGTGGAATCACCTGTGGAGAACTACATCGATGTAGTTCTCCACACCTTTGTCCCCAGATGTGCAAAACCGGCCGGTCCTGACGGACCGACCGGTTCGGTGACACAGCGCCGACTCGGCGGCATGCGAGGGCGACATGGCGCCCACTCGGCTTACTCCCAGCGGGTCGCGAAGGTGAAGCCGACCGCCATGAAGCCGATGCCGACGATGAGGTTCTTCTGCCCGAGGTCGTTGAAGACCGGGATGCTCGAGATGTCGTTGCTGAACACGTAGTACGTGCAGATCCACAGCAGGCCGATGAGGAAGCAGCCGAGCATGCCCACGACCACGCCCCGGCCGCGGCCGAGCGGGGTGGACGGGTGCGCGGAGATCGCGAGGCCGAGGAGCAGCAGGCCGAAGCCGATCAGGTAGTTCCAGTTGCCGAGGTCGGCCATGAAGGCCGGGCTGCCCGGGTCGGGCTTGGGGAACGCGGTCGGGTCGACCCGCACGGCGACGTAGTAGTAGACCATCCAGGCGATGCCCAGCACCGCCATCACGATGGCGACGATGAAGCGCGGCGAGAGGATCGGGCCCCGGGGAGGGGCGAGGGGGTCCAGCTTGGCCTTGGCCACGGGTGCTCCTGGATCGTGGTGGGTCGACAACTGCCACGTACCCTAGTCGTCGTGACCGGCGGATCCCACGTGCAGCCCCCGGAGTCCGGCGACGCCGACCACTCCGGGCACCGGCGGCGGCGGTTCCTGACCCCGCAGCGCGGCCGCCCGCGCGGCGCCTGGCGGCTGGGGACGCCGCTCGTCGTGCTGCTGTGCGGCGGGTTGTTCGTGGTGAGCGCCGCCAACAGCGACGGCACCGACCTGCGACCCGGCCGCTACACCGACCTCGCATCGCTGGTGAAGGACGAGGCCGACCAGTACGACGCGCTGCGCCAGCAGGTCTCGGACCTCAACGGCCAGGTGCAGACGCTGAGCGCCGCGATGAGTGACCGCGACGTCAACCGCTACCACCGCCGGATCGAGAAGCTCAAGGACCCCGCCGGCCTCGAGCCGCGCAGCGGGCCCGGCCTGACGGTCACGCTGTCCGACGCGCCCGAGGACGTCATCAACTCCACGACCGGCAACGTCAACCCGCTCCTGGTCCACCAGCAGGACATCCAGGCCGTGGTCAACGCCCTGTGGAGGGGCGGAGCCACCGCCGTCACGGTCGAGGGCCAGCGGATCGTGTCGACCACCGGCATCAAGTGCGAGGGCAACGCCGTCCAGCTCCAGGGCGTGCCGTACCCGCAGCCCTACACGATCCAGGCCGTCGGCGACCAGGGTGCGCTGCTCACCGCCATCGAGCAGGACCCCTACATCCAGGGCTACCGCGCCGACGCCGCCGACCCGGCGATCTCGGTCGGCTGGGACCTCGAGCTCGAGTCCGAGGTCGTCGCCCCGGCGTACGACGGCCTGCTCGACCTCAGCTTCGCGGTGCCGCTGGACGCAAGCCGAACGGGCTGAGCCGCTGGCCGCCGGGCACCTCGATGCTCGGGCTCTCCGTGGGCGAGGTCGGCGTCTCGGTCGGTGACGGCGACTCCGACGGCTCGTAGCTCGACACCACGATCGTCACGGTGGTGCCCTGGTCGGCGGTCTGTCCGCCCTGCGGAGACTGGCTGAGCACGGTGCCCGCGGGCTCGGTGGTGTTCGGGTTCTCGATCACCTCGACCTGGAACCCGGCGTTGCGGATCTTGTTCTTCGCCTCGGGCTGCTTCAGCCCGACCACGTCCGGGATCTGCTCCGGCCCGTCGGAGTAGTAGACGGTGACGACCGTGCCGTCGGCCACGGTCTCGCCCTGCGAGGGGTCGGTCCGGATCACGGTGCCCTGGTCCTCGTCGGAGTCCTCCTCCTGCAGGCGCACCTTCAGGCCGGCCTGCTCGAGGGTCGCCTTGGCCTCCTCCTTGGTCATGTCGACCACGAACGGCACCTGCACCTCGGGCTTGCCGAGCGACACCACCAGGTCCACGGCCGAGTCCGGGTCGACGTACTGGTCGGGGTCCGGGCTCTGCTCGATCACCTTGCCGGCCGGCACGGTGTCGCTGTTCTCGCGGTCGATGTTGCCGACCGCGAGCCCGGCGTCACCGATCAGCGCGCGGGCCTGGTTCTCGGTCTTGCCGATCACGTTCGGCGTCGCCACCTGCTCGGGCGCGGACTCGAACAGCCGGGGCATCAGGTACGCCGCCCCCGCGACGAGCACGACCAGCAGCAGGCCGAGCGCGATCAGCAGCCCGGTCCGGCTGCGGGTGTCGTCCTCGCCGGGCGGTGGTGTCGGGACGACCGCGGTGGGCGCGGTCGGGTACGACGGCGGGGCCGGGGGCACCGGCGCGGGGATCGGCGCGTGCACCGGGCGACCCGCCAGGTAGCGCTCGATGTCGCTGCGCATCGCCGCGGCGGACTGGTACCGGTCCTCGACCCGCTTGGCGAGCGCCTTCATCACGATCGCGTCGACCTCGGGCGGGAGGTCGGTGTCGTGGTCGGACGGGGGTACGGCGGGCTCCCGCACGTGTTGGTACGCGACCGCGACCGGGCTGTCGCCGACGAACGGCGGCCGCCCGGTCAGCAGCTCGTAGAGGAGGCAGCCGGCGGAGTAGACGTCCGAGCGCGAGTCCACGGTCTCACCGCGCGCCTGCTCGGGGGAGAGGTACTGCGCGGTGCCGACCACGGCGGCCGTCTGGGTCATCGTCGACGAGGCGTCGCTGATCGCCCGGGCGATGCCGAAGTCCATCACCTTGACGTCGCCGCTCGGCGTCAGCATCACGTTGCCGGGCTTGATGTCGCGGTGGATGATGCCCGCGCGGTGGCTGTAGTCGAGCGCGGACAGCACGCCGCTGGTGATCTCGAGCGCCCGCTCGGGCAGGATCTTGCGACCCTCGCGGAGGATGTCGCGCAGGGTCCGGCCCGCGACGTACTCCATCACGATGTAGGGCTGGGAGATGCCGGACCCGTCGGCGGCCGGCTCCTCGCCCGTGTCGTAGACCGCCACGATCGCGGGGTGGTTGAGCGACGCCGCCGACTGCGCCTCCCGGCGGAACCGCGCCTGGAACGTCGCGTCGCTGGCCAGGTCGGTGCGCAGCCGCTTGACCGCCACGACCCGCCCGAGCCGCGTGTCGGTGCCCTTGCGCACCTCGGCCATGCCGCCACGGCCGAGCAGCTCGCCGAGCTCGTAGCGGCCCCCGACCACGGTCGGCTGTGGGTTGCTCATCGAGGAAGGTTCCTTGCCTGGGGGCTGGCGGACTGACTGCTGAGGGCCTGGGGGCTGGAGCTACCGGCCGGCTCGGACGCCGCGGTGTCGCTCGGCGTGGGGGTGGGGGTGGGCGTGTCCGAGGGGGTGGGCGTCGGGGTGTCGCTGGGCGTCGGGGTGTCCGACGGCGTCGGCGTGGGGCTCTGGCTCTCCGACGGTGCCTCGGAGGTCGGCGCCTCGGAGGTGGGTGCCTCCGAGGTCGGGGCCTCCGAGCTCGGCTCGGTGCTGGGTGTCGTGGCCTTCTGGGTGGGTGACGGCTTCGGCGACCGGCTGGGCTCGTCGGTCGGGGTCTCGTCGTTCATCGCCTGGGCGATCACGATCACCGCGACGACCGCCGCGACCACGAGCGCGAGCACGGCGAGGACCGGCCACAGCGCCCGCCGCCGGCGGACGCGACCGTCGTCCTCGGGGTGGTGGCCCGCCGTCGGACCGGCGTGGAGGGTCGGCTCGGGGGGCACCACCGGCGCCATCACCTGGGTGTTGTCGACCGGGGGGACGGCTGCGGCCTGGACGGCGGCCGTGTGCGGGTCGCGGAGCGCGGCGGCCAGCGCCGCGCCGTCGGCATACCGGTCCTGCGGGAGCTTGGCCATCGACCGGCGGACGACGGCGGCCAGGTCGGCCGGCACCTCCTCCGGCAGGTCGGGCACCGGCTCACGCAGGTGGGCCAGCGCCGTGGCGACCGCGGTGTCGGCGACGTACGGCCGGCGGCCCGCGAGGCACTCGAAGGCGACGACGCCGAGCGAGTAGACGTCGGACGCCGGGGTCGCGGTCTGGCCCTGGGCCTGCTCGGGCGAGAGGTACTGCGGGGTCCCCATCACCTCGCCGGTCTGGGTCAGCCCCATCCCCTCGGCCGCGCGGGCGATGCCGAAGTCGGTGACCTTCACCTGGCGGTCCGGCGTGACGAGGAGGTTCGCCGGCTTCACGTCGCGGTGCACGATGCCCGCGGCGTGCGCGGCGCCCAGGCCGTCGGCCGCCTGGGCGAGCAGGGCGCGGACGGCGTCGGCGTCCATCGGGACGCCCGGCCGCAGCAGCGCGGAGAGCGGCTGCCCGTCGACCAGCTCCATGACGAGGTACGGCCGGCCGGGCCCTGCACCGTAGTCGTAGACCGTCGCGATGTTCGCGTGGTGCAGGGCCCCGGCGTGCTGGGCCTCGGTCTCGAAGCGGGCACGGAACGACGGGTCGTCGGCGTACTCGTCCTTGAGCAGCTTGACCGCGACCTCGCGGCCGAGGTTGGTGTCGGTGCCGCGCCACACCTCACCCATCCCGCCGGTGGCGATGCGGGCGTCGAGCCGGTAGCGGCCGGCGTCGTCGGCGTACCGCTCGGGCGTCCCGGGCGTCTCGGTCACTTGATCACCGCCTCCATCACGGCCTTCGCGATCGGGCCGCCGAGCAGGCCGCCCGCGATCTCGCTGCGGGGGATGTCGGCGTTCTGGATCATCACGGCCACCGCAACCTGCGGGTCGTCGGCCGGCGCGTACGAGATGAACCACGCGTACGGCGACTTGTCGGTCTGGCCGGTCTGCGCGGTGCCGGTCTTGCCCGCGACCTGGACGCCGGGGATCGCGGCCGGCGACGCGGTGCCGTTGTCGACGGTCGAGACCATCAGCTTGGTGACCTCGCTGGCGGTGGTCGACGAGACCGCCTTGGAGAACTCCTGCGGGTCGGTCTTGTCGAGGACGTCGAAGTCCGCCGACAGCTCGGAGTCGACGAGGTAGGGCTTCATCACGGTGCCGCCGTTGGCGAGCCCGGCCGCGACCATCGCCATCTGCAGCGGGGTGGCCGACACGTCGAACTGGCCGAAGCCGGTCTGGCCGAGCTGGGCGTCGTCGAGCTCGGACGGGAAGACCGACTCCGCCTGCGGGGCGAGGTCGTCGAAGTAGTGGCTGTTGAACCCGAAGCCCTCGGCGGTCTTCTGCATGTCGTCGGCGCCGACCTGCTCGGCGATCTGCGCGAACGAGGTGTTGCAGGACTGCTCCATCGCCTGCGTGAACGGGATCTTCGCGCCGTTCGCGCCGCACGAGCGGCCCTCGTTGTCGATCAGGCCGGTCGGCCCGTGGGTCAGCGGGAGCTGGTACGTCACACCGCCCGGCACCTGGTCGTCCGCGGTGTAGAGGCCCTTGTCCACCGCGGCCGCAGCGGTGACGACCTTGAACGTCGAGCCGGGTGGCAGCCGGGTCTGGATCGCGCGGTTGAGCAGCGGCTCGTCCGGGTCCTGGTTGAGCGTCTTGAAGTCCTGGGTGACCTGCTGGAGGTCGTGCGAGGCGAGCTTGTTCGGGTCGTACGTCGGCAGCGAGACCATCGCGAGCACCTTGCCGGTGGTGGGCTCGAGCGCGACCACCGCGCCCTGGACACCCTCGCCGAGCGCCTTGAGCCCGTTGTACGCCGCGTCCTGGGCCTTCGGGTCGATCGTCAGCAGGACGTTGCCGCCCTTCGGCGGGTCGTTGCTGAGCAGGTCGACCACCTTGGTGACGAACAGCCGCGAGTCCTCACCGGAGAGCACGTCGTTCTCGGTGCGCTCGATGCCGGTGGAGCTGTAGTAGGAGAACCAGCCGGTCAGCGGGGCGTACTCCAGCGGCTTGGGATAGGTGCGCTGGTACTTGTACTCGTCGTCGGACTCGACGCTCTTCGCGACGGCGTTGTTGCGGCCGACGAGGATCGCGCCGCGCTCGCGGGAGTACGACGCGACCAGCTCGCGCCGGTTGCGCGGGTCGTCGTCGAGCTTGCCGGCCTTCCAGTACTGCAGGTAGGTGGCGTTGATCATCAGCGCCAGGAAGAGCAGCAGGCAGAAGATCGAGATCGTCCGGATCGGCTTGTTCATCGCGGCATCACACGGCCCATCAGAGCTTCACCACCTGAGTGGCGTCTGAGTCGATCGCCGTCGTGTCGTCGGAGAGCTGCGGGACCGGACGCCGGGCCTGGTCGGAGATGCGCAGCAGCAGCGCGACGATCACCCAGTTGGCGATCAGCGACGAGCCGCCGTACGACAGGAACGGGGTGGTGAGGCCGGTGAGCGGGATCAGGCCGGTGACGCCGCCGACGACCACGAAGACCTGGAGCGCGAACACGCTGCCGAGGCCGGTGGCGAGCAACTTGCCGAAGCCGTCGCGGCAGATCAGCGCGGTGCGCAGCGCGCGCTCGACGATCAGGCCGTACAGCATGATGATGGCGATGACGGCGGTCAGGCCGAGCTCCTCGCCGATGGCGGCCAGGATGAAGTCGGAGTTGGCGTACGGCACGCGGTAGGGGTCGCCGTCGCCGAAACCGCGGCCGATGAGGCCGCCCCAGCCCATCCCGAACATCGCCTCGACGGGCTGGAAAGCGCGGTCGGAGGTGCCGGGGCCGTAGTAGTCGAACGGGTGCAGCCAGATGTCGAACCGGTCGCGGACGTGGCCGAACAGGTAGTACGCCGCCGTGGCGCCGGCCGCGAACAGCAGCCCGCCGACGACCAGCCAGCCGGGCCGCTCGGTCGCGACGTACAGCATGATCAGGAACAGACCGAAGAACAGCAGGCTCGAGCCGAGGTCGTGCTGGAAGACCAGGATGCCGAGGCTGACCAGCCACATCGCGAGGATCGGGCCGAGGTCGCGGCCGCGGGGCAGGTCGACGAACACCACGCGGCGGCCGGCCAGCGCGAGCGCGTCGCGGTGGAGCACGAGGTAGCCGGCGAACGCGACCACCAGCAGCACCTTGGCGACCTCGCCGGGCTGGAAGCTGAACGGGCCGAGGTGGATCCAGATGCGTGCGCCGTTGATGGTCGTGCCGATGCCGGGCAGCATCGGCAGCAGGAGCAGCACGATCGCGGCCAGTCCGCTCGTGTAGGTGAACCGCTGGAGCACGCGGTGGTCGCGCAGGAGCACCAGCGTCGCCACGAACAGCAGCACGCCCAGCGTCATCCAGATCAGCTGCTGCTGGGCATACGCGTGCGGCTTGCCGGCGGCCTCCGCGGCGAGGTCGAGCCGGTGGATCACCGCGAGCCCCAGGCCGTTGAGGGCGCCGACCACCGGCAGCAGCACCGGGTCGGCGTACGGCGCGACCACGCGGATCACCACGTGCGAGCCGATGAGCAGCGCGGCCAGCCAGCCGCCGTACGCGAAGAGGTTGGCGGGGACCTCCTGGTCGACCCCGAGCCCGACCGCGACGTACGCGCCGATGCCGACCGCGAGCGCGAGGACGAGCAGGAACAGCTCCGCGCCCCGGCGGCGCCGGTGCACGAAACCCATGAGCGAACCCTGCTGCACCATCAGGACGTGGCCTCCGTGTCCTGGTGGGAGGCGAGGTTCTGGACCTTGGCCTCGGCGTCCTCGAGGGTGTCGTAGGCGATGCCCTCGCGGACCCGGTCGGCCTCGATCTCGCTGAGGCGGTCCAGCTGCACGTCGGTGGTCTCGTACGGCTCGGAGAGCTCGAATCCGGCGAGCTCGGTGTTCACCCCGCGGTAGATGACGACGGTGCCGTCCTGCTCGCCGACGTAGTACTGGTCCTGGGTCCAGGAGTACGCCCAGGCGAGCCCGATCCACACCAGGCCGGCGAGGAGCAGGAGCGCGAGCACGCGCTTGAGCCACACGAACCGGCGCGGCGGCCGGGGGGCGTAGCGCGCCGCCTCGGGGTCGATCGGGTCGGCGGTGATCGCGAACTCGGGGAGGTCGTCGGGGATGTCGGCCTGCACCGGCTCGAGCTCGCCGGTGTCGCCGGAGCGGTGGCCGCGGAACAGCCCGCCCATGCCGCTGCGGCCGCGCTGCGCCGAGCGTCGCTCGGCGGCGGCGCCGACGACCAGCGGCTCGGCGAACGGGCTGCCGTCGTCGGGGACCACGTCGGCGACCAGGCAGGTGACGTTGTCGCTGCTGCCGGCCTCGAGGCTCGCGCGGACCAGCTCGATCGCGGCGTACTCCGGGCTGCCGCCGCTGAGGATGTCGGCGAGCCGGCCGTCGGGCAGCACGCCGCTGGCGCCGTCGCTGCACAGCAGCAATCGGTCGCCGGGCAGCAGCTCGAGGACGAACAGGTCCGGCTCGGCCTCGTGCACGCCGTCGAGCGCCTTGAGGATCAGGTTGCGGTGCGGGTGCACGCGTGCCTCGTCCTCGGTGATCCGGCCCTCGTCGATGAGCGTCTGCACGAACGTGTGGTCCGAGGTGATCTGGCTGATCTCCCCGTTGCGGTAGAGGTAGCCGCGGCTGTCGCCGACGTGGCCGATGCCCACCCGGGACCCGTCGAAGAGCGCGAGGGTGGCGGTGGTGCTGGTGCCGTTGAGGGCCGGGTCCTCGTCGACGAGCTCGCCGATCCGGTCGTGCGCCCGGTGCAGCGCCCCCGCGAGCCGGGCCAGCAGGTCGTGGTCGGGGTCGTCGGAGGGCGGTACGTCGATCTTGCGCAGCTGGGAGATCGCGGTCGCCGAGGCGATGTCGCCCCGCGCGGCGCCGCCGACGCCGTCGCAGACCGCGATCAGCCAGGGGCCGGCGTACCCGGAGTCCTGGTTGTCCTTGCGGACGCGGCCGACGTCGGAGACGGCGGCGAAGTGCAGGCGCATCGCCGCCCCGGCCTCGGGAGCGGCGACGGGAGTGCCCTCGGGGGTCGCGGTCATCGCGGGTTACTTCCTGAGCTCCAGGACCGTCTTCCCGATCCGGACCTGGGTGCCGACGGTGATCGTGGTCGGTTGGGTGATCCGCACCGTCCCGACGTACGTGCCGTTGGTGGAGCCGAGGTCCTCGACGAACCACTGGTCGCCCGAGGCGGCGATCCGCGCGTGCCGGGTGGACACGTAGTCGTCGTCGAGGCGGATCGCGGCGTCCGCGCCGCGGCCGATGAGGATCGGGGCCTGGGCGAGCTCGGCGCGCTCGCCGGAGCTCGACCCCGCCGTCACCAGGACGTGCGTGGGAGCGCCCTTGCGCCGGCTGGGCTGCTTCGGCGGCTTGGGGGCCTTGCCGGTGCGGGCGCCGCGGGCCGCCTCGGGGACGCGCGCGCCGAACATGTCGGAGCGGATCACCGAGATCGCGGAGAGCACGAAGATCCACAGGATCGCCAGGTAGGCGACCCGGATGAGGAACAGCGTCAGCTCGGACAAGGCTCAGGCCTCCTCGAGGACCCGGACGGTCATCGTGGTGTTGCCGATCTTCACCTGGGTCCCGTCGTGGACGCCGGTCGCGGTGATCCGGTGGCCGTCGACGAGCATGCCGTTGGTGGAGCCGAGGTCGACGGCCTTGATGACCAGGCCGGCGCCGCCGCCCTCGACGACGAACTCCACGTGCCGCCGGCTCACACCGGGATCGTTGATCCGGACGTCGGCCTCGGTGCCGCGGCCGACCACCAGTCCGGGGGGCTGCAGCGGGTGCCGGGTGCCGTTGACCTCGAGCACCGCGCGGGCCCGCCCGACCTGCGTCTGCGTGGCCTGGCTGGTGACCTTCGCCTGGGCGCGGCTGCGGATCCGGAACCGGCCGGTGGTGAGGTCCTCGGCGGGCTCGAAGGCGATCGTGATCGGCCCCGGGAAGGCGTAGCCCTGCTGGTCGGCGTGGGCCTTGAGCTGGCTCGCCATCTCCTCGGCCAGCGCGGCGTCGTACGCCGAGAGCCGGTCGAGGTCGGTGCGGGACAGCTCGACATGGAAGTCGTTGGGCACCAGGCGGCGGTCGCGGGACAGGATCTGGGCGTTGTTGTCGCACTCGCGCTGGAGCGCGGCCGAGATCTCGACCGGCTGCACCGCGGAGCGGAAGGCCTTCGCGAACGCGCCCGAGATCATCTGCTCGAGCCGGTGCTCGAGGCGCTGCAATCCGCCCACTACCGCTCCTTCCGCAGTCCCGGTGGTCGTGCCCGCTGACGGGCCGGTCAAACCGGACGAGGAGGTCCCCCGACTGTCGACCTCGTCACGGCAAGCAGAGCTGCCCGGCACCCGCCGGGTTGCGTCGATCGTAACGGGACGGGCCCCGTCGCCCCGGTTTGGGCCAAACCGACGCGCTGGGATAGCCTGAGCCCGCTTCACGCGCGAGTGGCGGAATAGGCAGACGCGCACGGTTCAGGTCCGTGTGTCCGAAAGGACGTGGGGGTTCAACTCCCCCCTCGCGCACGTGATGGTGGGT